>NZ_CP045644.1:4129907-4761543 GCF_009498455.1 Variovorax paradoxus | reverse complement strand
GCAGCGCTTCGGCCTGGGAGCGCTTGCGTCGCGGCTGTACGTGTACCTGTCGGGTTTCCTGGCGATCTTTCTCATCGCGGCCCAGGTGGCGCCCGCGCGCTTCGGCGAGTACTCCATCTACCAGTCGGTGCTGGAAGTGGCGCTGGTCGTGGGCACGTTGGGAAGCTCGCTGCTGTTCTCGCGCAATGCCGCGAGCGTGCCGCCGCGGGTGACGCGCGGCGACCTCGTGCGCACGCTGGCGATCGGGCTTCCGCTCGCGGCGGTGCTCGCGGCCGGTGTCGTGGGCGCTCAGCGCCTGCCGGTGGCCGGCGTGCCTTTCATGCTGATCGTGGTGTCGCTCGCGGTCTTCGCCTTCAACAGCCTGCGCCTGTCGTACAGCCGGGGCCTGGGCCATGCGGGCCTGCTCAACCTGGAGTCGGGCGTGCGCGCGACCGTTCTGGTGCTGGGCGTGGCGGCGCTCGCTGCGCTCGGTCTGGAGATCGGCGTGGCGCACCTGCTCGCCATCAACCTGCTGGCCTTGCTGCTCGTGGGCGCGGCCATCGTCCTGCCGACAAATGGCGCAACGCCGCCGGCCGGGCCGCCCGCACTGGCGCTCGCGTCGCAGGCCAGCGCCACGGTGTATGCGCTGCTGACCTTCCTGCTGCGCAAGTCGGACCTGCTGCTCGTGGCGCTCTTCATGCCGCTGGGCTACGTGGGCGCGTTCAAGCTGGCCTTTCTTCTTGCGGAGGCGCCTTCGCAGTTCGTGCAGGCCTTTCTCGTCACGAAGACGCCGGCGATGCTGGACGCCAACGCAGCCAACCTCACGACCGAAAAGCTGCGGCTGGCGCGGCATTCGTTCCTGCTCGGCTGCGTGCTCTTCGTGGGGCTGGCAGGCCTGCTGGCGGTGGCCGCGCCGCTGCTGAAGCTCGGCCCCGAGGCGCGCGACATCTTCGTGTGCATCGCGCCGTACTTCCTGCTGAGAACCTACACGGTCCATCACGAAATGATGCTCTCGCTCAACGCCACGATGGGCTCGCTCGGATGGTGGACGCTGCTGGAGTTCGCACTGCGCATGGCCTCGTACGGCGTCGTGATCTCGCTCTTTCCGGACAAGCCGCACTACGTCTTCTTCATCGCCTTCGTGTCCGACTTCCTGCTGTACGAGCTGCGCATGCGCGCGCTGTTCGGCTTCTTTCCGATCGTGCGCCTGCTGCGCCCGGTCACTGAGAGGTCGCCGTGAAGATCCTGCTGTACTCGATGAACTTCGCGCCCGAGCTGGCCGGCATCGGCAAGTACTCCGGCGAGATGGCCGACTGGCTCCAGGCCCGGGGCCACGATGTGCGCGTGATCGCGGCGCCGCCTTTCTTTCCGCACTGGGCGGTGTTCGCGGGGCATTCGGCCTGGGCCTACCGCAAGACCGAACACAACGGCCTCACGGTCTGGCGCGCGCCCACCTGGGTGCCCGCGCAGCCGCGTGCGCTGGCGCGCGTGGCGCACCTGGTCTCATTCATGCTGTCGAGCCTGCCGCTGCTGCTGGCGCAGGCGCGCTGGAAGCCCGACCTCGTGTTCGTCGTGGAGCCGCCGCTGTTCTGCGCGCCCGCAGTGCTGTGCTTCGCGAAGATGTTCGGCATCAGGTCGTGGCTGCACATCCAGGACTACGAAGTCGATGCGGCTTTCGACCTGGGCCTGTTGCGCGGTGCGCGCGTGCGGCGCGTCGCGCTGTCGCTCGAGCGATGGCTGCTGACGCGGTTCGACCGCGTGTCGACCATCTCCGCGGCCATGATCGACAAGGCACGAAGCAAGGGCGTCGACGAAGGCCGGCTGGTGTTCTTTCCGAACTGGGTGGACATCTCGGCCATCCATCCTGTGCCCGTGGCGGACGGCGGCTACCGGGCCGCGCTGGGCATTGCGCCCGACGCCGTGGTCGTGCTCTATGCGGGCAGCCTGGGCACCAAGCAGGGCATCGAGCTGCTGGCCGAAGCGGCAGGCCTGCTCGCCGGCCGGCCGAACATCCACTTCGTCATCTGCGGCAACGGTCCGAGCCGCGGCCCGCTGATGTCGGCCTGTGCCGGCCTGGACCGCGTGCACTTTCTGGACCTGCAGCCCGCCGAGCGGCTCAACGAGTTGCTGGGCATGGCCGACATCCACGTGCTGCCCCAGCGCGCCGATGCCGCGGACCTCGTGATGCCCTCGAAGCTGGCCGGCATGTTCGCGAGCGGCAAAGCCGTGATCGCCACCGCGCACCCCGGCACCGAACTCGGCAACGCGGTGGCGGGCCGCGGCCTCGTGGTGCCACCGGGCGATGCGGCCGTGCTGGCCGACGCCATCGCGCAGCTCGCGGTGTCGCCGGTCCTGCGCGAAACGCTCGGTGCGGCGGGCCGTGCGTTCGCGCAGGCGGAACTCGACCAGGACGCGATCCTGTCGCGCTTCGAGCAAGCGCTGGTTCGCTGCGTGGCAGACCGAGGCACGACAACGCCGTCCCCCTTGCGCGAGTCCCAACCATGACCCATTCAAAGATTCTCGTGACGGGTGGTGCAGGCTTCGTCGGAAGCCACGCCTGCGTGGCGTTGATCGCGGCCGGCTTCCTGCCGGTGGTGCTGGACACGCTGGTCAACAGCGACCCGCGTTCGCTGGAGCGCGTGGGCCGCATCTGCGGCGTGCAGCCGCAGCTCGTGCGCGGCGACGTGCGCGACGCGGCGGTGCTCGACCGCGTGTTCGCCGAGCACGGGGTCGACGCGGTGCTGCATCTCGCGGGGCTGAAGGCAGTCAGCCGCTCGGTGAGCGACCCGCTCGGCTACTACGACGTCAACGTGGCGGGCAGCCTCGCACTGGCGCGCGCCATGGCGCGCGCCGGCGTGCGCACGCTGATCTTCTCGTCTTCGGCCACGGTCTACGGCGACATCGCACGCTCGCCGATACGGGAAAGCGCGTCGTACGCGGCCGTCAATCCCTACGGGCGCTCCAAGGTGATGGTGGAGCGCATGCTCGCGGACCTCTCGCGCTCCGATCCGCGCTGGGGCATCGCATGCCTGCGCTTCTTCAACCCCATCGGCGCGCACGAGAGCGGCCTGCTGGGCGAACACCCCCAGGGGCCGCCCGACAACCTGGTGCCGTACGTCTCGCAGGTCGCGGTGGGCGAGCGCGGGCACGTCGTCGTGCACGGCAACGACTACGAGACGCACGACGGCACGGGGGTGCGCGACTACGTGCATGTGATGGACGTGGCCGAGGGCCATGTGGCGGCCCTGCGGTACGCGGCGCTGCATCGGGGCCTGCTCACGGTGAACCTGGGCACGGGCCAGGGCGCGTCGGTGCTCGACGTGATCGCGGCGTTCGAACGCGCGTGCGGACACCGCATCGCGGTGCACATCGGGGCGCGCCGTCCCGGCGATGCCGCGGCCTACTGGGCGGACGTGCAGCATGCCCAGGACCGGCTCGGCTGGCGCGCGCAGCGAAGCCTGGACCAGATGTGCGCCGACAGCTGGCGGTGGCAGCTGGCGAATCCGCGCGGCTTCGACGGGCCGGTGCCGGACTTCCCGGTCCGCACCGCCGATGGCACTGCGCCGGCGTCCCTTCCTCACCCACTCCAACCGGGGCAAGACCATGGCTGATCACACGCTCGTTTCTTCTGGCGACCCCGCCTCCGCCGTGATGCCGCCGCGCCACCAGGGCACCGCCACCCCCGTGTGCGCGCCCGCCGCCAGGCTGTGGCCCGACTTCCTGACGGGCCAGGAAAAATCGCCGGTGCGCGTGCTGCTCATCGACGACGACGAATACATGCGCCGCGTGATCGCCCAGGAGCTGCTGTCGGACCTGCGCATCCAGCTCGAAGGCCAGGCGGACAGCATCCGCGAGGGACGCAAGCTGCTGGCCACGCACGCGTTCGACGTGCTGATGGTCGACCTGCGCCTGAGCGACGGCATGGGCTTCGAGCTGATCGCCGAGGCGCGCCGTCAGCATGGCAACGGCGAGATCATCGTCATCTCCGCGCTCGAGGACGATGCGCACGTGCTGCGCGCCTTCGAGCTGGGCGCCACGGGCTATCTGCTGAAGAACGCCTGGCTGCAGAGCTTTGCCGATGCGGTGCTGCACGTGGTGAACGGCGGCGCCGTCATCACGCCGCGGCTGGCGCGGCGCCTGCTGCACCGACTGAACCACCAGCCCCGCGAGCAGCAGCAACAGCAGCCCTTCGGCGGCGCGTCGCCGCCGCACGGGGCCACGCTGACGCCGCGCGAGAGCCAGGTCCTTCGCCACGTCGCGTCGGGCTGCGTCTCCGCGGAGATCGGCGCCAGGCTCGGCATCACCGGCCAGACGGTCAACGTGCACATCAAGAGCATCTACAAGAAGCTGCACGTGCATTCGCGCGCCCAGGCCGTGAACTTCGCCGTTCACACGGGCCTGATCTGAACCGGGCGGCACGCCTTCGAAGCGATCCGATCCATCACCCCCTGCACAAAGGCTGGTCCCCATGAACACCCCCACCATCCATCCCGTGGTCCTGTGCGGCGGCAGCGGCACGCGGCTGTGGCCGCTGTCGCGCAAGGCGTTTCCCAAGCAGTTCGCGCCGCTCGTGGGCACCAAGAGCCTGCTGCACCTCACGCTCGAACGGCTCGCGACGCTGAACCGGACGATCACCTGCGTGGCGTCGGAAGAACACCGGTTCCTGGTGCGCGAAGCGATCGAGAACGCACACGCGCAGGGCCGCCAGATCCTCGAACCCGTGCCCCGCAACACGGCCGCCGCCATGGCCGCGGCGGCCCTGCTGGCCGACCCCGACGACCTGCTGCTCTTTGCGCCCGCGGACCACCACATTCCCGACGTGGCGCTGTTCGAGGCCACGATGCGCAGCGGCGTGGAAGCGGCGCTGGCAGGCCGGATCGTCACCTTCGGCGTGGCGCCCAGTTTTCCGAGCACCGCCTACGGGTACATCGAGGCGGCCGGGGCCACGGGCCATGGCGCCAGCCACGCCGTGGCGCGCTTCGTCGAAAAGCCGACGGCGGCGGTGGCCGCAACGCTGATCCTGCAGGGCAACTACTGCTGGAACGCGGGCATCTTCCTGGTCCAGGCCCGCACGCTGGTCGAGGCACTGCGCACACATGCGCCCGACATCCTCGCCACCTGCGAACGCGCGACCGCCGCGGTGTCGGTCGACGGCAGCTTCGTGCGCCTGGACCCCGAAGCCTTCGAAGGCTGCCGCAGCGAGAGCATCGACTACGCGGTGCTCGAGAAGCACGCCGACGTCGCGGTGGTGCGCTTCGAGGGCGCCTGGAGCGACGTGGGCAGCTGGAACGCGGTGGCCCAACTGCACCCGGCCGACGAGGCGGGCAACCGCGTGAGCGGCGCGGGAAGCGTGCTGAACTCGCGCAACACCTTTGTCCACGCGCCGCATCGGCCGGTGGTGGCGCTCGGCACCGAGGACCTGATCATCGTGGACACGCCGGACGCGGTGCTGGTCGCAGGTGCGGACTGCGCCGAACAGGTGGCCGAGGTGGTGCGCATGCTGGCACGCGAAGGCACGGTCGAAGCCACCGAGCATCGCCGCGTGGTGCGGCCCTGGGGCGCCTACGACAGCATCGACACGGGCGAGCGCTTCCAGGTGAAGCACCTGACCGTCAAGCCCGGCGGCAAGCTGTCGCTGCAGATGCACCACCACCGCGCCGAGCACTGGATCGTCGTCAAGGGCACGGCCAAGGCCACGCGCGGCAGCGAAGTGCTGCTGGTGCGGGAGAACGAGTCGATCTACCTGCCCTCGGGCACCATCCACCGGCTCGAAAACCCCGGCAAGACCCTGCTGGAGGTGATCGAGGTGCAGACCGGCAGCTACCTCGGCGAAGACGACATCGTGCGCTTCGACGACACGTATGGCCGCTGCCCTGCGGCCGAGAAGCGCGAGGCGCTCGCGATGTCATCGGCTGTACCGCTTGCGGTCGAACGCGGCGTCGATGCGCCGGCCTGAGCCGTCCCTCATCTCATCTCACCTCACCTGACTGAAGCCATGAAAAAACGTGCTGTCGTCACTGGCATAACCGGACAAGACGGGGCGTACCTGGCCGAGCTGCTGCTGGGCAAGGGCTACACCGTCTACGGGACCTTTCGCCGAACCAGTTCGGTGAACTTCTGGCGCATCGAGTCGCTCGGCATCCAGGACCATCCGGAGCTTCATCTGGTGGAGTACGACCTGACGGACCTGGGCAGTTCGCTCACGCTGATCAGGGATACGGAGCCCGACGAGATCTACAACCTGGCGGCGCAGAGCTTCGTGGGCGCGAGCTTCAACCAGCCCGAAGCCACCACGAACATCAACGGCCTGGGCACCCTTCACCTGCTCGAAGCGATTCGCCTGACGAACCGCAAGATCAAGTACTACCAGGCCTCGACGTCGGAGATGTTCGGCAAGGTCCAAGCCGTTCCGCAGAAGGAAGACACGCCCTTCTACCCGCGCAGCCCGTACGGCGTCTCCAAGCTCTTCGCCCACTGGATGACGATGAACTACCGTGAGAGCTACGGCATCTTCGGTTGCTGCGGCATCCTCTTCAATCACGAGAGCCCGTTGCGCGGCCGCGAATTCGTGACGCGCAAGATCACCGACGCAGCGGCGAAGATCAGGCTCGGCAGGCTCGACGTGCTCGCGCTGGGCAATCTGGACGCCAAGCGCGACTGGGGCTATGCGAAGGAGTACGTCGACGGCATGTGGCGCATGCTGCAGGCCGACAAACCCGACAACTACGTGCTCGCCACCCACCGCACGGAAACCGTGCGGGAGTTCGTCGACATGGCGTTCAGGGCCACGGGCTGCGAACTCCGGTTCGAAGGGACGGCCCAGGAGGAAATTGCCGTCGACCGCAAGACCGGCAAGGTCCTCGTGAAGATCGATCCGAAGTTCTATCGCCCGGCGGAAGTGGAACTGCTCATCGGCGATGCGTCGCATGCCAGGAAGACGCTGGGCTGGGAGCCCCGCACGACGCTGGAGGAACTGTGCACGATGATGGTGGAGGCCGACCTGCGGCGCAACCGCGAAGGCCACTCCTTCTGAGCGCACCGGAGTGCGCTGGCCGCGCGGCAGGCCCGCCTTGAATTGCACTGGGATTGCGCAGGACAAACGAAAACGGCACCCGAAGGTGCCGTTTGTCGTAGGTCTGATTGGTGGGCGGTGGAGGTTTCGAACCTCCGACCCCAGCAGTGTGAATGCTGTGCTCTACCCCTGAGCTAACCGCCCTGAGACACTGCTTTTGAGTTCAGTGTCTTGAACACGTATCGCGCTGTGCGAAGCCTCAGATTATGCCACAGCTTTTCAGGCGTTTTGGCGGAACACCGTTTTTCCACCGCTGGATTTGTCGAGTTGCGACAACACCGCCTCGTGCGCGGCGAGTTCATGCTCGGCAGCCGCGATCACCGGCAGTTCGAACTGGCTCAGGTCGACCGCCACGACCGTCATGCCTTGGGCAGGCTCGTTCGAGGCCACATCGATCAGCAGCGCATCCTGCCCGCGCGTGAGATTGATGTACACGTCGGCAAGCAGCTGCGCGTCGAGCTTGGCGCCGTGGAAGGTGCGGTTCGAGCGGTCGACACCGAAGCGGTCGCACAAGGCGTCGAGCGAGTTGCGCTTGCCGGGGTAGACCAGCTTGGCCATGGCCAGCGTGTCGGTCACTTCGCTCACGAAGGTCTTGAGCGGCGGCAGGCCGGCGCGCTCGAATTCCTTGTTGAGAAAGCCGACGTCGAAGGCCGCGTTGTGGATGATCAGCTCGGCGCCGCGCAGGTACTCGACGATGTCCTTGGCCAGCGTGGCGAACTTCGGCTTGTCGCGCAGGAAGTCGGTGGTCAGGCCGTGGACCTTGAGCGCGTCCTCGTGGCTCTCGCGCTCCGGGTTGAAGTAGATGTGCAGGTCGTTGCCGGTGAGCTTGCGCGCAAACAGCTCCACGCAGCCCAGCTCGATGACGCGGTCGCCGTTCTCCGCAGACAGGCCCGTGGTTTCCGTATCAAGAACGATCTGACGACTCATGCGTGCCCCCAGTCTCGGCACTTCGTGTCCTCGCCGCCCCCCGAGGGGGTGCGAGCTTGCTTGGGGCGGCCCGGCGCTGCGCTCATCAGTGGTTTTCCTTGGCGTGGTTGATCGTGTACTTGGGAATCTCGATCGTCACATTGTCCTGCGCCAGGATGGTCTGGCAGCTCAGGCGCGACTGCGGCTCGAGGCCCCAGGCACGGTCGAGCAGGTCTTCTTCGCCTTCCTCGGCTTCGTTCAACGAATCGAGGCCCGCGCGCACGATCACGTGGCAGGTGGTGCAGGCGCAGCTCATCTCGCAGGCGTGCTCGATGTTGATGTCGTTGTCGAGCAAGGCCTCGCAGATCGAGGTGCCGGCGGGCGCGGTGATCTCGGCGCCTTGCGGGCAGTACTCGGGATGCGGATAGATCTTGATCGTGGGCATGAAATTGTTCTGTCTACAGGGATTCGACCTTGCGGCCTGCAAGCGCGCGTGCAATGCCCGCGTTCATGCGCTGGGCGGCAAAGGCTTCGGTGTCGTTGGCCAGCGTCTTCGTGGCGGCTTCGATGGCGGCGGCTTCGTTGCTGCTCTTGGCGGTTTCGCGCAGCTGTGCCATCGAGGCGTCGATGGCGGCGCGCTCGTCGGCACTCAGCAGGTCGCCGTCGGCATCGAGCGCGCTTTGCGTGGCCAGCAGCATGCGGTCGGCATCGACGCGCGATTCGACCAGCGCGCGGGCCTGCATGTCCTGCTGGGCGGTGGAGAAGCTCTCCTGCAGCATGGTCGCGATCTGGTCGTCCGACAGGCCGTACGAGGGCTTGACCGCCACGCTGGCTTCGACACCGCTGCCCTGCTCCTTGGCGCTCACGCTCAGCAGGCCGTCGGCATCGACCGTGAAGGTGACGCGGATGCGCGCCGCACCAGCCGCCATTGGCGGAATGCCGCGCAGCGTGAAGCGTGCGAGGCTGCGGCAGTCGGACACGAGGTCGCGCTCACCCTGCACCACGTGCAGCGCCAGCGCGGTCTGGCCGTCCTGGTAGGTCGTGAAGTCCTGTGCCATCGCGGTCGGGATTGTCTGGTTGCGCGGCACGATGCGCTCGACGAGGCCGCCCATCGTCTCGATGCCGAGCGACAGCGGGATCACATCGAGCAGCAGCAGTTCGCCTGCGCCGTTGTTGCCGGCCAGCTGGTTGGCCTGGATCGCGGCGCCGAGCGCCACAACCTCGTCGGGGTTCAGGTTGATCAGCGGCTCGCGACCGAAATGCTCGGCCACGGCGCTGCGGATCTGCGGCATGCGCGTGGACCCACCGACGAGCACGATGCCCTGCAGGTCTTCGGGCTTGAGCTTCGCGTCGCGCAGGGCCTTGCGCACGGCTGCGAGGGTGCGATCGGTCAGCGCCTGCGTGGCGGCAAAGAACTGCGCACGGGTCAGCGTGAACTCGGCATTGCCGCCCGTCAGCGCGGCGCTGAAGAGGACCGACTCGGCATCGGTCAGTGCTTCTTTGGCGGCACGCGCGGCCACGAGCAGCGCCGCGCGGTCGTTGTCGTTGCCAGCCTGCCGATCGGTCTGCGCGAGCACGAAGTCGGCGATGGCGTGGTCGTAGTCGTCGCCACCGAGGGCCGAATCGCCCCCCGTGGCGATCACTTCGAACACGCCTTGCGTGAGCCGCAGGATCGAGATGTCGAAGGTGCCGCCGCCCAGGTCATAGACCGCGTAGACGCCTTCGCTCGCGTTATCGAGGCCGTAGGCAATGGCTGCGGCGGTCGGCTCGCTGATCAGGCGCAGCACGTTCAATCCTGCGAGCTGCGCCGCGTCCTTGGTCGCCTGGCGCTGGCCTTCGTCGAAGTACGCCGGCACGGTGATGACGGCGCCGTAGAGCTCGTCGTCGAAGGTGTCTTCGGCGCGGTAGCGCAGCGTGGCCAGGATCTCGGCGCTGATCTCGACGGGCGACTTCTCGCCGGCCGAGGTCTGCACCTTGACCATGCCGCCGTCGTCACCGCCGATGCGATACGACATGGCCTCGCGGTTCGCGATGTCCGCCAGGCCGCGGCCCATGAGCCGCTTGACCGAGGTGATGGTGTTGGCGGGGTCTTGCGCGCGCGCGGCCACGGCATCGAAGCCGATCTGGCGGCGGTCGCCGTCGAGGTAGCGCACGGCCGAGGGCAGCAGCACGCGGCCCTGGTCGTCGGGCAGGCATTCGGCCACGCCGTTGCGCACCGAGGCCACCAGCGAATGCGTGGTGCCCAGGTCGATGCCCACGGCGATGCGGCGCTGGTGCGGGTCGGGCGCCTGGCCGGGTTCGGAAATCTGAAGAAGAGCCATAAGGGCTTATTGTCCCAACTGATCGAATTTTTTTTCGACGTCCTCGCCGAAGCGCTCAATGAACATGAGGGCTCTCACTTGCTGAACGGCACCGGGGTAGTCGCCCTTCTCGTCGATCAGCCAGTCGAGCGACGAGAGTGCGCGGGCGCGGGTGCTTTCGACGTCCGCTTGCAGCACCTCGACGGCGGCGATGTCGCAGGCGTCGTCGAGCGCTTCGCGCCATTCCATCTGCTGCATCAGAAAGGCACCCGGCATCGCCGTGTTGTTCTCGGCATTCAGCGGCGCGCCGTTGAGTTCGCAGAGATAGCTCGCGCGACGGATCGGGTCCTTGAGCCGCTGGTAGGCCTCGTTGATGCGCACCGACCACTGCATGGCCACGCGCTGCGCCGCGGCGCCCTGCGCGGCAAAACGGTCCGGGTGCACCTCGCGCTGCAGTTCCTTCCAGCGCGCGTCGAGCACGGCGCGGTCCTGTGCGAAGGTCGCCGGGACGGCGAACAGTTGGAAGTCGGTGTCGTTGAGGTTCATCAGACTGCCTGCCGGGCCGCGCTAAAGATCAAGAAAAAACCGCCAGCACATGACATGGTGGCGGCTGTGGTCGCAGTCAGCGACGATGCATCAGATGCGAAAACTTTCGCCGCAGCCGCAACGGTCGCGTTCGTTCGGGTTGATGAACTTGAAGCCCTCGTTCAGGCCTTCGCGCACGAAGTCGAGCTGCGTGCCGTCGATGTAGGCCAGGCTCTTCGGATCGACCAGCACCTTCACGCCGTGGTCTTCGAACACCACGTCTTCAGGCGTGAACTCGTCGACGTACTCAAGCTTGTAGGCCAGGCCCGAGCAGCCGGTGGTCTTCACGCCCAGCCGCACGCCCACGCCCTTGCCCCGTTTGCCGAGGTAGCGGGTGACGTGGCGCGCAGCGGCTTCGGTCAGCGTGACGGCCATCTCAGTGAACAGCAGCTTCGGCGGTCGACTCGGTCTTCACGCCGTGCTTCGCCTTGTAGTCGCTCACGGCCGCCTTGATGGCGTCTTCCGCGAGGATCGAGCAGTGGATCTTGACCGGCGGCAGCGCCAGTTCTTCGGCGATCTGCGCGTTCTTGAGGGCCGCTGCTTCGTCGAGCGTCTTGCCCTTGACCCATTCGGTCACGAGCGACGAGGACGCGATGGCCGAACCGCAGCCGTAGGTCTTGAAGCGTGCGTCTTCGATCACGCCGGTTTCGGGGTTGACCTTGATCTGCAGCTTCATCACGTCGCCGCAGGCCGGTGCGCCGACCATGCCGGTGCCTACCGAGTCGTCACCCTTTTCGAAGGAGCCGACGTTGCGGGGATTTTCGTAGTGGTCGATGACCTTGGAAGAATATGCCATGGTGTACCTCTCAAACTTTGTTCAATCGTGGAGCCGTGGGCTGGCCTGGGTCAGTGGGCCGACCACTGGATCGTGCTGATGTCGACGCCGTCCTTGAACATCTCCCACAGGGGGCTCAGCTCGCGCAGCTTGGCGACGTTGTGCTTGATGGTCGAGATGGCGTAGTCGATTTCTTCTTCGGTCGTGAAACGGCCGATGGTCATGCGCAGGCTGCTGTGGGCCAGCTCGTCGCTGCGGCCCAGGGCGCGCAGCACATAGCTGGGCTCCAGGCTGGCCGAGGTGCAGGCCGAACCCGACGACACCGCCAAGCCCTTGATGCCCATGATCAGCGACTCGCCTTCGACGTAGTTGAAGCTCATGTTCAGGTTGTGCGGCACACGCTGCTCGAGGTCGCCGTTGATGAACACCTGCTCCACGTCTTTCAGGCCGTCGAGCAGACGCTTCTGCAGGCGGCGCGCATGGGCGATGTCGTCCTTCATTTCGAGCTTGGCAATGCGGTAGGCCTCGCCCATGCCCACGATCTGGTGCGTGGGCAGCGTGCCCGAGCGCATGCCGCGCTCGTGGCCACCGCCGTGCATTTGCGCTTCAAGTCGGATGCGCGGCTTGCGGCGCACGTAAAGCGCGCCGATGCCCTTCGGACCATAGGTCTTGTGCGAAGCGAGGCTCATCAGGTCGATGGGCAGCTTCGTGATGTCGATCTCGACCTTGCCGGTGGCCTGGGCCGCGTCGACGTGGAAGATCACGCCCTTTTCGCGGCAGGCATTGCCCAGCGCGACCACGTCCTGGATCACGCCGATTTCGTTGTTCACGAACAGCACGCTGGCCAGGATGGTGTCGGGGCGGATGGCCGCCTTGAACTTCTCCAGATCGACGAGACCGTTTTCCTCGACGTCGAGGTAGGTCACTTCGAAACCCTGGCGCTCGAGTTCGCGCATGGTGTCGAGCACGGCCTTGTGCTCGGTCTTCAGGGTGATCAGGTGCTTGCCCTTGCCCTTGTAGAACTGGGCCGCGCCCTTGAGGGCCAGGTTGATCGACTCGGTGGCGCCCGACGACCAGACGATTTCACGCGGGTCGGCATTGATGAGGTCGGCCACCTGGCCGCGCGCCTTTTCGACCGCTTCTTCGGCTTCCCAGCCCCAGGCGTGGCTGCGCGATGCCGGGTTGCCGAAATGTTCGCGCAACCAGGGAATCATGGCGTCGACCACACGCGGGTCGGCCGGCGTGGTGGCGCCGTAATCGAGATAGATCGGGAAATGAGGAGTGACGTCCATGGCTGGCTCGGGCTGGCGTGGGGGTTGTGTTCTGGGATCGGGGCAAACTCAGGCGATGCCCGCAGGCACCGCCCGACTCATCAGGTCAGGACTTCGCGAAGACGTTGCCGAGAGCGAAGACCGAATTCGGCGCATTCACGCGAATGGGTTTGACCACCGGCTGGGCCGAGATGGCGCGCTTGACGACCGGCTTGTTCTCGATCTGCACGCCCTTGGCGATCTGGTCGTCGACCAGCTTCTGCAGCGTGACGGAATCGAGGAACTCGACCATGCGCTGGTTCAGCGAGGCCCAGAGTTCGTGCGTCATGCAACGACCCTGCTCACCGAGACAGTTTTCCTTGCCGCCGCACTGCGTGGCATCGATCGGCTCGTCGACGGACACGATGATGTCGGCGACCGTGATGTCTGCCGCCTTGCGTCCGAGGCTGTAGCCGCCGCCGGGGCCGCGGGTCGACTCGACCAGCTCGTGGCGGCGCAGTTTGCCGAACAGCTGTTCGAGGTACGACAGCGAAATCTGCTGCCGCTGGCTGATCGCAGCCAGCGTGACCGGACCGGTGTTCTGACGCAACGCCAGATCGATCATTGCTGTGACCGCAAAACGGCCTTTGGTAGTGAGACGCATCGCAAGCTCCTTCAAGTGCTTACCGTTGAAATGACACCACAGCCTTGGGCCGCGGTGACTTCGTCTCCGCCCTGCCCGCCCCTGACGCTGGTGAACCAGTCGGTAGGAGTCGGTCCTTCATCGCGAAGTTCTTTGTTGTTGAGTATTTCGGTCAAGTATAGCAGAAGCCCCCGAGTTCTGCTCGGGTAAACCCCAGCGCGGCTCGCTTGAAGAAAGCGAACTTATGACCTAGCCAAAATCAGGCCGCCAGCCCCGGAATGTTGTCGCCGCCCGATGCCCCGAATGCCTGCTCGCGCAGCAGCGCCAACTGGTCGCGCACCCGGGCCGCTTTCTCGAATTCGAGGTTGCGGGCGTGCTCCAGCATCTGCTTTTCGAGGCGCTTGATTTCCCGCGCGATGTCTTTCTCGCTCATGTCCTCGACCTTGGCGCGCTCCAGGTCGAGCTTGGCCATTTCCTTGCCGGTCTTCTCGCTGTAGACGCCGTCGATCAGGTCGCGCACCTGCTTCACGATGCTGCGCGGCGTGATGCCGTTCGCCTCGTTGTGGGCGATCTGCCGGGTGCGGCGGCGCTCGGTTTCGCCGATGGCCTTCTTCATCGACTCGGTCATCCGGTCGGCGTAGAGGATGGCCTTGCCGTTCAGGTTGCGCGCTGCCCGGCCGATGGTCTGGATCAGCGAACGCTCGGCACGGAGGAAACCTTCCTTGTCGGCGTCGAGGATCGCCACCAGTGACACCTCGGGAATGTCCAGCCCTTCGCGCAGCAGGTTGATGCCCACCAGCACGTCGAAGGAGCCCAGGCGCAGGTCGCGCAGGATTTCCACCCGCTCGACCGTGTCGACGTCGCTGTGCAGGTAGCGCACCTTCACGCCGTTGTCGCCCAGGTAGTCGGTGAGCTGTTCGGCCATGCGCTTGGTCAGCGTGGTGATCAGCACGCGCTCGTTCTTCTCGACGCGGATGCGGATCTCGCCCAGCACATCGTCGACCTGGTGCGTGGCGGGACGCACTTCAACTTCGGGATCGATCAGCCCGGTCGGCCGCACCAGCTGCTCGACGACGTTGCCAGCATGGTCTTTTTCGTACTGCGCGGGCGTGGCCGACACGAAGATGCACTGGCGCACCCGCTTTTCGAACTCCTCGAGCTTGAGCGGCCGGTTGTCCAGCGCGCTCGGCAGGCGAAAGCCGTACTCGACCAGCGTGACCTTGCGCGCCCGGTCGCCGTTGTACATGGCGCTGAGCTGGCCCATCATCTGATGGCTCTCGTCGAGGAACATCAACGAGTCCTTCGGCATGTAGTCGGTGAGCGTCGCCGGCGGGTCGCCGGGCTCCGCGCCCGAGAGGTGCCGCGTGTAGTTCTCGATGCCCTTGCAGTGGCCGATTTCGGCCAGCATTTCCAGGTCGAAGCGCGTGCGCTGCTCCAGGCGCTGCGCCTCGACCAGCTTGCCCGAGCCGGTCAGTTCCTTGAGCCGGCCGGCCAGCTCGATCTTGATGGTTTCCACCGCCGCCAGCACCTTGTCGCGCGGCGTCACGTAGTGGCTCGACGGGTACACCGTGAAGCGCGGCACCTTCTGGCGGATGCGCCCGGTGAGCGGGTCGAACAGCTGCAGCGATTCGATCTCGTCGTCGAACAGCTCGAAGCGGATCGCCAGTTCGCTGTGCTCGGCCGGAAACACGTCGATGGTGTCGCCGCGCACGCGGAACGTGCCGCGCGCAAAGTCTTGCTCGTTGCGCGTGTACTGCATGCGAATGAGCCGCGAGATCAGGTCACGCTGGCCGACCTTGTCGCCGACGCGGGCAATCAGCCGCATCTCCATGTAGTCCTCGGGCGTGCCGATGCCGTAGATGGCGCTCACCGTGGCCACGATGACCGTGTCGCGCCGCTCCAGCACGCTCTTGGTGGCCGACAGGCGCATCTGCTCGATGTGCTCGTTGATCGACGAATCTTTCTCGATGAACAGGTCGCGCTGCGGCACGTAGGCCTCGGGCTGGTAGTAGTCGTAGTAGCTCACGAAGTACTCGACGGCGTTCTTCGGAAAGAACTCGCGGAATTCGCTGTAGAGCTGCGCCGCCAGCGTCTTGTTGGGCGCGAACACGATGGCCGGACGGCCCAGCCGGGCGATTACGTTGGCCATGGTGAAGGTCTTGCCCGAGCCCGTCACGCCCAGCAGCGTCTGGTACACCTCGCCGTCGAGCACGCCGGCCACCAGCCCCTCGATCGCCTTGGGCTGATCGCCCGCCGGTGGATAGGGCTGGAACAGCTCGAACGGCGAGCCGGGGTAGCGGATGAATTCGCCCTGTTTCGCCGGCCCGATCGGGTCGACTTTCTTCAGGTCTGCTATGGCTTCGGTGTTCTCTGGCATGGCTGTTCCCGACAGGTGGCGTGGCGCCGGTAAAATTCAAGGCAACCGGAAAGGATAAAGCCTCCTCCGGTTGCCAGCGAAGCTTTCATCCCAAAGGACCTTTCCATGTCTATGTTCACCGCGGTCGAAATGGCGCCGCGCGACCCGATCCTCGGCCTCAACGAGCAATTTGCAGCCGACACCAACCCCCTCAAGGTCAATCTCGGCGTCGGCGTGTATTACGACGACAACGGCAAGCTGCCCCTGCTCCAGTGCGTGCAGGCCGCAGAGCAGAACATGATGAAGGCCCCCTCGGCCCGCGGCTACCTGCCGATCGACGGCATCGTGGCCTACGACAACGCCGTCAAGGGCCTGGTCTTCGGCACCGACAGCGAACCCGTCACCTCGGGCCGCGTGGCCACCATCCAGGCCATCGGCGGTACCGGCGGCCTGAAGGTCGGCGCCGACTTCCTCAAGAAGCTCAACCCCAACGCCACGGTGCTGATCAGCGACCCGAGCTGGGAAAACCACCGCGCGCTGTTCACCAACGCCGGCTTCACGGTCGAGAGCTACCCCTACTACGACGCCGCCCAGCGCGGCATCAACTTCGACGGCATGCTGGCCGCCCTGAACGCAGCGCCGGCCGGCACCATCGTCGTGCTGCACGCCTGCTGCCACAACCCGACCGGCTACGACATCACGCCCGAGCAGTGGGACCTGGTCGTTGCTGCCGTGAAGGCCAAGGGCCTCGTGCCTTTCCTCGACATGGCCTACCAGGGCTTCGGCTACGGCCTCAAGGAAGACGGCGCGGCGGTCGCCAAGTTCGTCGACGCCGGCCTGACCTTCTTCGTCTCGACCTCCTTCTCCAAGAGCTTCAGCCTGTACGGCGAGCGCGTCGGCGCCCTGTCGGTGCTGTGCGAGAGCAAGGAAGAAGCCGGCCGCGTGCTGTCGCAACTCAAGATCGCCATCCGCACCAACTACAGCAACCCGCCGATCCACGGCGGCGCCGTGGTGGCCGCGGTGCTCGGCAACCCCGAGCTGCGCGCCCTGTGGGAAAAAGAACTGGGCGAGATGCGCGTGCGCATCAAGGCCATGCGCCAGAAGCTGGTCGACGGCCTCAAGGGCGCCGGCGTGAAGGAAGACATGAGCTTCATCACCACCCAGATCGGCATGTTCAGCTACTCGGGCCTCTCCAAGGACCAGATGGTTCGCCTGCGCAACGAGTTCGGCGTGTACGGCACCGACACCGGCCGCATGTGCGTCGCCGCGCTCAACAGCAAGAACATCGACTACGTCTGCGCGTCGATTGCGAAGGTCATCTAGGTGACAACCGGGTGTGAGTGAATCGACTTTTTGACGATTCGTTCACATTCGGCCACAGAAGGCGAATCCAGCCCGCTCGGGGCTAGGGTTCGGCCCCCTGCGCCGCGGCAAATGCACTGATATATTGCACTGCAACATCCACTCAAAGACCCGCGATGCTCTATCAACTCTACGAAGCCCAGCGTTCCCTGATGGAGCCCTTTTCGGACTTCGCCCAGGCCGCCTCCAAGCTCTACGGTCCCGGTGCCGTCTGGAGCCAACTGCCGATGGCACAGCGCATGGCCGCCGGCTATGACCTGATGTACCGGCTGGGCAAGGACTACGAGAAGCCCGAGTTCAACATCAAGTCGGTCAAGGTCGAAGGCGAAGACGTCGTCATCCAGGAGGCCGTCGAGCTCGACAAGCCTTTCTGCGAACTGCGCCGCTTCAAGCGCTTCACCGACGAACCCCACATTCTCAAGACGCTCAAGAGCCAGCCCGTGGTGCTGATCGTGGCGCCGCTGTCGGGCCACTACGCCACGCTGCTGCGCGACACTGTGCGCACCATGCTGCAGGACCACAAGGTCTACATCACCGACTGGAAGAACGCGCGCCTGGTGCCGCTGTCCGAAGGCGAGTTCCACCTCGACGACTACATCAACTACGTGCAGGAGTTCATCCGCCGCCTGCAGGCCGAGTACGGCAACTGCCACGTGGTGAGCGTGTGCCAGCCCACCGTGCCCGTGCTCGCGGCCGTGTCGCTCATGGCCAGCCGCGGCGAGGCGCTGCCCCTCACGATGACCATGATGGGCGGCCCGATCGACGCGCGCAAATCGCCCACGGCGGTCAACAACCTCGCGACCAACAAGAGCTTCGAGTGGTTCGAGAACAACGTGATCTACCGCGTGCCGCAAGGCTTCCCGGGCGCGGGCCGCAAGGTCTACCCGGGCTTCCTGCAGCACACGGGCTTCGTGGCCATGAACCCCGACCGCCACGCCACCAGCCACTACGACTACTTCAAGGACCTGATCAAGGGTGACGACGCCAGCGCCGAAGCCCACCGCAAGTTCTACGACGAGTACAACGCCGTGCTCGACATGGACGCGGACTACTACCTCGAGACCATCCGCACCGTGTTCCAGGACTTCGACCTGGTCAACGGCACCTGGGACGTGAAGAACCCCGCCGGCCAGGTGGAGCGCGTGCGTCCGCAGGACATCCACGCCACCGCCCTGCTCACCGTCGAAGGCGAGCTCGACGACATCTCCGGCTCGGGCCAGACCCAGGCCGCGCACAGCCTGTGCACCGGCATCGCCGATGCCAAGCGCGAGCACTACGAAGTCAAGGGCGCGGGCCACTACGGCATCTTCAGCGGCCGCCGCTGGCGCGACCTGGTCTACCCGAAGGTGCGCAACTTCATCGCCGCCAGCGACGAGCCCCAGCGCCGCGCCGGTGCGCGCGAAGCGCTGCCGGCCGAAGACCGCGTCAAGCCGGGCCAGAAGCTGAAGGTCGTGGCAACCGCCGCGGCCCGCAAGACGCCGGTCGCCGCCAAGAAGGCGGTCGCTGTGAAGGCCGCGCCGGCTGCCGCGAAGGCACCGGCCGCAAAGAAGAAGCCCCGCGCCAGCGCCACGCGCTGAGCTGCGCGCATCCCCCACCGTGAACGGGCTGGCCGCACGCATCAACGACGCACTGCCTCAAACGCAGTGCACACGGTGCGGCTACCCCGATTGCGCGGGCTACGCGCAGGCCATCGCCGACGGCAAGGCCGACATCAACCAGTGCCCGCCGGGCGGCGCCGAGGGCATCGAACGCCTCGCGCTGCTCACGGGCCGCACCGCACAACCACTCGATCCGCAGTTCGGCACCGAAGGCCCGCGCGCCATGGCGGTCATCGACGAAGCCTGGTGCATCGGCTGCACGCTCTGCCTCGACGCCTGCCCGACCGACGCGATCATCGGCATCAACAAGCGCATGCACACAGTGATCGAGGCGCACTGCACCGGATGCGAGCTGTGCATTCCGGTCTGCCCGGTCGATTGCATCTCACTCGAAGTCGAGACACCAGGCCGCAGTGGCTGGCAGGCGTGGTCGCAGGCGCAGGCCGAGGCCGCACTGCAGCGCTACAAGCTGCACGCCCAACATCGCGACACCGCGAAGCGCGAGGCCGAACCGGCGCCCGCCGCCGCCGAACCGCAAGCCGCCAACACGCGCAAGCGCTCCATCGTCGAAGCCGCGCTGGCACGTGCCCGCGCCGCCGCCGAACAACGCGCCACCAAACCATGACCCTCGACACCCTGCTGATCTACGCCGTCGCCTCGCTCGCCCTGGCGGTAATTCCCGGCCCGACCATGCTGCTGGCGCTGTCCAACGGCATCGACGGCGGCATGCGCCGCGCCAGCTGGGGCATTGCAGGCGCGTCGCTCGGCAGCGTCTCGCTGATCGCGGTCGTGGCGCTCGGGCTGGGCTCGCTGCTCGCGGCTTCGGAATGGCTCTTCAACGCGATCCGCGTCGCGGGCGTGGCCTACCTGGTGTGGCTCGGCATCAAGCTGTGGCGCAGCGAAGCGACCGACCTGGGCACCGCGCTGGCCAAGTCGGCCATCGAGGTCCGTCCGCACGGTCGCATTGCGCTCGTGCGCAGCCTGATGGTGGCGCTGTCGAACCCGAAGACGGTGCTGTTCTTCGCCGCCTTTCTGCCCCAGTTCATCGACACCGCCAAGCCCCAGGGCATGCAGTACCTGGTGCTGGGCGCGATCTTCGTCGTGCTCGACACCTGCGTGATGCTGGCCTATGCCGGCGCCGGGACACAGGCCGTGCGCTGGCTCTCGCGCCGCGGCCTCAAGGTGCTCAACCGCAGCTGCGCCGTCGGCATGTGGCTACTGGCCGCCACCCTCGCCTTCTGGCGTCGCCCGGCCTGAGCCTCGTCGAACTCAGCCCTTGTTCGGGCGCTTGAAGAGCAACAGCAGCACGCCCGCCAGCACCACGCCCACGGCGTACCACTCGAAGCGCGTGACGGTCTCGTGGGCGATCCACACGCCCAGCAGCATCGCGATCACCGGATTGACGAAGGTGTAGCTCGCCGCCAGCCCGGCCGGCGCCTGCGCGAGCAGCACCATGTAGGCGTTGAAGGCAATCAGCGAGCCGAACACCACGAGATAGACCCACGCCCCCAACGCCACGGGTTGCGGCGGCCAGCTCATCGTTTCGCCCGACACCGCGGCCAGCACCATCAGCACCACGCCGCCGCACAGCATCTCGCTCGCGAAGCCCATCGCGCCGGGCGCCAGCGGCAGGCTGCGCTGGCTCAGCACGCTGCCGAGCGACCAGCACACGCAGGCCACGCAGATCGCGATCAGCCCCTCGGGCGAGGCCTTGAAGCCGCTGCCTTGCGTGAGCATCAGCACGCCGGCCAGTCCGAGCGCAATGCCGGCCGCTTCGAGCCGCGCCGGCTTCACGCCCCAGATCAGGTTCAGCAGCGCGATGAGCAACGGAATGACGGCAATGAACGCCACCACCAGCCCCGAGCCGATCGACACCTCGGCCAGCGCCGTGCCGCCCATGCCGCCGCCGAGCATCAGCGCACCGACGACCAGCGCATTGCGCCATTGCAGGCGCGTCGGCCAGGGCGTGCCGCGCCAGCGCATCCACGCCGCCAGCAGCACGCCCGCGACCAGGAAGCGCGAGCCCATCTGCAGGAACGGCGGAAAGCTGATCAGCGCGTACTTGATGGCCAGGTAGGTCGAGCCCCAGACCACCCAGGTGGCGGCCAGGCAGAGCCAGAGCAGCGGCGTCAGCCGGGGGCGCGACGAAGCAGGCGCGGCCTGCGCAGTTGGTGCGAGTGTCGACATGGCGAGGGTGTCTCTTCTTGGTATGTGGTGCTCGTCATGGTATGAAAGCCCCTGCCCGGCAGCCATGCGAATTTCATGGTTCTGCTCGCACTGCACCGTCGATTTAAAGGACTTCCATGGATTTCACCTTGACCCCCACGCTGGACGCCCATGACACCCGCATCCTGGCCGAACTGCAGGCCGACGCCCGCCTGAGCATGGCCGAGCTGGGCCGTCGCGTGCACCTGAGCCAGCCGGCCGTGACCGAGCGCGTGAAAAAGCTGGAAGCCGCCGGCGTCATCACCGGCTACCGCGCGACCGTGAACCTCACGCGGCTGGGCTACGGCATCCGCGGGATCATCCGCGTCGGGCGGGCCGACTACGACCTCGTGGTGAAGCTGGTGCAGGAAACGCCCGAGTGCGTCAACGCCTACAACGTGACCGGCGAAGACAGCTGGATCCTCGAGATCGCGGTGATCGACGTGCCGCACCTCGACGCCGTGCTCGCCAAGTTCTGCATCCTGACCGAGACCGCGACCTCGATCATCCTGAACCCGGCGCGCGAGCACCAGCCGATGCTGCCGCCGCAGCGCGCCGACGTGAAGCCGCCGGTGCGCAAAGCGCTCAGCGCGTAGCGGCGAGCGCGTTGAAGGCCGTCACCACCTCGGGTGGCGCCTGCACCATCTCGACCAGCACGCCCTCGCCCGAAATCGGGAACTCGTCGTTGGCCTTGGGATGCAAAAAGCAGATGTCGAAACCCGCCGCGCCCGTGCGGATGCCGCCCGGCGCAAAGCGCACGCCCTGCGCCGTGAGCCATTCGACGGCCTTCGGCAGGTCGTCGATCCACAGGCCGACATGGTTCAGGGGCGTGGTGTGCACCGCTGGCTTCTTTTCAGGGTCGAGCGGCTGCATCAGGTCGACCTCGACCTTGAACGGGCCGCTGCCCATCGAACAGATGTCTTCGTCGACGTTCTCGCGCTCGCTGCGGAAAGTGCCCGTCACCTCGAGCCCCAGCATGTCGACCCACAGCTTCTGCAGCCGCAGCTTGTCGGGGCCGCCGATGGCGATCTGCTGGATGCCCAGCACCTTGAAGGGACGCGGCGTCGTCATGCGCAGCCGCCTTCTTCGACTTGCTCCTGCGTGCGGTGCGAGCGCAGGCCGAGCTTGCGCAGCAGCTGCACGTCGGCATCGGCGTCGGGGTTGCCGGTAACGAGCAGCTTGTCGCCGTAGAAGATCGAGTTGGCGCCGGCCATGAAGCACAGGGCCTGCACCGCCTCGCCCATCTGCTGGCGGCCGGCCGACAGGCGCACGCGCGCGGTCGGCATGGTGATGCGCGCCACGGCGATCATGCGCACGAAGTCGAAGGGATCGACCGGCTCCGAGTCGGCCAGCGGCGTGCCGGGCACGCGCACCAGGCTGTTGATCGGCACCGATTCGGGGTACGGGTTCATGTTGGCGAGCTGCGCGATCAGCCCGGCGCGGTGCACCGGCTGCTCGCCCATGCCCACGATGCCGCCGCAGCACACGCTGATGCCGGCGCTGCGCACGGCGGCCAGCGTGTCCAGGCGGTCCTGGTAGGTGCGCGTGTCGACCACGTCGGTGTAGTACTCGGGCGCGGTGTCCAGGTTGTGGTTGTAGTAGTCCAGGCCGGCCGCCTTGAGCTGCTGCGCGTGGTGCGGCTCCAGCATGCCGAGCGTGGCGCAGGTCTGCAGGCCCAGGCCCTTCACGGCCTCGACCAGCACCGCCACCTTCTCGACGTCGCGGTCCTTGGGCGCACGCCAGGCGGCGCCCATGCAGAAGCGCGTGGCACCGGCGTCCTTGGCGGCCTGCGCGGCGCGCACCACCTCGTCGACCTCCATGAGCTTCTGCGCTTTCACGCCGGTGTCGAACTCGGCCGACTGCGGGCAGTAGCCGCAGTTCTCGGGGCAGCCGCCGGTCTTCACCGACAGCAGCGTGGCCAGCTCGATGTCGCCTTCGGGGAAATGCCGGCGGTGCACGGTCTGCGCCTCGAACAGCAGTTCCATGAAAGGCTTGTCGAGCAGCGCCTGGATCGCCTCGACGGACCAGGGGCCCTGGGGCGTCGCCACGGCCTTGGCCGGGCGGTGCAGCGTGATTGCTGCCTGTTGCAGGTCGTTGGCACCCATCAGTTGAACTCCAGAATGATTTGGTCGACGGCGAGCGATTCGCCCTTGGCCGCCGATATCTTGCCCACCACGCCATCCTGCGCGGCGAACAGCACGTTTTCCATCTTCATGGCCTCGATCACGGCCAGCTTCTCGCCGGCCTGGACCTGCTGCCCCGGCTGCACCGCCACCTCGACCAGCAGGCCCGGCATCGGCGACATCAGGAACTTGCTGAGGTCGGGCGGCGCCTTGTAGGGCATCAGCTCGAGCAGGCGCGCGCCCAGCGGCGACAGCACCATGGCTTCGATCTGCGTGCCGTCGTGCGACACGCGCAGCGCCAGCGGGTTCTTGCCCGCGCCGCGCTCCACCTGCGCCGTGAACGGCTTGCCGTTGACGGTGCCCTGCACGCGCGCCGCGCCCAGCGCGAAAGCGCTGTCGATCTGGTAGCGCTTGTCGCCCACCGTGACGCTGCTGGCGCCGGTCTTGCCCTGGAAGTCGCTCACCGACACCGCGTGCTGCACGTGCTTGCCCTCGGGGCCCAGCTCGACCACCACGAACTTCTCGCCCACCTTCACGCCGTGGCCCGCGAGCTGCCCGGTGATGCCCGAGGCGCGCGCACGGTAGCGGCGGTTGACGAAGGCGGCCAGCGCCACCAGGAACGACGGATCGGCGTGCGGCACGTCTTCCGCATGGAAGCCCTTGCCGTAATGCTCGGCGATGAAGCCGGTGTTGAAATCGCCCGCCACGAACTTGGGATGCGCCAGCAGCGCGGCCTGGAACGGAATGTTGCTGCTGATGCCACGGATCACGAAGCCGTTGAGCGCCTCGCGCATGAGGGCGATGGCCTCGGTGCGGTCCTTGCCGTGCACGATGAGCTTGGCAATCATCGAGTCGTAGTACATCGGGATCTCGCCGCCGTCGTACACGCCGGTGTCCACGCGCACGCCGTGCAGGTGGCCGGTGTCGCTCGCGAACATGCTCTCGGCCGGCGGCTGGAACTTCACCAGGCGGCCCGTCGACGGCAGGAAGTTGCGGAACGGATCTTCGGCGTTGATGCGGCACTCGATGGCCCAGCCGTCGCGCTTCACGTCGGCCTGCGCCAGCGGCAGCTTCTCGCCGGCCGCCACGCGGATCATCAGCTCGACCAGGTCCAGGCCGGTGATGCACTCCGTCACCGGGTGCTCCACCTGCAGGCGCGTGTTCATCTCCAGGAAGTAGAAGCTCTGGTCCTTGCCGACCACGAACTCCACCGTGCCCGCGCTCTGGTACTTCACGGCCTTGGCCAGCTGCACCGCCTGCTCGCCCATCGCCTTGCGCGTGGCGTCAGTGATGAAGGGCGACGGCGCCTCCTCGATCACCTTCTGGTGGCGGCGCTGGATGGAGCACTCGCGCTCGTTCAGGTAAATGACGTTGCCGTGCGAATCGCCCAGCACCTGGATCTCGATGTGGCGCGGCTCCTCGACGAACTTCTCGATGAACACGCGGTCATCGCCGAAAGAATTGCGCGCTTCGTTGCGGCACGAGGTGAAGCCCTCGAAAGCTTCCTTGTCGTTAAAGGCCACGCGCAGGCCCTTGCCACCGCCGCCGGCCGAGGCCTTGATCATCACCGGGTAGCCGATGTCCTTCGCGATCTCGACGGCGCGCTCGGCCGTCTCGATGGCGTCGTTCCAGCCCGGGATGGTGTTGACCTGGGCTTCGTTCGCGAGCTTCTTCGAGGCGATCTTGTCGCCCATCGCCGCGATCGAGTAGTGCTTCGGGCCGATGAAGGCAATGCCCTCTTCCTCGACCTTGCGCGCAAAGGCTTCGTTCTCCGACAGGAAGCCGTAGCCCGGGTGCACGGCCTCGGCGCCGGTCTGCTTGCAGGCCGCGATGATGCGGTCGGCCTGCAGATAGCTTTCGCGGCTGGGCGCGGCGCCGATGTGCACGGCCTCGTCGGCGAGCTCGACGTGGCGGGCTTCCTTGTCGGCGTCGGAGTAGACGGCGACCGTGAGGATGCCCATCTTCTTGGCCGTTTGAATCACACGGCACGCGATTTCACCGCGATTGGCAATCAGGATCTTCTTAAACATTTGTGGTCTCCGCGGTGAAACCGCCGCACGCTGCGCGTGCCAGGCAATTTGACTTCGTCGCTGCGCCGCTGCGCGGCTGGTCGCCTCGGTTGGCGATCAGGATTTTCTTGAACATTTTCTTCTTCTCCGTGCGGCTCACAGGGGGATGTTGCCGTGCTTGCGCCACGGGTTCTCGAGCTTCTTCTCGCGCAGCATCACGAGCGAGCGGCAGATGCGCTTGCGCGTTTCGTGCGGCAGGATCACGTCGTCGATGTAGCCACGCGCGCCGGCCACGTACGGGTTGGCAAAGCGGGCCTTGTACTCGGCCTCGCGGGCGGCGAGCTTCTCGGGGTCGTTCTTGTCTTCGCGGAAGATGATTTCCACCGCACCCTTGGCACCCATCACCGCGATCTCGGCGCGCGGCCAGGCCAGGTTGACGTCGCCGCGCAGGTGCTTGGAGGCCATCACGTCGTACGCACCGCCGTAGGCCTTGCGCGTGATGACGGTGATCTTCGGCACCGTGCACTCCGCGTACGCATAGAGCAGCTTGGCGCCGTGCTTGATGATGCCGCCGTATTCCTGGCCGGTGCCGGGCATGAAACCGGGCACGTCGACGAAGGTGACGACGGGGATGTTGAACGCATCGCAGAAGCGCACGAAGCGCGCGGCCTTGATGCTGCTCTTGATGTCCAGGCAGCCCGCCAGCACCAGCGGCTGGTTGGCCACGATGCCGATGGTCTGGCCTTCCATGCGCGCGAAGCCGATCACGATGTTCTTCGCATAGTCGGGCTGCAGCTCGAAGAAGTCGCCGTCGTCCACCACCTTCAGGATCAGTTCCTTGATGTCGTAGGGCTTGTTCGGGTTGTCGGGCACCAGCGTGTCCAGCGAGTAGTCGGGCCGGTCGGCCGGGTCGCCCTGGCCGCCGTTGCCCAGGCGCACCGGCGGCTTCTCGCGGTTGTTCAGCGGCAGGTAGTTGTACAGGCGGCGCAGCATCATCAGCGCCTCGACGTCGTTCTCGAACGCCATGTCGGCCACGCCGCTGCGCGTGGTGTGGGTGATGGCGCCGCCGAGCTCTTCGGCCGTCACGCTCTCGTGCGTCACGGTCTTCACCACCTCGGGGCCGGTGACGAACATGTAGCTGCTGTCTTTCACCATGAAGATGAAGTCGGTCATGGCGGGCGAGTACACGGCGCCGCCGGCGCACGGCCCCATGATCATGCTGATCTGCGGCACCACGCCCGAGGCCATCACGTTGCGCTGGAACACGTCGGCATAGCCGCCCAGCGACGCCACGCCTTCCTGGATGCGGGCGCCGCCCGAATCGTTCAGGCCGATGACCGGTGCGCCGACCTTCATGGCCTGGTCCATCACCTTGCAGATCTTTTCGGCGTGGGCTTCGCTGAGCGCGCCGCCGAAGACCGTGAAGTCCTGGCTGAACACGAACACGAGGCGGCCGTTGATCATGCCGTAGCCGGTGACCACGCCGTCGCCGGGGATCTTCTGCTCGGCCATGCCGAAGTCGACCGAGCGGTGCTCGACGAACATGTCCCATTCTTCAAACGTGCCGTCGTCGAGCAACAGCTCGATGCGCTCGCGCGCCGTGAGCTTGCCCTTGGCGTGCTGCGCGTCGATGCGCTTCTGCCCGCCGCCGAGTCGCGCCTGGGCGCGCTTCTTTTCGAGTTGTTCGATCAGTTCTTGCATGGTGTGCTTCCGAAGCTGTGGTTCTGGATTGCTGGGAGAGTCTTGTGGGGGCCGAGGTGTCACACCCGGGCGGTGATGGCTGCCGCGGCGAGCAGCTGGCGCGCCGCCGTCGAGGCCGGCAGGCTGCCTTGGGCCACCTGCTGCGTGAGCTGCGGCAGCAGCTCGCGCACCTGCGCATGGTGGCGAAACGCCTGCTTGAGCCCGGCGTCGATGCGTTCCCACATCCACGCGGTCGCCTGTTTTTCGCGGCGCTTCGCGAGCTTGCCGTTGGCGGTCTGCAGTGTCTTGAATTCGAGCACCGCGTCCCAGAAGGCGTCGACGCCGGTGCCGGCGAGCGCGCTGAGCTGCAGCACCTTGGGCAGCCAGAAGCGGCGCTCCACGCCGCTGTGCGCGTCGTGCACCGCATGCGCATGGTCGGGGTTGCCCTGGTGGCCGAAGAGGCGCAGCGCCGAGGTGATCTGGGCCTGCGCGCGCGTGGCGGCGTCGCGGTCGATGTCGGCCTTGTTGATGGCGACCAGGTCGGCCAGCTCCATCACGCCCTTCTTGATCGCCTGCAGGTCGTCGCCCGCGTTGGGCAGCTGCAGCAGCACGAACATGTCGGTCATGCCGGCCACGGCCGTTTCGCTCTGGCCCACGCCGACGGTCTCGACGATCACGATGTCATAGCCCGCGGCCTCGCAGACCAGCATGGCCTCGCGCGTCTTCTCGGCCACGCCGCCGAGCGTGCCGCTCGACGGGCTGGGCCGGATGTAGGCGCGCTCGTGCACCGACAGGCGCTCCATGCGCGTCTTGTCGCCGAGGATGGAGCCGCCCGACACGGTGGACGATGGGTCGATGGTGAGCACGGCCACGCGGTGGCCCTTGCCGATCAGCAGCAGGCCGAGCGTTTCGATGAAGGTCGACTTGCCCACGCCCGGCACGCCCGAGATGCCCAGGCGGAACGACTGGCCGGTGCGCGGCAGCAGCGCCGTGAGCAGTTCGTCGGCCTGCGCACGGTGGTCGGTGCGCGTCGATTCGAGCAGCGTGATCGCCTTGGCGATGGCACGCCGCTGCACCATGCCGTCGGTCGCGGCAATGGCGCGTTCGAGGGTCTGCACGGTGCCGCTCATCCGCAGGCCAGCTCCGTGCAGCGCCATCGGTAGTGCAGGTCGACGCCCTCTTCGCCCTCGAGCACGAAGCCGTGGCGCAGGTAGAAACGGTTGGCGTCGCTCTGCACGAGCGCGGTGAGCTTGATGTCGCGGCGCTGTTCGCGCGCCTGGGCCTGCGCCCAGTCGATCACCCACTCGCCGATGCCCAGGCCCTGGAAGCCGGTGCGCAGGTAGAGGTGATCGAGCCGCAAGGCATCGGCCCCTTCGGGCTTGAGCGTGACGAAGCCCACGCGCTGGCTGCCGTCGAGCACGATGTGGTGCATGAAGGGCACCACGAAGCCCGCGCTCAGGCGTTCGCGCGAACGCGCGGCATCGAAACGGCCGACACGCTCCAGGCTCGGGCGCATCGCATCGATGCGCAGGGCCAGCATGTCTTCGAAATCATTGGAGTCCACCGGCTGCAGGGACAGCCGTGGCAGAAGATCGCCCACGATGTACCTCGACCGATCAGGCCGCGACGGCCGCGCGGATCTGCTCCAGCACGTCCTTGGCGCTGGCCGGAATGGGCGTGCCCGGGCCGTAGATGCCCTTCACGCCGGCTTCGTAGAGGAAGTCGTAGTCCTGGCGCGGAATCACGCCGCCGACGAACACGATGATGTCGTCCGCGCCCTGCTTCTTCAGCTCGTTGATGATGGCCGGAACCAGCGTCTTGTGGCCGGCGGCAAGCGTGCTCACGCCCACGGCATGCACGTCGTTCTCGATGGCCTGGCGCGCGCATTCTTCGGGCGTCTGGAACAGCGGGCCCATGTCGACGTCGAAGCCGAGATCGGCGAACGCGGTGGCGACAACCTTCGCACCCCGGTCATGCCCGTCTTGCCCGAGCTTGGAAATCATCACGCGCGGGCGGCGGCCTTGTGCTTCGGCGAAGTCGTTGATCTCGGTCTTGAGCGCTTCCCAGCCTTCGGCCGAGTCATAGGCGGCAGCGTACACACCGGTCACCTTTTGCGTGTCGGCGCGATGGCGGCCGAATGATTTTTCGAGGGCGTCCGAAATCTCGCCGACGGTGGCGCGCGCACGCACCGCATCGATGCTCAGCGCCAGCAGGTTGCCGGTGTTGTTTTCGGCGGCTTCGGTGAGCGCGTCGAGCGCGGCCTGCACCTTGGCGTTGTCGCGCGAGGCGCGAATGCTCTGCAGGCGCGCCACCTGCTGGTCGCGCACCTTCACGTTGTCGATCGACAGGCTGTCGATCGCGTCTTCGGTCTTGAGCTTGTACTTGTTGACGCCGACGATCACGTCCTTGCCGGAGTCGATGCGCGCCTGCTTCTCGGCGGCGGCGGCTTCGATCTTGAGCTTGGCCCAGCCGCTGTCGACGGCCTTGGTCATGCCGCCCATGGCTTCGACCTCTTCGATGATGGTCCAGGCGGCGTCGGCCATGTCCTGCGTGAGCTTTTCCATCATGTAGCTGCCGGCCCAGGGATCGATCACGTTCGTGATGTGCGTCTCTTCCTGGATGATCAGCTGCGTGTTGCGCGCGATGCGCGAGCTGAACTCGGTGGGCAGCGCAATGGCTTCGTCGAGCGCGTTGGTGTGCAGCGACTGTGTGCCGCCGAACACCGCGGCCATCGCCTCGATGGTCGTGCGCACCACGTTGTTGTACGGGTCCTGCTCGGTGAGGCTCCAGCCCGAGGTCTGGCAGTGCGTGCGCAGCATCAGGCTCTTGGGGTTCTTGGGGTTGAACTCTTTCATGATGCGGCACCACAGCAGACGCGCCGCGCGCATCTTGGCCACTTCAAGATAGAAGTTCATGCCGATGGCCCAGAAGAAGCTCAGGCGCCCGGCAAAGCCGTCGACGTCCAGGCCCTTGGCCAGCGCGGTCTTCACGTATTCCTTGCCGTCGGCCAGCGTGAACGCAAGCTCCAGCGCCTGGTTGGCGCCGGCTTCCTGCATGTGATAGCCGCTGATCGAGATCGAGTTGAACTTCGGCATCTTCTGCGCCGTGTACTCGATGATGTCGCCAATGATCCGCATGCTCGGCGCCGGCGGAAAGATGTACGTGTTGCGGACCATGAACTCCTTGAGGATGTCGTTCTGGATGGTTCCGCTCAGCTGGTCTTGCGCCACGCCCTGCTCTTCGGCCGCGACCACGTAGCCCGCCAGCACCGGCAGCACCGCGCCGTTCATCGTCATCGAGACGCTCACCTTGTCGAGCGGGATCTGGTCGAACAGGATCTTCATGTCCTCGACCGAATCGATCGCCACGCCGGCCTTGCCGACGTCGCCGGTCACGCGCGGATGGTCGCTGTCGTAGCCGCGGTGGGTGGCCAGGTCGAAGGCCACGCTCACGCCCTGCCCGCCGGCGGCCAGCGCCTTGCGGTAGAACGCGTTCGATTCTTCGGCCGTCGAGAAGCCGGCGTACTGGCGGATGGTCCAGGGACGCACCGCGTACATCGTGGCCTGCGGGCCGCGCAGGTAGGGCTCGAAGCCGGGCAGCGTGTCGGTGTACTTCAGGCCTTGCAGGTCGGCCGCGGTGTACAGCGGCTTGACGCTGATGCCGTCGGGCGTGATCCAGTTCAGCGCATTCACGTCGCCGCCGGGCGCCGACTTGGCGGCGGACTTGGCCCAGGCGTCGAGATCGGCCGGCTTGTAGGTGGGTTCGGGTGTGCTGCTGCTCATGGAAGGCGCCGCTCCAGGCGGTGGTCTGACGGGATTCGCAAGATCGCTTGCACGGATTTGCAAGCCGTTCGCGAGTCTAACCCATCCGTAATTATTAATTCAAACGCATTTTTTGAAGTACAGTGCAGCCCATGTCCGCCGTCACCCTGACCCCCCGCGCCCTCTATGAAGAGGTGGCCGAGCTCCTGCGCCAACGGATCTTCCGCCGCGAGCTGGAGCCCGGCAGCTGGATCGACGAACTCAAGCTGGCCGAGGAATACGGCATCAGCCGCACCCCCCTGCGCGAGGCCCTGAAGGTGCTGGCCGCCGAAGGCCTGGTGACGATGAAGGTGCGCCGCGGCGCCTACGTCACCGAGGTGTCGGAACAAGATTTGGCCGATGTGTACCACCTGCTCTCGCTGCTCGAAAGCGACGCCGCCGGCGTGGTGGCCGAGCGCGCCACCGACGACCAGCGCGCCGAGCTGAAGGCGCTGCACGCCGAGCTGGAAGCCGCCGCCGCCCCCGGCAAGGAAGACCGCGAGCACTTCTTTGCGGTGAACGAGCGCTTCCACATGAGCCTGCTGGCCATTGCCAACAACAAATGGCGCGACCAGATGGTGGCCGACCTGCGCAAGGTGATGAAGCTGAATCGCCACAACTCGCTGCTGAAGGCGGGGCGCATTGCCGAATCGCTCGCGGAGCACCGCGCGGTGATGGCGGCCATCGAGGCGCGCGACGCCGCCACGGCCATGGCGCGCATGCGCGAGCACTTCCTCAACGGCCTCGAAGCCGCGGTCTGACCTCCCCCCCAGGCTGCGCGCACTTCGTGTCGCTTCGCCAACCCCCTTCCGGGGGCGACGCCTGCGGCCCGGCAGAGCCGGTTCCGCGGCGTCCCACGAGAGGGCCTGCGCCTGCGGCGCGGCCTCGTTCAATCCAGAGTGAGGGTGCCGGCTTCGGTGGCGATGCGGTGGGCGATTTCCAGCATGCGGGGGGCGACGCGGGTCAGCATGGTCTCCCTCGGCAGCAGGTAGGCGGGGCCGCCGCAGCTGACGCCGTAACGCTCGCCGCGCGGGCCTGCGAGCGCGAAGCCCAGGGCGTGGATCTGGGGGTTCCATTCGCCGAAAGAGGTGCAGTAGCCCAGGCGGGCGTGCTCTTCGAGGCTGGCGATGAGGCGCGGCTCGATGGCGTGCCAGTTCTCGCCGGTTTCGAGCCGGATCTGCTCCAGCAGTGCCGACTGCTCAGGCCCGGGCAAGGCGCCGATGTAGGCGCGGCCGGAAGCAGAGGTGGCGATCGACATGCGCGAGCCGACGTCGATGCGGGAGCTGATGAGCGCCGAGCGCGGCCGCAATGAATCGATGACCAGCATGTCGAGGTCGTCGCGCACCGCCATGTGGATGCTGGCGCCCGACAGCTCAGCCAGGTTGCTGAGGTGCGGACGCGCCAGCGACCGCAGGTCGAAATTGCGCAGGTAGCGGCTGCTCATGTCGAGCAGCACCGGCCCCAGGCTGAAGCGCTCGCTGTCCTGCGACTGCCGCAGGTACCCCGCACCGACCAGCGTCGCCGTGAGGCGCGACACCGTGGCCTTCGGGATGCCGGTGGTGTCGGCCAGTTCCCGGTTTCCGACGGGTGCCGCTGACATCCCGATGACCTTCAGCAACGACAACCCCCTGGCAAGCGCACTGACTTCTTCCTTGCCGCCCACAGCTTCACTCATAAGACAGAACCTTTTTCTTGTTTCCCTGACCGTCTTATTCTTGAACAAAAACACGTGCTTGGATCACACTTGTTGTTGCATTGTCATGAAACTGTATTCCATCGCACGTCAACTTCACTCAATTGTGCTGACTGTCTACAAAGTCGGTAGCGACGGCGAAGGGATTCAGGCGGCTTGGGCGGCGACGGGTTCGTGCGCCAGCGCCATCACTTCGTGCGGCGGGCGGGTCTTCAGGCGATGGTCGCTCCAGACCTGGCGCCAGCGGCGCGCGCCGGGCAGTCCGTTGCGCAAACCCAGCATGTGGCGCGCGATCGACCACCAGTTCGTGCCGTGCTCGGTCGCCTCGCGCACCATGTAGTCGCACATCTGCGCCTCGATGTCTTCGCGCGTGAGCGTCTGCGGGGCCTCGCCGTAGAACTCGGCGTCCCACTCGGCCAGCCACCAGGGGTTGTGGTACGCCTCGCGGCCGATCATGGCGCCGTCGAGCAGCCGCAGGTGCTCGTGCACCTGGGCGTTGGTGGCGATGCCGCCATTGATCGAAAACTGCAGCGACGGAAAGTCGTGCTTCAGGCGGTGCACCAGCGCATAGCGCAGCGGCGGAATCTCGCGGTTCTGTTTCGGGCTCAGGCCCTGCAGCCAGGCGTTGCGCGCATGGACGATGAAGGTGCCGCAGCCCGCCTCGCTCACCGCGCCGACAAAGTCGCGCACGAACTCGTAGCTCTCGATCTTGTCGATGCCGATGCGGTGCTTCACCGTGACCGGCACATCGATCACGTCGACCATCGCCTTCACGCAATCGGCCACCAGCTGCGGCTCGTTCATGAGGCAGGCCCCGAAAGCGCCGCGCTGCACGCGCTCGCTCGGGCAGCCGCAGTTCAGGTTGATCTCGTCGTAGCCCCACTCCTCACCGAGCTTCGCGCAATGCGCGAGGTCGTTCGGCTCGCTGCCGCCGAGCTGCAGCGCCACGGGGTGTTCTTCGGCATGAAAGCGCAGGTGACGCGGCACGTCACCGTGGATCAGCGCGCCGGTGGTCACCATCTCCGTGTAGAGCAGCGCATGGCGCGTCATGAGGCGGTGGAAGACGCGGCAATGCCTGTCGGTCCAGTCCATCATGGGAGCGACGGAGACGATTTTCTCTTTTAAATTCAACAACTTAGCGTTATCATTCATACACTTAGAACCCCTCGTGTGCACGCTCGTGTGCACTCCAAAACGCCCGAATACGCCCTATTTCGCCCTGTCAGTGCACACATAGCGCACACGAAATGCCCACCTTCAAGCAGCTTCCGTCCGGCAACTGGCGCGCGCAAGTCCGCCGCAAGGGTGTCTATGCGAGCGAAACCTTTCGACGGCACAAGGACGCCCAGGAATGGGCTCTCGCGACCGAGCGCCGCATCGATCTGGGCGAGCCTGCCACCCGTTCAAAGGTCAAGGACCCGACCACCTTCGGCGATCTGATCGATCTGCACGTCACCGACATGAAGGAAGTGCTGAGGGCGCCTCGGCGCTCCAAGGCCTTCACCCTCGATGCGCTGAACACAAAGCTGGGCAAGCTGAAGCTGAAGGACCTCACGCGTGAACGGCTCATCCAGTTCGGCAAGGACCGCGCCAAGGAAGGCGCCGGCCCCGTCACCATTAGCATGGACATCGGCTACATCAAACTGGTAGTTTCTCACGCGGCGGCCGTCCACGGGGTTCGTGTTCAGGTGGAGCCCATCGATCTGGCCCGCATCGCGCTCAAGCGCCTGGGCTTGGTCGGCAAGGGGCGGGAACGGGACCGGCGCCCTACCCTCGACGAACTGCAGGCGCTTGCCGACTACTTCGCCAGCAATTCACGCCAGATCATCCCGCTGGGGCGAATCATGCGCTTCGCCGTCGCCACCGCGATGCGCCAGGACGAGATCTGCCGAATCCGATGGGAGGACATCGATGCCAAGGCTCGTACCGTGATCGTGCGTGACCGGAAGGATCCGCGGGACAAGAACGGCAATGACCAGAAGGTGCCATTGCTTGATGTCACGGGATTCGATGCCTGGGCCATTCTCGAGGAGCAGAAACCGTTCTCCGGCAACAGCAGCTTGGTCTTTCCGTATAACGGCCGCTCTGTCGGGACCGCTTTCCGGAGGGCCTGCAAGGAACTGCGCATCAAGGATCTCAAGTTTCATGATCTGCGTCATGAAGCTGCCAGTCGTCTCTTTGAGGCGGGATTCACCATCGAACAGGCTGCGCTGGTGACTGGGCACAAGGATTGGAAGATGCTCAAGCGATACACCCATCTGAGGCCAGAGCACCTGCGCGGCGTCAGGCCAAAGCACATTCCACCATCGCTTGACCTACCCACTGGCCCCACGCCTGCAGACATCGCTTTGGGTGCGTGGACCAACCCGGAGGGCCGTGCCCCCCAAGCCAACTCAACCCACGCCTCGCAAGTTGCAACACCACATCACGAACATGAAGCGCTCAGCCTGAGCGCTTCAATCTAGTTTGACTTCGGATCGTGCCACTTCAGCAGACGCCCTTCTATCGATCACACCTGGCCGACTTGCACCAAGTTCTACTTGCCCATGAAATCACACGGGCCTACCTGACCGGCACGCGCGTCAGGTTTGATGGCGTTGAACTGGGACCAACAAACAGTTTTGACTTCGCTTTCGGTACGTTGTCGACGCTGGAGTTCGTCCACCTGTTCTCCGTTTTCGACGGCAGCCGCGTGCACGGGCAGGCCGAGAGACAGCCGGGGCGCGACGATGCGCCGCCAGGCATGTACTTCACGGTGATCAACGCCAAAGTCATTCAGGCAGGCCACAAGAACAGATTGGGGATCTTCAGTGAAGAGACTGGCACTGCAGGTCTCTTCATCGAGGGCATACACATCGACCACTTTTTCCTTGACAAGCACCAGACGCCCCACGGCCTGGGCGCCATTGCGTTCACCTTGGGTGCCATCACCGCCCATCTGGCCGGTTTGGCCCAAATATCACTGATTGCTGCGGGCGGCAAAGGGTTCCAGGAGCGCCATGTCGGGTTCAAGGTATGGCCGAAGCTTGGCTTTGACGCTGCGCTCTTGCCCGACGAGCAGCGCAGCGCGCCGCACCTGCAGGGCTGTCAGACCGTTCAGGATATTTTGGACGCCGATCCGGCGTGGTGGGAGGCGGAAGGGTCACAGCGGCTGATGACCTTCGATTTGCGGCCTGGCAGCAGGTCTTGGCGCAAACTGCTAACCTATACGAGTGAGAAATTCTCTGTCGGAGGTCCCCATGACTAGCCCCACAGCCATCAGAAAGCCCGCAAAGGCAGCGAAGGCCGCGCCCGGCCGGGTTTTCAATGTCTCAAGCAAGGGCATCCCGCGCGTGACCACTCAAGTCAAGGCAAAGATTGAAGCCGCTGCAAGATCAACAAGCAGCAAGCGCCGTAAATTTCCTGAGTTAATCACGGACTCTGATTTGTAGCTCGAGTGTGCGAGGCACGCAAAGCTCACCACAACTGGGTACCTAACTGCTGACAGCCTGCTCTTGAAAAGAGAGTGGGCTTTTTTTATGGCGCATTGGTCGCGGAGATTTTTGCTATAGGTACGGCTCCAGATTTAGCCAGCCTCAACTCGCGCAGAGGCAAGACTCTCGAGTTGCGCCGCCGCGGCGGGATTTCGAACGCGACGGCGAAAGCTTGCGCATCGGCGTGACTGGTCAGCTGATCGTGGTGCAGATCGCGCAGCGGCAGATCTTTCGGTCGATGCGGCTATGGCCGGTGCCAGCATGATCTACCTGTTCGAGCACTGGCTGGGGCCTCAACTCGACAGCGGTGCGCTCGAGCCGATCCCTGAATCCCCGTGGCTGCGGTTCTCCGGCCCCTTTTCTCTACTACCCCGGCCGCCTGCTGCCGGCGCCGCCAAGGGCTTTGTGGACTTCATACAAAGCGCGTCCTGATTGTTCGCCCTGGGGGTCGCTCCGTTGCGCATTGGTTCTGGAATTCCTGACGACCACACCGATACCAAAAGCGGCTACGCCGAGTAGCTACTCTGCAGGTGCAGCCGGCGCCACCGATGCACCGTCGATCCGATGCCTCCGCAGCGCATCCGCCACGAAGCCCGAACCCTTCATGTTTTCCACGAAGCCCCGCAGCACTTCTGCCGCGTCGGCGCCTCGCGTCTTCGGCGTTCCCATGGCCTGGCGGATCACCATGAAGCGGCCCGGCAACAGGCGAAGCCCTGCGTGCGTGCGGCTGTCTGCTTCGAGTTGCTGCCTCACGCCGGCAGCTACGTCCAGGTTCTGCTCGAGGAAGGTCTGGACCACCGTGGGCGAAGTCGGCGCGCGCACGATTTGCGCGCGCTTGAGTTCACGGGTCAGATAGAGGTCGTAGGCACTTCCTTTGCCGACCGCCACCATCGTCCCTTCGCGGTCGACCTCGTCGTTGTGCTGCAAGGGCGAATCCTCTCGAACGAGATAGCTGCCCTCGATCAACACATAGGCCTCGGTGAATGCGATCTCGGCGCCGCGAACCGGATCGATCGCGAAGAAGCCGATGTCCGCCTGTTCGTTGGCCACCGCTTCGACCGACTTCCCCGCGGCATCGAACACCACCAGTTCCAGCGGCACGCCAAGGCGTTCAGCGAAGGCGCGCGCCAGATCCACGGAGACGCCGGCGGGCGCGCCGGTCGCCTTGTCCGCATTGGCAAGGATCGGGTTCCCCAGGTTGATCGAGGCGCGCAATGCGCCGGTGGGTGCAAACGCCCGGACGATGGCAGGATCGATGGTCATGGAAGCTAGGTCTTGAGGATGCTGCTGATCTTGGCGAGATTGCGCAGCGTGCTTGAAAGGTGCTGGTGCATGGCCTTCGAGGCTTCGTCGTTGCGGCCGCGCTCGAGCAGATCGAGCAGGTGCAAATGCTGCTGGCAATGCTCCTTGTAGCGGCTGCGATCCTGCATCGAGCGGTACGACAGCAGCCGGCGCACGCGGTTGACGCGGCGGATGGTGTCGATGAAGAACGCGTTGCCCGAGCCCTCGACCAGCGATTCATGGAACCGCACGCCGCGGTCGTGCAGCTGATCGGCGGTGTCGGTTTCGATACCGCCTTCGAGCAGGTGCTTTTCCGCCGCGCGGCAGCGCGCAATCACCTGCGGCGACAGGTGGTAGTTCGGCTCCAGCAGCGCAGCGGGCTCGAGCGCAAGGCGAAGGCGATACGACTGCAGCAGGCTGTCGGCCGTGGTCAGCATCGACGAGAACACCCAGCCGTAACCGGGCTTTTTTTCGGCCCAGCCCTCGTTGGCGATGCGCCCGAGCACCCCGTTCAGCTGCACCGGCGTCAAGCCGTAGCGCTGCTTGAGGAGCGCTTCGGAGAACTCGTCCGGAAGCAGTCCCCTCAGCCGGTCGTCGGCGATGCGGAAATACACCTCCGTCACCACGTCAGCCTCTTCGAGGCCCAGCTCCCCGGCCAGCGCCCTCGCCTCGCTGCCGATCGGCTTCACCAGGAAGTAGCCGCGGTTGGGCTGCCGCATGAGCACGCCCTTCTCAGCCAGGAGCGACAGCGCTTCGTTGACCGGTGAGCGCGACACCCGGAGGCGGTCGGCGAGGAGCTGCGCAGGCAGATGGGTGCCCGCCGGCATGGCGTCGGCCTGGATCAGGTCGAGGATCTGAGAGGGAATGGATTGGTCGGTCCGCATGGGGCCGGATTTTCCCGCGAATCCGGCGGGCTCACGCGGCCCGGTCTGCGGCGGCGCCATGCTTCTCCACCATCTTGCGCAGGGTCGAGGGGATCACGCCTCCGGCCTCGAGCAGTTCCACCTCCAGCTGCGTCTCCACGGCGGCCGTGGCGCCGAAGCGCTCCACCCGGCCATCGACGCGGTGCAGGGCGACATCGACGAGCCCGCGCGGACGGATGTTGCCAAGCCGGGCATCGATTTCGATGCGATCGCCAGCCGCCAGGGCGAGCGTGGCCGGCGTCATGCCCGCTGGCATGCGCAGCGGCAGCACGCCCATACCGATGAGGTTCGAACGGTGGATGCGCTCGAAGCTGTTCGCGAGCACCGCGCGGATGCCCAGCAAGCGCTGGCCCTTGGCAGCCCAGTCGCGCGACGAACCGGTGCCATAGCGCTCCCCGGCCACCAGCACGACCGAGTCGCCCGATGCGCGGTAGCGCTGTGCAGCTTCCCAGAGCGGCATCACCTCGCCGCTGGGCACGTGCAGCGTATGGGCCACGGGGCCGCCGGGCGCCAGCAGGTTCTTCAGCGTCTTGCTGTGGAAGGCGGCGCGCACCATCACCTCCCAATTGCCACGGCGCGAGGCAAAGACGTTCAGGTCATCGCGATCGTCGCCGCGCGCCACGAGGAAATCGGCGACGAGGCTGTCCTTGGGAATCGCGCTGGCCGGCGAAATGTGGTCGGTCGTGACGTCGTCGCCCACCACAAGCAGCGGAAACGCGCTGTAGTGCCCGAGCATGCTGCCCTCCGAGAGGGCGGCGAACGGCGGCCGGCGCAGCGCGGTCGAGCCAGGGTTCCAGGGGTACAGCTCGGACCCGGGTGCGGCGAGTTCATGCCAGAGCGGATTGGCAGTGGCAATCGCAAACGCACACGGGTAGTCCGATGGGTCCTGCGACTGCGTGAGCGCGGCATCGATCTCCTCGCGCGAAGGCCAGAGGTCTTGCAGGTAGATCTTCTTGCCGCTGGCATTCACCTGCACCGGGTCCACGCGCAGGTCGCGCTCGGCGTCTCCCGCCAGGCCGAAAGCGATGACCAGCGGAGGCGACATGAGAAAGCCGAGATCGAGATCGGGGTGCACGCGCCCCGGAAAATTACGGTTGCCGGAGAGCACGGCGACGGGATGAACGGCCCCCCTGGCCGCCGCCTCCTGAATGACCTCTGGCAGTTGGCCGGAATTGCCGATGCATGTCGTGCAGCCGTAGCCGACGATGTCGAAACCGACGGCCGACAGATCTGCAATGAGGCCGGCGCGCTCCAGGTAGGCCGCCGCAGCGGGCGATCCCGGGCCGAGCGAAGTCTTGACCCAGGCGGGCACCCGCAGTCCCAGTGCCCTTGCCTTGCGGGCGACCAAGCCCGCCGCGATCAACAGGCGCGGGTCCGAGGTGTTGGTGCAACTCGTGATGGCCGCGATGGCCACTGGATAGCGCGGCATCTGCGGGTCGGCGACCTTGGGCTGGAAGCCGAGCGAAGCCAGCGCCGATGCGCTGTCGCCGAAGCCCAGCAGATCCTGCGGACGACGCGGACCCGCAATGTGCATTTCAATCGCATCGAGTTCGATGTGAATGGCTCGCGTGTAGGTCGGCTCCGCAGCCGGATCGAACCAGAGGCCCGTCGCGCGGTTGAATGCTTCGACGCGTTCGATATGGGCAGTGGTCCGCCCCGTCTGCCGCAGGTAGTCGAGCGTGTGTCCGTCGACCGGAAAGAAGCCCGTGGTCGCGCCGTACTCCGGCGCCATGTTGGCCACCACGCTGCGCTCGCCCGCAGTGAGCGTCGAAACGCCGGGGCCGAAGAACTCGACGAACTCGCCGGACACGCCGATGGCCCGCAGGCGCTGCGTCACCGTCAGCGCCAGGTCGGTTGCCAGCACGCCGGGCCGCAGCGCGCCCGTGAGCCGCACGCCGATCACGTCGGGAATGCGCAGCATCGTCGGCATGCCGAACATCACGGTCTGCGCCTCGAGCCCGCCGACGCCCCAGCCCAGGACACCGATGCCATTGACCATGGGCGTGTGGCTGTCGGTGCCGATCATCATGTCGGGCACCAGCCAGCGCGCGCCGTCGCCCTCCTCCACCGCGACCACGGTGGCCAGCTGCTCCAGGTTGATGGTGTGCATGATGCCCGTGCCGGGCGGGTGAATGCGCACGCCCCTGAGCACTTTCGAAGCCCAGCGCAGGAACGAATAGCGCTCCGCATTGCGGCGAATCTCGAAAGCCATGTTGAGTTCGGGCGCGTCCTTGCGCGCGAAGGCCTCCACGGCCAGCGAGTGGTCCACCGACACGTCCACCGGCAGGCTCGCGTTCAGCACCGACGGGTCCACGCCGGCCTCGGCCAGCGTGCTGCGCATGGCGGCAAGGTCTACCAGCGCCGGCGTGCTCGTGGTGTCGTGCATGAGCACGCGCCCCGGCTGAAAGGCGATCTCCGCCTCGCTGGTCCCCGTGTCGGTCCATGCGAGAAGCGCCGCCAGCGCGGATTCCTTCTCAGCGCCCTGCATGTTGCGCGCGACGTTCTCCAACAGAAGCCGCAGGACCACGGGCAGGCGGTCCAGCTTGTCTTTGCACCGCGCCGGCAGATCGACGGCGAGGTACTCCTGCCCGGCCACGACAAGCCGCATGCAGGACGTCTCAGTGTTTTCCATGAGCCAATTTTGCATTTGTTGTTTATAAAATGCAATTCAGTGCAAACCCGCAGCCTTCCTTCTTCCTCCATCCAGAGACCCTCCATGTACGCCTACGTCGGCAGCCGCACCACCCGGGAGCGCAATGCGCGGGGCGACGGCATCAGCATCTTCAGGGTCGATGCCGCGCATGGAACGCTGGAGCTGGTCGACATCGCTGGAGACCTGGTCAACCCTTCCTTTCTTGCGCTGAACGCCACCGGCGAGTTCCTTTACGCGGTGCATGGCGACGAGAGCGAAGTCAGCGCCTTCAGGGTCGACCGTGGTACGGGCCTCCTCACCTTCATCAACCGCCAAAGCACGCAAGGCAAGAACCCGGTGCACCTGGCACTGGACCCGACTGGCCGCTTCATGGTGGTGTCCAACCACATTGGCGCCAGCCTGGCGGTGCTGCCCGTGAACGCCGATGGTTCCCTGGGTGAACTGACGCAACTCCTGACGCTGGAAGGCCCGGTGGGACCGCACCGCGTGGAGCAGAAGCAGGCCAAGCCGCACTTCAATCCCTTCGACCCGACCGGCCGTTTCGTCGTCGTGCCCGACAAGGGGTTGGACCGAGTCTTCAGCTTCCGGTTTGAAGGCGGCCGCCTGGCGCCGGCGCCGGTGCCGTTCATCGCCACGCGCGAGACCGCGGGGCCGCGCCATCTCGCGTTTCACCCAGGCGCGCCGCTCGCCTATGTGGTTAACGAACTCGACTCGACTGTGACGGCTTACCGCGTCATGCCCGACACCGGGGCACTCTCGCCGTTCCAGGTGCTCTCCGCGCTGCCGGAGAGCTTCACCGGCAACAGCCGCGCTTCGGAAATCCAGATCGATGCGAAGGGACGCTTTCTGTATGCCTCCAACCGAGGCAGCGACAGCATCGCGGTGTTCAGTGTCGCCCCCGCCACCGGCGCGCTGAAGTTCATCGAAGCCGTGCCCGCGCAGGGCAAGACGCCGCGTTTCTTCGCGCTCACGCCTGACGGCCGGTTCATGTTCGTGCTCAACGAGGACAGCGACTCCATCGTGACGCTGACCGTCGACCCTGCGGCCGGAACGCTCGAGCCCACCGGTGCCTCGGTCAGGTCAGGCAGCCCGGTCTGCATGGTCTTCTCCGCATGAACCGCCGCCAGCCCAAAGCACCTCTTCGACACCAAGGAACCCAGATGCAATCGATTCAACGCCGGGCACTGCTGTGCGCCACCGTGGCCTTCATCGCGCTCCCGCTGTCCGCGTTCGCGCAGGACTACCCCACGCGGCCCGTCACCATCGTGGTTCCCTTCTCTGCCGGCGGCGGCGTGGATGCGATGGCGCGCCTGCTGGCAGAGAAGCTGCGCGTGTCGCTCAAACAATCGGTGGTCGTGGACAACAGGCCTGGCGCCAGCGGCATGCTCGGCGCCGCCTTCGTGGCAAAGGCCGCGCCCGACGGCTACACGCTGCTGTTGGGTTCGGCCGGCGAGACCGCCATCAATCCGCTGGTCTACAAGGCAAAGATGCAGTATTCGCCGGAGAAAGACCTGGCGCCGATCACTGCCGTCACGCGGGTGCCGAATGTACTGGTCGCGAATCCATCGTTTCCGGCAAAGGATCTGCCCGAGCTCGTGGCCTACGCAAAGAAGAACCCGGGCAAGGTGACCTATGCCACGAGCGGCGTCGGCAACCCGCAGCATCTGAACGGCGAGTTGCTCCAGTCGCTGGCGGGCATCCAGATGCAGCACGTGCCGTACAAGGGCGCCTCGAACCAACTGGTCGACGTGGCGTCGGGCAATGTCGACATCACCTTCGTGAGCCTGGCCGGGGCAACGCCGTTCATCAAGGGCGGCCGGGTCAAGGCACTGGCGGTGACCTCGACCAAGCGCGCGGGCTTTGCACCGGACATCCCGGCAATTGCCGAGTTCACCCCCACGGCCTCGTACGACCTGGACAACTGGTTCGGTCTCTTTGCACCCGCAAAAACGCCGCCCGCCGTGCAGGCAAAGCTCAACGAGGCAGTCACCGCAGCGCTGCGTGACCCCGAGTTGGTCAAGCGATTGCGTGAGCAAGGCGGCGAGCCCCTGCCGCTCTCGCAAACCCAGTTCCGCGATTTCATCAAGACCGAATCGGTCAAGTACGGGCGCATCGTCGACAGCGCAAGGATCGTCGCGGAATAGCCCCTTACCAAATCTACAGGAGACCTTCATGAAACTCTCGTCCACATCGAATCGCCGCGCCCTACTCGCCGCCTCCATGGCCATGCTGTTCGGACTTGCTGCAGCACCCGCCGTGGCGCAGGCGCCGCTCGATCTCAAGATCATTGCGCCGGCAGGCCCCGGCGGTGGCTGGGACAGTGCCTCGCGCTCGTTGCAGCAGGTGCTCACCGCCACGGGCGCGGCAAAGAACGTGCAGGTCGTCAACGTGCCGGGCGCGGGCGGGACGGTCGGCCTGGCTCAGTTCGTGAACAACGCAAAGGGCGATGGCAACCAGCTGATGGTGATGGGCATCACGATGGTGGGTGCCGTGCTCACCAACAAGGCGCCGGTCGGCCTGGATGCCGTCACGCCAATCGCCCGCATGACCGGCGACCCGCTGGTGGTGGTGGTGCCTGCGAATTCACCGCACAAGACGCTGAAGGATCTTGCAGCCGCCGTGAAGGCGGACACCTCCAAGGTCGTCTGGGCCGGCGGCTCGGCTGGCGGCGCGGACCACATCCTGGCCGGGCTCATCGCCAAGCAGGCCGGTGGCGATGCGGCAAAGCTGAACTACGTGCCCTTCTCGGGCGGCGGCGAAGCACTGGCCGAAATGCTGGGCGGCCGCGTGACCGCGGGCGTGTCGGGCTACAACGAGTTCGAAAGCCAGATCAAGGCCGGCAAGCTGCGCGCGCTCGGCGTGTCGACGGCCAAGCGGATCGAAGGCGTCGACGTGCCCACGCTCAAGGAGCAAGGCATCGACGTCGAACTCGTGAACTGGCGCGGCGTGGTCGCGGGTCCGGCGATCAGCGCGTCGCAGAAGGCCGCGCTGGTGACGGCCGTCAACAAGGCGCTCAAGTCGCCCGAATGGGCGAAGATTTCGAAGGCCCGCGGCTGGGACGACGCCTATCTCGACGCCGACGCCTTCGCAGCGTTCCTGAAGTCCGATCAGCAGCGCGTGAAGGAAGTGCTGAGCTCCATCGGCCTCGTGAAATGAGCGATTCGGAAACCAAAGGCCCAGGCTGGCACGCGACGGCCACGGTAGGCGCCGTGCTGTTCGGGCTGGCCGCGGTCATCGGCTACGACGTGACGCTGATGGCGCCCGCGCAGGCGGTAGGCGTCGGGCCGACGGCCGCGATGCGCATCGTGGCGCTGTTGCTGGTTGTGCTCGGGCTCGCGCACGTCGCCAAGGCTTTGCGCATGCGCGCTGCGCTGCACGGCAAGACGTCGGAGCTCGGCGCCGTGCTCACCAACCGTGCGGCGCTGGGCTGGGTGCTGGGCGGGCTCATCGGAATGATCCTGATCCTGCAGCTCGGCGGCGGATTCGTCATCGGCTCCACCTGGCTCTTTGTTTCGACCGCGCGGGCCTTCGGCCAGCCCATTCGCATCAAGTCACCCGCCATCGGCTTTCTGCTCGCGGCCATCGTCTTTGCCTTCTTCACCAGGGCCTTGTCCCTGTCGTTGCCGGCCGGACCGCTCGAGCGCCTGTTTCTCGGCTGAAGGGTCGACATGGAAGTTTTCACGCTCCTGGGCCAAGGCCTCTTGGTGGCCATCCAGCCCGGCAACCTGCTCTTCGCCGGCATCGGCGTGCTGCTGGGCACGCTGGTTGGCATCCTCCCTGGGATCAGCCCGTCGCTGACGGTAGCCTTGCTGCTGCCCATTACCTTCAAGCTGGATCCGACGGGCTCCATCATCATGTTTGCCGGCATCTATTTCGGCGGTATGTACGGCAGCTCGACGACTGCGATCCTGCTCAACACGCCGGGCGAGGCGGCCTCGATTGCCACTGCCATCGAAGGGCACCGAATGGCGAAGGCCGGGCGCGGCGGGCCTGCGCTCGCCACGGCGGCCATCGGCTCTTTTGTCGCAGGGCTGATCGCGACGATCGGCATCTCGGTGCTCGCGCCGTGGCTTGTCGACTTCGCAGTGCAGTTCGGTCCGTGGGACTACTTCGCGCTCATGGTGCTGGCCTTTGTCACCGTGTCGGCCACCTTCGGCGACTCGGTGCTGCGCGGGATCACGAGCCTTGCGCTGGGCCTGGTGCTCGGCCTCGTCGGCATCGACAAGCTCACGGGACAGTCGCGCCTGGCGTTCGGCGTCCCTGCCCTGTTGGACGGCGTGTCCATCACGACACTGGCCGTCGGCTTGTTCGCGATGGGCGAGACGCTTTACATTGCCTCGCGCTTCACCGGCGTGCAGGAAAAGATCGAGGCCGTGCGCGGTTCGCTCTGGATGACGAAGGAAGACTGGCAGCGCTCATGGAAGCCATGGCTGCGTGGCATCGGGTTGGGTTTTCCGATCGGCGCCCTGCCTGCGGGCGGCGCCGAAGTGCCGACGCTGCTGTCGTACACGCTCGAGCGCAAGCTCGCGGTGAAGCCCGAAGAATTCGGCAAGGGCGCGATCGAAGGCGTGGCGGGTCCCGAGGCGGCCAACAACGCGGCCGCCACCGGGACACTGGTGCCGCTGCTGGCGCTGGGCCTTCCCACATCGGCCACTGCCGCGATGATGCTTGCGGGCTTTCAGCAATACGGGCTGGTACCGGGCCCGCTGCTGTTCGTGACCAACGCCGATCTGGTCTGGGGGCTGATTGCGAGCTTCCTCATCGGCAACCTGATGCTGCTGGTACTGAACCTGCCGCTTGTCGGCCTGTGGGTGCGCCTGCTGAAGGTGCCACAACCGTGGCTGTATGCGGGCATCCTCGTGTTCGCAGTGATGGGCACGTTGGCAGCCAACCCGTCCACGGTGGAACTGGTGATGCTCGTGACCTTCGGGATCTGCGGCTATCTCATGCGTTGCTGGGACTACCCGGTGGCACCGATGATCGTCGGACTCATCCTCGGACCGATGGCGGAGAGCCAGTTTCGGCGCGCACTGCAGATCAGCCTGGGCGACGGGCTGGTGTTCTTCAAGCATGCGGGCTCGGCCACGCTGCTGGGGCTGGCGTTGTTCGCGCTGGTTGCGCCGCTGATCTTCAAGGAACTTAAGCGATTCAAGGGCGACGATGCTTGAGACGCAGTGGCGCGTCTCTCCTTGAGCTTCCAGGCGCGGAAGATCGGCGTTGGTGATCAAGGACGATCGGGCCTGATGTCCGGTGCGGGAGTCGAGGACACCCCTGCGCCTTGGCGGCGCCCGCTTGCGCAGCCATCGGCCTTGGAGTCCGGTCGCGCCTGCAGACGCTCCCAGCAAGCCGCCACCGACGATTTGGCTTCCCGGGGTCCAAGGGGGAGACCTCACGCGCTGTTTACCCTATTGGACCCGTTTCGCGGCCGGCAAGATCTGCGTGCAGAAGCACGAGCCGAGCGCAAGGCGTTTCTGCTGCAAAGGAGAAAGGGAGGAAATTGAAGGATATCGGCCCAGCACCCACCTTGGTTAGAGTGGAGTGCACGAATGTTCGCCATGTGCTGAACGCCCTCTCCAATTTCGCACGCCCCCGCTCCGGTACGCCTCGCACCCCTACAGCGAGTCGGTCTCATCAGACATCCCTGGCAACCTATGGACGTCCCGCAACGGCATTGGCGCGCTGCGGAAAAACCGAAAGGCATTGCCCGTGCGAGCCGCAACCAACCGTGAGTCGAGCGCGTGCGCCGCCGCCGACCTAACCGCTCAACGAGCCCTGCAGGCGGCTCGTCTGCTGCAGGAGGCGCTCATGCTCCTTTGCCCCGACTCAACGCTGCCGCTGGCGCAGACGATCAGGCATTGCCCACGACAGGCTTCTGAGACTGCCTGAAGTCGAGCGCCTCACCGGCCTGCGCAGGTCAGCCATCTACGAACAAATGCGCAGGGGCATCTTTCCGCGATCGGTGAAGGCCGGTCGCTGAAATCCCCGCTGTGCTTGAGTCCGTCGTATTGCTTGACTGCAGTGGTGTTGACCAGGTGCACGGTGAAGCCAGCGGCTTGAAGCCCGTCGACCAGCCAGTACCAGTTGTAGGTGGATTCCACCGCCACGCCGCGCAGGGCTCCCGCGTACGCCCGAAGCGCCGAGACGATCGTGCCGAGATCGTTCGGTAAACGCTTGGCGTAAACCGTTCGATCTTGCTCGTCGAGCACGGTCAAAACGCTGTTGTTGGAATGCAAATCAATCGCCGCATACAGTTCCATGTCGGTCTCCTTCGTGGGCGTCATCGGTTGAATCGCAATCCAAACGATAGGCCTGTGAACGGAGGCCGACCTCGCAGGCTAGATGATTATCAATTTTCGGTGGCAATCAACACTCTTGTTCGTCAACATTTGAGGTTTGGATGACGTTTTGAGCTTGCTGCCCTCATTGCTTTCTTTCGGCATGTCCCATTTTCCATTTCCCGCGACGGCCACTCGTGTCTCGCTGGTCGCTCAACCGCGAAACCACTGCGTCGCAACTGAGGTGTTGGCATCGGGCTCTAGCAGTATGGCTGCTTGGAGAGCGCCATTGTCATTCCGTCTTCGGTTTCGCTGCCTTGGCGCTTAGCGCCTTGAACCCCCTGTCTCGCGCGATGAACGCAGCGAGCATGTGGGGGATCAATGCCACGGCCTCTACCGGCCCATGCAGCCGACTGTGCAACTCCGCATAAGCATCAAGCTGCACCTTCAGTTCCACTGGCACTGTGATCGTCAGCTTCACGCTCTCAGCTCGTGGCAGCGCGCCCAGGCTCAATCGACTCACCGCTTTGCTCATTGCGAACTCCCGCGCTTGAAGAACAGCGGCTGGTACGGCCGCAGGATGAGGTCCTTGCTCACCGTCACCCGCATCGGAAACCCGGGCCGGATCGTCAGCGTCGGCTGAATGCTCGCATTGCGCTTGGTGATTTCCTGCCCGACCTGGTTCACGGTGTCCTGCGCCCCCTCGCGCACGGCGATCACGAGGCGGTTGCCGTCCTGGTCCGTCCGGTTCTGCGGCGCCGCCAACTCAGCCCCCACGCCGAGCAGTGTCGACAGCGCCGCGCCCGCCAGGATACGATTCCAATGCCAGTCGATTCCGTCCTCCAGCCCCGCATAGCCCGCTGGATCGATCCCCGGCAACCGATCCAGCGCCACGGACGACGTGTCCGGCAGGATCAGCCGTATCCACACCAGAAGCACACGTCTCTGGCCGAAGGCCACCTGGCTGTCGTAGCGCCCGATGAGCCGCGAACCTTGCGGGATCAGCAGATGGCGCCCCGTGGCTGTGTCGTAGACAGCCTCGGTCACCGTGGCGATCACCTGCCCCGGCAGGTCGGAGTTGATGCCGGTCACCAGCGCCGCCGGAATGATGGTTCCCGCCATCACCTGGTATGGCGAAGCCGGCAGTTGCAGGTTGCCCGGATTGCGCGTAGTCGAGTCACCGGCGTTCGCAAGAAACGCTTCCTTGCGGTCCTGGCGGTTCTGCGCCATCACAGGATCAGCCGGCGAATCCACGGCAGGGTTCATCGCGCCCAACGGATTGAACGGCTGCTGACCCGCCGTCAGTCCAGACGCATCGGTAGCAGTCGTGGACATAGCGTTCTCGGCAACAGCCCCTCGCTTCGCCGCAGCACCGTCACCGCTGCGCCGGAAGAACACCGACGACCGCGCCGCCTCCTCGTCTGCCAACCGCTCGGCCTGCACCGGATCGACGCCATGGCCCGCCCTCGCCTCTATCGGCTGCTGTGCCTTCGCCATGGCCGACCCGAGGTCTCCCGGCAATGGCGGCCCCAGCACCGGTGGCGCCGGCTTCGGCGCCGGCGGCATTCCGGCATAGTCCTTCGGCAGTTGCTCCAGCCCGTCCGCCCGGGCCACACGGTCCACGTTGTACAGCTCGGCGGCCGGGTTGCGCTCGCGCTTCTGCGACTGCAGCGACCACATCGTGCCACCCAGCACGGCGGCGGCCAGGGTGCCGGCACCGACCGCCAGCATGCGGCGGTTGAGCCGCACGATCGGCCGGGGCTGTGCGCGCAGTGCCACGGTCTCTGGCGCGACCTTGGGTGTGATCTGGGGTGCCGGTGGTGGCACCGTGTCTTCTCCACTCATGACCCATCGCTCCGTGCACCCTGTACGCTGCCGATCGCGCCATCCGTGCGCTCGATCCGCACCACCTCGGCCTTGCCGCCCTTGAAGCCGCCCAGCCGCAGCTCCGCCGCGCCGAACAGCCGGTCCACCACGTAGTACGGCGAGCGGAAGCGGTAGTTCACGAGTTGCCCGTCGCCCTGCGACCCGATCACGAACAGCGGTGGCAGCTCGACCTGTGCGATGCCGCCCGGAAACTGGATGTAGACCTTCTGCCCGTCGTCGAAGGCGCGCAGCGGCTTCCAGGACGGCGCATCGCCGCTGATCGCATAGCGGAACCGGATCTGTTCCACCGACAGACCCGCATCCACCGGCGCCGCAGCCTGCGCCTCCCTCGCCTGCTTCTGCAGCGCCAGTATCCGCTCCTTCGGATAGTCCCAGGACACCGACGCCATCCAGGCCTGTGGCGTCGAGGACAGCTCCAGCAGGTAGGTGCGCCGGTTCGTCGTGATGACCAGGTTGGTCTTCAGCCCCACGCGCGTGGGTTTCACGAGCACATGGACACGCTGGCTCGCACCGCTGCCGCTGACCGTGTCGCCCACGATCCAGCGCACCGTGTCGCCGGCCGAGACCGCCACCAGCTCCTCGCCCTCCTGCAGCGCGATCACCGACACGCGACCCGGGCTCGTGTAGGCCTGGTACAGCGCGCCGTCGGCATACGGCCAGACCTGGATCGCGTTGACGTAGCCTTCGCGCGTCGGCGCAACGCGGGCCTCTTCGTTGGCCCGAGAAACACGGACTTTCTCGTCGACGGGTTCCGGCGCCGACTTGGCTTCCTGCGCGTTCGGCAGCGCCTTCATCTGGCCGGGCAGCGGCAAGGGCTTCGGCACCTCCACCACCTCGACGGGAGGCGCCGGTTCGGGCAGCGGCTGCGCGGCGGCGGCCACCGGCTCGTCCAGCGGGATCACCGGCGGCGGCTTGCCCTGCGTGGCACAGCCGGCAAGGACGGCTGCCCCCATCAGGATCGGTGCAAATGCGTGTTCACGGAAATCCGTCTTCATGGTTTGGCTCCTTTGGCTGTCTCTGTCGCATCGAGCTCGCGGCTCCAGGACAGACCGTTGATGTAGATGCCCAGCGGGTTCCTGCGCAGCCGCTCCTCGGTGCGCGGCGCCTGCAGCACGATCGCGAGCACCGCGGTCCAGCGCTCCAGGCCGGCCGCCTCGCCGTTGACATAACGCCGCTCCGTCCAGCGCACCTGGAATGACGAATCGCTTGCGCGCACCACGCTGTTGATCTGCACCGCCACCGAGCTCTCCCCGATGCGCGAGAACGGATCGTTGGCACGCGCGTAATCGTTCAGCGTCGCGGCGCCGCGGTCCGTCGTGTACTCGTAGGCCTCGAGCCAGTTCTGCCGCACCACGATCGGGTCGATCGACAGCGAGCGCACGTCGGTGATGAAGCGCGCCAGGTGGTGCGCGATCTGCGCGTCGCTGGGCTTGTAGGGCGTGGCGGCCTCGCCCACGGCACGCACCTGGCCCGCGCTGTCGACCTCGACGACATAGGGCGTCACGATGGACCGCGCCGAGCGCCAGACCAGCCCACCGGCCATCAGCAAAGCCAGCGAGAGGCAGCCAAAGGCCATCAACCGCCAGTTCTTCGCCTGCACGCGCGCGCTGCCGATGCGCTGGTCCCAGACCTGCGCCGCAGCTTGATACGGGGTGACGGGCTCGGGCGTGTCCGAGTACCGCACCTGAGGTCGCTTGAATCGCATGGATGGTTCTCCTCAAGAAGCCGGATCAGCCGTTGGACTCGTCACGCAGGGTCGGGCCCGTGCCGCTGCCGCCGTGGTCGCCCGAGCGCAGCACGTGCGCCGTGGTCGAGGCCGCATGGCTCAGCTGCTGCTTGCGGCGCATCTGCCGGGCCCATGCCGGTTCGGGAGGTGGTCCACCGGCCTCGTCCGCGCCGGAGGATCCCGCATGCGCCGTTGTCATAGGCGCCGCGGCATCGGCCACGAAGTTCGCCACGCGATCCTTCACGGCCTTGGCACCGGACGCGACGCGCTGGCCGACGGCGCCGGCACCGGTTTGCGCGAGATGGGCGAGACCGGCGCCGGCCGCGCGGGCACCGCCACCGCTGGATGCCACGACACCCGCCTGGTAGGCCGACTTCGCACCGCTCGCCACGCCGCTGGCCGAACGCGCGGCCGCCGCGCCGCCGCCGATCGCCGCGCGCGCTGCGGCGGGCGCTATGCGCGCGCCCGCGGCCACGGCGGAACCCGCACTCGCCACGGCCGCGCCACCAGCGACCGCCAGGCCCGCCGCACCCAGGGCGGTGCCCGCCGCCGCGCCGGCACCGAGCTGCGGCGCGCCGGACACGAGCCCCGTCGCGATCCCCGGTCCGAAGATCCCCAGGCCCAGCATCGCGAGTGCCGCCAGCATGACGGTCAGCGCATGGTCGATGGACGGCTCGACCCCGGGCGGCGTGCGGAACTCCGCGAAAAGGCCGGTCCCGATCCCCACGATCACAGCCAGCACCAGCACCTTGATGCCCGAGGACACGACGTTGCCCAGCACCTTCTCGGCGAGGAACGCGGTCTTGTTCCACAGCGCGAAGGGAACCAGCACGAAGCCCGCGAGCGTCGTCAGCTTGAACTCGATCAGGGTGACGAACAGCTGCACCGCGAGCACGAAGAAGCTCACGATCAGCACCAGCCAGGCCAGAAACAGCACGGCGATGGTGTCCAGATGCGCGAAGGTTTCGGGGAAGCCCGTCATCTCGCCGATCTGCTCAATGATCGGCCGGCCCGCCTCGATGCCGACCTGCGCGAGCCGGCCGGGCTGCAGGAACTGCGCCTGTGTCAACCCAGAGCCCGAGGCCACCAGGCCGAGCCCCGCGAACGAACGGAACAGGACACCGGCCAGCTGATTGAAGTGGCCGATGATGAAAGCGAACGCCCCCACGTAAAGCACCTTGCGGATCAGCCGCGCAATCACGTCGTCGCCCTGCCCCGCCGCATGGCCCATGGCCCAGAACAGTCCGGCCAGCGTCATGTCGATCACGACCAGCGTGGCCGTGAGGAACGCCACCTCACCATGCAGCAGCCCGAACCCCGAGTCGATGTAGCGCGAGAAGACGTCGAGGAAGCGATCGATGACCGCGACATCGTTCATCGCGTCAGTCCTTGGCGCCCGTGCCGATCGGCGATGAGGCGGCCGGCGGCAGGACCGGGTCGCTCGCATACGGCGATGGGCCGCCGCTCATGAAGCGCTGGCGCGTGGCCTCGGCCACTGCCTGGCACTGCGCGTCGCCCATCTGGGCATGGTCGGCCTTGCACTGCGCGCGCAGATCCTTCAGCCGCTCGGGATTCGCGACCAGCGACTCGATGGACTCGATCGCGGGCTGGGTCGGCTCGGACTTGCCGCAGCCGGCGAGCATCAGGGCGACAGTGGCAACGATGATGAAAAGGCTCTTCATGGACGTCCCCTCAGCTGCCATAGAAATTCACGCTGTAGGGCGTGTACGGCGTGCCGCTGCCCATGAAGCGCCGGCGCACCTCGCGCGCACGCTCCTGCACCGCCACCTGCCGCGCCTGCTCCAGCGCCGCGGCGCGGTCCTGCGTGATCTGCAGCTGCTGCGCCTGGATCGCCTGGCGTGACTGCAGCGCCAGCAGCTGGTTGGTTGCCTGCATCGCTTGCAAAGCGCCCGCGGCCGACTGGCTGCGGTTCACCAGATCCGTGAGCGCCCGTTCGTCAGAGGTGAAGTTCTGCATCGCCTGCGACTGCACCTGGGTCGCGGTGCGCAGGGCTTCCAGCGAATTGCGCCAGCGCTGGCGCGCATCGCCGGCCATCTGCGCACCGGACATCGCCGCCGAAAACGATTCCGGATAGAGCCGCCTGAACTCGTCCTCCATGCGCGAGACGTTGAACGCGAGCCCCTGCGCCTGCTGGATCAGCTGATTGGTCGCTGCCAGCGTCGACTTGAGCTCGGACAGCGCACTGAAGTCCAGGCCCTGAAGGTTCCTCGCCTGGTTGCGCAGCATCTGCGCCTCGTTCTGCAATTGTTCGACCTGGTTGTTGATCTGCTCCAGCGCCCGGGCCGCCGTCAGCATGTTCTGGATGAAATTGGACGCATCGAACACGGTGTCGCCGACGCCGAAGATGGCATGCGCCGGTGGGGCCACACCGAAGGCGATCGCACTGACTGCGACCAGCGCGGCGATCCGGGGCTTGAAGGAAGACGGGAGGTTCATGGCATTGGCTCCTGCGGGGTTGAGGGAGAGGACAAAGTTGGAAACGACGGAATGAGGTCGGCCGCCCAGCCGAGCCCGCGGTGGCGCAGCCAGGCGGCCGCGAAGGCCGAAGGCATGCGAGCGAACGGCGACGCCCCGACCGAGGCCCGCACGCGATCGATCTCGCGTTGGTCCTCGGGCGAGGCTGCGCCGGCAAACGCCAGTGCCACCGGACCGAGACCGAGCTCGAAGACCCGGTTGCCCAGACGCGACTGGTAGTAGTAGTCGCGCTTGGGCTGCGCCGTCGCGACGATCTCGATCTGCCGGCGGTTCAGCCCGAAGCCCTCGTAGATCACTCGGATCTGAGGCTCAGTGGCCTGCGGGTTGGGCAGGAAGATGCGGCTCGCGCAGCTCTCCACGATGGCCGGCGCGATGCTGGAGTTCTGGATGTCGGCCAGGCTCTGCGTGGCGAAGATCACCGAGACGTTCTTCTTGCGCAGCGTCTTGAGCCATTGGCGGATGCGTGCGGCGAACACCGGGTCATCGAGGAACAGCCAGGCCTCGTCGAGGATCAGCAGCGTCGGTGCACCGTCAAAACGCTCGTCGAAACGCGCGAACAGGTAGCCCAGCACGGCCAGCACGGCCGCCTTGCTGTGCATCAGTTCCTCCATCTCGAAACACTGGATGGAGGAGGCTCCCAGCCGATCCCGGTCCGCGTCCAGCAGCCGACCGTGCGCACCGCCGAGCACATAGGGCGCCAGCGCCTGGCGCAGGGCATTCGACTGCAACAGCACTGCCAGGCCTGTCATCGTGCGCTGCTCAGGCGGCGCGGTGGCGAGGCTGGCCAGTGCCGACCACACCATCTCCCGCTCGGCCGGCCCGACCTCGAGGCCTTCCTGGCGAAGCCGTCCTTCCACCCATTCGGCCGCCCACGCGCGGTAGCCGCCCTGGTCGATGCGCGCGAGCGGCTGGAAGGCAATGGCGCCGTCCGTACCGAGGTCGTAGTGCTCGCCTCCGAGCCCGAGGATCGTGGCCCGCAACGAGCGCCCCATGTCGAACGCGAGGATCCGCGATCCGGCGTAGCGGCGAAACTGCAGCGCGAGGGTGGCGAGCAGCACCGACTTGCCCATGCCGGTCGGTCCGACCACGAGCGTGTGCCCGACGTCGCCGATGTGCGTGACCAGCCGGAACGGCGTGGCGCCGTCGGTGCGCGTCACGATCAGCGGCGGGCCGTCCAGATGCGCATTCCTCTCCGGTCCCGCCCACACGGCCGACACTGGCATCATGTGCGCAAGGTTCAAGGTCGAGACGATCGGCTGGCGCACGTTCGCATAGGCGTGGCCCGGGATCGACGACAACCAAGCCTCGACGGCGTTGAGGGTCTCCGGGATCGTCACGAAACCGCGGCCCTGGATCGCGCGCTCGACCGCGCGCAGCTTCCCGTCGGCAACGGTGGCGTCGGCATCGAGCACGGTCACGGTGGCCGTCACATGGCCGAAGGCCACCTGGTCGCTCCCGAGTTCCTGCAGCGCCGCGTCGGCATCCCCCGCCTTGTTCGAGGCGTCCGAGTCGACCAGCGCGCTTTCCTGCTGGAAGATGGTCTCGCGCAGCAGCGCCACGATGTTCTTGCGCTTGGCGAACCACTGGCGGCGCAGGCGCACGAGCTCCTTCTCCGCCTCGGCCTTGTCCAGGCAGAGGAAGCGCGTGCTCCAGCGGTAGGCGAAGCCCAGCCGGTTCAGGTCGTCGAGCAGCCCCGGCCAGGTCGCGGTCGGGAAGCCGCGCACCGTCAGCACGCGCAGGTGCCGGCTTCCGAGCATCGGCGCCAGCCCGCCCGTCAGCGGCTCGTCGGCCAGCAGCGCATCGAGGTGCATCGCCACCTCGGGCACCGCGACCGCATGCCGGCGCGTGGACACGCAGCCATGCAGGTGGGTCAAGGTCTGCGCATCGTCGAGCCACTCGACCTCCGGCATCACGCCTTCGAGCAGGCCGAGGAAGCGCTCGGTCTCGGATACGAAGGTCTCCAGCCGTCCCTTCCAATCCGACCCGTCCGACGCACTCGATCCATCCTGGACGTCGGTCCCAGCGCGCTCATAGAGCAGCCCCGCGGCGCGCGCCTTCGACTCCTCCGGCGGCAGGTACAGCAAGGTCAGGTGATAGCGGCTCTCGAAGTGGCTGGCGTCCGCTTCGAACGCGGCGCGGCGTTCCTCGTCGACCAGCCAGGACAGCGCCTCGGGGAACGACGACTCGGGATAGCCGGCCGCCTCGCGACGCTCGGCCGCCACGAACAGCGCCCAGCCTGAACCCAGTCGGCGCAGCGCGTTGTTGAGCCGCGCCGAAGTGGCGACGAGTTCGCCCTGCGTCGCGCTGTCCAGGTCCGGCCCGCGGAACCGCGCCGTGCGCTGGAACGCGCCGTCCTTGTTCAGCACGACCCCGGGCGCGACCAGCCCGGCCCAGGGCAGCCAGTCGGCCAGCAGCGCCGGGCGCTTGCGATACTCGGCGAGATTCAGCATGGTGTCCTCACTGCTCGCCTCATACGTCCAGCAGCGGACGCTGCTTGATGTGCCGCGCGAAGACCTGCATGAACTGGGGGTCCAGCCGCGCACCCCAGACGGCCAGCGCATGGCCGACGATCCAGAGCGCGACGCCCGGCAGCCAGAGCTGCAGCCCCAGTCCGACTGCGGCGGCCAGCGTGCCGTTGGCGATCGCCACGGTGCGCGGCGCACCGCCCAGCAGGATCGGCTCGGTCAGCGACCGGTGCAGTGGAATCTCGAAGCCGGGCGCAACACCCGTTGAGAAAGCAGTCGACTCATTCATGCCAGCACCGCCCCACCCGAGAAGCTGAAGAAGGTCAGGAAGAAGCTGGAGGCGGCGAACGCGATCGACAGGCCGAACACGATCTGGATCAGCCGGCGGAAGCCTCCGCTGGTGTCGCCGAAGGCCAGCGTCAGTCCGGTCACGATGATGATGATCACCGCGACGATCTTGGCCACGGGCCCCTGGATCGAATCGAGGATCGACTGCAGGGGCGCTTCCCAGGGCATGTTGGAGCCGGCCGCACGCGCGGGCAGCGCAGCGGCCAGCAAGAGCGTTGTCGCTGCCGCCGCGTGCAGCAGCGGCTTTGCGGAAAGACGTGAAATCGTCATGACGGTTCTCCAGAAGACGACGGGGTTGACGGGGCAGGACGAGATGAAGAGAGCAAGGGGAAACCAGGCACCGCCGAGGTATCCAGCTGATAGCCCTCGTTGTCGTGGCCGACGACGCGCGCGATCTCGCGCACCCGCCGGGCGCGGCCACGGCCAGCGATGAAGACGATGACGTGGACCGCCTCGGCGATCAGGGCGCGCGGCACGGTCACGGAGACTTCCTGCACCAGCTGCTCCAGCCGCGTGAGCGCGCCCAGCGCGGACCCGGCGTGCACGGTGGCGATGCCGCCCGGATGCCCTGTGCCCCAGGCCTTGAGCAGGTCCAGCGCCTCGGCACCACGGACTTCACCCACGACAATGCGGTCGGGCCGCAGGCGCAAGGTGGCGCGCACCAGGTCGGCCATGGTGGTCACGCCCGGCTCGGTGCGTAGGCTCACGTGGTCGTCGGAGCGGCATTGCAGCTCCACCGTGTCCTCGAGGATCAGCACCCGATCGCGCGTCTCGGCGATCTCGTTGAGCAGCGCGTTCGCGAGCGTCGTCTTGCCCGTGCTGGTGCCGCCCGCCACCACGATGTTCAGGCGTTCGCGCACCGCCTGCCGCAGGAATGTGGCCTGGTCCCCCGTCAGGATCCCGTCCGCCATGTACTGCGCCAGGCTCATGATGCGCAGCGCCCGCTTGCGGATCGCGAACGAGGGCGCGCGCACCACCGGCGGCAGCACGCCCAGGAAACGCTCGCCGGTCTCGGGCAGTTCGGCCGAGAGGATTGGTGTACCGGCATGCACCTCGGCGCGCACGTGCGTGGCGACGAGGCGGATGATGCGTTCGGCCACCGGGGGTGGCAGCGCCGCGCCAGTTGGCGCGCGCCCGGCGCCGAGCCGATCCACCCACAGTGAGCCATCGGGGTTGAGCAGCACCTCGACAACTTCCGGATCCGCGAGGGCCGCCGCGATCTCCGGCCCCATGGCCGTGCGCAGCATGCGGATGCGCCGGGCCACCGCGCTGTCCCCGGCGCCTGGAGACGCCCCGGAAGAACGATCAGACGACTGGACCATTGGCGGCCTCCTCTGCTTCTCCCTGCCCTGCGTGCGTTGGCGCCGCTTCGGGCTCGATCTCCTCATGGACTTCCCTCACCAGGCTGCGCCCGCGCTGCAGGTGCCGGCCGAGTTGCTCGATGAACTGCACATAGCGGGCCCGCCCCTGCGCCCGTGCGGCGTCCTGCTGGCCTTCGGGCACTGGGATCGAGACGGTGAGGAAGTAGCGGACATAGAGCGCTACCGTCTCGATCAGGATTTTCTGGTCGCGCTCGAGCCGGTCGAACTGGCGCGAGAGCCGGTCCAGACGCTTGGCGATCGCCGCCTCGCGCTGGTCGCCCCCATCGGGCGACAGGAATGAAGCCAGCGCGGCCGCGATCACGGCCGACTTCGACACACCCTTGTGCACCGCCAGCCGATCCAGGCGCTTGGCGTGCTCCGGCTCGATGAAGATGTTCAGGCGAGTGCGGCTCATAGCGCGATCCCGTCGTCTGGGTCCAGTGCGGCGAGGCGCGCGGTGCGCGTGAGCTGACGGTCCAGGTCGCCTGGCCGCAGCGGCACGTCGTCCTCGTCATCGAGCACCAGCAGCCCGTCGTCCTCCCGTAGCACCGACGGCTCGCGTACGACCTCCAGCTCGGGCTTGCGCTGGTGGCCGCCCTCGTCGGCGAAACCAGCCGCATCGGCTAACGACAAAGGCTCGAGCGCGGTCGGCGGCGCCAGTCCGCTCCAATCGTCGGGCCGTGTCGCAGGACGATCGGCATAAAAGCCCGAAGCCAGCACCGGCGGCGCCAGCACACGCCGCGTGAAATTGTGGTCCTGGTAGTAGCGCACCTTCTTGGCCTTGATCGGCGGATGGCCCGAGACCATCACCACCGCCTCGTCGGGCGGCAACTGCATCACCTCGCCCGGTGTCAGCAACGGCCGAGCCGTCTCCTGGCGCGAGACCATCAGATGGCCCAGCCACGGCGCGAGCCGGTGTCCCGCGTAGTTGCGCTGCGCACGCAACTCGGTGGCCGTCCCCAGCGCCTCCGAGATGCGCTTGGCCGTGCGCTCGTCATTGGTGGCGAACGCGATGCGCACATGGCAGTTGTCGAGGATCGAGTGGTTCGGGCCATAGGCCTTGTCGACCTGATTGAGAGACTGCGCGATCAGGAAGGCACGCAGGTCGTAGCCGGCCATGAACGCCAGCGCCGACTCGAAAAAGTCCAGCCGACCCAGCGCCGGGAACTCGTCGAGCATCAGCAGCAGCTTGTGGAGGCGCGCGATGCCGTCGGAGCCGTCGAGCGATTCGGTGAGGCGCCGGCCGATCTGGTTGAGGATCAAGCGGATCAGCGGCTTGGTGCGGCTGATGTCGGAGGGCGGCACCACGAGATACAGCGACACCGGGTGTTCGGCAGAGATCAGGTCGGCGATGCGCCAGTCGCAGCGCGAGGTGACCTCGGCCACCGTCGGGTCGCGATACAGGCCCAGGAAACTCATCGCGGTGGAAAGCACGCCCGAGCGTTCGTTGTCGCTCTTGTTGAGCACCTCACGGGCGGCAGAGGCAACGACCGGATGGACTTCCTGCCCTAGGTGCCGTGTCGTCATCATCCGGTGCAGCGTGACCTCGAAGGGACACGCCGGATCGGACAGGAAGTTGGCCACGCCGCGCAGCGTCTTGTCCTCGCATGCATAGAGCACATGGAGGATCGCACCTACCAGCAGTGCATGGCTGGTCTTCTCCCAGTGATTGCGCCGCTCCAGCGCGCCTTCGGGATCGACCAGGATGTCCGCGATGTTCTGCACGTCTCGCACCTCATGCGCACCGCGCCGCACTTCGAGCAGCGGGTTGTAGGCGGCCGAGCGCGCATCGGTCGGGTTGAACAGCAGACAGTGCGAGAAGCGCGCGCGCCAGCCGGCTGTGAGATTCCAGTTCTCACCCTTGATGTCGTGGATCACCGCCGATCCCGGCCAGGACAGCAGCGTGGGCACCACGAGCCCGACGCCCTTGCCGGAGCGCGTGGGGGCAAAAGCCATCACATGTTCAGGACCGCCATGACGCAGATAGGCGCCGCTCTTGTCCGATGTCCTGCCGAGGAACACACCTGCCGGCCTCATCAGACCGGCCTTGGTGATCTCGTCGCACTCAGCCCAGCGGGCGGAGCCATAGGTCGTAACGCGTCTGGCCATCCGCGCGCGCCATACGGCCATCGCGATGGCCGCGCCTGTGGCCGACATCCCGCTCAATGCGGCAATGGCCCCGCCACGCTCGAAAACCTGGGGCGCATAGGCGTCGTAAAAGTACCACCACTCGAACAGCTTCCACGGCTCGTAGACCGGCACACCGGAAACCTCGAACCACCGGGGGCCAAGCCTTTGCTGGTAGCCCAGAGCATGCGCCGTCGACTGCGTGGCGGCCCACATCCCGCCCAAGGTGACGCCAAGCACCACGAGAATCTGTCCGAACAGGACGCCGGTCGCTGCTGTCGGCATAGGGCGCCACCTCCCAGGCGCTTGTGTTCCAGCACATGCATGCCGCTACGGCACGCAGGCATGAGTCTGGAATCAAGCCGCCGCGCGGCACACCCATGGCGGCGTGGCGCGGCGTACGCTGGCGTGGGGCTGGCTGCGACTCCTTCTTCTGCCGAGTGCACGAGCCTTCAGGCTGTCTCGGCAGGGAGCATTCCGCCGGCAGCCCGACAGGTCCATGGCCGTTGGCGCGAGTCGGCACGCCTTGGCAGGCGGGCACCGTAACATTCAGTGCAGAACTGTGGCGTGGGCAAGGAATCGTTGCAGCGATTCGGACAGGCCGTTGGGCTGGTTCTTGTGCAGCACGTAGGTTGTGATGTGCACTGGTTCGGCGAGCGGCACAATCACAACGTCCGTTCGCCGCAGTGCTCGCATGTGATCGGCATCTGCCATGCCGACGCCCTGGCCTGCCGCCACGCGGGTCAGGTAGCCGGTCAATGTCCGGGCCTCCCCTGCGATCGTCGGCGCCAAGGAATACCGCCGAAATATCGCCTCCATCTGCTGACACAGTCCTGGGTGGTAGGCGGCATTGCAGGCGATGGCGGGGAAAGACAACAGCTCGGCGAGGGAAACCACCTCGCGGCACGCGAGTTCGTGTGCCGCCGGAAGCAGTGCCACGATGGGGCTCACCCAGGCCACTTGCCGGGCAATAGTTTCATCATCCGGCACGCCGAACGAAAAGCCTGCATCCACCTCCTCGCTGCGCAGCGCTGCCAGGAGTTCTGCCGGGCACATTTCCGTGAGATTTACTGGAATGTCAGGAGCCACCTCTCGCCAGCGGGACAACCACTCTGCCAGCTTAGGCTGCGCGGTGCTGTCGTCCACACCTACACGCAAAGGTTCTCGATGGCGAGCATCAGTTTCTCGCACGACGCGCATGGTGCGCTCCAGGCGGATAAAAATAGCCCGGGCGTGTTCAAGCAGTTTGGCGCCGGCGGGTGTGAGTTGCAGCCGGCGCTGCGTGCGAACAAAGAGCGTCACGCCCATCCGCTCCTCCAGATCGCGGACGGCCCGCGACAACGGCGTCTGGTCGATGTGAACACGCTCTGCAGCCTTTCGAAAACTAAGTTCTTCGGCAACGGCAACGAAATAGCGAAGATGGCGAAGTTCAATCATCGTGGCTCAATGCGCTCCCATAAGAATATGGTTACTCATTTCTCGGCGCACAACGCGGACCAAGAACTTACGAAGCACCAACATCAAGTGAACTCACAAATCACCGTGCGAGTTGAGGCTTCGGGACGCGAAAGCGACCGCCTGCTCTTCGTCCCCGGGGGGCCCGGACCGCTGCCATCTGGTTTCCGGCAACAGTGGAGTCGCGAGATTTCGAATGACATGGCCGGCGGAGAGCACCATGGTGATCTGAAAAACGCAGATCTCTAGCGCCCGATCTGCAGAACGAACACCGTTGCGAGTACGGCGATGGCTGCGGCAGTCGCGGACACCGCGGCGGCAACAACAGCGATCTGCGTGCTCGTCGAAGAAGGTGCGGGCGGGTAGGAAGAAGTGCTTGGGAAGCCTGGCGAGATGGCCGGGGCTCGTACGGTCGAGGTAGTGCCATGCGACGTGGCCACGCTCTGAGCCGCCTCTTCTGCAGCGTCTTTGTGGGTCAGTTCCTTGACGAAGCGAGTGAAGAAATCGTCTGCCATCCGCTTTGTGACGCCATCGATCAGGCGCGCTCCAACTTGCGCTAGCCGCCCGCCAACCTGGGCCTGCGCGATGTAGCGCAAGCGCGTCCCACCATCCGCGTCTTCAAGAGAAACTTCTGCGGTTCCCTTGCCAAAGCCGGCCACGCCTCCAGATCCTTCAAAGGCGAGCGCGTAGGAAGTGGGCGCAATCACATCGCGAAGTTGCAGCTTGCCCGAGAAGCGAGCACGCACCGGGCCCACAGCAGCCTGCATGGCGACCCGAAACTTGTTTTCCCCTTCGGGCTCGAACGTGTCGCAGCCCGGGACGCATCTCTGCAGCACCTTGGGATCGTTCAATGCGTGCCATACCTCGGAACGAGGCACCGAGAGAAGCTTTTCGCCTTGGATTTCCATGATTTTTATCTCTGATTCAAATGTTGGTTGCGCCTGCGCGGATTCGATCGCCGGCCAACTTCACTGCCTTCACGATCTCCGGATACGCGCCGCACCGGCAAAGGTTGCCCGCCAGATAATGGCGAATCTCGTGCTCTGAAGGATCAGGGTTCTGGTCCAGCAACTGACGGGCCATCAGAATGAAACCAGGCGTGCAAAAACCACACTGGAATGCACCAGCGTCGATGAAGGCTTGTTGCACAGGATCGAGCTGGCCGTCCTGCTCGACACCTTCGATGGTCGCGACGTCGCATCCGTTGGCGTGCATCGCGGGATAGATGCACCCGGTGACAGCTTTGCCATCGACGACCACCGTGCAGCAACCGCACAGTCCCTGGCCGCAGCTTTCTCTTGCGCCGTGCAGACCGCAGTCGCGCACGACCTCCACCAGCGTGTTGTAGGCCTCGACTTGTCGAGCGACGGGCTCGCCATTGAGGCGAAACTGGATCAGATTGCTAGTAGTGCTCATGGTGAGATCCGGGAATCAGGCAGCAAGTGGCTCACCGCGCTTTTCGCACAGCGCGCGGAATACCGCCTCGGGAGTGATGGGCAGAGACATGATTCGCACGCCCACTGCGTCTTGGATGGCCTCTGCGATCGCAGAAGCGACGCCGAAGCACCCGCTTTCGCCGATACCCTTGGCTCCGTATGCGCCTGTGCCTTGTTGCGATTCGACTGCCTCGCAGGCGAGCTGTGCGGGATAGTCCAAGATGCCCGGAATCTTGTATTCCGAGAACGAGGCATTCCTCAGTTGGCCTTCGGCATCGAACTCCATCTTCTCGAGGTAGGTGGCGCCCAACTGCATGATGGCGGCGCCGGAGATCTGTGTGTCGACCACCTTCGGGTTGAGAGGCGTGCCACAGTCCACCACGTTCTCCATGCGCAGCAGTCGAAAGTGACCGGTTTCAACATCCACCTCCAGTTCCACCCCCGTGCCGCCAACCATCCAATTGGGTGTGATGTCGGGTGAGCGGCCGTCGGAATCCGGCGATTGGTACGATGGGATGAAGCTCCCCGTCCCGATCACCGTGCCGGCCTGCATGCCGAACTTCTTCTTCAGAAGTCTAGAGACACCTTCAATGCCTTCGAAGCTGATACCCACCTCGTCAGCCAGACCGCGCAATTTCTGCAGCAGGTCTTGTGCAGCAAGCTTGACGGCGTTGCCCATGGAGAAGGTCGAGCGCGATCCCAAGGTTGCCATGTCGTAGGGCGTGACATCAGTATCGGGATGAACAACACGGATATCTTCCGCGCGCAGGCCGAGCACATCGGCCGCAACGATCGCCATGGCTGTGTCGGAGCCTTGGCCCATGTCTACTGTGCTGATCAGAAGCGTGCAGCTCCCATCGCCACCGATGGTGATGGTCGCAACTGAGGTAGTTGGCGCAACCATTGCCTTGAACCCGAGCCCGATGCCGCGCCCGCGACGAACGTTGCCGCTGCCGCGTTCAATCGGCTTGTGCCAATCCATGCGGCTTGCCACTCGATCCAACACGAGGCCGAGCGCTGCATCCTTCATGACAGTCCCGGTCCCATGGGGCCGGCCATCCTCCAGCAGGTTCAATCGACGAAACTTCACCGGATCCATACCGATTTCGCGCGCAATGAGATCCGCCTGGGATTCGTAGCCCCATACCACCTGAGTGATACCGAAACCACGGAACGCACCAGCGGGGGGAAGGTTGGTGTAGACCTGGTACGAGTCGATATTCAAGTTGGCGATGTCGTAGGGACCGCCTGCGGTGAAGCCGGATTTTTGCGTGACCCGCGGACCGATATCGGCGTAGGCCCCGCCATTCCAATAGACCTCACAGTGGCGTCCGATGATCCGACCGCTTGCATCCACCGCGCTGCGGATGCGGAAGGTCGTTGCGTGCTTGGTGGTGGTGTAGAACTGCTCCTCCATCGTCAGTGCAACCCGTACTGGGCGCCGCGCAATGAGGGCCAGTGCAGCAGCGAGCGCCTCCAGCTTGATGTAGAGCTTCGCGCCGAACCCTCCGCCCAGGAGCCGGGTCTTCACTTGCACACGGTTCTCGGGCCATCCGAGCAGCCGCGCAATCTCGAGCCGCACAAATGATGGGCTCTGCGACGCCGTGTGGAGAACGATCCCGCGATCTGTTGGCTCTCCGATGGAGATCATTGGCTCGAGTGGCACGTGCATGACCTGCTGCGTGCGGAACGTGTGGTCGAAGACCTGGTGGGCTTCCGCAAAGGCCTTCTCAACGTCTCCGTGGCGTAGCCGATAGTCCAATGCCACGTTGGTCGCCTTGCGGCCAGCAAGATGTTTCAGGTCAGGGAACGTACCTGCGGGCTTGAGCACGTCGTGCACCAAAACGTCGTTGCTTGTCGCAGCCTCCACCTCATCGAACACCGCGGGCAGCGACTCGTATTCCACGTTCACCAAACCGGCTGCTGCCTCTGCCACATGGACATCGGAGGCAAGTACGACGGCGACAGGTTCGCCGATATGGCGAACCTTCTCGATCGCGAGAATGGGTTGGTCGTGGAAAGCCGGGCCGTAGTGCGGATCCGGAATGAGCTTGAGCACATCTTGCGCCGTGACAACCTTGAACACACCAGGCGTGCCCGCTGCGGTGGACGTGTCGATGGACAAGATTCGCGCATGCGCTTGCGTGCTGCGAACAATCTTCGCGTGCAGCATGCGCGGGAGCTCGACGTTGTGGGTGTAGTCGGCCGTTCCCGTCACCTTCGCGCGGGACTCGAGACGGTCGAGACGTCGGCCGACCTGGGGTTGAGAGTTGGGGCTTTTATTCATGTGTGGCTCCGGCCGTTGCGCAGCGCGGTCTCGATAGCTCGCGGGAGTGCGACTTTGAGTAACTGGCTCTTGTACGCGGCTGAGCCATGGCCATCGCCCATCAGCTGGGCTTCAGCGACAGCCGCTTCAGCGGCGGCACGCTTAGCAGATTCTTCGAGGCCGTTCTGCTTCAATGCCGCCTGAGCGTGGCGTAGACGCGTCGGTCGATCCGTGGCCGCACCTACGAAGATGCTCGCCTGATCGAACTGCCCTCCCACCATCTTCAGAACGACCGCCAAACCTAGTGCAGGCCAATCGTGCACAGCACGCGTGGTCATCTTTAGGTACGCACCTGGTCCCGACTGCGGCGGAATGTGGATCTCGGTTATGAGTTCGTCGCGTCGAATGACGGTTTCGTAGTAGCCAGTGCAGAGGTCTTCCGCGATGACGGTTCGTGAGCCTTTCGGTCCAGTGACGATGATCCGCGCCTCCAGCGCCGCGAGCACCGGCGGCATGTCCATGTGCGGATCCGCATGGCTGAGATTCCCGCCAATCGTGGCCACGGCCCGCACGCGTGGGTTGGCAACGCCGCGAAGCGCCTGGCTCAGAAGAGGCCACTTCTCACGCACCGCAGGATGGCGCTCGATGTCGGCGAGCCTTGCCATGCCACCAAGAATCAACTCGCCGTCACCGCCGACAGTCACCGCACTGTGCTGTTCGCCAATCTTCTGCAGGCTCACAAGGCGGGTCGGCCGTAGTACGCCGGCCTTCATCATGAGCATCACGGCGGTGCCCCCTCCCACAGGTCGAATATCCGGATCCTCGGCGTCCAGCAGCGACAGTGCTTCCTCCAACGAGTAGGGCAACAGGAATTCAAATGGCGTCATTGCGACTCTCCAGGCAAAGTTCGTCCAACGCGCCTGCGATGATGTCCGGCACTTCCAACGGTGTCAGATGTCGCGCCCCTGGGATGACCGTCAAGCTCGAATGCCGGATACCCGCGTGCAATGCCTGAGCCATCTCTATGGGCGCCGCATAGTCCTCGTCGCCGACCAAAATACGCGTGGGCACTCGAATCTGCGGAAGCAAGGTGCGACCGTCGAAGACGCCGAGCATCCGGCATGTCGAAACGTATGCGTTCAGGTCGTTGGCCAGGAAGGTATCGACACAGTTTTGAACGACCCCAGGCTCTCTGGCGCAGAAGGCATCGCTGAACCAGCGACTCTTCTGAAAACCAACGAGTGCACCGAGACCTTGGGAGACAGCTTTCATCGCTCGATCCTCCCAATCTTTCGGCGCAGTCGGTCCGTACCACGCGGTTGTATCGATGAGCGCGAGGCCGGATGTCCGATCCTGGTGCTTCCCTGCAAAGGTGAGCGCGATGCACCCGCCCATGGACGCGCCACCCACGACGGCCTTGTCCACCTGCAGATGATCCATGACCTCCAAAAGATCTTGGGCCATGCGATCGGCTGTGTATGGCGGATTGCTGACGCCGGAGCGTCCGTGGCCTCGTGCGTCGATCGCGATCACGTTGGCCCTGCCCGCCAGCCGCTCCGCGACCGGGTTCCAGAACCGATGGTCCATTGCAAGCGAATGCACAAGCCCGACGAAAGGCAGTGCGCGATCAGCCCCGTGTACGCGGTAGGCGATGGGGACGCCATCACTGGCGTTCAGGAGCGCTGGGTTGGTTCCATGGTCGGTCATAGTGGGCGAATTGTTCGGCCTGCCCCACCGCAACGTCCAACGAGAAATTTGTGGGGGGGCAATGAAATTCGCTCATATCGAAGTTGCCCTTCCTCACGCTCCGCCACACAAGTACATGAGGAAAGTTGGTGGTACCTAGCGAAAAATCTCGTTTGACGCGTCTCGCCCCGGCCGCGAGCATCCCGGCTCACCGGATGACCTCCGGCATTCCAGGAGCAATGATCATCATGACCAACCAGTCTCTCTATCGACGCCGCGTGCTGCTGGCCGCCGGGGCACTCCTCGCCCAGACTTTGTGCGGCAGCTTCGCCGCTGCGCAGACGCAGGACTATCCCAATCGACCGATCCGCGTGATCGTCCCCTTCGCGCCAGGCGGCGTGGTAGATGTCACCGCAAGACTGCTGACGCAGAAAATGACCGAGCGTCTTGGCTGGAGCTTCATCGTGGAGAACAAGCCCGGCGGCAACGGGTTTATCGCGGTAACCCAAGCAGCAAAGGCGGCGCCAGACGGATACACGCTGCTGGCCGCGCACACAGGCGAGTTCGCGGTCAACCCCGCTCTTTTCGCAAACGTTCCGTACGACCTCGACCGTGATTTCAGTGCTATCACGATGATCAGCGACACGCCTATGCTGTTGGTGGCCAACGCCAAGGAGCCTTACAACACGATCCCTGAACTCGTTGCCGCTGCAAAGAAGGAGCCAGGAAAAGTGGCGTTCTCTTCCCCGGGCAATGGCAGCGTGAATCACATTGCTGGTGAGTGGTTTGCCATTGAAGCCGGGGTCAAGTTGCTCCACGTCCCGTACAAAGGCGGCGCCCCCGCGGTTGCCGCGGTTGCTTCGGGAGAAGTTCCTCTTGGCGTTGTTGCGGTTCCGGCGGTCATGCCCCATGTGCAGTCTGGGCGCGTGAAGGTTCTGGGCGTCACGACGAGCCGACGGGCCGCATACAAGGACGATTGGGTTCCCGCCAGCGAAAGCGGCATCAAGATCGATGCTTCCAACTGGGTTGGCCTCTTTGCGCCCAAGGGCGTTCCTGCTGGCATCGTGTCCAAACTTCAAGCGGAGGTTTCTTCGACGCTTCAACAGCCGGATGTGAAGAAACGCTTTGCCGATGCTGGCGCAGAAGTGGGCGGAATGTCCTCGCTAGCATTCGCAGACCGTATCCGCAAGGACGCCAGCCGTTACAAGGATGTGGTCAAGAAGGGCAACATCAAGCCGGAATAGCGCGTTGCGGAAGAAAAAATTCCAGATCGGCTGTGTCCCGGCACGGCCAAGAATGCTCTCATTTCCAGTTGGGCTTGGGCTGGGGACGAATCCTCAACAGAAGTGGACACTTGAATGAACACGAAAATCGCACGGGAGATCGCTCCCAAAGGAGTGCTCCGAGCCTCGATCAATCTGGGCAACCCTGTGTTGGCGAGTCGGCCTGATCCGAACAGCGATCCTCGTGGAGTCTCTTTGGACCTCGCGCGTGCCTTTGCTGGCAGACTCGGCCTCGCCCTGCAGCCGATCGTTGTCGATAGCGCAGGCAGGTCGGTGGAGCTCGTTGCAAGAGGAGAGGCGGATATCGGCTTCTTTGCACTGGATCCTGACCGTGCGAACCAGATACGCTTCACCACACCCTACGTCCTGATCCAGGGAAGCTACCTCGTCAGGGAGAGTTCTCCGCTTCAAGCAATGGATGAAGTCGACCGCCCCGGGCACCGCGTGGTGGTGGGCCGAGGGAGCGCGTATGACCTGTATCTTTCGCGCGGACTGCAGCAAGCAATGATCGAACGCGCCAAGACTTCACCGACGGTGGTCGATGAGTTTCTACGTATCGACGCAGATGTCGCCGCCGGCGTGCGGCAGCAGCTGGAGGCAGATACGCAACGCATTCCGGGCTTGCGTCTCTTGCCCGGCAACTTCATGACTATTCAGCAGGCCATGGGCGTTCCTGCGGACCGGAGTGACGAGACTCTCGCAGCCGTTCAGCAGTTTGTCGAAGACATGAAGGCTGATGGTTTTGTCGCTCGCGCCCTCAAGCGACACGGCATTGCGGGCGCACAGGTCGCTCCAACCTCAACCTTGTGAGAACTCCATGAACAACGAATTGCAGTCATTCCTTCAGCCAGCAGGTATGGCCATGCCCCGTGGGCACTACAGTCACGCGACCAGCGGCGGAGGTCTCGTTTTCGTCTCGGGCCAGCTCCCAGTGTCACCGGATGGCTCGGTGCTGAGCGAGGCACCGTTCGAGGTTCAGGCGAGGCAGGTGCTCGCAAATGTCTCGGCTGCTGTCGCCGGGGCGGGCAGCGCGGTCGATCGGCTGCTCCACGTTCGCGTGTATATCACCGATATCGATAACTGGCCCACGTTCAACAAGCTCTACGAAGAATGGGCTGGCACTGCGCGGCCAGCTCGTGCAGTCGTCCCCGTCCCTACCTTGCACTATGGCTGCGCCCTCGAAGTAGAAGCTGTCGCCTTGACCTGACTGGAATACTGCTGCGCATCCATCGTGTCTAGACGGCAACCGACTTCCATGTGGACTCGAACCTGGACAAAAGCCAGCGCTTGAAAAGCTGAACCTTAGGAAGGCCGGATCGCTCGGGCCGGCTGAGGACGTGGTAACCCGCTGGCGAGAAGCATCGGAACTCGAATGGGGCAACCAGGCGCCCGTTCGCCAGATCCTCTTCGACTAATACAGACCGAGCGATGCCTATCCCAAGGCCTTCGATGATCGCGTTCATCGAGAACAGCATCGTCTCGCAGAATATCTCGCTGGAGAATTTCTCAATGTCCGACCCAGCCTGGTGGAGCCACATCGTCCAGTCATCCGTGATGATCGGTGAGACGGTGCGAACTATTGGATAGTGTCGCAAGTCCTGAATTTCAGATAGAGGTGGGCCCTCCTCCAAAAGACTGGGCGCACACACAGGAAATAGTTCCTCAGGGGCGATCCGCTCCGCGTCAAAGTCACGCCAATCGTCGACTCCATACCAAATTGCGACATCGAACTCGCGCTGCGCGAGCCGATCAGTGGGCGCCAAGGGCGTCAGACGCAGCTCGATATGCGGGTGCAGTTGTTTGAACTCGCGCAAGGCAGGCATGAGGCATCTGGACGAGAATGCAACCAGGCACGCGATCGTCAACCGGTTGTCGTGTACCGACGAAACGCTCTCCGTCGCCGCGGCAATCTGCGAAAGTGCTGGACGGATGCACTCGAGATAGGTACGACCTTCGTCGGTCAGGCGCGTGGTGCTCTGCTTTCGCGTGAACAGCTGGACCTCCAACAAGCTTTCAAGTTCTTTGATGCGATGGCTGACGGCGGTCTGAGTGAGATTCAACTCGGTCGCGGCACGGGTAAAGCTCTGGTGTCTGGCAGTCGCTTCGAAAGCGAGCAACGCGTTTAGTGGTGGCAAGGCTCTTGGCATATCGAGCAATGTAGAAGATTTGGCGCGCTACAGAGTTCCGAATTCACCCTAGGTTCCAGGAGCTCTGCTCGCTCACCGGCGTGGTCATCGCAACAAGCCCTGCAAAGTGATCGAAAACCTGCTCCTACAGTTGCGACCTGCCGGACTCCTCTGGCTCCGGCATCTCCAAAATGTTGAATGAGACCTCGCGCAGGCGCCACGGGAGGCTTCCTCGGTCATCAAGCACAAGCAACACTTCTTCAGTAAAAATGTGCTGGCTCTGTTCGAACGCCATTCACTGGACAAGACGCTGCAATGGGTCGGTCACAGAGTCTAGGACATGTGCCGATAGCACGTTTTCCTGTCATTCGCGTTCTCACTGAAGGCTTGTCACGCTTGCGAAGGCACTTCGCGCTTCTGCTGGCCGTCGTACGTAGGGATGTATTGCCGCGGTATCGGGCCCTTGATGCGACCGCCTTGCTGCGTTTGCTCCCAGGCATGTGCGAGCACGCCCACTGACCTGGACAAGCAGAAGAGCCCGCGAGCAAGTGGAGGAGGAAAACCAAGCTCCGCATAGATCACAGCGGTCGCGCCGTCGATGTTCATCGGAATCGGCTTGCCCTTGGCTGCACCGAGCTTCGCCTCAACGGCCCGGCCGATGCGGGCAAACTTCCCGCTGACCTCGCCATTGCGGGCTGCCGCATCGACGAGGTCGAGAAGTGGCTCGCTTCGGGGGTCAATTGGATGGAAGCGATGACCGAACCCCGGGATGACCTTCCCGTGGGCTTCCACGAAACTTCGGAGCCCGGCAACCGCGGCATCCTCCTCCGTGGCCCCGGTGTCCATCCGCGCTGCAATATCCTCGTAGAGTTCCACCGCTTGTTCACCGGCGCCGCCGTGTACGTCGCCGAGAACGTTGACGGCGGAGGCCATCGCGCTGTTCAAGCCAACGCCGCAGGTTGCTGCCATCCGGGCGATGGCGATACTGGGTGCCTGCGGTCCGTGGTCGACCGCAGACATCAGTGCGGCCTCCAGCAGTTCCCCTTGGACGCGGCTCGGAAGCTCTCCGCGTGTCATCAGCCAGATCATTTGTGCCAGGCTCACGCGCTGGCGAATCAAGTCCTCGATGGGATATCCCCGATAGCGGATCACGCCCGGGGACATGTCAATGATGCTGGTGCGCCACCAGTCCTCGGTGGCCTTGCGTGCGTCAGGCGTTGTGTCCGTCATACGGCCTTCTCCTCTTTTAGCGCTTGGATTTGCGCAGATGAGTAGCCCAGGTCCGTCAGGATTTCTTCTGAGTGCTGACCGAGGGTCGGTGGCGGTGCATCGACACGAGGTGCTTGGCCGTTCACCTTGAATCCGGTTCGGACCAAGCGAATGTCTCTTCCAACACCCGGCGCGTTCGTGAAGCTGCCCACCATCCCGCGCTCAGCCACCTGTGGATGGTCGAGCGCCTGAGGCACTGAGTAGACGGGCCCGGCCGGCACGCCGGCTTCGTTGAAGAGCCTCCACCATTCGTCGGTGGACTTCGCGGCCATAGCTTCCTCAAGGACTGCCTTCAGCTCGAAGCGATGCTGCAGACGTGCCTGCCGCTCACTAAACCGAGGGTCGGCAACCAGCTCGGGCCTGCCTACCACCTGGCAAACCGCCTCGAACTGCTCTTGCTTGTTGGCAGCGATATTGAGGAGGCCGTCCCCTGTACGGAATGTCCCGGACGGACTGGCGGTGACGTTCTCGTTGCCCATGGGCTTGGGCTCACGGCCGGCAATGAGGTGGTTCGATACAGCCCATCCCATGGTCGCCATGACGGCTTCCAACATCGAGACATCAATGAAGGTTCCACCCGTGCGCTGGCCGTCGGCCAGCGCAGCCGCAACAGCGAAGGCGGCAGTGATGCCGCCAATCGTGTCGGCTACCGGGTAGCCGACCCGGTATGGCGCGTTCTCGGGCGCCCCGGTGATGCTCATGACGCCGGACATGCCCTGGATGATCTGGTCATAGGCCGGCAGGTCACGAAGCGGACCGTCCTGGCCAAAGCCCGAAATGGCACAGTAGATGAGCTTCGGGTTCTCCTTGAGCAGCTCCTCGAATCCAAGCCCCAGGCGCTTCATAACACCGGGGCGAAAATTTTCCACCAGCACGTCGGCCGTGCGCACCAGGTTGCGAAAAACCTCTTTTCCGGCGGGGTGCTTGAAGTCGATTGTGATGGAGCGCTTGCCAGGGTTTTGCGCGAGAAACGAGACGCCCATGTAGCGCTTGTTCAATTCGGCGTCGGCGCCAAGCTGACGGGCCAGATCCCCGCCATTGCGGCTTTCCACCTTGATGACGTCGGCGCCCATGTGGGCGAGCTGGTGGCATGCGAAGGGTCCCGCAAGAACATTGGTGAGATCGAGAACGCGAATTCCTCGTAGCGCGTTGGACATTGCGCTCTCCTTAGTCGGCCTTGATGCCGGCCTGCTTGATGACCGTGCTCCACCGCTGAATCTCGCTGGTGACCAGCTGCTTCGCCTGCGCCGGCGTATTGGCCACGACCGTCAGACCCATCTCGGCAATCTTCTTTTTCGCTTCCGGCTGCGAGAGCGAGGCATTGAGCTCCCTGTTCAACTTGTCTACAACCGCTTGGGGCGTTCCGGCAGGGGCCCCGATGCCAATCCAGTAGTCCATGTCCATCTTGGGAATGCCGGCCTCCTTCGCCGAAGGCACATCAGGCAGCATGGCATTGCGCTCGGAGCCCGTCACCATCAGGGCGCGAAGCTTCCCGCTTTTGATATGGGGAAGCGCGGTGGGCACGGATGTGATAAGCGCCTGCACCTGGTTGCCCATCAGGTCGGTCAGGACGGCGCCAGCGCCCTTGTACGGGACATGGACGATGTCGACGCCAGTGGTGCTCTTGAAGAGCTCTCCGGCCAGGTGCGTGTTGGTGCCGTTGCCGCCGGAACCATAGTTGAGCTTGCCAGGCTGAGCCTTGGCCAGTGCAATGAACTCCTGGACGGTCTTTGCAGGCACGGCTGGATTCACCACCAGAACATGCGGAACCTTGACCGCCGTCGTCACCTGGGTGAACGCCTTTTGCGGATCGAACGGCAGCGTTGTTATCAGCCCTGCGGCAATGGCATAGGAGAGCTCAACCGTCAGAAGTGTGTTGCCATCGGGTGCGGAACGGGCAGCTGCACCCCAGCCCACCACGCCTCCTCCGCCAGTGCGGTTGTCGACAATCAACGGCGCGCCGACGCCGGGCGCTGCGAACTGTGCAATGACACGCGTGACCAGATCGGCGCTACCGCCGGGCGCGTAAGGCACGATGATGGTGATGGGCTTTTGAGCGAGCGCAGAGGCGCTGAAGAGGCATGCGGCGCCGGTGAGGATGATGGCGCGACGAATGGTGCGGAACTTCATAATGGTCTCCAAGGCTTCGTGTTGAATGGGTTCAGTCGAGCTTCACGCCCGGCTTGCGGACTGCGGTTTCCCAGCGAACCTGCGTGCTCCACAGAAAGGTGCCAGCTAGATCTCCAGACGGAACGGTGGGCAAGGGGATCGGCAGGAGGTTAGGACTGGGCGAGGCGATAAACCCGGGTCGCCGTCCCTTCGAAAAGTGCTTGGCGCTCCTCGGCACTGGCGCCCGAGGTCAGTCGCTTGAAGGCGTTCCAGCATGCGGTGTAGCTGTAGGAGCCTTTGTCGACAGGGAAATTGCTCTCGAACATGCAGCGGTCGGCGCCAAAGGCCTCGATGCATGGCTCCATCCAGGGCTTCCACGTCTGGGCCAACTGGTCCGAACTGGGCGGGCGCTCGCGTTTCTCAAAGTCGAAGCCGTTGATGCGCATTCCCAGCCCGCCCAGCTTGACGTAGACATTGGGCAACTTGGCAAGCTGGCGCATCGAGTGCAACCATGTATCGAACACCTGGGCGCGCAATGCCTCGTAGGCCGCGATGCGCAAAATGCCGCCGCAGTGGTTGATGACCACCGGCGTGTGCGGTACCGACCTGGCCAGTTCAAAGAGTTCCGGCAGCTGATGAAAGAACAGCCATGCGTCGTACGAGAGCTGTAGTTCGGACAACTGGGCTACGCCTTGGCCGTAGGCCTTGTCCAGCAAGAGACCACGCGGCGTGGCAGATAGCGGGTTGACCAGGGATGAATCTGGATCCCAGGTGGTCAGGTGACGGACGCCTTTGAATCGGCCCTGCCCCACTTGGATATGGGCCTCCAAGACTTCACGAACCTCGGCGCCGAGCCTCAGATCGACATGACCCACGATGCCCTTGGCAGCTTCCGGTATGCCGCTGGCGTGCTTCTGGGCAACCGCGGCAACGTATTCGGTTTCTCCGACCGGCTGGAGCGCTCGGGGTCCGTCTGGCCGATAGCGCGTCTGCGCCTGCATGTATACGGAAGCGACCACGTTGTGACCCGACCTTGCGTCGGCCAAGTACTCGTGATCCAGATAGATCCAGCCCGGGCGGTCATAGAAGTGGTGATGGGCGTCGACGATCCGCAGGCTCGGCTCGAGAATTTGCTCCTCGTGCAACGCGAGCCAGTCCTCGCGAACGACCAAGTAGTTGTTGGTGCTCATGGTTGTGCGTCTCCTGGGCCTTCCGTCTAAGTTCTATTTGATAGAACCATGGTCTATTCCACAGAACTATACGGGTCGCAAGAGATCGCTTGAATTGGGGTTAACCCTTGATCCTGATCACGACGGCTCCTCTGGGAGTGCGTGTCACACTTCGCCTTGGCGGCTCAAAAAAGAGCGCCTCAACTTCTGCCCCTCTCCCTTTCCATGACAGAGTCAACCCCGCCTTCAACGCCAACCGAGACCGCCGAATCCAGCGGCGTCGCGGTTTTGGACAGAGCGTTTTCGCTGCTTGCTGCTTTTGGCCCAGATGACAGCCGCCTCACGTTGACCGAGCTCTCCAAGAGGACGGGCCTTTACAAGAGCACGGTGTTGCGGCTGCTTGCTGCTTTGGAGCACGGAGGATTCATCCGGAAGCTGCAGGACGGCCAGTACTCGATTGGCCCGGAGCCTCTTCGTCTCGCCTCGATCTACCAGCGGTCGTTCCAGGTTGGCCATGCCATCGAGCCTCTCCTCAAGCAACTCAGCGCAACAACCGGGGAGACTGCGTCTTTCTACGTGAGGCACGGTGACAAGCGGATTGCGCTGTTCCGTGTCGAGCCAGCCCGGTCGGTTCGCGCATCAGTGCAGATCGGCCAGGAATACGCCATCGCTCAGGGTGCCTCTGGCAAGGTGCTGCTTGCGTTCTCGCTGCCAGTTCTTCCAGGCTATGACGCCATTCGAGAACAGTTGTGGGCCGTCTCGTATGGGGAGCGTGACCCCGAGACTGCGTCAGCGGCGGCGCCAGTGTTCGGGGTAACCGGCGAACTGCAAGGCGCGCTGGCTGTCAGCGGCCCTCGCGAGAGACTTACTTCGCCAGAAGCGATGCTCGCCGCATGTCGCCATGTGCTCGAGACGGCACGGGCCGCGACCTCGGCGCTGGGTGGCAACACATCTCGCTTCCCGTCGAGCCTGGAGCGTCTCTCGACGGATAGTCTTAGAAACCTTTCGCCAGGCGTCACCAGCTAAGGCGCAAGGCCGGTTTCGCACGATGTCTTGCCCGGTCTGCACGGGTGAAAGCGGCCATGAGTTGCAGCGTAATAGTCCGACGAAGGCCGCCCTTGCCTGATGCGCAGGCTGCGGGAAGCATCTGACCCGAATCGCAGACCCGCTTGGAGGTGTGCGCTAAGAGGAGATGGTGCACACCATGAAGATTGAGCAAGACCCAGCGAAGGGCAGCCGGCGATATCACGACCGGTCGTTCAAGCAGGAGCTGGTGCGACAAAGCCTGGAGCCAGGCGCGTCCGTATCGGCGATCGCACTGCGAGGTGGCATCAACGCCAACATGCTGTTCAAGTGGCGCAGGGAGCATCTTCGGGCTGCCGGCGGCACGGCGGCCGCTGTACTGTTGCCGATAGAGGTCGCTCCGGCCGCAGAGGTCATGGCGATGGCCAATTCGATCGGGTCCACGCCCGCGCAGTCGAGACCGGCGCCGCGGACCGGCGTCATCGAGCTGGAGTTCGCCGGCGCGCAATTGCGACTGCGTGGCGCTGTCGACGAAGACAGCCTGTGCAGCGTCCTGCGCGCACTGCGCCAGAGTGCATGATCGGCCCGCGCCCGGGCACCCGCGTCTGGTTGGCCGCGGGCGTGACGGACATGCGCTGCGGCACGGACACGCTGGCGGCGAAGGTTCAGACAGCGCTCACCGAGGACCCGTACTCCGGCCATGTCTTCGTCTTCCGCGGGCGCCGCGGCGACCTGGTCAAGCTGCTGTGGAGTGACGGCGATGGGATGTGCCTGCTGGCTAAACGCCTGGAGCGTGGCCGCTTCATCTGGCCGCAGGCCGAGTCGGGCTCGATCTCGCTGAGCGCCGCACAGCTGTCGATGCTGCTCGAAGGCATCGACTGGCGCCGCCCCGAGCGCACCTGGCAGCCGCGCGCAGCGGCGTAGCGGACCGACGGCCAAGTTGACAGGACAACCCCCGTTGTAGGGCCAACTACCGGCCGGCACAGTCATGCCCATGACCTCGCAGGAACTGCTTGCCGCCCACGCCGCGCTCAGCGGCGAAGCGCAGCGCTCGCAAGAGGCATTGAAGATCGCGCTGCTGACCGTCGAGAAGCTCAAGGTCGAAGTGGCGTACTTGCGGCGCATGAAGTACGGCCGCTCCAGCGAGCAGCTGGAACACGCTCAGCTTGAGCTCGTGGGCGGGCAGCTCGCGCAGCCGGCGGTGACCCCCGCGGTGCCGGGCGAGGACGACGCGGATCGCGAGCATCCTTCCAACGTCACGTCCATCGATCTAGGCCGCAAGAAGCGCCAGGCGCGAGAGCGCACCGGCATGCGTGATCTTCCGGACCACCTGCCGCGGCGCACCGTGATGCACACGCCGCACAGCGGTTGCAGCTGCGAGGCCTGCGGCCGTGGCCTTCGCGAGATCGGCCAGGACGTCTCGGAGGTACTCGACTATGAGCCGGGCAGCTTCCATGTCGTGCGCCACGTTCGTCCCAAGCTCGCTTGCACCCGCTGCAGCACGATCACCCAGGCGCGCGCGCCGAGTCGCCCCGTCGATCGCTGCATGGCCGGCACCGGCCTGCTCGCGCACGTGTTGGTGAGCAAGTATTGCGACCACACGCCCTTGCACCGGCTGTGCCAGATCTACGCCCGTGAAGGCGTGGATCTGCAGCGCTCGACTCTGGCGGACTGGGTGGCGCAGGCGGCACGCCTGCTGAGCCCGCTGGCCGACGCCATTGGCCGCTACGTGTTGGCGGCCGACAAGATCCACGGCGACGACACACCGATCCGTGTGCTCGGCGGCGCCGGTGCCAAGGCGCGCACTGGCCGTCTGTGGGTGTACGTGAGGGATGACCGCCCCAGCGGCGACACGGTGCCGCCGGCGGTGTGGTTCCAGTACTCGGCGAATCGCAAGGGCGAACACCCCGTGCGCCACCTGCGGCACTTCAAGGGAATCCTGCAGGCTGACGCCTTCGCTGGCTACCACCCCTTGTATGAGGACGGCCGGGTGGTCGAGGCGGCTTGCTGGAGCCATGCACGACGCAAGCTGTGGGACATTCACGAGCGCCAGCACAAGCTCGGCGGAACGCTGGCGCACCAGGCGCTGCAGCGCATCGGCAAGGTCTTCGGCGTGGAGGCGGAGATCCGAGGCAAGCCGCCACACGAGCGAATGCGGGTTCGCCAGGAACGCACCGCTGCGATGCTGGGCGACCTGAAGGCTTGGTTCGACACTGCGCTGTCGCAGGTCTCGGCGAAGTCGCCGATGGCGTTGGCGATCGGGTATTCGCTGAGCAACTGGACGGCGCTGACGCGCTTCGTCGACGATGGGCGGATCGAGGCGCACAACAACGCGGCCGAGCGCGCGCTGCGCGGCGTGGCGATTGGGCGCAAAAACTACCTGCATCTCGGCTCCGACAACGGCGGGCACAGCGCGGCGGTGATTTACACCTTGATCGGCTCGGCCAAACTCGTCGGCATCGATGCGCAGGCCTACTTGCGCCACGTGCTCGAGCGTATCGCCGACCATCCGAGCAACCGTATCGACGAGTTGCTGCCGTGGGCTGTCGCGAGTGAGCTTGCCAAGGTGGCGCCGACGAGCTCACAGCCGACCGACAGGCTCGCGGCCTGAGCACATCGCCGCTGGCAAAATCGCCAGCATGCGTGTCAAGCAGATCGAAGATCTCCCCATGGCCACAAGCGCTGAGCTGTACCAGCTCAGCTGGGTCATCGAGCAGCTCATGGCCGACCCCAGGCGCATCGTGCAGGCGCGCTCTCAGCTGCACATGGGCCAACTGGTGAAGTACTGGGACTGGGGGACCGGCAAGCTGCGTGAGGCTCGCATCGCGGCGATGAAGGACCGGCAGGTCACGCTGATCGACGAGCAAAGCAAACAGCGCTTCAGCGTGCTGTACGCGGCCGTCGTGCCTGTCGATGATCAGCAGGCAGGCACGTCATCCTCACCGGCGACTGCAGCGCCGCTGAGGCCGCCGCCGGAGATCCATCACAAGCAGGACTTCCGCGTCGGCCAGCGCGTGAGCTTCTCCGACCAAAGCCTGAAGCGGCACGTCGGAGAAATCGTTCGGATCAACCAACGCACAGCCACGGTTCACTGCGACGACCGTGCATGGCGCGTGGCGTTCGCTCTGCTTCAACACGTCACCGACATCACGCCTTAAACCACCCAACCGTCAACAACGGCCTCGAGCGGACTATTACGTTGCAGCATAGCGGCGCTCCTTCTCATCGCTACTGCAACGCGTCGCGGCCTAGTTGCCCCATCTCCTGCGCTAGCGACACAACGCCGGCGATACATATGCGATATCTTCCTCGCCGCGACGGACGCCCACGCTGACGCATCTTGCTGATGCCGTGCTTGCCGCGCCGAATGGCCTGGACGGGAAGAATGATGCCTTCTTCGCGCGCACGACCCAATCGGACAGCATTTCGTGGCCGGGTAACCGGGTCAAATTTCGGCAGCTATCAACAGCCACGGGTCGACAGCACTCATCGGCTCGGCGCCTGGTTCAGCGCACCGACAGGAACGGCTAGAGATGCCTCTCGAAGAAGAAAGTAAGAGAGCGCCGGAATGAGAACGAGCGCCCCGACCATGTTCACAAGGAACATGAAGGCGAGCAGTAGTCCCATGTCCGCCTGGAACTTGATCTCGGAGAACGCCCAGGTCCCGACACCTATCGCAAGCGTGAATCCGGTCAGCATGACCACCTTCCCTGTAAAGAGAAGCGCGTCCCGATAAGCCGTAGCAAGACTCCTCCCCTCGCGCAGGCGCGCCAATGTCACGCTGAGTACATAGAGCGCATAGTCAACGCCGATACCCACACCCAGCGCGATCACCGGAAGTGTCGCGACCTTGACGCCCATCCCCAATGCGACCATCAGTGCCTCAGCCAAGATGGAAGTGAGCATCAGCGGGAACACAGCAACCAGAACCGCGCGCCATGAACGGAATGTGATCAGACTAAGAAGGGCCACAGCGGCGTAGACCAAGAAGAGCATCTGTGTCCACGCCTTCTTCACGACGATATTGGTCGCACTCTCGATGCCTGCGCTTCCGGCAGCTAATCTGAAATTGACGTCCTTGCTGTTCGCGATTGGGATGTACGCTTCGACTTCGGAAACCACTCGGCTGAGCGTCTCGGCCTTGTGGTCCCGCAAGTAAACATACAGGGAGAGCAGCGAGCAATTCTGGTTGAACAGCTCTCTTGGCGCGCGTGTTTGCACTGCTCCGAGTGCACCTTGGTTGGGGACCAACTCAAACCACTTGAGTGCCCCTTCGTTGTAGCCCATCGTCGCGAACTTCGACAAGGCAGCCATCGAGTTCGTCGCCTCGACGCCCGGAAGCTGCTCCAGTCGCCAGGCAAGCCTGTCCATTTTCTCGAGCGTGTCGTATGAGGTGCACTGGTCCGGGGGCGTTTCGATCATGACCACGAGAATGTCCGAGCTCGCGGCGTACGAAGAGACCATGAAGGCGTTGTCGCGGTTGTAGCGGGAGTTCGGGCGCAGCTCCGGTGCTCCCGCGTCAAGGTCTCCAATGCGCAACTGCGTGCTGACGGCGAACCCTCCAACCGCCAGCACGCAGCCCAGGCACACGGCGACGGCCGCCCACCGGCGTTGCGTGAACATCACGAGGAACCGCCAGACGACATGCTGGTCCGCTCCAGACTTACCTTCAGCGGCCAACGAACGACGCGCGGCAGTCTTGCTGACGCCCGTGTACGAAAGCAGGATGGGAAGCAAGATCAGATTCGTGAAGATCAGCGCAGCCACTCCGATGCTGGCGGACAGTGCGAGTTCGCGAATCACCGGGATGTCAATGACGAAGAGAACCGCAAATCCGACCGCGTCCGCCAGCAGAGCCGTGAGCCCGGGAAGAAATAGCCGACGAAATGTGAAGCGGGCCGCGACGAGCTTATCGACGCCGCGCCCGATGTCCTGCATGATGCCGTTCATCTTCTGCGCGCCGTGGCTCACGCCGATCGCGAACACGAGAAAGGGCACCAGAATCGAATAGGGATTGAGTTCGAAGCCCAGTGCCGGCAGAGCACCCAGTAGCCATAGGACGGCGACGAGCGTGGTCAGCGTGACAAGAAGAGTGCTGCGCACATCGCGGTTGAACCAGTAGATCATTGCAACCGTGACCGCAGTCGCGATTGCGAAGAACAACAGAATCTCACGCAAGCCTTCGATCAGGTCGCCGACGACCTTGGCGAATCCGGTCACGTGAATGCCGATCCGGTCGCTTTCGTACTTCTTCCGGATCTCCTCGATCCTTGTGGACAGAGCGGCGTAGTCCAGGGGCTTGTTCGTTGTCGTGTCCCTGGCCAGCAGCGGCACAAAGATGACTGAAGAGCGATGGTCGCCGGCAACCAGTTGACCGATCTCACCGGAGCGTTCGACATTGACTCGCACCTGCTCCAGCGTCTCGGGAGAGCCATCGTAGCGTTCTGGAATCACAGTGTCTCCGTCGAGTCCCTCCTCCGTCACCGCGGTCCACCGGGTCGTTGGCGTCCACAACGACTTCATGAATGGACGGTCAACCCCCGGAAGCAGGAACACTTCGTCGTTGATCTTGGAGAGTGTCTCGAGATACTCCTTCTCGTAGATCGTGCCCTGCTTCTGCACTACTGCGATGCGGAGCGAGTTGCCGAGGCCGGCCAGCTCCTTCTTGTGGGCCAGGTAGCTGGCCACGTATGGATGCTTGACCGGGATGGTGCTTTCATAGCTTGCGTTCAGTCGCAGCCCGGTGGCTTGCCACCCAAGCAGCACTGTCACGATGAAGCAAATGAGGATCAGCCACGGGCGATTGTTGAAAAGCAGTCGTTCGACGATCGAGCCGGATTGGCGATCGAAATGAAGATCGGCTGCGGCAGCACCTGCAGAAGCTTCGCTTGAAGGCATGTTGAGAACTCGGATGTGTTGGACCGGCATTCAGCCGGTCCTGGGTCATTGATGGCCTCAGGCGAGGCTGACTCGTCGCACGCCTCGCAAGGTCGTGCCGATCAGCAGGCCCGGCTTGACGAAGAGAAGACTTGTGAAGGCGAGCGCCTCGGGCATTGATTGGCGCTTGAAGATCCTGCCGCCGTTCTCGCTCAGCAGCAGGTCACCGGCATGCGTGGCCAACGCAATGCGCTCCTCCCCCAGGGCAACACCGCAGCCGATCGAGCTGCCGACGCCAGTGATCGACTCGTGCCAGGTCGTCGCGCCGTCGATGGATGCGAAGGCTTTTCCCCGAAGTCCGTAAGCAACGAGCGACCCCTCGGTGCTCACGGCACCGAAAAGGGTGCCCTTGTAAGGCGAAATGGCCGCTTTCATCGCGGTACCTTCGCCTGATGCGCGAAGAACGATCCCCTGCTCGCCAACAGCAAAGAGATCTGAGCCCCGCCTTGCTAGCGCATAGAGATGCATCCCTTTGGGATTGTCAATATCGTGGGAGAACGGCTTCCATGTGCGTCCGCCGTCACCTGTACGGAACGCGAGGTTGTAGGCACCAACGACCACGCCCTGCCGCTCGTCACGAAAGTCGAGATCAAAAAATGGCTTGTCGGGCCCGTCACTCTCAAGTGCCACCGCCTGACTCTTCAGTCGAGCCTTCGCGTCCAAGCCCAGACTCGACGCGGGATCGTCCGCCAGCGCATTGATCACCGCGGGCAGCTGCAGTCCATCGAGCTGCTTCGTCCAAGTGCGCCCTCCATCCTGGGTGTTCAGCACGACACCCAGATGCCCGACACACCACCCTAGCGATGGCGACACGAAGTTGACTGCGGTCAGCGTCGCACTCACGGGCACGTGCGCCTGCATCCATGACTGGCCGCTGTCATCGGAATAGATCGCGATGCCGCGCTCGCCGACGCATACCAGCCGTTCTCCCGCCTTCGCAGACGCGAGCAGAGCGACCGAAGTCATCCGTGCGGTTTTCAGTGCAGGCTCGCGCAGCGCAGCGAGGATCCGGCCGGGCGGCGAGGCTGCCATCACAGGCTCCGCCAGCGCGGCTCCAACGCTTCCGAGCGCATAGCCAAGAAGCGCGCGCCGCCTCCGGGACAGCCCAGCGCTTTCCGGCCCCATAACCGTTGCATTGTTTGGCATGCCGGTCAACGAGCTCCGTCTGACCCAAGCGCTTCCGGCGTATAGAACGACTCGGATTTGCGGGGCAATACCTGGTACTGGATCCGAGCATCGTTGGTCGACACGCTCATGTAGTACTCACCGGTCTGAATGTTGTACCCGCCCCAGTTGACGACATTGCCGACCAGCGCCGGAATATCGGGCGCAAGCAGGGTCAGTGCGTATCCGCCGCGCCAAAGAGCTCCCTGAGCATCCCAGCCATCCCACTGGAGAATGCTCCAGCTGTCTTCATCGACGTAGTACCTACGCTTGGGCATGACGTGACGCTTGCCTGGCTTGAGCGTGGCTTCCACCTCCCAGACCCGGTGCAGTTCCCATCGCACCAGGTCAGGATTCAGGAAGTTCGGTTGGATGAGGTCCTCTGACTTGGCGAGCGCTGCCTTGTTGTTGTTGTAGGGCACTATCATTTCCCGCTTTCCGACCAGCTTGATCTCGTGTCTGTCGATCGGCCCATACAGGGAGAACGCTTCGTCCATCAGACCGATGCCGGAAACGATGAAGTTCGGCGTGTCGTAGGCAAGAGATGGCGAGCGGCGGACCCGGCGCTGGCCGACGAGGTACTGCCAGTATCCGGTTCGTTCCATCTGTGTCACCTGCCAGCCGAGAACACCTTCCCCGGCCTTGGAAGCCGGTTCGAGGGTGGTCAACTTTGTTTTCAGGAAAACGCCTTGAAATGAGTCCGGCGAGCCTTCCTTGTAGTACACGGGATAGGTGCTCCACTCCTCCGCCTTCGTGGCCAGAACGCGCTTTCCATCCGCCGTAACGATCCACCCCGAGAAAGGAAAGAAGGTCTCCTCCCCGACCCACGACATGCGGTGATTCCAAAGAACCTCGTAGCCGTCTTTGGGAATGGGAAACGGAATGCCGCCATGAGCACCTTCGAGGCTGTTGCCGCCCTCAGTCGTCATTGCGCGGATCGCGTTCTTGAACGTGTTGTCGTAGACCCACTGGGGCGCGGCCGCAGTGCGGTGGCTCGGATAGACGTCAATGCGATAGCCGGGATACCTCTTGAACAGCGCTTTCGAGACTTCGGAGAGCGCGTTGGCGTACTCATCGACGTTCTTTGCTGTGATGGAGAACAACGGCTTCTCGCCGGCGAACGGGTCGGGGCGAGGCTGCCCCGACTTCCATCCAGGAGACGGCTTCGTGTAGCCACCATCCCATGCCGGAATCGTTCCCGCCTTGTTGCCTGCACGTTCCCCTCCGAGGGGCATCAGCGTGGACTTGAGTTTCGCCGCTTCCTCTGCGCTGACGGCGGCAATCGCGCCCTGCCCGAGTTGGGCGAAGCACAGGAGAGCGGCGGTGAAGATAGAGCTCGATTTCATTTCGGGTACCTCAAAGTTTCAGAACGTGCGCTTCACATTGAAGGACACGAAGTTGCGATCTTTCAGTGCTTGCCCATACGACAAGACGGCAGTCTGGCTATTGGGAGGGGTCAGGAACGAATCGGCCCTGCCCAGGTAGTGGACGTAATTGATGCCGAACTCCCAGGTGTTCCGGTAGTTGCCAGTAATACCGATGCTCACATCGCCACCGCGCTGTACTCCACCGTTGAACGCGAACACTGCGGACGACTTGCCCTTCGGGACGTAACCCAATCCGATCGGAATCGTCAGGTCGAGACCCGGCAACACCTGGTAGTAAGTCGGCAGGAAGAGCAACCGCAGGGCCAGCGCGCTGCGCGTGGTGTTGGGATCCAGCGCCGCGGCATTCGCCCTCACACTCAGGGTGCGGTTCCAGGCGAGTTCACCCAGGAGGAAACCACTGTCCCACAGCGGGCTCTTCGGCACGTTGTAGACCATCGACAAGTTCGCATGAAGCGTATTGCCGATTGCGTAGGCAGGGTGGGCGACATTGTCCTTCGGCGCGGTCGGAAGGATGGTCTGGGGATCGGTGACCAGCGGCGCGCCACGTCGAACGGAGACTTCAGCCGAGATGTTCGCCTCGCCCACGGTCTTGCTCAAGCTCGCGCCGTAAGTCTTGATGCCCTGCGCATACGCGTGTACCAAATGGGAAGGAGTGAAGGCTGGATCCAATGTGAGATACAACTGCGGCGTCTTGTCGTGGTATCGGGCCGCATACAGACCGAGGTCTGCATCCAGGCTTTCGATGCGGTATCGCAGCTGCATACCCCATTGACCCGAATTCTTGGGCTTGAGGTCAGGACCCCGAGGAAAGATTCCTCCGGGCAAGGCACTTTCCGCACCTTCGCCCACCAGGTCCAAAGTGCTCAGGTAGCTGCCGGCAGGCGGCAAGATAGTCTTTGCCCATCCAAATTGATAGTAGGCACTCAGGGAGAGCCCGGAACCCAGTTGCAGCTGCCCTGAAATCTGTGGGACCGGGCGCAGCACCTCCTTGAACTGGGTGCCTGGAACGGCGAGCAGCTTGACCAGGTCGATCGGACCTTGCGCATTGGCGATGCCGTTGGCTCCGAAGAACAGCGTCTCTCCGAAGATCACGCTGTGACGGCCCGCGCGAACCGTGCCCGCCAAGCCGCCGATCTCTCCCTTGCCAAAGACAAACGCGTCGAATAACTCGAGCTTTCCACCCATCCTCCGCCGCGTCTCTCGAGAGAACTCGTTGGAAGGAAGACCGTTGGTGTTCCTCGTCCAAGGGGAATTGTTGTCGTTGCTGCCGTGATAGACGGAGTCGTACCATCCGGCCGCGCTGATGCGCCCCCCAAAGTTGCGGTAGCTGAGGTCGAACTCGCTAAAAAGGTCGACGCGGTTGGAGATCAGGCCCTTGCCGAAGTTGCGGTCGCCATCGTCCGTGCGTGCGTCGGACATGATCCGCTCAGATCGTTCCCGTAATCGAAATGCGTTGCTGTACTTGACCGTGTTGTCCCAGCGCATCTTGAGATCAGGATCATCCGTCTCAATCTGGGAGGCGGCGGCATCGAGCGGCATCGCAGAGGCCGCAAAGAGAATGCACGACCCCATCAAGGCGCGCGACTGAAGCCTTTGCGCGGCGTTTTGTCTTGTTCCGAACTCCATCTTGTCTCCTCATTTATATTCAGCTCGTCGTGCGCGAGCCGATAGGGTTCACTGCATGCCCCATTTCTTGGGCAACGCAGCGGGAATACCGCTTGGCCGCCCAAGTCGATCGATGCCACAGCCCACGACAGATCCTCTCCGTCATGAGTTCGTTAGCCTTTCTTTTCGGGTTTCCGTCCCGATCAATTCGAACGCGAATCCAAATCCGCGCTGTTCCTTCGACTACCTCGATGCTCCCTCGAGCTCGAAGGCTTTCACTGCGCGACCGCTTGTTCTCATCGTTGCCTCTTTCGGCCCGACCAGCTGAGGCATGAGGCCCATGTTGCCTTCCGCACTCCGGAAAACCACTTTCATAGTTAAGCCGTCCTGGTATCCAGCACTGGACAACTCATCAAAAAAGGCTTGGTTGGTGACGGCCATCCTGGGATAGCCTCCCGCACCGGCAACGAACCCAACGCGCGGTATCGACTGGTCTTGCGCCGAGGCAATTGCGCCTCCTCCAACTACGCCAGCGATGGACGCGGCAACCACGACACGCTTGATAACTCTTTTCATTTCTTTTTTGTCTCCTGAGGAATGCTGTAGTAGGAATCGCACCGCAATTCACGACCTCTTAGCCGCTGAAAACCGCCCCCGCTGTCTGCGGGCTCTCGGCACCCAAGTACGTCGAGATCAGTCGCTCGTCGTGCATCAGTTGCGCAGCCTCGCCTTCCACGGCGAACTTTCCCGTTTCGAGCACATAGCCATACCGAGAGATGGCCAGCGCCGCCCTGGCGTTCTGCTCGACGAGCAGGACACTCAGGCCGTCTCGACTCAGGCGCATGATCGCGGCCATGATGTCCGCGACGATCAGCGGAGCAAGGCCCAGGCTTGGCTCGTCGAGCAGCAGCAACTTCGGCTTGCTCATCAGGGCCCGGCCGACGGCGAGCATCTGCCGCTCACCGCCCGACATGGTGTTTGCCCTTTGCTTGCGGCGCTCCAGCAGCCGCGGGAACAGGTCGTAGACGTTCTCGAGGCCGTTGCGCCAGGTGAGATCGCCCATCGACCGGGGGCGATAGCCACCGAGCAGGAGGTTCTCCTCCACGGTCATGGTCCCGAAGAGTTCTCGACGTTCCGGCACCAAGGCGATGCCGCGCATCAAGCGCTGCTCGACCGGTAGCGCCGACACGTCCTCTCCTTCGAACAAGACGATGCCCTTGGAGCGCAGTACGCCTCCCAGCGAATTCAGCAGAGTGCTCTTTCCGGCGCCGTTGGGACCGAGCACTGACACGATCGTGCCGACATGAGCCTCGAGGGAAAGGTTCTCGAGAACAAGCGCCTTGCCGTAACCAGCGGAAAGTCCCCGAACCTGCAAGATCTTTGACATGGTTCAGCCCTCCACGCCCAGGTAGGCCGCGCGGACTTCGGGGCTCCCGCGAACTTCGTCAGGTGTCCCCTCCATCAGCCGTTGACCGAACTCCATCACGACGATTCGATCCACGAGGCTCATCACGAAGCCCATGTCGTGCTCGACCAGCAGCAGGCTGAAACCCTCGTCTTTCAATTGAGTCAGCACGCGGGCAAGCGCCAATTTCTCGGCGTGACGCAAGCCTGCAGCCGGCTCGTCCAGGAGCAGCAACGCCGGATCGCTGGCCAGGGCACGCGCGACCTCGACCAGACGCTGCTGCCCCAGCGAGAGGTTGCCCGCGTATTCGTGGACCACGTCGCGTAAACCCACTCGGATCAATTGCCGCTCTGCCTCTGCGAAGGCGATGGCCTCCTGCCGCGCATCCAATCCCATCACGGCCGAGAGAGGACCGGCGTCGGTGCGGATGAAGCAGCCAATGGCGACGTTCTCAAGCACCGTCATCTCTGGGACCAGCTTGACGTGCTGGAATGTCCGGCTCATGCCGAGCTGGGCGATCTCGCGCGAGGACCGGCCGTCAATGCGCTGACCAGCGAAATGCACCTCCCCCTCCGACAACGGCAGCACGCCGGAAAGGAGGTTGAAAGTCGTCGACTTACCGGCCCCGTTCGGACCGATCAGGCCGACGATCTCGCCGGCGCGCAGGCAGAAGCTGATGTCGCGCACGGCAGCAAGGCCTCCGAAGCGCTTGGAGATGGATCGCACTTCAAGCAGTGGATTTCCCTTGGCAGGTTTGCCTCGTGCGGGCAACCTGCCGGATGCTGCAATGGCCTTCGGCCGCTGCGACTTTTTCATCCATCGATCGACCAACGACCACAGCCCTCCGGAGGACACTTTCAGGATGACGATCAGCAGCACACCGAACACGATGGTTTCATAGTTTCCGCTGCGTCCCACGAGTCTTGGCAGCCAGTCCTGGAGCACGTCGCGGAGCACCGTGGTGAACGCCGCTCCAGCGAAGGCACCCCAGATGTGGCCGACACCCCCGAGCACGGCCATGAACAAGTAGTCAAGGCTCTTTCCAATTCCAAACGGGGAGGGATTGACGGCACGCTGCAGGTGCGCAAACAGCCACCCTGCTACCGCTGCGTAGACGGCCCCGATCACGAAAGCCAGAAGCTTGTGCCGGAAGACGGATGCACCCATGGCTTCCGGCATCGTCGCTCCACCGCCATGGTCGGGGTTCATGGCGCGCAGGACGCGGCCCGTGCGCGAATCCAGCAGCCGAAACAACGCAAAGGCGCCGGCGCCCGCGATCAGCCAGACCAAGTAGTAGTACCGCCGGCCACTCTGCAAGCTCCAGCCAGCGATATCGATCACCGGCACGTTCACGAGTCCGTCGTAGCGCCCCAGCGGGCCCAGGTTTCCGATCACGTAGTACAGCGCGATGCACCATGCGATGGTGGCCAGCGGCAGGTTGTGACCCGACATGCGCAGGGTCACAGCCCCCAGCAGTAGAGCGGCAAAAAGCGTGACCACCAGGCCGAGCGCCAGACCCATCCAAGGGTTCCATCCCAACGCGGTTGTCGCGTAGGCAGTGCAGTAGGCGCCGATGCCCACAAACGCTGCCTGCCCGAAGGAAGTCAACCCGCACACGCCGGTCAGAAGAACAAGACCGAGAACCACCAGCGCGTCGATGCCGATGTAGTTCATCTGCGTGATGATGAACTCGGGCACCGGGAGCAGTGGCAACACGAGTACCAATGCAACCACCATGACCACACCCCACCGGTAGCTGCCAAGGATGCCGCGCGACGCGGAGGCGTTCTTGGCCGACGAGGGCGTGGCGCGAATGAGCAAATTCATCTCAGTGTTCTTCTGATGTGCCATGGAGGACCGAACGCCAAAGCAGAATGGGAATGACGGCGCCGAAGACGATCGACTCCTTGAAAGCGCTGGACCAGAACGAACCGAAGGACTCGATCAGCCCGACGGCCATCGCGCCTGCCATCGCACCTGGAAAGCTGGCCAGCCCGGCAAACACCGCCGCAATGAAGCCTTTGAGGCCGATCAGAAAGCCGGTGTCGTAGTACAGCGTTGTGGTGGAACCCATCAGCAGCCCTGACAGCGCACCAATGGCCGCTGCCAAGGCGAAACTGGTCTCCCCCGCGCGCTCTGTCGAGAGGCCGACAATCCTGGCTCCGAGCGAATTGACTGCCGTGGCCCGAAGCGCCATGCCTCGGAAGGTGAATGCAAACAGCCAGGAGAGCACAGATATCAGCAAGACTGCAATCGCTACCACCAGGGCCGCTTGCATCGACACAGGAACGCCGAAGATCTCCAGCGTCCCGTCGGCAAACGCTGGCGTGCGATAGCCTTCAGGCCCATAGAAGACAAGACCCAGTCCGACCAAGGAAAAATGCACCCCGACGGAGACGATGAGTAACGTCAGGACACTCGACGATGCCAGCGAGCGGTACACCACGCGGTAAAGCAAGGGCCCCATCGGCGTGACGAGCACGAGTGTCAGGATGGCGTTCGCCCACAACGGCGGCTGCGCCTTCATTGCCGCCCAGGTGAGGAAGATCGCAGCCAGAGGCGGCATGGCGAGCCTCGATAGGGACTTCAAGGTGGCCGCCAGTGAAGTCCTGTGGCGCGCGGCGCCCACCACTTCCTGCATCACGGCTGCGGCCAGGAGAACGGACAACAGGCTGACTGCCGACGGCAGCTTTCCACTGGACAGTTCCGCGAGCGTCAGTGCGCCAAACACCACGAACTCGCCCTGGGCGATGAAGAGAACCCGGGTCACCGCAAAGACCAGCACGATTGTCATTGCCAGCAGCGCATACACCGCGCCGTTGGTCATGCCATCGATGGCCAGCAGGGAGAAGACGGACATATCCATGACAGGCTGCTCCCGCTATCGCGACCGGACCGCGCCGGTCAGAACGAAAAGCATCGTCACCGGTCTGTCGGACCGGTTGCGCCAGGCGTGACGGGTTCCGTTCTGCACAACGACATCGTGCTTCTTCAGACTCACGACCTGCCCGTCGTCGAGTTCGAGGCATATCTCGCCGTCCAGCACGACGGCATAGTCGACGGTGTCTGTCGTATGCATGCCCGGCGAATCCCGCTCGAACTTTTCGGCCAACCCGGGCAAGTTCTGCACGTACTCCATCCCTGCAGCAAATGCATCGAAGCTCGGGTCTGCCATCACGGAGTCCGGCGGGAACACCAGCATCATCAGATTGGTTCCACCCACGCCCGGCATCCAGGAGCTCGAAGGGGTGCCGTCGACGGCGCTCGCGCCGACCTGCTGTCCAGTTGTCGTCTCCCACATCAGCGAAGCGCTCATGCCGGGCACGTGCTTGAAGTCGACCGAGCGTGGGGGCGGACCGTCCGACACCACGACCGACTTGCCGGCGTCGCTGTGGCCGGTCACGACTCTGCGAATGTTCATGATCTTCTCCCCGGCCGTCCTCACCGGACAACAACCACGTTGGAAAAGCCGCCCGTTCGCTGCTCGACCGCGTCCAGTGCTTCATTGACGGAGTCGAGACCGAAGCGCTCGTGCTCGAAGACACCCAGGTTCAGCAAACCCGCGTCCGCAAGATCGGCCATGGTCTGACCCTCTTTCGTCGTGAACCAACACGATCCAACGAAACTCTTCTGCTGAGTCATCATCGGAATAGGATCGATCGGCAGGGTTTCGGAAACCCCGCCGATGTTGACCATTACGCCGCCGCGCTTAAGCGCATGAATGGAGTCAACGACCGCACTTGCGGGCGCGCTAGGACCGAGCGCCTGCATCACCACGTCGACACCCAGATCGTCCGTCGCCTTCATCACGGCGGCCGAGGCCGGTCCGTCGCCGAGTGCGATGGTATGAATGCGCTTCGGATCAATCGCCTTCAGCTTCTCCAGCAGCAGCTTGTTTCGTCCGGTCGCAAACACCTTCGAGGCACCCATGGCCAGCGCCGAGATCACCGTGCCGACGCCCAGCGTGCCGGTGCCGCCATCGACCAGCACGGTCTGGCCAGCTTGCAGGCGCGCCTTGCGAAGACCCGAGTACCCCGTGCCGATGTAACCGAAGCGTGCTGCCTCTTCGAAGCTCACGCTCTGCGGCAGCGTCACCAAGCTCGATGCGGGTGCCGTCAGGTACTCACCGAACCCACCATACGGGTAGTCCTCGTAGATCTTCTGTGAGCCCGGTCCGAATCCGAAGTAGCCCATGAAGGTATAGGACGTGCAATTGACTGGGTCATCATTCCTGCAGGCCGGACAGGTCCCACAGGACAGGCCAGGGTTGACGTAGACACGATCGCCGGGCTTCACGCCGGTTCGGACCCGACTTCCCACGGCCTTGACCACGCCAGCAGAGTCGAGGCCGTAGATCGCAGGCAGCTTCGGGAGCGGCAGGTACGGGAACCATGTGGGAAAGTGCGTCACGACGTTGCGCAGATTCGGCACGACACCCGCGGCCTTCACCTCGACAAGCACGTCCAGCTCGCGGACTTCGGGAATGGGCACCTGGTCAATCTGGAAGCGGCCGCCGATCGTATGCAGCCGTGCCGCACGCATGGTTTTCTCACTCATTGATGTCTCCTGAAAATTGCTACTTTGTCGCGTTGAGCCTCGAAGGTTCCGAGGCACCGCGCCATATGCGTCGATCACTTGTTGAGCATCCAGGCCCCATTCGTGATGCGAAGCAGCACCACCGAACGCTTGTCGGACCCAGCGTGATCCGTCGGACTCATCGTGTACACCCCCTGCGCCCCGGCCAGTTCCGAGGTCTGCTCCAGCGCGTCACGCAACGCCTGACGGAACTCCGGCGTGCCCGACTTGGCCTTGCGACGTGCGGCAGCAACCGCGCGGTCTGCGATCAGGTACGCGTCCCATGAGTAGGCGGCGAACGAGTTGCGCGAGCCTGCGCCGTACTTGGCCTCGTAGGCCTTCGTGAACTCGAGGCCCTGCTTCTTGACCGGGTTGCTTTCGGGCAGCTGCTCAGCCACGATCACCGGACCTGCGGCAACCAAGGCGCCTTCAACTGCCTTGCCCCCGATGCGCAGAAAGTCCGGGTTCACGATTGCCGCCGTGTGATAGATCTTCCCTTTGAATCCGCGCTCAACGAGGGCGGTATGCGGAAGCGCGCCGGGCGTGCCGGATACGCCCAACATGACGGCCTCGGGCTTGCTTCCGATGACCTTAAGCACCTGGCTGTTGACGCTGGTGTCCAGGCGCGCGAAGCGCTCGTTGGTGGTGACCTGGAACCCGCGTTTAGCGGCATGCTCCATCAATGCGCCGTAGGCCTGGTCGCCCCAGCCGTCACTGAATCCGATGTAGCCCATCTGCTTGCCACCGGCGGCAGCAAAGTGCTCTGCCAGGGCCCCCACCTGCAGCGTGGTCGGGAGGGAAACCGAGTACACCCACGGGTTCTTCGCCGGCTCGCCGGTCAATGGCGAAAGTGCGATCTGCGGCGTCTTTGTCTCCGATGCCACGAAGCTGATTGCCGAAGCCGTGGGGACATTGCCTGAGCCGATGATCAGGTCCACCTGCTCCTCGGAGACGAGTTTTCGCGCGAGTCGGGCGGCGTTCGCGGGATCGGTCGCATCGTCGAGGATGATGTAGCTCACGGGTTCGCCACCCAGCGTCGCCGGCAATGCCGCGAAGGTGTTCTTGTAGGGAATGCCCAGGGATGCGCCTGGCCCCGTTGCCGCAGTGATAACCCCTACTTTCACCGCGAGCGCGGGAAGCGATAACGCGGCGAGAAGCGCGGGCAGCGTGACGGTTCGAATCAGTTTCATGATGTCTCCTCTATTGCAGCGACGAATCGGCCGCTGCGGTTTCTGCGGAATCTAGGTTTTGGCGTCGTTCGCCGCGTGGACGACGGCCTGCTGGAGCAGCTTGCGAGAGATCTTTCCCACGCCGGTCTTCGGCAGTTGCTCCATGACGAGAACTGACTTGGGACACTTGTAGGGGGCGAGGTGAGCCTTGCAGAAGGCAAGGAGCGACTCCGGCGTCGCTCGCGATCCTTCGCGCAGTACGACCGCCGCAGCCACCTTCTCGATCCAGCGCGGATCTGGTACACCGAAGACGGCCGCCTCCGCCACGTCGGGGGAGCGGTAGAGAACCTGTTCGACCTCGGACGGAAAAACGTTCTCTCCTCCCGTCACGATCATGTCGTTCTTCCGGTCGACGAGGTACAGGTAGCCATCGGCGTCGCGATAACCGATATCGCCGGTGCGCAGGTGTTCGCCGACGAACGTGTCCCTGGTCTTTTCGGGCGACGCCCAGTAGCCCGACATGGTCCGAGCGCTGCGGACGAGCACTTCACCCGGACTCCCGTTCCGGCAATCGCCGCCATCGGGATCGACGATGCGCAGGTCTGTGCCGCTGAGCAACTGCCCGCACGATCGCAGGAGGTGGGCCTTGTCCGGCTGCGTTGCTGCCATCCGGTGCTCGGCTGGGCCGAGGGCCGTGATGATGCCGCCTTCCGTCGAGCCGTAGGACTGCGAGAACGAACAGTTCCCGAAGGCAGCCATCGCTCTCTCCAACAGCGCCACGGGCATGGCGGAGCCGGCATAGACGATGCGCCGGAGCTTCGAGGCGGCCTGCGCCGCACCCGGATGACCGACCAGGTCGGAGATCATCGTCGGCACCAGGTGCACGTTGGTAACGCCCAGTCGCTCGATGCTGGTCACCAGGTCGCTGACCTCGAACATCGGCCGCAGCACGCAACTGGCACCTGCCATGTAGCTCGCGAGCAGGTAGTAGCACAGCCCGCCGACGTGAAACAGCGGCATGACGAACAGGACCGTGTCATCTTCGGACACGCCGATGGCCTCGGACGCGGATGCAAGGGCGTTCGCGACCAACCCTTTATGGCTGATCATGGCCGCCTTGGGTGCCGCTGTCGTGCCGCTCGTGTAGATCAGCAGGGCCGTGGCGTCCTCGGCCGCGGCAGGATGGATCGCATCCGCGACGCCGGCACCGAGGAACGCTTCAAAGTCCAACCAGCCGGCACGCGAGGAGCCGAAAGCGATGCGATGAGGAATTGCAACGTGCGGAAGGATTTCTTCATCAGCGATCTTGGCGCCCTGCTCGTCACAGACAAGCGCATCGGGCTTGCAGTCGCGCAGCAAAGAGGCCAATTCGGGTGGCGTCAGGCGCCAGTTCAGCGGAACCGGAACGAAGCCCGCCTTCATGACGGCGACACATTCGACCGCACTGACGCAATTGCGGCTGAGGATGCCGATGCGCGCTCCGGGCTTGAGGCCCAGCCGGAAGAATGAGTCGGCGAGCCGGTCGACCCGTTCGGAGAACTGCGCAAAGGTCACCGATCGCTGCGTATCGGCGAACGCGATCTTGGCGCCGAAGCGGGCCTGTTGAAGGACAACGCCGCCGAACGTGGCAGGAACGTTGCTCCGGGATACCGTCATGAAGACACCTTGGCTTTGTACGCCTCATAGCCGTCCACGAATGCCGGCGACATCGCGCGCAGCCGCGCCGAATCGATGCGGCCGGACCGGCTGATATAGCTCATCGCGAAGTCCCACGCGGGCAAAGCCATGTGCTCGTGAAAATGGTCATACCACTCTGCGCTGCGCGCGGCCGCGCCGGCGAGCTTGTCGACGATGGGACGGCGCTTGGCCTCGAACTCGGCCAGGGCATCACGCGCGCTGTTCGGATGCTGCACCAGTGCGTGCGATAGAGCCTGAACGTCTTCCAGCGCCAAACGCGTGCCCGAGCCGATCGAAAAGTGCGCTGTGCGCAGTGCATCTCCGACCAGAACCTTGTTACCCACGGACCAGTTGCGATTGCTGATCACGGGGAAGCGGCGCCACAGCGATTTGTTCGTCACCAGGTGCGCTCCGTCGAGTTCCTCGGCGAATACGTCCTCGCAGTAGGCCCGCGACTGTTCCTCCGACATGGACGCGAAACCCACGCTGTCAAAGGTCTGCGGATCGGCTTCGACGAGGAACGTGCTCATCGATGGCGCATAGCGGTAGTGGTGTGCGTTGAAAGTGCCTTTCGGCGTGGTCTTGAATGTCTGAGTGAGTGCGTCGAATGCGCGCGTGGCGCCGAACCAGGCAAAGCGGTTGTCCAGAAGACGAATCTCGGTGCCGAATTCGGCTTCGTGGGTCTTGCGCACCAGCGAGTTGGCGCCGTCGCAACCGATGATCAGATCGGCACCCTCAAGTTCTTCAAGCGACTGCACGACCCGGCCATTGACAAGGTTGGCGCCAACCGACAGTGCCCTCTGCCGCAGGATGCCTAGCAGGCGAAGGCGAGCGATCGCGGTGAATCCGATTCCGTCGATCCGGATCTTTTCGCCGTGGATGCGCAGCTCGATGTCGCTCCACTTCTCAAGGCCCGCAGTGATCAGGGCGAGCGTTTCACTATCGTCGGCGCTCAGGAACTCGAGCGCCTTGTCGGAGAACACCACGCCGAATCCGAAGGTTGTGTCCGCCTCGTTCTGCTCGAACACCGTGACCGTGGAATGGGGGAGTTGCGTCCGGATCCGGTAAGCCGCATACAAGCCAGCAGGACCGCCGCCGAGAATATTGATTTTCATCGCTCCTCTCCTGTTCAGTTGGACGGCGCGAGTCGGGCCGCGCGCTTTTCGAGGAACTCGCGAAGGCCCGCCTGAGCATCGGGGCTGGCCAGGGTGATGGCTGCGAGCACGGACTCGAAGAACAGCCCGTCGTCGTGCGAAGCATCCCGAAGACGCGGGAGCCCGTTGATGATCGCGAAGTTGGAGACGGCAGAGTTCTTCGCGATTCCGGCCGCAAGCTCGAGCGCCTTCTCGAGCGCGCCGCCCGGTGGGGTCGTGAACTGCAGCAAGTTGCAAGCAGCACCTTCTGCAGCTGCCAGCGTCCGAGCCGTCAGCATCATCTCCATCATGCGTGCCACGCCGATCAGCCGAGAGATCCGCACCGATCCGCCTCCCCCGACGAAAATGCCACGCTTGCCTTCGGGCAGTGCAAAGAAGGTCGTCTCGTCGCCGACGCGCAGGTGTGCCGATGCGGCAATCTCCAGGCCGGCCCCGATGGTGGCGCCACTCAGGGCGGCGATGAACGGGATCCGTCCCTGTTCGATCACGTTGAGGATCGCATGCTGGGCACGCGATTCGTGCATGGACGCGAGCGGGTCACGCTCCAGATGCTCGGCCAGATCCAGCCCGGCGGAGAAGTTGGGGCCGTGGCTATGGATGATGCCGACGCGCGCTTCGTTCTGCGCACGCGCTGCCGCCCGGCCAAGCGCCTCGAACATGCCTTGATTCATGGCGTTGCGCTTGGCTGCGCGATCGATGCCGATCAAGGCAACGCCATCGCGTACTTCGTAGGAAATGTGGTTGTCACGTTCAGACATGTATGTTCTTCACCTAAATGTTTTGGAATTCGCCAAGGCGCTCTGCACCGCGCAGGATCTCGGCTTCGTGGAAGGCGGCTCGAGCATCAAGATCGTGGAGCCAGAACCGGCCGGCTGCGGCCAGGCGCCTTCCGATCGCATCGTTGCTCTCTCCATGGGCGATACGAACGGCCATCCACGCTGTACAGGCCAACATGGACAAATGGAGAAACGCAACTGCGCCAGCTTCGATATCGCGCGGCTGCCCGGCCCACGACAGCAGCGTCGCCCCCGCGTTTTTCAGGCGCTCGATCACATTGACCGCTGGTTCGGCCAGCGATCGGTCGGCGCTACTCACTTCGCGGTACACCGTCTCGATGAAATGACTCAGCGTCCGACCACCGTCCTTGAGTAGACGGCGATGCACCAGGTCGAGCGCCTGGATGCCGGTGGACCCCTCGGCGATCGACATCATGCGTGCGTCCCTCAGCCACTGCTCGCAGGGCCACTCCTGCGTGTAGCCGGCACCGCCCAGGACCTGAATCGCTGCGTTGGGCACGTCGAAGGCGGCTTCGGCGCAACTGGCCTTGACGATCGGCAGTAGCCACTGGGTCACGTTCGCGTGGGCGGCGGTTGTCGCAACGCCCGTCCTTTCCGCGTCGATCCGCACTGCAAGCTCGTAGACCAATGCGCGCAGCACCTCCACGCGTGCCGCCATGGACAGGAGCTGCCGCTGGATATCCGCGTGCGAGTTGATGGTCACCGGCGGGCGAGACGACGCACCGCCCTGGCGCCGATCCGCGGCGTAGCGAAGCGCGGTCTGCTCCGCACCGAAGGAGATGCCCACGCCTTCGATGGCCACCATCAAGCGCATGCTCTGGATCATCACGAACATCTGAGGCAATCCTCGATTCACCTCGCCCAGCAAGTACGCGCGTGAATTCTCGAAACCCATTGCGCAGGTCGGCGAGCCGTGAAGCCCCAGCTTCTCCTCGATGCGGCGTGGTGTGACGCCGTTGGAAACCCAGTTCCCGACACCGTCACGCACATTGCTCGGCACGAGGAAGAGACTCAGCCCCGCAGAGCCGGCCGGGGCATCGGGGGTGCGCGCCAGCATCAGATGGCCGATTCGTTCGACGAGATCGTTGTCGCCAAAGGAGGTCCACATCTTCTCGCCTGTCACCATCCAGGCCCCATCCTCACCGCGCACCGCGCGAGTACGGATACGTCCGACGTCCGAGCCTGCATCCGCCTCGGAAATGCAGATCGTCGCGGACCACTGGCCAGAGACGAACTTGGGGATCCATTCCTGCTGCAGAGTTTCGTCAGCGAATTCCAGCAGCACCAACGTCCCGGCGCGCGTTGGCCCCGTCAGCATGCCGACTGCCATGCACGCACGGTCGAACAGTTCGCGGCAACCTGCATTCACAAAGGCAGGCAAGCCCTGGCCGCCAAAACGCGTTGGCTGATCGACACTGTTCCACCCGTTGCCGGCAAGCTCCGCCCACACCGGCTTGTAGGCATCAGGCATCCGCACCCTTCCCTCCTCGAGGCGGCAGCCTTGCCGGTCGCCCGCGATGTTCATCGGCACAAGCCGTTCTTCGGCGAACGTGGCGGCGGCGCCGAGCACTTCACGCAGCGTGTCGGATCCCACATCGATGTCAGACGTCAACGCTTCGCGGACTGCTGCATAGCCAGGCACCAGTTCGATGTGTCGCTGGATGAGTTCGGCGTGATAGCCGTATCCGGTGTCCACTCAGTTCTCCTGTCTTGGTTGAATTGCATCCGCCGGGTACGGCAGCGCCGACCGGAATCGCAGGAGTTCGACGAGCGCCGAGTCGCGCCAACGCGCCCATTCGTCGTTGGATATCCCGTGGCGAAGCTCGCGTACGCCGGCGAAGAGCTTTTCGCAGACCTGGTCGGTGAGCATGGGAGCCCCCAACGCACCCCACCACTGCTCCACATCGCTGCGAAAGCGGTCAATGAGCTGCTCGATGCCACCCGGACCTCCCGCGAGATTGAAGGTCATGAGCGGCCCCACCATGGCCCAGCGCAGCCCCAAACCCCAGCGCATGGAAGCGTCGATGTCGTCCGCAGAAGCCACGCCCTCGCTGAGGCAATGAATGGCCTCTCGCAAGACTGCAAACTGCAGCCGGTTGGTCAGATGACCGACCATTTCCTTCTTCAAACGAATCGGGTGCTTGCCCAAGGCGGTGTAGAAGCGCATCGCCAAGTCGACGGCGTCCTCGCGCGTGCGTTCGCCTCCCACCACTTCCACCAGCGGAACCAGGTAGGCCGGATGAAACGGATGCCCTAGCAGCAGCCGCTCGGGGCGCGCGCAAAACTCCTGCAGCCGGCTCGGAGGCACTCCGCCACTACTGGAGAGGATCAGCTTGTTGGCGGGTAGGGCGGCGTCGATGGTGCTCAACACGCTGCGCTTGGTTTCCAACGACTCGCCTGCGTTTTCCTGCACAAGGTCACTGCCACGTGCGAGGTCCTCGAGGGTGGCGGCGACGCCAACGCGCTCCAGCGGCGGCAGCGGATCCAATCCCGAATAGATCGCCCGCAGCGCCGGCCAGGCCTCCCGGACTCCATCTTTCAATCGCGTGCCAGCCTGCGCATCCGGGTCATAGAAGAGGACCTCGTAGCCATGTGCCAGCAAGAGCGCCGCCCACGCAGTTCCGACCGAGCCGGCCCCGGCCAGGCCGACGACCCGGATGGCCTCCAAAGGAAGAAGATCCGGCGCCACGGTCAAGCCAGACCCATCATCTGCCGCGCTTCTTCGGGCGTCGCCGGTTCGAAGCCAAGCTCCCGCACGATCCGGACCTGGCGCTCCACCAGCATCTCGTTGGTGGCCAGTTTTCCTTTGCTGTAGTACAGGTTGTCTTCCAGGCCCACACGCACGTGCCCGCCCAGCAGAATGGCGTGGGTCGTGGCCGGTAGCTGCGCCGTTCCGATCGCCGACACATTGAAGATCGAGTCCTTCGGCAGGAGCTTGACCATCATCTGCAGGATCTCCGGCGTGTACGGCATGGCGCCCTGGAAACCCCGGTCCGCGTTCAACACGATATTGATGAAGTACGGAGGCTTGTCACACACGGGAATAAGGCGAGTCACTTCCTGGAGGATGTGCGCAGGACTGAAGACCTCCCACTCGGGCTTGATGCCCCGCTCGATGAAGCGCGCAGCCATGCGATCGCATTGGCTGGGCGTCGTGGGGACCAGCATCTCCCGCTTGCCTTGCAGGGCGGCAACGGTGAAGCAATCGAAGGTCGCCATCTCCGCACCCGCATCGAGACCCTTGAGCCGCTCCTCGAAGTTCGATTCACAAAGACCGTCGGGACGCTCGATGACCATGTCGCCATCGATGCCGCCGCCGGTAGAGTTGTTGATGACGATGTTGCATTTTTCCCGGATGAGACTGTTGATCCGTCCATAGATTTCCGGGCTGCAGGTCGCCTCATCGTCCGGGCGCCGCGCATGGAGCGCGACCACCGACGCGCCGGCGTTGTAGCTGCGGTAGACGGATTCGGCAATCTCGTCAGGCTGCGTGGGCAGATGGGGGTTTTGGGACTTCTTGGCCATGCCACCGGTGGGCGCGACCGTGATGATGATCTTGTTGTTACGCATTGCTTTTCCTCGGTTGGGTTAGTGGGTACGTTCGAGCAGCGCCCGGACGTCGTCAGGCACAGGGAGGGTGCGGAGGCCGCCTCCGGGGCCAAGCAGGTGTTCGGCCCAGACGCGGGTCTCCTGCGCCTCCATCAAGAGCTCGTCGCCCCGGAGAAACTGATGAAGGAAGGCGATGGATTTACCACCCACCTTCTCGACCAGGATTCGATGCGTGACGGACTCGTGAAGCGCGGGCGCACTGAGAAATTTCATGGACAGCCCGAGGACCGGCAGTCCGCCACGGGTGCTAGCGTCCTTGACTGCGTTGGGGTCGATGCCGAGCCTCAGGAACATCTCGTTGAGCCCCTCCACCATCCAGCGTGCGTAGTTCGGAAAGAAGATGATTCCGCCCGGATCGCACTCGCTCCAATGAAGTCGTCGGATATATGTGTAGCTATACATAGCTTGTTTACTTGTTAGCCTGGCTAACGATTAACGATGTTCAGAATGTAGATGGCTCATGATTAGTCGTCAACTAGAATGAAGCCAACTCCCCCCTCGTACTTACCCTTACGCCACGATGTTGAAATCCTCTCTTTCAGCCAGTGCGCCCCAGGCTGGCGCCGAACAGACGCCCAAACCAAGTCCCGTGTTGGCCGCGTCAATGGCCTTTGCGATCAAGCGCGCGCAAGTCCGTTGTGACGAGTCGCTCGCCCGCTTCGTCGACCCGGGAATTTCCCCGGCGCGCTTTGCCGCACTCCTGACCATCGGGGCCAACGCTGGCATCAGCCAGGTTGCGCTCGGCGGTCTGCTGAACATTGCCGGACCGAGCGTCGTCAAGGTGGTGGACGACCTCGAGCGAAGAGGTCTTGTGCGGCGAGCCGCAACGTCGGACCGCCGCGTATATGCCCTTCATCTGAGCGAATCCGGCCAGATCGATCTCAAGCGCTACCAAGCTGCATTCGCCGCATGTGAAAAAAACATCGCGGAGCGCCTCACCTCGAAGGAACGCCAGCAGTTGCTGGAGCTGTTGGCCAAAGTGGCTCCCGACGAGGCGTAGCACAGCGCGTCACAAGCCCTGGGGGCGGCAATGCCGGCGTCTTCACCACCATCGACAGGATCCCCGCATGAAGGGCACTTTTGACCTGAATTTGCTGGCCGTTATTGCCGCGCTGGACGAGACGCGCAGTGTTACGCGCGCCGCTCAAAAATTGAAGATGAGCCAGCCGGGGCTGAGTTCGGCCCTCGTTCGTTTGCGCCAGCAATTTGGCGACCCACTGTTCGTTCGAGCCGCAGGGGGAATGCAGCCCACAGCCCGTGGATTGGAACTTGCGGATGAAGCCCGTGCGATGCTGCACCGTATCCACGAGAAGGTCTTGAAAGCCCCTTTCTTTGTTGCAGCCGAGGCAAAGACGGAGTTTCGCTTTGCGATGCAAGACGTAGGTGAAATGGTTTTCCTCCCGACGCTGGTGGAGGCCTTTCGAAGCCTTGCTCCGCATGCAACTTTCCAAGCCGCGTCTTATTCGCCACGAGAACTCGAAGTGGCGATGGAGGCGGGCCAGGTCGACTTGGCGCTGGGCTACCTTCCAGACCTCAGGAGCAGCGCGTTCTTGAAGCAGCGATTGATGCTGCATGGTTTTTCCTGCATCCTGCGAGCGGGGCATCCTGTGGCAAGCCATCTCACCAAGGCCGCCTTCTCCGAACTCGAGCACGTGGTCGTGGAGTCTCCGACTCGCAGCCAGGAACTGGTGGACAACTATCTGGACCGCAGGAACATCGTGCGCAAGGTCCGCCTTCGCAGCACGCACTTTCTCACGCTGCCGATCATCGTCGCTTCGACGGACATGATTGCGACAGTTCCCACGCCTGTGGGCCGCGTGTTCGCGGGCACTGACCGCGTCGTGGTCGTAGCCCCCCCTTACCAGATCCCCAAGTTCCCAATACAGCAACACTGGCACCGCCGCTACGACCAAGATCCACGAAACAGGTGGCTGCGCGAACAGGTCGCCTTGCTCTTCGGTCGCGGGTAGTTCCAGTGGACAACGCGCGGCGTTACGGCGCCGCGCCGTCACTATTCGTTTTTGACGTTCGCTGCCTTGATGATCTTGCCCCATCGCGCGTGCTCGGATCTGATCTGGGCTGCGAAGTCTGCCGGCGACGCGCTAGGCGACAGCGTGAAACCGAGGCTGACAAACTTTGCATCGATTTCTTTGCTGGACAGCCCCTTCACCAACGCGGCGTGCATGCGTTCGACCATGCTGCCTGGGACACCGGCCGGGGCGCCGAGGCCAAACCAGGGCGCCACCACCATGGTCGGATAGCCCGACTCCTTGGCCGTCGGAACTTGCGGCAACAAGGGTGAACGCTGCTCCGAGAGCACTGCGATCGCCTTGATGCGTCCCGACTGCAGATGCGGAAGCGCCACCGCAAGCGAACTCTGGAAGTCGACTTGGGTGAGGCCGCCGATCAGGTCCTGGATCTGCTGCGTCGCCCCCTTGTAGGGGACATGATTGAGTTGGACGCGGCCTTCAATCTGGAACAGTTCAGCGGCCAAGTGAGGAACCGTGCCGACGCCCGGTGTGCCATAAGCAACCTTGCCCGGGTTCGCTCTGGCGTAGCCGGCCAGTTCGCGCAGATCTCTGAACAAACTGTCAGGCTGCGTGATCAGAACCGGCGTCGTGGAGGCAATATTGGTAATCGGAGCAAAGTCCTTGAATGGATCAAAGGACGTCCCAGGTGCGGCGCGATCGCGAGCGTGATCGACACGAGGCCAATGGTATAGCCGTCCGCGGGTGCCTTGGCCAACACGTTCAGGCCGAGCACACCGTTGCCACCCGCTCGGTTCTCGACGACAACCGGTTGCTTCAATTCCCGGCGAAGGATCTCAGCGGACTCCCTTGCGATGAAGTCCGTCGGGCCGCCCGCCGGGAAGGGCACGATCATCCTGATCGGCTTGGCGGGCCACTCCTCTGCTTGGGCAGGTGCCGCCAGCATGACCAGGACGCCGAGGAGGATTCCGAGAAGCCGAGTCATTTTTTGTCTCTCTTTGAACTATTGCCTTCGACGTTCCTGCACGTCCCAGGGCCCCATGCCAGCGCCCCATGCCTTCTTTAGCTCAGAACCGCTCTCGCCAGAGGTCGAGTGCTTCTTGCACCGGGCGATCGGAAAAGCTGAAGAGGACAGTGTCCGAGTCTGCTTCCAAGCGGTAGCGCATCCAGGAGGGACACACGAACACATCCTTGGGTCCGAAGGCCAGTTCCCGTCCGTCGATGACGCACCGGCCAGTGCCCTCCACGACGGCATAGACGGTGGAATCGGTGGAGCCATAGCTGGCGCCAACGAAACCGCCCGGCAGCAACTGCATGCACGTACCGATGGTCGGAATCGCCCAATCGCCCGTGACGGGATTCGTGTACTGAAGTTTGTGGCCCCAGCTCGGGTGCGGATCTTCGCTGTTGCGCAGCACCTCCAATGCCTCGCGCGTGCGTGCATAGGGATACCAAAACAACGGTGATGTCTTCGTTCGGCTCTTGTATCCGATCGGCTTCATCGTGTTTCCGAACCGCGCGAGGTTGGTGCCGGCGTGCTGTTGCGCAACCTGCTCGGTGGCCCCGTCTTCCCGAAACTGGGCGTCGAGCACCTCGACGATCGGAAGATCCAGGCCATCAAGCCACACCATCGGCTCATCGGTGGTGTTGCCGTGTTCGTGAAAGGCCCACGACGGAGTGATGATGAAGTCGCCTTCGCTCATCGTGACTTGCTCGCCATCGACTGTCGTATAGGCGCCGGAGCCGTGCATCATGAAGCGCAGCGCCGATTGCGAATGGCGATGCGCAGGGGCGAGTTCACCCGGCAAGATCAACTGCAGGCCGGCATAGAGGCTGTGCGTGATACGCGTTCGTCCGCGCAGCCCCGGATTCTCCAGCACCAGGACGCGGCGCTCGGCCTCCTTGGCCGAGATCAGTCGACCGCTCTCCTGCAACCAAGGCCAGAGTTGCTGCCATTGCCAAAGGTTGGGCAGGCATGGCGTATTGGGTTCCTTGGTGACCAAGCCATGCAGCACTTCCCAGAGTGGCGTGCAGTGGGCTTCCCCAATGCGGTCGTAGAACGCGCGGCGCTGCAGTTGTTGCCCTTCGCCGCCCACCTTGGCGAGAGAAGCGTTCGGTGTATTCACAGCGCGTTCCGCACGGAGACTTCCATACGCCCGATGCCCTCGAACTCGGCGCGGATCAGGTCGCCGCTCACCACCCGGCCGACACCATCGGGCGTGCCAGTGAAGAACAGGTCTCCCGGTTCGAGCGTGTAGTAAGAAGATGCCAACTCGATGAGCGTCGGGATGTCGAACACGAGATCTCGGGTGTTCGCCCGCTGACGGGGCTCGTCGTTCACCGTGAGCCAGAAATCGAGTTCCTGTGGATTGCGCAATTCATCTGCGGTCACGATCCAGGGGCTCAACACTGTGTACGTGTCGATCGACTTGCGCATGCTGCGCTCCTCCGGCCCTCGCACGGTCATATCGAGCCCACCGCAATACGCCGCGATGTGTTCGTAGGCACGCTCGCGAGAAATGTTTCGGCCGCGCTTGCCAATGACAAGCACCAGTTCGGCCTCATGGTCGTTGCGGCGTTCCGGATGCTCGATCTCGACTCCGTGACTGGTACCGACGACGGAGCTGTTCGCCTTCAGGAAGAGGCCAATCCTCTGAATCTCTGCGACCTGGCTGTCGAAGTGGATTGAGGCATCAGCACGCGCTTCCTCCAGATGCTTGCGATAGTTCACAGGTGCTGCGATGACCTTTCCAGGATTGGCAACCGGAGAAAGGAAGCGGCGACCAGCCAGCGGCAAGGACTCAGCGGATGCAGCGACGCTACGGATTCGCTCCATCACTTGCGGCAGATGGGCGATCAATGGATCAACGCTGGGCAGGGGATACCTGTACGTTGGCAAGACGTCCAGCGCTGCGCTCACATCGCGGACGACATCGCCCTCGACAAGACCAAGGCGGTTATCGTCAAAACGGCAGATTTTCATGAGTAGCTCGATCGAATTTGAAGGTTGGAGGACATGCGGCACCGAGCCGTTTGCATCCTTGGCGAAAAGGAGACGGACCGGCGCATTGGCCAAATGTCGAAGACGAAGGGTGGCCCTGACCGCTGTTGATCGAGACGCCCTGCTGTCTCCTCTACGACGCTGCGGTCCGGTGATCCTGCATCGGCAAAGTCTAGGAATTCCGCACCAATTCCTCAATGCAATCGCAGCAATTCAGAGTATTGTTTTGGCAGATAGAACCTTCGCACCCCGCACGGTCCCACGATGTCGGGGTCCAGGGGAAGCGGGATCGGGAGAACGCGTGCGAGGCTCGACGCGATCGCCAAGACTTGCGCCTGAGCGCGGTTGCACGCAGCCCGGATCGCATGCAACCGTGAACACGGTGGGATCCCTGACCCTCTGCTCGAAGGCAGTTGCTCCGAAGGCCATTCATACATCGAGAGCGAACAACCTCCCGGATAGCGGGGCGCTTGTCAGCGTGTCGAGCGGCACGCTATGTCGCGCGGTCGTGATCACCAGCCTCTCGCCCTTTTCGCCGTCGGCAGCCGGTGCAAACGCCAGGTCGGTCGCGCACGGAACCGGCAGGCCGATTACCCGGTCGAGTTGCCCGTCGGCGGTGAAACGCGCCACGCTCCAGCCGTCGAACAGCGCGGTCCAGATTCCGCCCTGCGCGTCGAACGCCAACCCGCTTACGCGTCCCGATCCCTTGGGCACAGTCGCCAGGCGGCGCATGGCGCCCTGCCCCGGCTGAAGCCGAAGGATCGTCCCAGAGCCCGGCGCCGTGGCGTATAGGGTCTGCTCCTGCGCGTGCCAGCCGAGGGCCTGCACTGTCTCGCCCATGCGCCACTGCACGTCGAGCGTGCCGTCGTCGCGCAGGCGGCCGATGGCGGAGCCGGCCTCGGGCAGGGCCAACGCAGCCCAGACCATGCTGTCCTCGCCGTTGCAGGCCGCGAGCACCTGCCCCGCAAGCCATGGCTCGAAAGGCAACGACTGCCCGTTGGCCGAGATGCGCTGCGCGCCGCGCTCGTGCACCGCGATCACGTCGTGTTCATGGCGCAGCAACGCGACCACGGGCGCCTCGATCGTCGCCACCTCGTGGTCCTGCCCGTTTGCATGCAGGTGTACAGAGGGCGCGAGCGCATCGGCCCACCAGAAGCTTCGGCCATCGGCCGACCAGAGCGGGTGCGCGCCATGAAACGCCCAGTGGCCCGGCAGTGCCGTCAACGCTGCTTCGGTGCTCGGTGCCGGGTCGTTGCCGGCCGGCTGCAACTGCGCACCGACACGGCGCGCGGCCTCGGCCACTTCGGGGCCGAGCAATTCGAGCCGGGCCCGCGTGAGCCGATAGGCCGGTCCCGCGACACTGATTGCCCCCCGCACCTGCCCCGCGGCATCGACCACTGGCGCGCCCACGCAGCGCACGCCGAGCACGATTTCCTCGTCGTCGATGGCGTAGCCGCGCGCCCGGGTGATGCGCAGCTCGGCCTGCAGGCGGCGCCGGTCGGTGATGGTGAGCGGCGTGAGCGGCTTCAGCACCACATCACGCACGATGGCGTCACGTGCCCCGTCGGGCATGGCCGAGAGGATCGCCTTGCCCTGACTGGTGCAATGCACCGGCTTGCGCTGGCCGAGCACGGCAGCCGAGCGCTGGCTGTGGGCGCCATCGCAGCGCTCCAGTGAAATGACCTCCCGTCCATCGAGCGCGGCCAGGTAGCTTGTCTCGCCTGTGAGGTCGCGCAGCGCGCGCAGTTCGAACGCGGCGGCCGCCACCAGGTCGGGCATGGCATAGGCCTGGCGCGCCATTTCGAAGCAGCGGAAACCCAGGCAGTAGACCTTGCGCAGCGGATCGCGCCGCACCAGCCCGCGCGCGACCAGCGTGGCAAGCAGGCGATAGACGGTGGTGCGCGGCAGGTCGAGCTGCTCGGCCAGCTCGCTCTGGCCCAGCCCTTCGGGCGCGGAACCGATGGCGTCGAGCACGTCGAGTGCCTTTTCGAGGGCACCGGTGCCCTCGCCGGGAGTGGTGGCCATGGTGATGAAGCCCTTGTTTGCCTGTTTGTCTCAGATAGCGGTACTGGGTGTGCCGTGCATGGCGGCAACGCAACTGCGGCCCATTCTATTTTTGGACCTCTCTCCTTACAGTGAGCATTCCACCCTTGCGATGACCTGTGGTCTCGTCCGATCCCACCATTTGAGACAGCCTTCATGACGACGTCCCCGCCCAAGCCGCTGGCCAGCATTCCCCAGCGTGCACCCGCTCCCTTCGTGCCCGATGCGGTGCTCGACCGCCTCGCAAAGGCCACGAGCGGCTCGCTCACCACGCAGCTCTACATCAAGGGATTTCGCCAGCCGGTGCTGCACGGCTTGACGCCGCTGAACAAGAAGATCAAACCTTTCGCAGGCCGGGCCTACACGATGCGCTTCATTCCTGCACGAGAAGACGTCGACGTATACGGCAATCTCACGACCGAGCCGAGCGCCGACAACCTGCAGTGGGTAGGTGTGGAGCAGATCGAACCCGGCCACGTGCTGGTGATCGACAGCAACAAGGACGGCCGCGCCGCATCGATGGGCAACATGCTCATCACGCGCATGATGATGCGCGGCGCGCGCGGTGTGGTCACCGACGGCAGCTTTCGCGATGGCACCGAGTTGTCGGACATGCATTTCCCGATCTGGTGCACCGGCGTGACCGCGACCACACGGCTTTCCTACCACCACGTGGCCGACCTGCAGGTCCCGATCGGCTGCGCCGGCGTGGCCGTGTACCCCGGCGACGTGATCCATGGCGACGGCGACAACATCACCGTGATCCCCGCCCACCTGGCCGAGGAGATGGCCGACCTGTGCGAGAAGCGCGACGACATCGAGGCCTACCTGGCCCTGCGCGTGCAGGCCGGCGAGGCGCTGTGGGGCCTGTACCCGCCCAGCGACGCCACGCGCCGCCAGCACGAGGAATGGGTGGCCGCCGGCCGCCCCGAGATCAAGCCCGTGCAGCCCGTCGGCGCACGCTGAACCGGAAAGAGACATGACCTACACCCCCGACGACTACGACGGCCTGATCCGCCGCTACTTCGACGCCTGCAATGCGGCCGACTACCAGGCGCTGATCGACTGCTTCACGCCCGACGCTGTGCACTACTTCCCGGCCGGCCTGCCCGAGGTGCCCTGGCGCACGGCCGACACCATCGCGAAGAAATGGATCTGGTGCGTGGAGACCTTGGGCTCGCAATGGACCATCGAGCGCATCCTGATCAGCCACGACAAGCCCGAGGCCATGATCGAGTGGACGCACTGGAAGAACAGGAGCGGCACGGCGCTGCGCGGCGCCGAGTGGTACGACTTCGAGAACGGCAAGATCAAGGAGATCCGCGCCTACTACGCCTCGCCGGCCGACAAGGGCACTCCGATCAACGAACTGGTCGGCTTCGACTACGTCGGGCGTGGCTACGCGCTCAAGAGCGAAGGGGCTGCCAAATGATCCGCCACGTCGTGCTCTTTCGACGCAAGACGGACGTCGAGAAGGACCCTGCGCGTGAAGGCGCGCTGGCCGAGCGAATGGCTGCCCTGGGCGCGCAGATCCCCGCGATCCGCCACTGGCGCGTGGCCGCGAACGAACTCGTGCGCCCCATCAGCTGGGACTACGTGTTGGAGTCCGAGGTCGAGAGCGCCGCAGCGCTCGACGAGTACCGGTTCCATCCCTTGCACCAGGCCTTGGTCGCAGATCTCAAGCCCTACTTCGACTGGGCCGCCGTCGACTACACCGTTTGACATGACCACCATGACCCTCACCGGCGACATGCTCATCGGCGCCAGCGCCGTGCGCGGCAGCGCAGGCACCCAGCGCGCCTTCAATCCCTCCACCAACGCCGAGATCGCCGAGCCCATCTTCGGCCTGGGCGACGCCGCCGACGTGGAGCGCGCGGCCACATTGGCCGCTGCGGCGTTCGACACCTATCGGAGCTTGCCACTGGCGACGCGCGCGGCCTTCCTGGAAACAATCGCCGAGAAAATCCTGGCGCTCGGCGACACGCTGATCACACGTGCGCACGAAGAAAGCGGCCTGCCCATCGCGCGCCTGCAGGGCGAGCGTGGTCGCACGGTGGGCCAGTTGCGCCTGTTCGCAAAGGTCGTGCGCGACGGCCATTTCCTCAAGGCCACGATCGATCCGGCCCAGTCCAGGCGCCAGCCGCTGCCGCGCGCCGACTTGCGCCTGGCCAAGCTGCCGCTGGGCCCGGTGGCGGTGTTCGGCGCCAGCAACTTCCCGCTGGCCTTCTCGGTGGCCGGCGGCGACACCGCCGCCGCGCTGGCCGCGGGCGCGCCCGTGATCGTGAAGGCGCACAGCGCGCACCTGGGCACGTCCGAACTGGTCGGCCGCGCGCTGCAGCAGGCGGTGCAGGCCCATGGCCTGCCCGAGGGCGTGTTCTCGCTGCTGATCGGCGCCGGCCGCCAGATCGGCGAGGCGCTGGTGGCCCACCCGGCCATCCAGGCCGTTGGCTTCACTGGCTCGCGCCAGGGCGGCCTGGCGCTGCAGAAGATCGCCAATGCACGGCACCAGCCCATTCCGGTTTATGCCGAGATGAGCAGCATCAACCCCGTGTTCCTGCTGCCGGCGGCGCTGGCTGAGCGGGCCGAATCCATCGGCAAGGGCTTCGCGGCCTCTCTGGCCCTGGGCGCGGGCCAGTTCTGCACAAACCCAGGTCTGGTGCTGGCCTGCGACGGCCCCGGCTTTGCCAGCTTTCTGAAGGCCACGCACGATGCGTTGGCCGCCACGCCCGCGCAGACCATGCTCACGCCCGGCATCCACGCGGTCTACCAGACCGGCGCGCAGAAAGTCGGCGCGACCCCCGGTGTGGAAACGGCCGTGTTCGGGGCGGATGCGGGCGATCGGCCCAATGCCGCGCAGGCCGCGCTGTATGTGACCGATGCCGCGCGGTTCCTGGCCACGCCAACGCTCCGCGAAGAAATGTTCGGCCCCGCCGCCATCGTCGTGCGCACACGCGACCTGCAGGAGATGCTGCAGGTGGCCGAGCAACTGGAAGGCCAGTTGACCGCGACCTTGCAGCTGGGCACCGCCGACCATGCGGACGCTCGCCGCCTGCTGCCGGTGCTCGAACGCAAGGCTGGCCGCATCCTGGTCAACGGATTCCCGACGGGCGTAGAGGTCTGCCACGCGATGGTGCACGGCGGCCCGTTCCCGTCCACGTCGAACGCAATGTTCACCTCGGTCGGTGCCGAGTCCATCGAGCGCTTCCTGCGCCCCGTGTGCTACCAGGATCTGCCGGACGCACTGTTGCCCGCCGCGTTGCAGCAGGCCAATCCGCTGGGCCTGTGGCGCATGGTCGATGGCGCTCTGCGCCAGCCCTGAGCACGGCGTGGCCATGAACGCCGTCAGGCTGCGCGCCGGCCGTTCCGAGTTGCGCCTGCTGCCTGCCGCCGGCGGGCGCATCACCGCCTGCACGCTGGCCGCGCCGGACGGCCTGCTGCAGCAGGTACTCCAGCCCTACCCCGAGCAGCACGCCGACCTTGACCAATGGGCCAAGGGAGGCATCTACCCGCTCGTGCCCTACAACGGGCGCATCCGCGATGCCCGGTTGCGCCACGCCGATCGCGACTGGGCGCTGACACCGCACGCGGGCAGCCCCCACACGCTGCACGGCATCGCCCAGCGCCGGCCCTGGCAATTGCTGACATGCGAGGAGAGCCGTGCGCGCCTGGCCTATGTGCACGCCGCCGACGCGCACTGGCCGTGGGCATTCGAGGCCGCCATGGACATCGCGCTGGACCCGGGCCGCGTGCGCATCGCACTCACACTGCGCAACACGGGCAGCGCGGACATGCCGGGCGGCGTGGGCCTGCACCCGTACTTCGTGCACCGGGCCGACAACCAGGTGCGGTTCGATGCCGGCCCCGCTTGGCCGTTCGACGCCGACTACCTGCCGCGAGAGCCCGCGGCCGATGGAGGAAACCGCCGGCTCTGGATCCTGGGCGCAACGGACTTTGTGGCTGGCGAGGTCACGCACTTCATCGCGGACTGGTCCGGCACGCTCGAACTCCGTTCTGCGCAGGCCAGACCCGTCCTGCTGCTCGCCAGCGGCGCGATGGACCAGCTCGTCATCCACCGGCCCGCGGACGCGCCACACGTCTGCATCGAGCCGGTCAGCCATCTGCCCGACGGCTTCAACCTGCACGCGCGCAATGTGGCGGGCACGGGCACCCGCATCCTGGCGCCCGGCGCGCAGCTGCAGGGGCAGCTCGACATCGTGCTGGGGTGAACCGGTGCGCCGCGCCGTCAACCGCGGCGCGGCTTCTTGCGCGCCAGGCGCTGCAGGATGGCCATCATGTCCTGCGCAGTCGGGGTCAGTTCCATGCCACGCCGCGTGACGATGCCGTAGGGTGACAGCGCGCTTTTCAGCCGCACTGGCAAGACGCGAAAGCGCTCGCCCTCGTTGTCGACCATGGCGCGCGGCAGCACGCCGACCATGCCCGCCTTCTCGACCATGTTGAGCATGGTGTAGACCGACGACACGCGCACCAGGTCGGCCGGCAGTCCCAGGCCTTCGCCGCCGAACTCGGCTTCCAGCAGGCGCCGCGTCGGCGTGGGCGAATCCTGGATCACCCAGGGCAGGCCATGCAGGTCGGCCAGGCTGCGCGAGCGCTGCGAGACCGGGCCCTCGCGTCCCGTGAAGATGCACAGCGGCTCGTCGCTGAGCGGTAGCAGTTCGAATTGCAAACTGTCCTGCGGACGCACGAAGCGCGCGAGCACGAAGTCGAACTCGTTCTTCGCCAGGTCCGCCAGCAGCCGGTCGCTGGAGGACTCGACAATGCGCACCGAGACTGCGGGCCGCGTCTTCTTGAGCTCCAGCACCGCTGCCGGCAGCAAGCCGGCAGCCGTCACCATGATGGCACCGATGGTCAGCGTGCCGTGGCCGCTGCGCACCAGCGTGTCGAGGTCGACGCCGAAGCGTTGCGTCTCGCCGAGCATGCGGCGCGCGTACACGGCGACGAAGCGGCCAAAGTCGTTGATCTCGATCGCGCGCGCGCGACGCGTGAACAGCTGCACGCCCAGCACATCCTCCAGGTCCTGCAGGATCTTGGTGGCCGCCGGCTGCGTGAGGCTCATCGCCATTGCCGCCTGCCGCAGGCTGCTGGTGCGCGCCAGCGCGTCGATGAGGCGCAGATGCTTGAGCCGCAGGCGGCCCACCAGTCGATGCCGCGCGCGCTCCGCGGCCTGCTCTTGCGCATCATCTCTGCTGATAACCATTGCGTATCAAATCCGGAAATTTCTTCAATATTAATTGGATGGCATCGCTCCTACAGTGCGAGCCGGTTCAACATACTCGAAGGAAGACATCCCATGCAGGTTTTCGTCTCAGGCGCCACGGGGCGCGTCGGTGGCACGCTCGCGCGCGCCTTGCTGGAACGGGGCTGGCGCGTGCGCACGCTGGCACTGCCGCAGGATCGCAACCTGGCGGCCACGCAGGGCGCCGGCATCGACTGCGTGGTCGGCGACCTGGCCGAGCTGTCCGCGGTGCGCCAGGCCATGGAGGGCGCCGATGCGGTGTTCCACATGGCGGCCGCCATCTCGTTCCAGCCACAGGCGCGCGACCTGATCTGGAGCGCCAATGTGGTTGGCACCTACAACGTGCTGCGCGCCGCTGCACAGCAGTCCGCCAAGCAGCCGGTGCGCCTCGTGTTCGCGTCGAGCGATCAGGTCTACCCCACGCGCTTCGCTCGCTACCGGCCGACCGACGAACTGCACCCGCGCGAGCCCTATACGTTCTATGGGCTGAGCAAGCTGCTGGGCGAGGACATGGCCGCGTTCTACGCGCGTTCCGAGCCCAACCTGAAGATCAGCACGGCGGTGTTCTCGCACATCGAGGCTGCGCACGAGCTGCTGGACCCGAACGGCGAATACTCCAGCGCGGCGTTCTACGTGAACGGCCGCGTGCGCAACCTGAAGGCCAGCAGCACGCACCATGCGGGCGCCACGAGCCAGGCCGAACTGCGCAGCATCCTGGACGTGCTGGAGCCGCTGGTCGCACCCGACGAACCGCTGCTGCTGGCACGCGACGCCGACGGCAAGCCGCACACGCAGGAACTGGTCGACGTGCGCGACATCGTGCAGGGCCTGCTGCTGATCCACGACAAGCCCGAGGCCATCGGCGAGACTTTCAACCTGGCGCCCGCCACGCCGGTCAGCCTGGCGGAGTTCATCCCCTATCTGGCCGAGGCCACGGGCCGGCGCTACGTCGAGGCACGCATCCCCGTGGAGCTGGGCCGCACGCACGGCAGCGCGGCCAAGGCGCGCGCACTGCTGGGCTATGCGCCGAAGTATTCGTTGTTCGACATGGTCGACGAAGCCGCCGGCAGGAGCGCACGGTGAGCGAGGGCCCGCGCTACGACGTCGCCGCCGTCCGCGCGTTCGCGCGCCAACTGTTCGAGGCGGCCGGCCTCGCGTCCGACAAGATCGACAGCGTGGTGCGCTCGCTGGTCACGGCCGACATGATGGGCCACACGACCCATGGGCTGGCCATCGCCCCCTGGTACCTGCAGGAGGCACGCAGCGGCGCCATGGCGTTGCACGGCGAGCCCGAGGTGCTCTCCGACCGCGGTGCCTGCGTGGCCTGGAACGGCCGGCGCCTGCCGGGCGCCTGGCTCATCGACCGCGCGATCGACGTGGCGCTGGAGCGCATCGAGGCGCACGGCGTCGTCACCTGCACGATCGCCAACGGCTACCACACCGGTGCGCTGGCAACCTATCTGCCGCGCCTGACCGAGCGCGGGCTGATGGTGGTTCTGGCCTGCTCGGGCCCCGCGCACAGCGGCGTTGCCCCTTTTGGCGGCACACGAGGTGTGTTCACCCCCAACCCCCTGGCCGCCGGCATGCCCAGCGGCGGCGACCCTGTGCTGCTGGACATCAGTTGCTCCATCACCACCATCAAGCGTTCGACGCAGGTGGCCAAGGCCGGCGGCCGGCTCCCGGGCCAGTGGGTGATGGACGCACACGGTGAGCCCACGGACGACCCTGCCGTGCTGCTGCAGGGCGACGGCAGCCTGCTGCCCGTCGGGGGACTGGACCACGGCCACAAGGGCTACGCGATGGCCTTGCTCGTCGAGTCGCTGACGCAGGGCCTGTCGGGCTACGGCCGCCGCGACGGTCCCACCGGCACCGTGATGAACACCTTCCTGCAGGTGCTGGACCCGGCAGCCTTCGGTGGCCGCTGCGCATTCACTGACGAGACCGACTGGCTGATCGAAGCCTGCCACGCGAACCCGCCACGTCCTGGCGTGGACCGCGTGCGCGTGCCCGGCGACCAGGCCATGGCGCGGCAGCGCACGGCACTGGCCGAGGGCGTGGTGCTAGACCAGGCCATCCTCGACGGCCTGGCGCCGTACGCCTCGGCCTGTGGCCTCGCGCTGCCGCAGGCGCTGAACCAGCGCGATGCCCAGACGGCCTGATTCCAAATTCCTTTCACACACAACACGACCAGGAGACAAGACATGCACCACCGTCCCATACCCAACCTTCGCCGCGCCTGGCTACAGGCCGCCCTCGCCTGCACGCTCGCCAACGTGGCCTGGGCGCCAGCCCACGCCGACGCGTTGGACAGCATCACCAAGAGCGGTGTGCTGCGCATCTCGATCGACCCGGCCGCGCCACCCTACTCCGCCAAGGACGCCAAGCTCGCGTTCGCAGGGTCGGAGGTCGAGGTCGCCGAACTTCTGGCCAAGGACCTGGGCTTCAAACTGGAGATCGTGCCGACCAATCCAGCCAGCCGCATCCCGTACGTGCTGACCGACAAGACCGATCTGGTGATCTCCACGCTGTCGATCACGCCGGAACGCGAGAAGGTGATTGATTTCTCGGTGCCGTATTCCGGCATCCAGGTCATCGTGGGCGCACAGCGCGCCACGCCGCTGGCCCGCATGGACGACCTAGTGGGCCGCAAGGTGGCCGTGGTGCGCGGCAGCACCAACGACGCCGAGCTGACCAAGGTCGTCAAGCCCGGCACCGAGGTCGTGCGCTTCGACGACGATGCGACCGCCATCACCGCGGTTCTCAGCGGCCAGGCCGAGTTCTATTGCACGGCGCCCGCCCTGCTGGCCCCGGTCAACCAGCGGCGGCCGGAGCTGGCGATGGAGCCCAAGCTGGTGGTCAAGACCAACCTCACGGGCATCGGCATCCGCAAGAACGAGACTCGCCTGAAAGCCCGCGTGGACGACTGGGTGCGCGAGAACCTGCGCAACGGCAAGCTCAACGCCATCTACCGCAAGCACCACAACGCCGACCTGTCGCCTGATGTCGCGCGTGCCGCAGGCGCCTGATCCCCGCCAAGATCAACATCAAGGACACCGCCATGACCATGCGCCATTCCGGCCGCTTCCTCGGCGCCCTGTGCGCCGCCGCGTTCACCCTGTGGGCGCCTTCCGCCCTGGCCCAGTCCGATACGCTCGCCAAAGTGCAGGAGAGCCGCAAGATCCGGATCGCGATCGATCTCAACGTACCACCCTGGTCGTACAAGAACGACAAGCTGGAGGTGACCGGCTCGGAAGTCGAGACCGCCCAGTTGCTGGCCAAGGACCTGGGCGCGGAGTTGGAGATCGTGACCACCAACGGGGCGAACCGCATTCCGCTGCTGATCACCAACCGCGCCGACATCGTGATCTCGGCCATGACCATCACGCCCGAGCGCCTGAAGGCGATCGACTTCTCCATTCCGTACTCCGGCATCTCCACGTTCGTGGCCGCACCGAAGTCCATGGTCATCCGCACGCCGGCGGACCTGGCGGGCAAGCGCATCGCCGTCACGCGCGGCACCACCAACGACGCCGACGTGACAAAGCTCGCGCCGCACGGCGCCGAGATCGTGCGCTTCGAGGACGAGGCCACGACCATGACCGCCGTGGTCAGCGGCCAGATGGACGTGATCGCGCAGGCCACCACGCTGATCGCCCTGATCAACCAGAAGGCGCCCGCGCGGCAGCTGGAGCCCAAGCTGCCCTTGCAGGAATCCCTGTTCGGCGTCGGCCTGCGCAAAGGCGACACACGCATGAAGGAGTGGGTCGACCGCTGGATCCAGGCACAGCTCAAGAACGGCAAGCTGCAGGCGATCTACCGCAAGCACCAAGGCGCGGATCTGCCTGCGGCGGTGCTCAAGTCCGCTTCCTGAACGCTGCTGCGCACGCCAACGCAAGGGGTTGCGTCCCACCCATCGGGACGATTCCGGGCGACTCGGGTTAACCCCGAACGTCCCGAACACCGGGGTGCTCTTTAGCATTCCCGGCACGCGTCTTCCATCACCTGTCCGGATGGTGGGACGCCCTCCCCTCGCACCATGAGCTCTGCCCTTCCTCTTCTCCGCTGCCAGCCCCGCGCCACGCAGCGGCCTCACCCGAGATCCACCCCTTGAACTACGAATTCGATTTCGGCGCCGTGCTGGCGTTCTGGCCGCTGTTCGCCGAAGGCGCCTGGGTCACGCTGCGGCTGACCTTCTTTGCCACCATCATCGGCTTTCTGTTCGGCACGCTGTGCGCCATCGCGCGCACCAGCGGTCCGACCTGGCTGCAACGCATCGTGGCCGGCTATGTGGAAGCCATCCGCAACACACCGCTGCTGATCCAGAGCTACTTCCTGATCTTCGGCATGGCGAGCATCGGCCTGCGCCTGCCCATCCTGGTGGGCGCCACCATCGCGCTGGTGGTCAACATCGGCGCCTACACCACCGAGATCATGCGCGCGGGCATCGACTCGATCCAGCCGGGGCAGCTGGAGGCGGCGGAATGCCTGGGCTTGTCGCGCACGCAGGTCTACCTGCATGTGGTGCTTCGCCCGGCCATGGAGCGCGTGTACCCGTCGCTGGCCAGCCAGTACGTGCTGCTGATGCTGGCCTCCAGCATCCTGTCGTCGGTCGGGGTCGAGGAGCTGTTCGGCATCTCCAACCGCGTGCAGAGCGACACCTTCCGCAACTTCGAGGTGTTCGTGGTGCTCGGCATCGTGTACCTGGCGCTGTCGATGCTGCTGCGCGCGGCCTTCTGGCTGCTGAACCTGGCCCTGTTCACGCGCCGGCGCAAGCTCGGCACGCCAATCTGAGGGAGCCCGCAACATGAACATGCAATACATCGGCTCGCTGCTGCAGGGCCTGTGGGGCACAGTGCTGCTGAGCCTGCTGACCTTCCTGTTCGGCGGGCTGTTCGGCCTGGTCATCGCGCTGGCGCGCATCTCGCCGCTGCGCGTGGTCGCCTGCGTCACACAGGCCTACATCCAGTTCATGCAGGGCCTGCCGCTGCTGGTGCTGATGGGCCTGTGCTTCTACGGCCCCAGCCTGCTGGGCATGCAGTCGGTCAACCCGCTGTTCGCGGCCACGCTGGCCATGACCTTCTACGCCGGCGCTTATCTGGGCGAGATCTGGCGCGGCTGCCTGGAGGCCGTGCCCAAGTCGCAGTGGGAGGCCGCCGAATGCCTGGGCCTGTCGCGCGCACAGCGCATGCGGATGGTGGTGCTGCCGCAGGGCCTGCGGCTGGCCACGCCGCCCACCGTGGGCTTCATGGTGCAGATCGTGAAGAACACGTCCGTGGCCTCGCTGGTGGTGGGCTACACCGAGCTCTCCTACAACGCCAAGGTCCTCAACAACACCACGTTCCAGCCATTCCTGTACTTCGGGCTGGCCGGTCTTCTGTATTTCGCGGTCTGCTATCCCTTGTCCCGGCAGGCCCGCAAGCTCGAAAGGAAGCTTAATGTCAGCCGTCGTTGAACTCAGCAACATCCACAAGACCTTTGGCACCAACCATGTGCTGCGCGGCGTCAGCTTCGATGTGGAACGGGGCCAGGTGGCCGCCATCATCGGCCAGAGCGGCTCGGGCAAGAGCACGGCGCTGCGCTGCATGGACCGGCTGGAGAAGATCGACCAGGGCGAGCTGACGGTCTGCGGTCACGCGCTGCACGATCCGCGCCTGGACGTGAAGAGGCTGCGTCGCGACGTGGGCATCGTGTTCCAGAGCTACAACCTGTTCCCGCACCTGACGGTGGAGCAGAACGTGACGCTGGCGCCGCGCACGGTCAAGGGCATCAAGGCGTCCGAGGCCCGCGAGATCGCCACCGCGGTGCTGGCCAAGGTGGGCCTGAAGGAAAAGATGTCGGCCTACCCCGAGCAGCTCTCGGGCGGCCAGCAGCAACGCGTGGCCATCGCCCGCAGCCTGGCGATGGAACCCAAGCTGATGCTGTTCGACGAGGTGACCTCCGCGCTGGACCCGCAGCTCACCGGCGAGGTGCTGCGCGTCATGGAGCAGTTGGCCAAGGACGGCATGACCATGGTGCTGGTCACGCACGAGATGGCCTTCGCGCGCAACGTGGCCCACAAGGTGATCTACATGCGCGACGGCAAGGTGCACGAAAGCGGCACCGCCGACATCCTGCGCAAGCCCTCGACGCCCGAGTTGGCGCAGTTCGTCAGCGCCGAGGCCTGATTTCTACACAAGGAGCAACCGTGATTTCTCGGCGACACATTTTTCCCCTGGCGGCCCTCGGCGCGGCCGGCCTGCTGACAGGTGCCCTGCCCGCCCACGCCCAGCAGGACACCCTCGCCACCATCCGTCAGGCCAAGACCCTCAAGGTCGCCCTGGAGTTCGGCCGCCCGCCATGGGGCTACAAGGACGACAAGCTCAAAATGACCGGCTCGGACATGGAGGCTGCCGAGCTGCTAGCCGCCGACCTCGGCGTGAAGCTGGAGATCGTCGAGGTGACCGGCCCCAACCGCATTCCCTTCCTGCAGACGCGCAAGGCCGACGTGGTGCTGTCGACCTTCTCGATCACGCCCGAGCGGCTCAAGGTGATCGACTTTTCGCAGCCCTACGCCAGCGCTGTGCAGATCGTCGGCGCGCCGAAGAACGTGGTGCTCAAGAGCGAATCCGACCTCAAGGGCAAACGCGTAGGCGTCACGCGCGCCACCACCGGCGACGTGGAACTGACCAAGAAGGCCAAGGATCTGGGCGTGGAGGTTCTGCGCTTCGACGACGAAGCCACCAACATGACTGCGCTGGCCAGCGGCCAGGTCGACATCGTGGTGCAGGAGCCGGCCACGTTGACGACCGTGGCCGCGCGCAACCCGGCACGCCAGATCGAACCCAAGTTCATCTTCACCCAGTTCCCGGTGGGCATCGGCCTGCGCAAGAACGACGCCGAACTCAAGGCCTACCTGGACCAGTGGGTCAAGAACCGCATGGCCGACGGCAAGCTCAACGCGATCTACCGCAAGTTCCACGGCACGGACCTGCCGGCTGAGCTGAGCAAGGGCGGTTGAGGCACCCTGCAAAAAAGGCCACTCCCGCGTATGCGGGAATGGCCTTCGTCTTTGGAGACCGGAATCTAGATGCGCCAGCGCGCCAGCACCTGGGGGTCGGGCTCGAAACCGTGGCCCGGGACCTGCGGGATGCTCACCGTGCCTTGCTGCGGTAGCGGCGTGCCGCCCAGGGCCAGGTCAGCGGCGGGTTGCACGTACAGGTGCTCGAACAGCGGCTCACCGGCCAGCCCCGCGCTAAGCTGCAGCGTGGCGAAGTAGCCGGGGCCAAAGTACGGCGAATGCGGCATCACCGTCACACCCTGCGCCTGCGCCAGCGCCGCGGCCGCCACGAACTCGGTGACGCCGCCGATCTTGATGACCGAGGGCTGGGCATAGCGCACCGCGCCGGCCTCGAGCATGCGCGCGAACTCATGGCGCGTGCAGGCGTTCTCGCCGGCTCCCACCGGGAACGCCGCGTTCAGCTGAGCCTGAGTGCGGATGTCCTCGGGCGGGAACACCGGCTCCTCGATCCACATCGCGTCCACTTCGCTCAGCATCGCAATGCGCTCGCGGGCCTGCTCGGTCGACCATGCGCAGTTGACATCCACGGACAGGCCGATGTCCGGCCCGATCGCGGCACGGCCGGCGCGGATGATGTCGGGCTCGATCTCATGCAGCTTGATGTAGCGATAGCCTTGTGCAATGGCTTCATGGCAGTATTTGCGCACCAATGCAGCGTCGCCGTAGCGCACGAGGCTCGCATAGGCCGGGATCTCGCTGCGGCACGCGTCGCCCAACAGCGAATGCAGCGGCCGGCCCTGGGCCTTGGCGGCGATGTCCCACAGCGCGATGTCGAAGCCCGAGATCGCGAACATCGTGATGCCATAGCGGCCGAACAGGTGCAGGCGGCGCTGCACCTCCAGCATCAGCGCCTCGGGTGTGACTGGCAGTTCGCGGCCCTGCAGCAGGGGCGCAACCATGCTGCGCGCGGCCGTGGCGACCGCGGCGCGGCAGGAATAGGCGAAGCATTCGCCCCAGCCCACAACGCCGGTGTCGGTCTCCACCCGCACCAGCACGAACTCGAGCGAATCCCACCGGTCCGGCGTGATGCCCATGCCGCTGCCACCATCGTCGAACGGGATGACCGCCTCGATGATGTCGATGTGCGCGATCTTCATGCGGCGTTCCTGGCATGCGGCAGCAGTCGGTCCGTGCTGCCCTCGTACTCGGATTGCGAAAACTGGCCACCCAACGTGATTTCAGCAGCAGAGCGTGCAGCCTTGCTGCCGGCTGCGGGCGGCGGGTCTTCGCGCAGCACTTCATCATCCCAACCCTCCGAACCATCCTCGGGCAGATACCCCAACGCATAGGCCGCAGCGTTGTTGTAGTGGCGGCCCGTGGCATCGGAGACGCCATAGACGATCTCGAACACCAGATCCTCGCGCTCGATGCCTATGGCGACGAGCTGCGCCAGGTCGCGCCAGCTGACCCAACTGCCCATGCGGCGGCGGTCGATCGGCCGCGTATTCACGTTTCCGATGCGCACCGACAGTACCTGCATGCCGTACTTGTAGGCATACAAGGCGCCAATTGACTCGCCGAAGGCCTTGCCGACCGCGTAGCGGCTGTCTGGCCGCAGGATGGCCGTGTTGCCCATCCGTGGCCCATGCGGCACACGCGGGTGCATGCCGACCACATGGTGAGAGCTGGCGTAGACAACGCGGCGCACGCCGGCATCGCGCGCGGCATCGAACACGCTGATGCAGCCCTCCACGCTGAGCTTGACCTGCTCGGTCCAGGGGGCATCCGTGGTGCAAGCCGCGAGGTGCACCACGGCGTCGCAGCCCTGCAGTTGCTGCGTCATGGCCGCCTGGTCGGTGATATCGACGACGGCAGCTTCCTCATGGGCGGCAATATTCTGAACCTGCTTGATGTCCAGCGACAGCACGCGATAGCCGCGCTTCAGCAATTGCGCGCGCAGGCCGGTTCCCACCAGTCCTGCGGCACCCGTGATGGCAATACGTTTCATGCTTGAAAAGGTCTCGGTTGAGCCCGCGTCGCGGGGTGTCGCAATTGTCGAGCGCGGCCTGACCGTGCCGGAGAACGCTGCGCACCAGGCTGCGCCAGCAGTACCAGATGGCGGGACGCGCGCCGCCGTCCGCCTAACGTGCAGCTTGTACCACCGCAGCGGGCAGGTCGATGCCTTGATTCTTCTTGAACACTGCAGCCAGTTTGCCATTGGCCATGTTGGTCCGCACCCATTGGTCGAGCCACTCCTTGAGCCGTGCGTCGTTCTTGCGCATGCCGATGCCGTGCAAGCTGTTGCGCAGAACGATCTTGGTTTCCAGGGCCTTGGCGGGGTCCCGCTTGTTGACGGTCTCATTCAACGTGACCGATTGGGCGACGATATCGACCTGCCCGCTCAGCACCGCAGTCAGCGTGGTTGCCTCGTCCTCGAAACGCACGATCTCCACGCCCTTCGGGGCGGTGGCGGTCAAGTCGGTATCCATGACGGTACCGCGGGCGACGCCTACGCGCTTGCCGGCCAGGTCGGGCATGGTCTTGATGGCCATGCCGCGCGGCGCGGAGACCGCGGTGGTCGTGCCCGAGTACGGCAGCGAGAAGTCGATGACCTTCTGCCGCTCGGCGGTAATCGTCATCGCGGCCACCACGATGTCAGCCTTGTCGGTGATCAGTTGCGGAATGCGGTTGGCACCGTTGGTCGGCACCATCTCCAGCGTCACGCCGAGATCCTCTGCCAGCATTTTGGCGGTCTCGTATTCGGATCCGCTCATCTCGAGCTTGTCGTTCTTGAACGACCATGGCGGAATGCTGGGGTCGAGCGCAATGCGGATTTTTTTGGCTTGCTGGATGCGTGCCAGTGTGTCGCTCTGCGCGTGGGCAGCTGTACTGCCGAATGCCAGCGTGCCTGCGAGGGAGGCGCTGACGATGGTGAAAGTGCGTCGGTCGATCATGGTGTCTCCTATGGTGAGCGATCGGGGCGCGCGGCTCACGACGGCCTCGAAGCCTGCCAATGCTAGGAGGCCCGCACGGCTGCGGTGTATGGCCACGCGGGCGCACTGTCCGAAAATCCCCACCCGCTGGGACACGGCAGCGATGGCGGCAGACTCAGGGCCGCTTGCCGAACTCCTGCGTCTCGGTCGTCCATTTCAGTGCCTGCTCGCTCAGGCTGAAGCCCAGGCCCGGGCGATCCGACACATGCATGCGGCCGTCCTTCAGGTGCATCTGCTCGTTGAACATCGGACCCAGCCATTCGAAGTGTTCGAGCCAGGGTTCGATGGGGTAGGCAGCAGCCAGATGCAGGTGAATTTCCATCGCGAAGTGCGGCGCCAGCTTGCGCCCCTTGAAGGCCGCCAGGTTCATGATCTGCAGGAAGGGCGTGATGCCGCCCACGCGCGGCGCGTCGGGCTGGATGAAATCGCTGCCCTCCGCCATGATGAGCTGCGCATGTTCGCCGAAACTGGTGAGCATCTCGCCGGTGGCGATGGCGGTGTCGAAGCGCGCAGCCAGTTGCGCGTGGCCCTCGAAGTCGTAGGCGTCCAGCGGCTCCTCGATCCAGGTGAGGTCGAAGTCCTCGAACGCGCGGCAGGCGCGTGTGGCCTTCTGGCGGTCCCATTGCTGGTTGGCATCGACCATCAGCGGAAACGCATCGCCCAGCAGCTTGCGTACTTCGCCCACGCGCTGGATGTCGATGGCCAGGTCGGGCTGGCCCACCTTGAGCTTGATGCCGCCAATGCCGCTCTCGCGCGAAATGGCTACGTTCTTGAGCACCTGGTCGAGCGGCGTGTGCAGGTAGCCGCCCGAGGTGTTGTAGCACTGCACCGAGTCGCGTTCGGCGCCCAGCAGCTTGGCCAGCGGCAGTTTGGCGCGCTTGGCCTTCAGGTCCCACAGCGCGATGTCGAACGGTGCAACCGCCTGCGTGGTGAGACCGCTGCGGCCCATGCTGGCGCCCGCCCACAGCAGCTTGGTAAAGAGGCGCGAGATGTCGTTCGGGTCTTCGCCGATCAGGTTGGGCGCGAGCTCCTTCGCATGCGCATACATGCCGGGACCGCCCGCGCGCTTGCTGTAGCCGAAGCCGATGCCTTCGTGGCCGTCGCGCGTGCGGATCTCGGCAAAGATGAAGGCGATTTCGGTCAGCGGCTTCTGGCGGCCCGTGAGCACCTTGGCGTCGCTCACCGGCGTGGCCAGCGGCAGGTACATCAGCGAGACCTTGATCCAGTCGATGCGGTCGGCTGCATCGGCGGCAGTGCGTGCGCCTTCGGCCACCTTGGCGTAGGAAACGATGTTGGATTCGACGGCTTTCATTCGGTCACTTTCGGAATTGGAAACAGGGAAGAAAAAGTAGCGGCGCGCATTCAGTCCAGCTTGATGCCGGCCTTCTGCACCACCTGGGTCCAGCGCGCTGTCTCGTCCTGCACGAAGCGCGTGTAGTCGGCTGCGTGCGAAGCCACCACGACGAAACCGTTGGCTTCCAGCTTGGCACGCACCGCCGGGTCTGCGAAGCCCTTGACCATGGCGGCTTCGAGCTTGTCGGCGACTGTCTTTGGCGTGCCCTTGGGCGCCGACAGGCCGGTCCACGACACGGCGCTGAAACCGGGGTAGCCCGACTCGGCCACCGTAGGCACGTCGGGGAACAGCGGGTTGCGATGCGCGCTGGTGACGACCAGGGCGCGCAGCTTGCCGGCCTTGATGTGAGGCAGCACCGAGTCCTGGTTGGTGAACATGCCGGGAATCTGGTCGGCCAGCACGTCGTTGAGCGCGGGTGCGCTCCCCTTGTACGGAATGCCCACCATGTCGAGCCCCGCCACCTGCTTGAGATACTCGGTGGTGACGTGGCCGGACGAGGCGTTGACCTGCCCGTAGCTGAACTTGCCCGGGTTGGCCTTGACCCAGGCAACGAACTCCTTGAAGTTCTTCGCCGGGAACGATGGGTTCACCACCAGCACGTTGGGCCCGGCCGCAAGCTGCGACACATGCACGAAGTCGCGGTTCGAGTCATAGGGCGGCTTGGGCGAGAAGCCGTGGATGATCGCGTTGCTGCCGATGCCCGACAGCAGCAGCGTGTAGCCGTCGCCCGGCGCCTTGGCCGCCTGATCGGTGCCGATGGAGCCGCCCGCCCCACCCTTGTTGTCGACGATGAACGGCTGCTTGAGCTGCCGCCCGAGCACCTCGGCAATCAGGCGGCCCATGATGTCGCTGGTGCCGCCTGCGGGGAACGGCACGATGAGTTTCACGGGACGCGAGGGGTAATCGTCCTGGGCGTGGGCGGCGCCGGCCAGCAGGCCGGCCAAGGCCAGGGCAGCAAGAAGGGTTCTGCGGAACATGGATTTGTCTCCTGCGCGTTGGATTCGCTTGTTAGATGCATGGTGATGGAAGCGCTTTCATTTTGGCTTTCGCAAGAGGTTCGGAAAGCCCCGAATATCTGGAGACTCTTAAGCGAATCCCACTGCATGGGACGCAGAAGGCTCAATTGGTAGCGCTTTCATCTCAAGGTGTTTCACCGATTCCCAAAGGCTATGATCGACAGCGTTTTGCCATGCCCGCCACCAAGATCCACATCCCCGAAGAAACCGCGCCGTCAGGCGCCGCTCGCATGAGCGACGTGGCGCGCGAGGCGGGCGTGTCGCTCGTTACCGTCTCGCGCGCCATCAACACGCCAGGCAAGCTTGCGCCCGACACCCTCGCTGCCGTGCGCGCGGCCATCGAACGGCTGGGCTATGTGCCCAACCTCATGGCCGGCAGCCTCGCGTCCAACCGCTCACGCATCGTGGCGGCCATCGTGCCGACCATCTCCAACCTGGTGTTCTCCGAGACGATCGAGGCGCTGGCCCAGACGCTGGCCGATGGCGGCTACCAACTGCTGCTGGGCCAGAGCGCCTACCGCCACAACGACGAGGCCGCTCTGGTCGACACCTTTCTTGGGCGCCGCGTCGACGGGTTGGTGCTCACCGGCCTTGGGCAACCCAGCGCGCTGCGGCTCAAGCTTCGCCGCGCAGGTGTGCCCGTGGTGCAGACATGGGACTGGCCCTCCGCGGGTGGCGAGGCGCCGGTCGACATGCTGGTCGGCTTCTCGAACGTCGACGCGGGGCGCGCTGCTGCCGCGCACCTGTTCGCACGCGGATACCGCTCGCTGGCCTTCATCGGCGCGGAGGAAGAGCGCTCTCGCCTGCGGCTCGCAGGTTTCCGCGCCGAGGCCGCGGCGCGTGGCGCGGACGAGGTGCCGGCCGAGCTGATCCGCCCGCCCGTGCAGATCGATGATGCCGGCGCGCGGCTGGCGCAACTGCTGGCGCGGCGACCCGGCATCACTGCCGTATTCTGCAACAACGACCTGCTCGCGGCCGGCCTGCTCTTCGAATGTCAGCAGCGCGGCTGGGCTGTGCCTGGCCGCATTGCGGTGATGGGTTTCGGCGACATGCCCATTGCGCGAGCCGCGTCGCCACGACTGTCCACCGTGCGTATTCGCCGCGCCGAAATGGGCGAACGCGCCGGGCAGATGCTGCTCACGCGGCTGGCTGGCGAAGACCCCGGGGCGCAGTTCGTGGACATCGGCTTTGAGGTGATCGAGCGAAGCAGTACGTGAAGGCAGCCAAAAATCTGATACGCATGACGGTCGCCCTCAACTCTGATGCCCAACCTTCTCCAAGGCCGCTCAAGCGTTCGACAACGCGCTATGCCGATGCAGACCCGCTAGGGCGAAGGGGCGCTCCGTCGGCCTAAAGGATTCGGCGTTCGTCAGTATCCACTTAAGAGTGCGCACAGGAGCACAAGCCCAATGCTCACTCCCAAGTACGTCATCTGCTCGCTCGATGAGACTTCGTATTGCGCGGACTTGATGCTACCCATGGGGAACGATGCAAGAACCCCCAGCCCAATGCAGTACTCCAGAGTCGGAGGTTCGAGCACTGGGTCGCCCGCTAGCTTTTCAAGCATGTCGTCCTCTGACTCCTGATCAGGCTCGGAACTTAGATTCTTCGACTCCCCGGCCCGGTTGCTACTCGGGCGAGATCTGAACACCTGTGTCTTCATGTCCCGCCGTGCATTCATGGGATCGCCTCATCGTCACCTTGGCTCGAGCGCGCCTGATCAATCAGAGCTGCCCCGGCGACACGTTCGCTGGCTCGCACCATCGAGGCTGGAAGAAAGGTGCAGGCCGAAGAATCCGGCTTTCTTGCCGCTGCAACAGCGGCAGCATCTTGGCCACATAGGCCTTGAACCCTGGGTCGGCCAGCAGCGCGGCTCGACGCTCGGCGCGCTCGTTCAGGTCTTCATAGGCCCACAGATGAACAATCTGGTTCAACTCGCCCAATTCTGTGGTGTAGTAGCCGACCATCCGGCCCAGTATGCGGTGCTGGATGGCCAGCCCCTCGGCTTCGAACAGGGCCAGGTAATCCCGCCATCGGCCAGGATGGGTCGTATAGGTGCGCTCTTCGACAAGCATCGGTGTCCCTTCCACGATTCGATCAAAGCCGTAGTTTTCTGCGAATCCAATCCGAGGGCCAGAGCCTTTTCCGATTTGCGAACACAACCTGCATCGCGGGTTTGTCCCTGATGTCGCATTCATCTTTATGACGCGGCGGGCGCTTTCTGGACGCAGTGGTGAGCCGCACTGCAAGACGTGTCCATCAAGCAAACAGGCTTCTGCGACAGGATGGCTTTCCCACTTAGGATGCCTCGGATGCACGGCCCTCCCAGGCGGTGCCTGCGTGACCGGCACGCGTTCCACCGGTGCAAATTGGATCGCCCCAGATGTCCAGCTTCATTGCCCAGTTTCGTTCCAGGTTCCGCGCAGCTCTGCTCGCCGCCGCAGTGGCGGTCTCGCCGATGCTTACGCACGCCCAACAGCCAGGCTACCCCAGCAAGCCGATCACTTTGGTGGTCCCGTTCCCGGCGGGCGGCCCCACGGACGCGAGCGCCCGGCTTTTTGCGCGCTCGATGAGCGAGACGCTGAGCCAGCCCATCGTGATCGAGAATCGCGCCGGCGCTGGGGGCACCGTTGGCAGCGCAGCAGTCGCGCGCGCGGCTGCAGACGGCTACACCTTGCTGTGGGGCGGAACAAGCACGCTGGCAGTGGCCCCTGGCCTGTACAAATCGCTGGGCTACGATGCGCGCTCATTCGTTCCGATCGGTATGGCGCTGCGCGGACCGATGATGCTCGCAGGGCCACCATCGATAAGCGCACGCGACCTGGGCCAGCTGATCGAACTGGGCCGGCGCAAGGCGTTGACAGTGGCGACGGCAGGCAACGGTTCGTTGGGGCACTTGGCCGCCGAGCATCTTCGCGAGCTGACCGGCATGCGACTGGTGCACGTACCCTATCGTGGAGGCGGTCCGGCAATCACTGACGCACTCGGGGCTCAGGTCGATCTGGTGCTCGATACGGCGTCCGCCTTGGCACCACACATCCAGAACGGCCGCCTGCGTGCCTATGCCGTAACCGGCCGCAAGCCATTTGCGCCGACGCCGGCCGTGCCGCTATTCGGAACACTTCTGCCCACGTACGAAGTCTATTCATGGTTTGGTCCCGTGGCGCCTGCCGGCACACCCCCGCAGGTCGTTGAGCGGCTGGTTCGGGCCATGGCAGTAGCCGCCGCATCGCCCGATGTGCAGAAGGAATTGACCAACACTGGCGTGGAGCCGGGAGTTGGAACGCGCGAAGAATTCGCGCGCATCATCGAGCGGGATGCGGCGAAGTGGTCGGACATCATCACCCGCGCGGGCGTGAAGGCTGACCAATAGAGAGCGACCAAAGGCAGCGCGATGCGCAGCCACGGCGGACTTCGAGCAGGGCGCCTTAAAAACCATCCTCCGGCATGCCGGCGCAGGTCATGTCGCGCGCCTCGACCACACGAAGCCATGCCCCGACCTTCGGCAACTCGTAGTTGCAAAAATACCGGGCAGCCCGGCGTCTACCTTCTGCCGCGGGCGTGCCGTCAGACACCGGGACCGCCAGCAGAACATCGGTCCAGACCCATGCAATCACCATGTGTCCGAATGCCTGCATGTACGGTACAGCGTTAGCCAAGGCCTCGGAAGGGTCCCCAGATGCCCAGGCCTCGCGTGTCGCAGCGACGACCACCTGCACCGCCTTTTCCACAGAGGCAGCGTTGACCGTAAGATCCGGCCGTTCGCGCGCCTGCTGCAAGGTGCGGTTGATTCGTGCGACCAGCACGTCCAAGCCCTTGCCGCCTTCCATCACGACCTTGCGGCCCAAAAGATCCGCAGCCTGAATGCCGTGGGAGCCTTCATGAATCATGTTCAGGCGGTTCTCCCGCCAGTACTGTTCAACCGGGAAGTCGCGCGTGTAGCCATAGCCCCCGTGGATCTGAATGGCCAGCGAATTGGCCTCGAGACAAAACTCGCTGGGCCAACTTTTCGCGATGGGCGTCAACACCTCCAGCAGCAGCCGCGACTCTTCGGCTTCCGCAGATGTTCCGGTGCGCTGGTCGTCCACTAGGCGAGCACACAGCAGCAGCAGGGCCAGAGCGCCTTCACAATAGGCTTTCTGCGCCAGCAGCATGCGTTTGACGTCGGCATGTTCGATGATTCGCACCTGTGGCGTTGCCGCATCCTTCCCGGCAGGGCCTGCAGGGCGGCCTTGTGTGCGGATCCTGGCATAGTCCAGCGCTGCATCGTAGCCCGCGAGACCCAAAGCCGTCGCCGATAGGCCAATGTCGATCCGGGCCTCGTTCATCATGTGGAACATGCAACGCAATCCTTCGCCTGGCGTGCCGACCAGGTAGCCGATTGCCCCGCTCCCACCACGCACGGGGTACCTTCCTTCCCCGAAGTTCAGAAGCGTGTTCGTGACGCCACGCCAACCCAGCTTGTGATTCAGGCCCGCCAGCGCAACGTCATTGCGCTCGCCAGTCAAAGCACCATCAACGCCGACCAGCTTCTTGGGCACGACGAACAGCGAGATGCCACGCGTACCGGGGACCAGTTTCCCGTCCGGACCGGGGATCTTGGCCAGTACCAAATGGACGATGTTCTCCGCAAGCTCATGCTCGCCACCGGTGATCCACATCTTGTTGCCGCGCAGGCGGTAACGCGGGCCGAGCGGATCGTGCTCGAAGTCGTCTCCGTCGGGTGTTGCGCGCGTGGAGATGTCAGATATGGACGACCCAGCCTGCGGCTCCGACAAGCACATGGTGCCAGTGAACCGACCATTCAGTTCATTGAGCGCAAAGACGCGCTTCTGCGTATCAGTGCCATGCGCCATCAGCAGGTTCGCATTGCCGAGGGTCAAAAGCCCGAAGGCGCCGAGGCTGATGGAGGCGCAGCTGAAGACCGTGCTGGCAGCTGCTTGCACTGCGTGGGGCAACTGCATGCCGCCGACCTCGTAGTCCTGCCCCCCCAGCAGGAGACCCGACTCCACGTACGCGGCGTAGGCTTCGTGCGTCACAGCGGGAAGCGTGACGGTCTCTCCGTCGAAGCGAGGTTCTTCGGTATCGATCAGACGGTTGGCCGGCGCGTATTTCTCGCGTGCGATCCGCTCGCAGGTGTCGAGAACGGCATCGAATGTCTCACGCGAGTGATCGGCAAATCGCTGCCGGCTGCTCAGGCGTTCGGTCTGCAGCCACTCATGAAGCAGGAAGTCGAGGGTTGTGCGAAGCGTGGACATGACAGAGCTAATCAGTTGATTGATAGTGAGACAGGGGCTTGGCCCGATTCGGTTCTGCGTCAGGCATGTGCCGCGCCGACGAGCACGAAGAGCACTGTTGCCGCCTTGTCTCCGCGGTTACGCCAAGCATGGCGGGTGCCGTTCTGGACCACCACGTCGTGCGGCGAGAGCTTGGTCAGTACACCACCATCCAGTTCAAGATGCAGTTCACCGTCGAGCAGGACCGCATAGTCGACTGTGTCGGTGGTGTGCATGCCCGGACTGTCCCTCTCGAAGGCCTCTGCCAAGCCGGGAAGCAACTGCATGTACTCGGCACCCGCGGCAGCTGGATCGAAGCCGGGGCTCACCATGACCGAATCTGGCGGAAATGTGACCAGCATCAGATTGCTGCCACCGGCCGGGGGAACCCACGAGCGCGCCGAGATGGATGGATCTCCGGACTCTCCGAGCATCGACCGTGCCGGCGTTTCCCACAACAACGCGGCCGCCAGGCCAGGCACGTGCTTGAACGTCACGGCTCGCGGCGGCGCAGCGTCGGACGCGATGATGGACTTCCCGCCGGCGTCGCGGCCAGTCACGATTCGTCTAATTTGCATGGGGGGCTCCTTGTTCGCTGCTTCAATGCATGATCACGACGTTGGTGAATCCACCGCCGCGCTTGTCGATGGCGTCCAGTGCCTCGTTCACCTGGTCCAGCGAGAAGCGCTCGTGTTCGAATACGCTCAAGTCGAGCGTCCCGGCATGCGCCATGGCAGCCATGTCTTGGCCTTCCGCAGTGCTGAACCAGCAAGAGCCGATGTACGACTTCTGCAGGGCCATCAACGGAAATGGATCGAGTGGGATCGGATCAGCCACGCCGCCGATGTTGATGGTGCGCCCGCCGCGCTTGAGCGCATTGAAAGCGTCCAGAACCGTGGCCACGGGTGCATTGGGACCCAAGGCCTCGATCAACGCATCGGCGCCGAAGCCGTTGGTCGCTTGCATCACCACCTCCGCGGTTGGCCGCGAGCCCAAGGCAATGGGAACGACACGTGCAGGGTCGATCTTGTGGAGCTTGTCCAGCAGTGCCTGGTTACGACCGGTCGCGAACACCTTGGCCGCGCCCATGGCCAGCGCAAGTACTACGGCGCCCAAGCCCAGGGTGCCTGTCCCGCCATCCACCAGCACCGTCTGCCCCGGTGCGAAACCCGCCTTGCGCAACGCAGCGTAAGACGTTCCGAGATATCCAAAGCGAGCAGCCTGTTCGAAGCTGATGCTATCGGGCAGCTTCACCAGGTTCGCCGCTGGCGACAACAGGTATTGCCCGAACCCGCCGTACGGGTAGTCTTCGAAGATCTGCTGCGACCCCGCGCCGAAGCCGAAGTAGCCATGAAAGGTGAACGCCGCGCAGTTGGTGTGATCGTGCCGTCGGCAAGCCTCACATGAACCACAAGAGAGCCCCGGGTTCATGTAGACACGATCTCCAGGCTTGACGTCGGCGCGGACCTGCGCACCCACTGCGGAGACGACCCCCGCCGCGTCCAATCCATAGATGGCCGGCAGCTTGGGCAGCGGCATGAACGGAAACCAGGTCGGGTAGTGCGTCACCACATTGCGCAGGTTGGGCACGACGCCCGCTGCCTTCACTTCGATCAGCACGTCGGTTGGTCTGAGCTCCGGCACCGGCACGGTGTCGATCTGGAATGGCTTGCCGATCTCATGCAGACGCGCGGCCTTCATCATCTTTGTCATCTTTGTCTCCTGTTTGTGGGTTGTCGAATTTCGCGATCGCCTCGCTTGCGCAGCTAGTCGTAGTACGCCGGGGCCTGCTTGTAGGTCTTGAAGTCGTCGCCATCGTGCGAGAAAAGCACTTGTGCGCCGCTGTCCCGCCATTGGCGAACCAGCGCATAGGTGTTGAGCATTCCGGTCGCTTGCCAGGCCCCTGACGGCGTCGGCAGTGCGTTTTTCTCCAGGTTGTCGCGGTCGTAGACGGCATCGCCGGTGAAAACCACCATGCCGGACCTGGGCAGGCGCGCGACGACGAGTTGCGTTCCCGGTGTGTGCCCGGGCGCCCGAATGACTTCGATCGAGCGATCGCCGAACAGGTCGAGGTTGCCCTCGAGCCGCAGAATCTTGAACTTCCTCGTGTCCTTGATGTCCTCGTGCAAGTAGGCGCCTTCAAAGCCCTTGTCGGGCCACCACGCCGCCTTCAGCTCCTCGTTCTGGATGATGAAAGTCGCGGTCGGGAACTTGGACAGGTTGCCGGCGTGATCCAGATGCAAATGGGTAAGCACCACGTAGTGGATGTCCTCGGGCTTGAGCCTTGCCTTGGCAAGCTGGGATTCAATGGACAAGTCCGGCGTCTTCTTCAACCCGAAATACTGCCGAAGCCCGGCTCCCCAGACCGAGCCCGGTTCGTCGATCTCTCGGTCGCTGACGCCCGTGTCCACCAGCACGTTGCCCCGCGGATGGCGGATGAGGAAGAACGCCGCCGGCGTCCAGCCGCCGACACCTTGTGCGCCGAATTGGAGGAAGGACCGGGGATAGCCGACGAACTCCGCCGAGTTCAGCACGTAAACACGCGGCGAGCCGACTGCGGCCGGGAGTCCTTGCCCCGCCGCGGTCTTGCTGCCTAGGGCGATGAAGGCAGTGACAGTGAGCGCACCGATGACGGACCACGACGAACGCTTCATCTGCGAGGTCCTTTCATTGCTTTGCCAGCATTACCGCCATGGTCAGCCTGGAAACGCAAACGAGCCGCCCCGCCTCGTCCGTTAATTCGATCTGCCAGACCTGGGTACTTCGTCCGATATGCACCGGTGCGGCGACCCCCGTCACCCAGCCGGAAGGCGCACTGCGAAGGTGATTTGCATTGATATCCAGTCCGAACGCGTGATACCCCAATGGGCAAGCATAGGCCGCGCCCACCGAGCCCAGGGTCTCGGCCAGGACGACGGACACGCCTCCGTGCAGGAGTCCGTACGGCTGTCGTGTGCGCGCATCGACGGGCACGCGGCCCTTGACGAAGTCTTTCCCCACTTCGAGAAACTCGATGCCCAGATGCAGCGGGGCCGTGTCCTTATGGAACGCCGTCAGTATCTCGACCGAAATTGGCTGCTGCCAGATTGTGCTCATTGCGCTCCCCGCTCTTTCTGTGGTTCTTCACCGAAACGCCGACGCAATTCCTTGCGCAGCACCTTTCCAACCGCACTCTTTGGCAGATGGTTGACGACAAAAATCTCCTTCGGGCACTTGTAGCCTGCCAGTTGCGTGCGCAGCCGCCGGACCAGTTCCTCGCCGGTTGCCGTCGATCCTGGCCGAAGCACCACCGCTGCCACGACCCTTTCCACCCAGGCAGGGTCCGGAATGCCGAAGACGGCTGCCTCCTCGACGTCTTGATCGCGGTAGAGGTACGACTCGACCTCGGTCGGAAAGACGTTCTCGCCACCGGTGACCACCATGTCGTTTTTTCGATCGACGATATAGAGAAATCCCTGGAGGTCGAGGCGCCCCAGGTCCCCGGTCTTTAACCACTTGCCATGCAGAGCTCGTACTGTGGCCTGGTCGTCGAGCCAGTAGCCCTGCATCAAGTCGGGACTGTGGACCTCCACCTCCCCCACTTCTCCTTGCGGCAACTCGACGCCAGCATCGTCGACAACTCGAACAAGTCGACCCGGGTAAGGCAACCCACATGACGCCAGCAGATATTCACCGCCCGGCTCCATCGCACGCCGATGCGCATCGGCACGAAGAATGGTGACCACTCCAGCTTCGGTCGATCCATACCCCTGGACAAAGCCGCACCGGGGGAAGGTTTGCATCGCACGCCGCAGCAACTCGGGCGGCATCGACGACGCTGCATAGAACAGCACCCTCACGCTGCCGAGGTCGGCCGACGCTGCCGACGGGTTCGAGAGCAGCGCGGCAATCATGGTCGGTGCGAGGTGTACGTTGGTGATGCGCCGCACCTGCAGTTCGCGAAGAATCGTTGCGGGATCGAAGTCCGACAGCAGCAACGACGTCGTCCCGGAAGCGAAGCTCGGGAACAGGTGGTACCACATGCCCCCAGCATGGAATAGCGGCATGACCGCCATCGTGATGTCGGCGTCGGTGAGCTTGAGTTCTTGCGCTGCTGCCGCGCAGTTTCCCATCACGCCGGCGTGGGTCATGGCAACGCCCTTGGGTGCGCCCGTCGTGCCGCTGGTGTAGATCAGGCAGAGCACATCGTCGGGCAGTGCCTGAGATACCGGTTCTGCATCCGATGCTCGCTGGATCAGATCCTCGTAACCCTGCCACCCTCCTGCGGTGCCACCGATGAGAACGAAGTGCTTGACACTCGGAATCTGGTTGCGAATTGATTCGGCGAGCAGCCGATGGTGCTCGTCGACCACCAGCACCTCCGGTGCACTGTGCCTGATCAGATTCACCAGTTCGCCAGGCGCCAGCCGCCAGTTGAGCGGTACGACGATGAGGCCGGACTTGCTCAGTCCATAGACCTCTACATACTCCAGCCGGTTCTTGGCGAGTAGCGCGACGCGCGCGCCCTTGCAAGCCCCCAGTTCGGCAAAAGCATTGTTCAGCGCGTTCACGCGCCGATTCAGGTCCCCAAAGTTCACCGCCTCGCCATCGAGCATCTCGAAAGCGGCCTTATCGGGCCGAGCGGCCGCGTTGGCGCGCAGCACGTCGCCGAAAGTGTGTGCACCAGCCTGGTCGATCATTGCGGCACAACCCTCCCGGCCTTGCGGTCGAGAAAATCGCGTAGCCTGCCCTTGGCCTCGTCGTCGCCCTGCGCCAAGGTGACCATCAGCATCTCGGTAAACAACCCATTCGCCGGCTCTTGTTCGGTGATGCGGGGAATTGCCTGGATCACGGCATAGTTGGCCAGCGGGGCGTTCTTGGCGACCTTCTCGGCAACGGCGATCGCTTTCTGCAGACCGTCACCTGCCTCGACCAAGTATTGCGAGAAGCGCAGGAAGTTCCGGCCTTCGACCGCATCGAATACGCGGCCGGAAAGCATCATGTCGACCACCTGAGAGGCGCCGATAAGTCGAGGCAGCCGTACCGAGCCACCCGATCCGAGGAAGATACCGCGTGTGCCTTCCGGCAGCGCGTAGTAGGCGCTGGGTTCCGCAATGCGGATATGGGCTGCGGCCGCAAGCTCCATCCCTCCTCCAATGACCGCACCATGAAGCACTGCTATTACGGGGACCTTGCAGAACTGAATTGTGTCATTCAGGCGCTGGCCGATCGCACAGGTCTCGAAGTTCTCTGCGGTCCCCGCCTCCTTGATCTCGTTGAGATCGAGTCCGGCGCAGAAGTGCTCACCGGCCCCCGTCATTACCACCGCTTGCACGTCACGCGGGATCGTTGAGAAGAACGTCTGTAAGCCGATGACGAGTTCGTCGCTGAGGGAGTTCCGCTTCTCAGGCCGGTTCAACGTCACGATGGCAATGCCACCACGGCGTTCGATGCGAACGCAAGGCGGCAAGCTCGCCGGCCAATCTGTCTTTTCTTTCATTTGCAATTCCATCCGATTCTTTTGATTGGTCTAGGCGTCGAGGGTGAATCCCGACTCTTTCGCGATGCCGGACCAGCGCTTGTAGTCGGCCTCGAACAGTTGCTTGTAGGCCGCTGCGGACGAGCCGCGCAGCTGCATTTCCATCCGCTTGGCCGCTTCTGCCATCTCGGGACTGGCCACCGCCTGCTGAAGCGCGGTCTCTAGACGAGCAACGACGGAGCCGGGCGTAGCGGCAGAGACGAAGATGCCGAATGATTCGGCGTATTCGAGACCGGAAATCTTGAGCTCTGAGAATGTGGGAACGTCGGGCAAGGAAGCCAGTCGTTGCGAGCCGGTGGTTGCGAGAATCCGCAAACGGCCGCCTTTGTGGTATTCGATCATCGCGGGCAGCGCGTTCATCGTCGAATCAACCTGACCGCCGATCAGATCCTGCAAACCAGGTGCCGTGCCTCGGTAGGGCACATGGGTGAGCTTGATCCCCGCTTCCTTAGCCAGGATCATCCCGAGGAAATGCGGCGAGGTGCCCGCGCCCGGATGCGCGAAGTTCGCCTCCCTGCCCCGCGCCTTCACCCAGGCGATGAACTCATCCATGCTTTTGATCGGGCTGCTTCCGCTGACTGCAAAGGCGAAGGGATGTTCGCACACGGACCCGACCGGCGCCAAATCGTGCAACGGGTCGACTAGCGGTTTGCGAAACAACTGCGTCGTGAGCGTCAGCACCGACGTCGGCGTCAGCAGCATGCTCGATCCGTCCGGCGGTGCCTGCTTGACGGCTACCGGTCCGAGCTGGGCCGATGCGCCCGGTTTGTTCTCCACGACGACGGTCATGCCGCCTTTTGAGAAATGCGGTGCAAGGAGCCGAGCCAGCACGTCGAGCGTTCCGCCCGGCGGGAATCCCACCACGATCCGGCCCGCCGTGCCCTGGGCGTGCACCAGGCCGGCAGCCGACAGTGCGATAGCGCTACTCAACTGAAGCAACTGGCGACGATTGAAGCTGTGAGTCATGATGTCTCCAAAATTCTTGTCAGATGGGCACAGAACAGTTCAGGCCGGCTTCGGTTCGGTGAACCGTCCCGCCTCCTGCAGTTGGAGGACGCGCACGAGGTTCTCGTCGCGCCATCGAATCCAGTCGACGATGGCCGCCCGCCCTGAGACCTCGTCGGCGGCGGCGACCAGTTGCGCCTTCACTTCGGGCGTCAGCCGGGGCTGTGATCGGGGTGTCCACCACTCCTCCACGGCAGCCCCTGCGTGATCGAGAATGCCTTGCATGCCGCCAGGGCCACCGGCCAGATGCATGGTCAGCAGCGGGCCCATCAGCATCCAGCGGGGACCCAATCCGTAGCGAATCGCCGCATCGATATCACGCGCACTGGCGACTCCGTCCACGAGGCAGGCCACCGCTTCGCGCACCAGTGCCATCTGCAGGCGGTTTGTCATGTGCCCGCTGGCTTCCATGTTCACGCGGATCGGCTGCTTGCCGAGGTGGCGTGCGAACGCCATGGCCCAGTCGACCACCAATGGCGAGGTCAATTTGCCGCCCACCACTTCCACCAGCGGGATCAGGTGCGACGGATTGAACGGGTGAACAACGACGAGCCGCTCCGGATGAGGGCATGACTCCTGCAGCACCGAGGGAGGAATCCCGCCGGTACTGGAAATGATGACCGTCCCTGTACCTGCCGCCTCACCGATCTCCTGCAACACACGGGCTTTCAGATCCGGCTTCTCGGGTACGTTCTCCTGGACGAGATCTGCTTCCCGGGCTGCTTGCGCCGCCGATGCGGCAAAGCGCAGGCCTGCCAGCGGTGTGTCGATGGGCTCGGGAATGCCCAGTGCGAGGAGCGCTGGCCAGGCGTTCGTGACGTAGTCGCGCGTGAAGTCCTCGGCCCCCGGCGCAGGATCGTGTGCAATGACCTGCATGCCGCGGGCCAGAAAGAGCGCGATCCAGCTCGCACCAACCGACCCCGTGCCGATCACCGCGACACGACGCACGTCCTGGGGACTGCAACGGATCATGTCGTTCGTCACAGCGGCCGCAGGCCCATGATTTCGCGAGCTTCGGCCGGCGTTGCGGGCTCGCCGCCGAGTTCGCGCACGAGGCGCACCGTGCGCTCGATCAGCTGCACATTGGTCGCCAGCTCGCCCTGTGCGTAGTACAGATTGTCCTCGAGCCCGGCGCGCACATGACCGCCGAGCAGCAGGGATTGCGTGGTGGCCGGCAATTGCGCGTTGCCGATTGCGCTGACGTTGAACACGCTGTCCTTGGGCAGGTGCTCCACCAACATCTGGAGGATGCGCGGGGTGTACGGCAACGCACCCTGGAAGGCAGTGACGCCAAGCACGATGTTGATGAAGTACGGCGGTTCGTCCAAGCCCTCTCTGATGGCCCGGCCCACGTCCTGCACGATGTCCGACAGGCTGAACACCTCCCACTCGGGCTTGATGCCTCGCGCCTTCATGCCCTCGGCCAGTTCTCGCGTGCGCTTGGGCGTCGTCGGCGCAAGGATCTCCATGCCGCCGTAGCTGGCGCACACTGTCTGTGCATCCAGCGTGCACATCTCGACGCCCTCGCCATCCATCCCCTTGAGGCGTTCCTGCCAGTCCAGCTCCCACAGTCCGTTGTCGAGCTTGCGAAGCATGTCGCCGCTGACGCCACCGCCGGTAGAGTTGTTCAGCACGATGTCGCACTTGTCGCGGATCAGCCGGTTGATCCGGCTGTAGATCTCAGGATTGCAGGTCGCCTGGTCGTCCGGACGCCGTGCATGCACAGCGACGACGCTGGCGCCGGCGTTGTAGCAACGGTAGACGTCGTCGGCGATTTCAGAGGGCTGCGTGGGGAGGTTCGGGTTCTGCTTCTTGCCCGCCATGCCGCCGGTCGGCGCCACGGTGACGATGACTTTGGGTTTGCTCATAGGTGTTGTCTCCAGTTCACTTACAGATCGATCACAAGCCGCTGCGACAGCGCCCGCGAGCAGCAGGGCGTGAAGCAGTCGTTCTTGGCATGCTCAGCATCGGTGAGGTAGACGTCGCGGTGGTCCGGCGTCCCCTCGACCACCCGTGTCACGCAGGTGCCGCACACACCGGCCTCGCACGAGGCCGGAACCTCGATGCCGGCGTCGGTTAGTACGGCAAGCACCGTTGTGCCCGCAGGCACGACGAAGCGTTTGCCGCTGCTCGCGAGCTCCACTTCGAACGCCCCGTCCGCTGTCGCCCGGGCATCGGCCGCCGGCGCCGCGAAGAACTCGCGGTGCATGCGGGACTCCGGCCAGCCGGCACCTCTGCCCGCATCCAGGACATGCTGGATGAAGCCGGCGGGCCCGCAGGTATAGAGGTGATGCGCGGACGAGCCGCGCGACAGCACCGAAGCGATGTCGAGCCGCTGCGAGGGCGCTTCCTCGTCGTAGTGGAAGTGAACACTCCCGGCATAGGCCGCCTCGGCCAAGCGCTCCCTGAATGCCGCACGCTGACGACTGCGGGCACAGTAGTGCAACTCGAACTGCCGGCCTTCCTCGGCCAGCTGCTGCGCCATGGCCAGCAGCGGCGTGATGCCGATGCCGCCGGCGAACAGGAAGGCCGGCGAATGTGCGTCAAGCTGGAAATGATTCTTCGGTGCACTTGCCGGGAATTCCATGCCTACAGCCAATGTCTCGTGCATGTACTTCGACCCGCCGCGCGAGGCCGGCTCCCTGAGAACCGCGATTTCGTACTCCGTGGGCGATCGCGACGGATTGCACAACGAGTACTGCCGCACCAGATCCGGGCCCAACTGGACATCGATGTGCGCACCGGCAGCGAAGCCTGGCAAGGCCCGCCCGAGGGCGTCGACTAGGCGAAACGACACGACGCCCTCCGCTTGCGCCGTCTTGTTGGCGACGCGCAGAAGAAGTTGGGCTTGGGTTGGGGTCGACATGCTCGCGGGATCCACTGAGGGCGAGGTGGGTGCCTTCGCCGTTTTCATTTAGTTCGCCTAGCGAATGATTTGCCAAGTGATCAATGTAGATCTGTGAGCTCACCCCTGTCAACGCCGTTGTTCATTTTTTGCACCGGGGCAAACCCCTATCTGTGTTTATGCCGCCCCTGCCCCCTGCTGCAGCCGCGGGAGCCGATCGATGCAGACGCGGGGAAGCACCGGCGGACAGGGCCTTGAACGGCGGGGGCGCGCCATGAGCGCGGGGGTCGGGCCCGCGCGCATCCTGGCCCGGCCTGGCCTGGCCTGGCCGGGCCGGCGCGGCTCGCGCTGGTTGTCGCGCATCGCTTCGCTGTCGGTGCGCGTACAGACCCTCAGCCCGAGGCGTGGCCCTTCGGGAACACTTCACCCCACCGCCGCGGCAGGGGCGCCGCGACGCCGCGCGCGGGTCAGGTGCAGCGCAGCAGGAATTTCGACAGTGCCGCGGTGAACTCCTCCGGGCGATCGATGTTTGAGAGGTGTCCCGCTCCTTGCAGCAGGACAAGTTCCGACTGGGCGAGCGCTTGCTGCATCTGGTCAAGCGCCCCAACAGGAGCACCCGGATCCTCGCTGCCTCCGATGATGAGGACTGGACACCGGATCCGCGCCAGGCCTTCGCGCGTGTCCAACCCCATGATGGCCCGGGAGCAGAACTCGTAGCCTCGGAACGAGGTCGTCGAAAACACCTGGATCATCTGCTCTATCAATGCCGGATGCGCAACGCGGAAATCTTCAGGAAACCACCGCTCGATCGACGGTCGAGCAAGGCTTGCAACCCCGTGGGTTCGCGCCGCCTCGATGCGCTGCGCCCACAGCTGAACGGCAGCTGGCGGCATGAAGGCCGTCGTATTGGCCATTACCAGGCTCGCGATGCGAGCAGGGCTTTCAATGGCGAGGGTCTGCCCGATCATGCCGCCAATCGAGATACCGACGAAATGCGCGCGCTCGATCGTCAGTTGGTCCATCAGGGACCGGACATCCGACGCCAGTTGCGCGAGCGATCCTTGCGCCGCGGCGTCGCCCGTGGCGCTCTGTCCATGGCCGCGCAGATCGTAGGCCAGCACGCGGCAATTCCGAGCGAGCGAATCGATCTGCCGCTGCCACATGGCGCGCGTGCAACCCAGAGAATGCCCAAAGACGACCCAGGGGCCGCCCGTGCCGTGGACGTCGTACGCGATTTCCACCCCATTGATGCTGATCGTGCGCATGTCAGGCCCGCGCCAGGGAAGATGCCTCGGACGCCGCGGCGTTCTCCATGTTGCGCGCCTCCTCGGCCAGGCGGGCCTCATGGTGCCGGCGCACCCAGACGCGGACCGTGTCATGGATCGTGTCAATCTGCGGACTCGGGAACTCGGACAAGCGCGCCTGCTGTCCCTCGATGAACTCCACGTCCTCGACGAAGGTGCGCAGAATGGCGTCGTGGTACTGCTCACAGGTCTTGGGATCCTCTTGTCTGTAGCCGGTCATCGTCGAGAAAAAGTAGAAGCAGGAGGTGTCCGTCTCCGGCGTCAGCGCATGGAAGATGCGCAACTGGATGCCGCCCTCTCGGTCGTTGCGGTCGTATGCCCCGGTGCCCGCGTCCTTGCCACCTGTGTACATCAGCACGTTGCCGGGCGCGACATGCTCGAACTCCTGCCAGCGGTCCACCTTGCCCTTGAATCCGCCGGCCGCGACATAGGTCGCCGGAGGCGTGTGATCCAGGAGCCAGCGCGAGAACTTCGCTCCGCGCGGCGTGCGCTCCGGCTTCATGATCGCCTTCACATACTCATCGGCGGGGCCGCTTCCGATGGTGTTCTTGTGCATGTAGCCGATGTGCGTCAGGTCCATCAGGTTGTCGACCATCAACATGTAGTGCCCCTTGACATGCATCATTCCGCACTTGCGTGGCCATGTCTTCGCATCGTCGTGGTACGGATAGTCCACGATCGTCGAGGCGTCCGCCTTGGCCGGATCACCAAGCCAGATCCAGATGAAGCCCTGCTTTTCAACGAGCGGATAGGATTTGATGCAGTTCTTTGCCGAGATCCGGTCTTGGCCGGGAATGATCACGCATGTGCCGTCGGCGCCAAACGTGAGTCCGTGATAGTTGCATTGCAGGCCGCTGTCGGTCACCTCGCCCAACGACAGCGGCGCGCCGCGATGCGGGCATCGGTCATGCAGGGCTACGGCGCGCCCGCTGCGATCGCGATACAGGACCACCGGCTGGTTCCCCAGACGCCGCGCCAGCGGCTTCTCGGTCACCTCGTTCGGCCAAGCAGCGACGTACCAGTCATTGCGAATGAAAGTCATGAGAGTCTCCTACGTGAAATGAAAGCACGAACGTTCGAATCGACCGACGCGGCTCAGACGCCGAGGTACTCGTGAACGACGCGGGGGTCGGACCGGAGTTCGTTCGAATCGCCCGACCAGACGACGCGCCCTTTCTCCAGCACAAAATGGCGGTCCGCCAGGCCAAGCAGCGGATTCAAGTTCTTGTCCACGACCACCATGGACAGGCCCTCGGCCTTGAGCACCTGCAGCGCCGACCAGATCTCGGCGCGGATCAGGGGTGCAAGCCCTTCGGTCGCTTCGTCCAGGACCAGCAGTCGCGGATTGGTCATCAATGCCCGCCCGATGGCCAGCATCTGCTGTTCGCCGCCGGACAACTGCGTGCCGAGGTTCCGCCGACGCTCGCTCAACCGAGGGAAGAAGTCGTAGACCCGTGCCAGGGTCCACATCGACCGGGCATCGCCACGCTTCGGTCTTGCCGTGGCCACCAGGTTTTCTTCCACGGTGAGGCTGGGAAATATCTGGCGCCCCTCCGGCACCAATGCCAGTCCTGCACGGCCGATGCGGTGGGTCGGCAGCGCATGCAGCCGCTCACCGCAAAAATGGATGCTGCCATTTCGCGCGCGCACCAGACCGAAGAGGCACTTGATCGTCGTCGAACGGCCCATGCCGTTGCGGCCAAGCAGCGTGATCACCTGTCCTTCGCGCAGGTGGAAGTCCACGCCGAACAGGACCTGTGCAGCGCCGTACCCGGCGGTCAATCCAGAAACTTCGAGTAAGCAGGTCACGATGGCTGCAGCTCCTCATCACCCAGGTAGGTCGCCCGCACCTGCTCGTTTCGGCGAATCTCCGCTGGCGTCCCAGTCATGAGAATCCGCCCATGGACCAGCACACTGATGCGGTCCGCGAGCGCGAACACCGCCGCCATGTCGTGCTCCACGAGCAAGATGGTGTAGTCACGCTTGAGCCGGCGAAGCAGCGCGACGACTTCGCTCGATTCCTGAACGCTCATGCCGGCCATCGGCTCGTCGAGCAACAGGAACTTCGGCTCGGCCGCGAGTGCCATCGCCAGTTCAAGTTGGCGACGCTCGCCGTAGCCCAGCGCTTGTGCGGTCACATGCTCGCGTCCCGACAGACCCACTGCCGCGATGCTGCGCTGTGCGGACCGCGTCGCGCCGCGGTCCTCGAGAAGCTGCCGCCAGAAGCCGAACACCCCGGCGTGCGCAGCCCGGGCAGCGAGGGCCGCATTCTCGAGCACGGTGAACTCGTCGAATACCGAGCTAATCTGGTAGGAACGCACCAATCCGACCTGTGCGCGCGTCGCGATCGCCTGCGAAGTCACGTCCCGTCCGTCGAAATGGATCGTCCCGGTATCCGAAGGCAGTTCGCCGGAGATCTGATTGACCAACGTCGTCTTGCCGGCGCCGTTGGGCCCGATGAGCGCGTGAAGTTCACCCGGCTCGACGTCCAGGACAACCTCATCGGTCACCAGCAGCGAGCCGTAGCGCTTCGTCAGGGACCGGACCTGGAGCAACGGCATTACTTGCGCTCCGTGCCGGCGGTGCCGGTCGTGCCGCTCAAAACACGGCGGTTCGCGCCGACCGCACGCGGGCGCCGGCTCCAATCGACCGCGAGTCTGGCGGCTGCGGGCCTGCCTACCAATGCCATGGCGAATATGAGAAGGCCGAACACGGCCATCCAGTGGCCCGTCATGGACTTCAGCACCTCTTCCGCTCCCAGATAGACCAGGGCGCCCACCGCCGGCCCGAAGGCGGACCCGATGCCGCCGAGCACCACCATCACGATGAGCTCACCGGAGACGAACCACGACATCGTGCTTGGCGAGACGTAAGCGTTCAAGTTCGCCAACAGCAAGCCGGCAATGCCGCAGATGACCGCTGACAAGACGTAGGCTGCCAGCAGACACCTGCGAGGCATGATGCCCAGCGAGGCGGCGCGCCGCCCGCTCTGGCGGCAGGCGCGCAGCGCCATGCCGAAGGACGATTGGCGAAGACGGTCGGTCCAGATCAACAATCCCAGCAGCATTGCGAAGGCCGCGATGTAGACCGCAAGCGGGGAATCCAATCCGAACCGACCGAAGTTGCTCGGCGCCGCAACGGCCAGTCCATCGTCGCCCCCGAACTGCTTGAGGCTCACGAGCACGAAGAAGCCCATCTGGGCAAAGGCCAGCGTGATCATGATGAACGCGATGCCGGCCGTGCGCAGGCTGATCCAGCCGGTAAGCGTTCCCGCCAGTGCACAGGACGCGACAGTCAAGGCCAGGTGAATCCAGCCGCTGTCGATGCCGAAATGTGCGGGCAGCGCCACGCTGTACATCCCCAGTCCGAGAAACAGGGCATGTCCCAGGCTCACCATGCCGCCGAAGCCCAGCGCGATGTTCAGCCCGACCGCAGCGATGGCGTAGATCAGCACACGCGCGCCGAAGGCCAGGTAGAAGCTCTCGCCCATCGCCATGGCCGCAAGGGGGATCGCCGCCAGCGCCACCAGCGCACCGGCGCGAAGCGGAAGCGTTCCACGCCCGGTCACGACGGCCTCCCCGTGGCGGGAAACAGCCCTTGCGGGCGCCATGCAAGCACGATGGCCATCAGCAGGTAGACCAACATCGATGCCAGCGCGGGTCCTGCCGCATTGGCGACGTCGCGATCGGCCACCTCGCGCAACAGCAGGGTCAGGTAGCTGCGTCCCATGGTGTCCACCACGCCGACGAGCAGGCTCGCGCAGAACGCACCGGCAACGGAGCCGATCCCGCCGATCACGATGACGACCAGCGTCGTGATCAATACGCCATCGCCCATCCCGCTTTGCACCGAAAGGATCGGCGCGGCCATGGCGCCTGCCAACGCTGCAAGCGCCGCGCCGAGCGTGAACAGGCCTGCATTGAGCAGCCCGATGTTCACGCCCAGTGTCGAGACCATGTCGGGATTCGACGAGCCGGCGCGGATGAGCATGCCCCATCTCGTGCGGCGGATCAGCCACTGGCTTGCCATGGCCACCGCCAACCCGGTTGCGATGATCAGGAAGCGATAGGACGGATAGGAAAATCCCAGAAGCGCCACGGTTCCCGACAGACTTTCCGGCAACGAGATGAAGATCGGCTGGGGGCCCCAGATCATGCGGGCAAGTTCATTGAAGAACATCACCAGTCCGAACGTGGCCAGGACATGGTCCAGATGATCCCGGCGGTACAGCCGGGACGCCGCGAGCCTCTCTAGCAGCGCACCAACCGCAACGCCCGCTATGAGCGCCGCCGCCACCGCCACGGCAAAGGAGCCGGTCTTCGCACCCGCCACTGCGGCGGCATACGCCCCGACCATGTAGAGGGAGCCATGGGCGAGATTGATGAAACTCATGATGCCGAACACCAGCGTCAGCCCGGCGGCCAGCAGGAACAACAGAACGCCGAACTGAAGTCCGTTCAGCAACTGGGCAATGAACAGCGTGAGGCTCATGGACCCATCACTTCAGGGAACACTGCGCGTGATAGGAATCCGGATGCGCCTTGACGGGCGTCGCCACCTGCGCCATCGTGACGTCCGTGCCGGCTTTCACCACCTGGTAGACATGGTAGTCCTGCACCGGCATGTTGTTGGTGTTGAAGCGGAAGGCGCCGCGCACCGACCTGAATTCCGAGCCGGCCGCCTTGACGGCGGCAGCGAAGGCCACCTTGTCCGACACGTTTCCGTTGAGTCTCGCGATCGCCACGTTCAGCAGATTGCCGGCGTCGTAACCCACGGCCGCGTACAGGCTCGGGATACGCTTGTATCTCGCGGCGAAAGCCTGTTTGAATTCGGCCGCCTCCTTGCCGTCCGAGGCCGCATCCCACATCGCGCCGGCGAGCACGCCTTCAGCCTGCTGTTTCAAGGCCGGGAGCGTGGTTCCGTCAACGGTGAAAACCGACATCACGGGCACGCGGCCCAGCAGGCCGGCCTGCTTCATTTGCTTGATGAAGTTGATGCCCATGCCTCCGGGCAAGAAGATGAACAGCGCATCGGGACGGGCTGCCTGGATCTGCGCGATCTCCGCGGAAAAGTCGGACTGATTCAACGGCGGGTAGACCTCGTCAGCGACGCTTCCCTTGTAGTGCCGCTTGAAGCCCGCCAGCATCTCCTTGCCCGCCTGGTAGTTGGGCGCGAGCAGAAAGGTCCTGTCATAACGCTTCTGCTGGGCGTACATGCCCATCGCCTCGGACGGACCGTCGTTCTGACCGGTCATGGCGAAGATGTTCGCCTTGCATCCCGCCCCGGCAACGGCCTGCGGGCCTGCGTTGGTTCCGATGGCCACGACCCCGGACTGTGTGACGAGCGGCGCCATGGCCATGAAGACGTTGGTGTAGCCCAGGCCCACGAGGACGTCGACTTTTTCCTTTTCGATCAACTTGCGAGCGGCCTGCAGACCCACTTCCGGCTTGAGTTGGTCGTCCTCCTTGAGCACCGCTGCCGACTGGCCACCCAGCCTGCCCTGCAGTCGCTCGATCGCAAGCATGAAGCCGTCGTATTGGTCCTGGCCGATGGCGCCCGCCGGCCCCGAGAGCGGCGCCGTAAATCCCACCTTGATGTCCGCGTGCGCGGCGCCGATCCAAAGGCCGCAAGCGGCGGCGACGAGCACTGAATGGATTTTTTTCACGTTGTCTCCTTCTGTCGACTTCAAGGGCCAGCCGATTCTCGGCATTCAGCGGACTCGAGTCGGGGTTCCATTTCGGTATCCGGACATGACTCTTGCTGCTGTGAGCCGTCAGCGCTATCGAAGCCACTGCGCGGCCGACCCGGCTATTTATAGTTCGCCTAGCAAATCATTTGCCTGGAATCAATGTACCCAGAGCACTGTTCACCGTCAACTACAATTGAACGATCTTCATGTCCTATCGGCTGCCTGTGACCCGAACGTCCACCCGTCCCGCTCCCGTCCGCACAAAGGACGCCAACCCGGCCAGCGCGACAGGCGCTGCGCGAGGCAGGGATGGCGTGCCGCCGGCGACGAGATCCGCCAAGCGCGGGGATCTCCTGAGCGGCTCCCTCGCCTATGCGATAAAGCGCGCCCAGGTGCGCTGCGACGAAGCTCTCGTTCTTCACCTCGGCGGCAATCTCTCGCCAGCTCGCTTCGCTGCGCTCTGTGCCATCGGCGCCAACCCCGGCATCAGCCAAGCGGCGCTAGGCGGACTGCTCGGCATCAAGGGACCTGGCACCGTCAAGGTGGTGGACGAACTTGAACGCATGGGCCTCGTGTCGCGGAACGCCACCGAGGACCGCCGTGCTTATGCGCTCCACCTGACGGATCGAGGGAACGCGGACCTCGACCTCTATCAGGCTGCAAGTCAATCCTTCGAAAAGAAGATAGCGGCGTGCCTGTCGGCACGCGAACGGACGCTGTTGCTATCACTGCTCGCGAAGGTCGCCGACGACCAAGATCCGCCTCGCTAGCGCCAGCAGATCGGCGCATGCGCGAAGCGGACGCGCCGGCATGACGACAGGCGAGTCCCCAGCAGCCGAAGACCACGCCTGTCGCCTGAGCTCGCGCGGCGGCCGTGTCCAATCGGGCATCCGGAGCCATGTCGATGCCGGCGCACGGACCGCAGGCGCCCCCGCACGCCGCCCGTTCGCCGGCTCCGATCTGCGGGGACATCAGGCCGATTTCATCTATCGAACACGTGGACCGCTGCCGAGCGCATCACCCGGAACAATCCGGCACTCACAGACGGAGACAACGCATGAGAAAGCTGCTGGCAGTTTCGATCGTCCTCGCATGCGCCGTCCACGGACCTGCGCGCTCGCAAGAGTCGTTTCCGTCGCGCCCGATCAAGTGGGTCGTGGGAACGCCCGCAGGAGGGGGAACCGACATCGTGGCCCGGCTGGTCGGAACCCAGATGCAAAAGCAGATGGCCCAGCCCCTCGTGGTGGACAACAAACCGGGCGCGGGCACTACCATCGCCGCCGACTACGTGGCCAAGTCCACGCCGGACGGCTACACGATCCTGGCCGCAGACCCGGGAACGATCATGTTCAGCACGGCCCTCTACGCGAAGTTACCCTACGACCCCGTCCGGGATTTCGCGCCGGTCGGCCTGCTGGCTCGCGTGCCGCTGCTGCTGGCGGTCCATCCCGGTTCGGGCTACGAGGACGTCCGCCAACTGGTCGCGGACATGCGCGCGACGCCCGAAAAGTTTCCGGTGGCCACGTCGGGCATCGGAGGACCGCACCATGTCGCGCTGGAGTTCCTAAAGGACCAAGCGCAGTTGAAGCTGGCGCACGTGCCGTACAAGGGCGGCGCGGCAGCGCTGCAGGACGTGATGGCCGGCGTGGTGCCCGTCATGATCGCGGACCTCACGAGCGCGATCGGCCACATCAAAGGCGGCAAGCTGAAGGTGTTGGCGACGTTCAACGCACAACCACTGACCGACCTCCCGGGTGTTCCGTCGCTTGTGCAACTGAATCTGACTACGCGTGTGCCCCCGTCGTACTTGAGCGTCGTGGCCCCGGCGAAGACGCCGCCCGAGGTCATCGACAAACTCTCGAGCGAACTGCAGCTGGCGCTGAGCGATCGCGATGTGCAGGCCCGTCTGCGCGACATGGGGGCCGAGCCGCTGCCGACGACGAGCGCACAGATGAAGCAGCAGTGGACACAGGACATGGCGATCTGGCCGGCGCTGATCCGTTCCAAGGGAATCACGCTCGACTGAGCAGCACTTCGGCGCACCGGGCAGCCGCGGCACGCGCCTGATCGGGTGCCGCGCACGCCGCGGTGCGCCGACTCAGGCGCCCGTCTGCCACCCGCCTTGGCGCTGGTCGCCCATCCGGCGCTCAATGGCCGTGCACGCGTCCTTGAGAAGTTCCGCAATCCTTGCGATGCGCTGCGAGGGCATCCGATGGGAAAGCGCAGCCACGCTGATGGCCCCCAGCGGCTGCCCCATCGGATCGAGGAACACCCTGCCCACCGCGCTGACACCGAGGTTCACGGTGTCCTGGATGATCGAGAAGCCTCGCTTTTTCGTGGCCGTGCATGAACGATCGACTTCTTCGGGCGTGAGCTTTCCGAATGTGCTCAGCTTCGCGCCGACGCGCGCCAGCACCTGTTTGCGCTCTTCGTCCTGGAGGGCGGCAAGCAGTGCGAGCCCCCCTGCCCCGACACCCATGGGCCGGCGGCTTCCGACGTCGAGCACCAGCGTGCGGATGGGAAACGAACCCTCGAGCCGGTGCATGCAGACCGCCTCAAATCCGCTGCGAACGACGAGGTAGACGGTATCGGTCGTCTCTTCCGAGAGGACATGCATGGGGCCATCGCACAGGTCGCGCAGGTCGTACAACGTGGCACCTGCCACCCCCAGTTCATGCACCAGCGGACCGAGGCGATACCGCTTGAGCTCGACATTGCGGGCGACCAGCCGTTCCTCGACGAGCTGGCGCAGGACGCGATGGGCGGTCGGATGCGGAAGCCCCGCGCGCTCCGCAATCTGCGTCAGCGAAAGCCCGCGCGTGCCGGCCATGGCGAGAATCTTGAGGAGCAGCGCACCTCGCTTGAGCGAGCCACCGTCCGGAGCGCTGGAATGATCTTTCATGTACCCGGATTTTGCCCGGGTACGCATCCATTCAACCGACGGGGGTCGGATCGATCACATAGTTGGCGAAGCCGCCGTCCGTGTTGCTGGGCATCTGGTCCAGCAGTTCGTTGATCTTGTCCAACGAGACGATCCGGTGCTCAAGGCAAGAAAGGTCGAGCGATCCGGTCGACGCCATGGCGGCAATCTCTTCTCCCTCTGCCGTCGTGAACCACACCGATCCTTCGAGCGCGATCCTGTTTGCGCAGAGCCAGAACGCATTGACGGAGAGCGGCTCGGTGACCGCACCGACATTGACAGCCCTGCCACCGCGACGCAGCGAATGCAGCGCGCGAACCATGGCGCTCGCGGGCGCGCCGGGCGGCAGACAGTCGATCATCGCGTCGACGCCCCAACCGTCCGTCAGCTCGCGCGTCCAGATGTGCAAGGGATCAGTCGACGGACTGGCGACGACAGCTGGCTCGTCCCGCAGGGCCTGGACAAAGATGCGTTCGGGCGCGATGGCCTTGACCTTTTCCAGCAGCGCGGCGTTGCGCCCGGTCCCGAGGATGCGGCGCGCTCCCATCGCCAGTCCGAGCAGCGCAGCGCACAAGCCGAGCGTCCCGCTGATCCCATTGACGAGCAGCACATCGCCCGGTCCCACCTGAATCCGTTTCATCGCGCCATACGCCGTTCCGAGATAGCCCAGACGGGCCGCCGCTTCATCCCTGACGTTCGCCGGAAGCTTCACGAGCGCGTTCGAAGGCGCGGTGATGTATTGCGAGAACCCGCCGTAGGGATAGGCGGACATCAACTCGCGCGAGCGGCCGAAGTAGCCCTGGAAGGTGAACACGGGGCAATCGAGCGTGCGCCCGAGGCGGCACATCCGGCATGAGCCGCAACTGCGGGCGGGATTCACGTAGACGCGCTCGCCGACTTTTACGCCCGTGACGTGATCGCCTACCTCTGCAACGACGCCGACGGGGTCCAGCCCGAAGATAGCGGGAAGCTGCGGGAAGAGCTTGGCATCGGGCGTCTGCGTGCCGAAGAAGTTCCCGATCACGCGGCGCATGTTGGGCACGATGCCGCAGGCCTTGACTTCCACGAGCACGTCGAAAGCCCGAGGTCTCGGCACGGGGATGCGGTCGATTCGTAGTGGTTCGCCGATGGCATGAAGGCGCGCTGCCATCATCGTCTCGGGCACAGATCGCGGTTGTGTGTCGCTCATTTTTTGTCTCCAGTCACTAATGTCCTTTCACTCAGCGCAGCAGGTCCCGGGCGATGATCTCCAACTGGATCTCGTTCGAGCCGCCCAGTAGGCTCTGCGAGCGCGAGTTGAAGTAGATGGCCGAGGCCATCATGCGCTCCTCTTCGATCTGCGGCGCTTCGGGAAGATCCGTCAAGGGCCGGCTCGTCTCCCACCGGACCGCATCCATGCCGACGACCATCGCTGCCAGTTCGCTGATCGCTTGCCGGATCCGGCTGCGTTCGAGCTTCATCACTGACGAAGCGATCGCCCCGGGGTTTCCGCCTGCCTGCACCTTCGACATGGCCGTGAGTTCGATCATGTCGTTCGCGTCGATGTCCATCCCGATCTCGGCGAATTGCGTCGCGAACACCGGGTCGTCGATCGCTCGCCCCCCGTCGGGGCCTGGCACCGACGCCAACCTGAGCAGACGGCCGTGCCACGCCCGCAGCATGCCGCCGGCGGGATTGCCTCCTCGTTCAAACTCAAGCAGGTACTTGGTCACCTCCCAGCCGCTGTTCTCCTCGCCGACGCGGTTGCCGACGGGCACGCGCACGTTGTCGAAGAAGACTTCATTGAACTCGTGGCTTCCGCAAATCGATTTGATCGGCCGGATCGTGATCCCAGGGGCATCCAGCGCCATCAGCAGGAACGTGATGCCTTCCTGCTTCTTGCCCGTGTCCGCCGTGCGCACCAGACTGAAGATGTGCGTCGACTCATGGGCCATGCTGGCCCAGATCTTCGAACCGTTCACCACGTAGTCGTCGCCGTCGCGCACGGCCTTTGTGCGCAGCGCAGCCAGGTCGGAGCCGGCACCGGGTTCCGAGTAGCCCTGGGCCCAGACGTGTTCGCCAGAGATGATCCGAGGCAGGTAGTGCATCTTCTGGGCAGGCGTTCCATAGCGCATCAACACTGGTGCGAGCATCTTGATGCCCTGGGTGCGGAAGCGCGGCTCACCGCGCCGCTCGCATTCCTGGTCGAAGATGTAGCGCTGCGTCAGGGTCCAGGCCGGCCCACCGTGCTCGGTCGGCCAGGTGGGCACAGCCCAACCCCGACGAGCGAGCTTCGCCTGCCACAGGAGGCCGTATGAAGGATGCGCAATGAAGCAGGGATTCAACCGCTCGGACCGACGCAAGCCGGGGTCGAGTTCGGCATCGAGGAAGGCGCGCACTTCGTCCCGGAATGCGACTTCCTCTTCGGACAAGAACAGATCCATGGTTATTCCTCGGCTAGTTGGGGGCAAGCGCAGGCGAACGCAGCAGCGATTCGGCCTGGAACTCGGGTTGACTGACGACCCTGCGATAGCGCTCGAGGTGCTGGCCGGTGGAACCGAAGAGGTTCTCGAACACGAACAGCCGCTTGAACCACCACCCCACCGGGAGTTCGTCGCTGAAGCCCATGGCGCCATGCAATTGGATCGCTTCATGCGCCACGTCTCGCGAGATCTTGCCGATCTTCGCCTTGGCACCCGACACACCCCGAACACGCCAATCCTCGGGGGCTTCAAGGCTCAGCGACGCAAGCAATGCGGTCGCTCGGGCTTCGGTGCATTTCACCGCCATCTCCGCCATGCGGTGTTGCAACGCCTGGAAGCTCGACAACGGTTTTCCGAACTGCACGCGCTGCTTGGTGAATTCGACCGTCGCGGCCAGCAGCGCGTCCATCGCTCCGACAGCGTCCCAGCACACCGCCGCGGCGGCGCGGTCGAGCGCGAGTCGCAACGCCGCCGACGCGTCGTCGCACCCGCCCAGGAGGGCATCACCCTCCACTGCAACGCCCGCGAATGACACGTCCGCGGCGAGTCCGCCGTCCGCCGTTCGAAACGGCTTGACGGCCACACCCCGCGCATCGGACGGCACGATGAAGACGCCGACTCTCGCGGCGCCATGGGACGCCTGGTCCACGCGCGCCGTGACCAAGAAGGTCCGCGCGCCGGCGCCCCCCAGCACCATGGTCTTGTGGCCGTCGATGCGGTAGCCCGCTCCCGTCGACGCGCGCACGGCCATCGTGTCGATTCCCGCCATGGTCACACCCATCCGCCGCTCGTCGTGTGCAAGGACGGCAATGCCCGCCCCTTCGACCAGCGGGCCGAGCACGGCATTGCATTGGGCGCTCGTTCCCAGTTCGTCCATCAGCCCTCCGGCGAGGACGACAGCGGACACGTACGGCGCCAGCACGAGCGACTTGCCGAGCGCTTCGGCGACGATCGCGGTCTCGATGGCACCGCCGCCGAGTCCACCGTTGCGCTCCGAGATCGGCAGGCCGAGCCAGCCCAGGTGCGCGAAGGCGCGCCAGATGCCTTCGTCGAAGGCCGTGCCGGCGGCTTCGATCTTGCGGAAGTGCTCGAACTGATGCCTCTCGCTCAGGAAGCGGTCGGCGCTCTCGCGAAGCATCAGTTGGTCATCGGAATAGTTCAAATCCACGCGTTGCTCCCAAAGTCACTCGGTTGCGGCGGTCCGATAGACCTGCCCGATCTGCTTGTATTCGAGGAATCCGTCGATCGATCCAAGACCGCCCATGCGACCAAGGCCGCTGGCCTTCACACCACCGATCTCGAACTGCACCCCGAAGTTGATCCAGTCGTTGATCGACACGAGCCCCGTCTCCAGCTGACGCGCAATGCGCAGGCCTCGGTCCGCGTCGCGGCTCCAGATGCTTGCGCTCAACCCGTATTCGCTGTCGTTGGCCAAGTCCACTGCCTCCTGCTCGGTGTCGAAGACCTGCAGCACCTGCACCGGCCCGAAGACCTCTTCACGCGCAATCCGCGTGGAAAGATCCTGGATCTCCAGCAGCGTCGGACGATAGAAGGCGCCGCACGAGAGCGGCCCCTCGGTAACGGGGCCACCCCGCACGAGGACCTTGGCGCCCTGCGCAATGGCCTCCTGCACCATCTGCTCGACGCGATCGACGCTGCGCTTGTCGATCAGGGGACCCATGCTGCTCGATGGATCACTGGCCGGCCCGACCTTCACGGCGCGCAGCCGCGCGGCGAGCCCCTCGCGAACGACGTCGGCGACGCCGCGCTGCACGAGTAGGCGGCCCGCCGTCATGCAAAACTGTCCCGCGAACACGGTCAGCGATTTCTCGATTTTGGGCAATGCTGCGACGATGTCGGCGTCGTCGAAGACAAGATGCGGCCCCTTGCCACCCAGTTCCAGCCCCAGCCGCTTGAAGCGTGGGGCCGCAGCAATGGCAATGGCTCGTCCCGTCGCCGTGCTTCCGGTGAAGCTGATGGCGGGCACGAGCGGAGAATCAACGATGTGCTTCGCGCCCTCGGCACCGCCCTCGATGAAGATGTTCACGGCGCCACGGGGCAACTCTTTCACTTCCGCGATGATCTCGGCCATCAGGGTGGCCACCAGCGCAGACTGCGCGGGCATCTTCACGACGGCTGTCGTGCCGGCCGCCAGGGCCGGTGCGAGCGAGCGGACGAACAGGACCGCCGGCGAGTTCCAGGGAATGATGTGGCCCGACACCCCGATCGGCTCGCGAAGCACCATCGACATTGATCCGGGCTTGCCCTCAAGGACGCGACCGAAGGTCTGCATGGCAAGGCCTGCCTGAAAGCGCAAGGTGCGCGACAACATGCTGACTTCGAAGCCGGCCTCGGCTGCGACCTTGCCGTTCTCCAAGCTTATGAGCACCGCGAGTTCCGCGGCCCGGCGCTCGAAAGCGTCCGCGAGGCGGCCGAGAGCCGTCGCCCGTCGGGCGCCGTCGCTCTTCCACTCGCAGCCATGGAACGTCCGTTGGGCCGCGGCGATCGACGCTGCAGCCTCTTCAAGGCCGCCATCGTGATAGCAGCCGACGGCCTCTCCGTTCGCCGGATTGATCACGGCGCGCTCGACGCCCGATGCAACGAACTCTCCGTTGATCCAGTGCCTGCCGATGTGATGGTGGTTCATGCGACGATCAGGGCATCGAGCGCCACGGCGCCCTCGCCTTCTGGGTAGACGATCACGGGATTCAGGTCGACTTCCTTGACCTGTGGCGTGGCGAGCACGGCTTGGCCGAGCGTCGCTGCGATTCGTGCGACGGCGCGAAGATCGGCGGGCCGGTTGCCGCGCGCGCCCTGCAACACGCCACTGGCGCGCAGCCGGGTGAGCTCTTCGACAATGGCCGCCTCGGTGAAATCGAGAGGCATCAGCCGCACGTCCTTGAGAATCTCGATCCAGATGCCGCCCAGGCCGAGCAGCATCACCGGCCCCCAGTCGGGATCGCGTTTGATGCCGATCACCAGCTCAATGCCCTTGCGGGCCATCGATTCGACGAGCACACCGTCAAGCGCGAGACCGTCCCTTGCGCGCCGGACGTTCGCATGCAGTTCGTCCCAGGCGCGAAGCAATGCGACCTCGTCGGCGATGTTCAGGATCACCCCGCCTGCGTCGCTCTTGTGGGCGAGCCCGGAGGCCTGTGCCTTCAGCACCACGGGATAGCCGATGTCTTTGGCGATGCGCGTCGCGTCGCTCACCGTCTTAGCGAGAGCGCCCTTGGGCACGGCGATGCCAAGTTGCCGCAGCCAGTTCTTGCTGTCGTGCTCTGTCAGGGTCCCGGCACCCGCGAACACCGGGACCGGTGCGGACGGGCTGGCCGCGCGCGGGGATCGGAGACGAGACCTTCCGTACCCCGTGAGCTTCGCCACCGCGCCCAACGCGCGCTCCACTGAGCGGAACAGCGGAATGCCGTTCTCGCGCAGCGCCGCGGCCAGTTCCGGCGAGAGCGGCGCGCCTTCGCCCAACAGGCTGTAGGCGACAGGCTTGCGGGAACCGGCAAGCATCGGGCCGGCCAGGCGCGCATATTCCGCAGCCTCCTTGCCCGCGTGTACCGCCAGCACAGCGCTGCCGATGTTGGGATCGTCCAGCAGGGCCCGCGCCCCAGCGCCGATCAGGTCCGGCTCCGCGATGGCCTGCACGGTGACATCGATCGGGTTTTCCGCGACTGCATAGGCGGGAAGACGCGACGCCATCTTCTCGACCGTCGCAGCGTCGAGCACGGGCACGTCGAGGCCGGCGCTTTCGCAGAAATCGAAGGTGATGCCACGCAGCGCGCCCGAGTTCGTGACGACGCCCACGCCCTTCGTGGGCGCTTCCGGAAACGCAGCCGCCAGAGCCGCGACATCCGCCAGTTCATCGATGGAGTCCACGAGGATCACGGATTCATGTGCCACCAGCGCACGCATGATCGCGTCGTCGCCGGCGAGCGCGCCGGTATGCGAAGCCGCTGCGTCGCGGGCCTTGCTGCTGCGGCCGGTGTGCATCATGACGATGGGCTTGTGCTTTTCTCTAGCGCGGGCCGCCAGTTCCAGGAAACGCTTCGGCTCGCGCAGTCGTTCGGCAAAGACGGCCATGACGCACGTACCGTCGTCGTCGATGAATCGCGCCAAGAAATCCTCTACACCAAGCACGGCCTGATTGCCGACCGAAATGATCGACGACACCGGGGTGCCCTTGAGCGACATCGTGGCGTACAGCGAAGACATGAACGCACCGCTCTGGGCGACGATGGCGACACCCGGCGCATCCGATGCGGGTTTCGCGATGTTGACCATCGTGATCGGGGCGCGTGCGCGCAGATTCGCAAAGCCCAGGCAGTTCGGGCCCAGCAGGGCGATGCCCGCAGCACGTGCCGTGTCTTCGAGGCGGCGTTGCTCTTGCGCGCCGCCCTCGTCCTGTTCGGCATACCCCGCGGCAAATACCACTGCGGCGCCGACTTTCCGCTCGATGCATGCCTCGAGCGAGGCCTGGACGGCATCCTTGGGAACGCAAAGTACCGCCAGGTCGACTTCTTGTGGAATCGCCGAGATGCTAGCGACACAAGGATGCCCATCCAGTTCAGCGCGCGTCGGATTCACCAGGTGAATGGCGCCCGCAAAGTCCAAGCGCTTGAGACCAGCGAAGACCCGGGCACCGGGGCTTTCCGGCCGGGCCGAAGCGCCCACCACCACGACCGACCTGGGCGAGAGCAGACGATCGACGTTCACCGTTGTCATGCGTCGCCTTCGCGCGTGTAGCCTTGCAAGCCGGGCTTGATGGTCTTGTCGTCCAGGAACTGCTTGAGCCCCTGCGCACGCCCCTTCTCGGGGTCCTGCATCATGCTCATGAAGTTCTTGGCGCTCAGGTAATCCTCCGCGACATCCCACGGGAGGTTTCCGCCGTTGATGAAGGCCTGCTTGGCGTTGCGAAGCACCGAGGGATTCTTCGACATCAGGATCTTCGCGAGTTCCACCGTGCGGGCACGCAGTTGCTCCTTGGGCACAGCCTCGTTGATCAGTCCCACCTGCTGGGCCCGACGGCCATCGAACGGGATGCCGGTCATGATGTAGTAGAGGGCGTCGCGCCGTCCCATGGTCGCCGCCAGCGCACGCGTGACGTTGCCGCCGGGGATGATTCCCCAGTTGATCTCGGAGACGCCGAACTGGGCCTGCTCGTCCGCGATGGCAAGGTCGCAGCAAACGAGCGGCGTGAGACCGCCGCCGAAGCACCAGCCGTTGACCATCGCGATCGTCGGCTTTATGTAGCCTTGCAAACGGCGCTGCGCCCATTGCGTGAAGTCGCGGCGAATCTGGATGAGGCGCTCGGGGGTATGCTGCTGCTCGGCGTCCCGAAAGAACAGCTTGAGGTCCATCCCGGCCGTGAACGAGTCCCCTTCGCCGGTCAGCACCAGCACCTTGCAACGCGGGTCGGTCTCAAGTTCGTCAAGGACCTCGATCATGCGGGAATTGAGTGCGGGACTCATGGCGTTGCGCTTGTCGGGCCGGTTGAGGATGACCCAGGCGATCCCTTCCTCGAATTCGACGCGAACGGGGTTTTCTTGCTCAGTGCTCATGCTTGCTCCTCGTGAAGGATGGTTGCGTTACAGGGCACTTGGCCCCTACGGCTGTGCGCTAATCGGAAACTTCTCCGATGCGTTTGGCGGAGAGAATTGTTGATGCGGGGCCGTCCGTGCACCACCTCCGTGTCCGATTGACGGACACAGCTTGAAAGCGCTGACCCGGCGGCCGAGCGCGCACGAACTGGCGCCCGCAGGGCGGCGATCACCGAGGATTTCGACGGCCTTGACACGAGCGTCTGAGCACCAGACCGGATGGGACTGCGGGGCATGAGACGCCGCAGCGCCGCCCCTTACGGGCACGCCAAGCGGCGGACGCTAGGTGCCGGTCTTCCAGCCGTTCAGGTGCTTGCGGTTCATGCGCCGTTCGACGTCGGCACGGCCGTCCTTGAGCAATTCCGCGATGCGCTTGACCCGCTCGCCCGTCATGCGGTGCGAAAGTGCCGCCACGCTGAGCGCGCCTACCGGCTGCCCAAGCCCGTCGAAGAACGCCAGGCCCACGGCACTCACCCCGAGACTCAAGGTGTCGTGGATGACCGCGGCACCGTTGTCGTGGGTGAGCACACATGCCCGCTCCAAGTCTTCCGCCGTCATGCCTCCGAACGCGTGCAGTTTGGGCCCGACCCGCTCGATGATCTGGTGGCGCTCGTCTTCCTTCACCGCCGCCAGCAGCGCGAGTCCGCCGGCGCCCACGCCCAATGGCCTGCGCCCGCCCACGTCCAGAACGAGCGCCCGGATTGGAAACTCTCCTTCGTGGCGATGCATGCAGACCGCGTCGAAGCCGCTTCGCACAACAAGATAGGACGTGTCGCCCGTTTGCTCCGACAGCATCTCCATCGCGTTCGCGCAGAGGTCGCGAAGATCACCGTACATGGTGGAACACGCAATGCCCAGCTCGAAGGCGAGCGGACCGAGGCGGTAGCGCTTGATGTCTTCGTTGCGAGAGACCAGGCGATCATCGAGCAGCTGGCGCAACACGCGATGGACACTGGGATGCGGCAGGCCCGCGCGGTCAGCGATTTCCGTGAGCGCGAGTCCGCGTGCCCCCACTGTCGCTAGGATTTTCAGAATCTGGACACCGCGCTTGAGCGACCCGGCATCCGTGGTCGCAGCTGGCTCTTCAACGCGGGGAGTCTGGTTTCTCATAGCGCAACTGTGCACGACCGGAGCCCGGCGTGCGGATGAAGAACGAAGGTCGTGTCCGTTAAATGGAATTTACCTCCGACCACCGAGACGGGCAACCCTAAAGTCCGCCCAAGGCGCCGTTGGCTGCCATGGAAATATCCATCTATGAAATCTGAACAACTGGCAGGCAGGATTGCCGTCGTAACAGGGGCCAGCAGCGGTATCGGTGCGGCCTGCGCGCAACTGCTCGCGCGCGAGGGCGCGCGCGTGGTGATCGGCTACAACGCTGGCAGGGAGCGTGCCGAAGCCCTCGTTTCCGATCTGCCCGGGCAGGGTCATACGGTCGCCCATATTCCCCTCGAAGACCACGCCGCTCATGACGCTCTGGCGGCGGAATTACAAGGGAAATTCGGCGCCATCGACATCCTGGTGAACTCCGCAGGGCGCACGCAACGCGTGCCACACGCGGACCTGGAGCGCATGGATGCCCGCTTGTTCACCGACATCCTCGTTGCCAACGCTGGAGGGACTTTCTCCATCACCCGCGCGCTTCTTCCTCTTCTGAGAAAAGGAACGGAGAGCGTCGTCGTGAACGTCTCGTCCGTCTCGGCGGCAACGGGTGCGGGCAGCAACATTGCCTATTGCGCAGCCAAGGCGGCAATGGAAACGACCGCGCTGTCGTTTGCCCGAGCGTTCGGACCGACCGTTCGCTTCCTCAACATTGCTCCAGCGTCGGTGGACACCGGCTTCGTCGCGGGTCGCACCCGGGAAGAACTGGAGAAGAAGGCGGCGGCCACTCCCCTGGGCCGCGTCGTCTCCCCCGAGGACGTCGCCCACGCCGTGCTGGCCTGCATCACGCAACTTCGTACAGCGACGGGCACGCGCATCGTGATCGACGGTGGGTTCACGCTGTGATCGCACTGAATCGAACGCATGACGCGGGCACGCGCAGTTGGGTCGCATCGGCAAACGCACCAGGCACCGACTTCCCCATCCAGAACCTACCCTTCGGCGTGTTTCGTAGGCATGGCGCCAGCGACCTGCCCCGATGCGGCGTCGCCATCGGCGAGCGGATCGTCGACGTCGCCAGGGCCGCCGACGCGTTCACCGCGTCGGCCAGGGAAGCAGCGATGGCTTGTGGCGAGAGCACGCTGAATCGGCTCATGGCGCTACCGCAGGACGCCGTCTCGGCGCTTCGATTGCAGTTGTTCGACCTGCTCGCCGAAGGCACAGCCTCCCATCGCCAACTTGTTGAGGACGCGCTGGTTCCGATGGGGTATGCAGACCTGCTCATGCCGGTGAAGATCTCAGGATATACGGACTTCTTCGCGTCGATCCACCACGCGACGAACGCGGGGCGCCTCTTCCGGCCCGACCAGCCGCTTCTTCCGAACTACAAGCACGTGCCCGTTGGCTACAACGGCCGCGCCGCCAGCGTTCAGCTCGGTGAAGCCCCCGTCTACCGCCCGCGCGGCCAACTGCGCAAGAACGGCACCGAGGCGCCCGCATTCCTCCCATGCGAAAAGCTGGACTATGAAGTCGAGCTTGGGTTGTTCATCGGCCAGGGCTCGCAGCAGGCCAGGCCGATCGCCGTCGACGAGGCGTGGAACCACATCTTTGGCGTTTGCCTACTCAATGATTGGTCGGCGCGAGACGTGCAGGCGTGGGAGGCCCAGCCCCTCGGACCGTTCCTTGCCAAGAGTTTTGCGACGAGCATCTCGCCCTGGGTCGTCACTGCCGAAGCGCTTGCTCCTTTTCACGTGCCCGCAGCGCGACGACTGGACGGCGACCCGTCACCGCTGCCGCACTTGCAGGGGGAGGAAGACCAGGCGGGCGGCGCAGTCCACATCGTCATCGATGCCCACCTTGCGAGCCAGCGCATGCGTGCCAATGGGCAGCCTGCGACGCGACTTTCCCGGTCGGACAGCGCCACGCTCTATTGGACACCGGGTCAGATGATCGCGCACCACACGAGCAACGGCTCATTCCTTCAGAACGGGGATCTGCTCGGGTCCGGGACGATCTCCGGGGCTGACGATTCCGCCCTCGGCAGTCTGCTGGAAATCAGCCGCGGTGGCTCCCGTGCTTTCGAGTTGCCATCCGGCGAAAAGCGCAGCTTCCTCGAAGACGGCGACGAGCTGACGCTGTCGGCTTTCTGCGAACGACCGGGCTTCGCACGCATCGGGCTGGGCGTATGCCGCTCCACCGTGCTGCCCGCTTACTGAACCGAGAGGAATCCATGCCATGACGGTTTCAAGCCAGACCCCATTTCAGTATCAAAGTGGCTTCGGAAACGAATTCGCAACCGAGGCCCGCGCGGGCGCCCTGCCGGTCGGCCGGAATTCGCCACAGCGCGCGCCTTTCGGCCTCTATGCGGAACTGTTGTCTGGTACCGCCTTTACGGCGCCGCGCGCACACAACCGCCGCACTTGGATGTATCGCATGCGTCCTTCGGCTATGCACTCCAAGGCCGTTGAAGTCCGAGCCCCTCAATGGCAGACTGGGCCGTTCCATGAGGTCCCTACGCCAGCTAACCGACTTCGCTGGAATCCCTGGGCGGGACCGGCAGGCGGCGCCGACTTCATCGATGGGATCTTCACGATCGGCGGGAACGGCGATGCACACGCCCAGACCGGCGTCGCAGCCCATGTCTATCACGCCAACCGCTCGATGACGGACCGCTACCTGATGAACAGCGACGGCGAGATGTTGCTCGTTCCGCAGCAGGGTGCATTGCTGCTCCATACCGAACTCGGCAGGCTGTTGGTGGCGCCCGGCGAATTCGCCGTCGTGCCGCGCGGCATGCGCTGGCGCATCGAGTTGCCCGACGGCCTCGCACGCGGCTATGTCTGTGAGAACTATGGCGCCGCGTTCCGCCTTCCCGAACTTGGCCCTATCGGCTCCAACGGCTTGGCCAACGCCCGCGACTTCCAGACACCCGTTGCAAGCTGCGAAGCGCAGACACAGCGCGCGTGCACGGTGGTGAACAAGTATCTGGGGCACTTCTGGGAATCGAAGCAAGATCACTCACCACTCGATGTCGTTGCCTGGCACGGGAACCTGGTTCCGTACAAGTACGACATGGCGCATTTCATGGCGATCGGAACGGTGAGCTTTGATCATCCGGACCCCTCGATCAACACAGTGCTGACTTCCGGAACCGACACGCCAGGCGTTGCCAATTGCGACTTCGTGATCTTCCCGCCGCGCTGGCTGGTGGCGGAGGAGACCTTCAGGCCACCGTGGTTCCACAGGAACATCATGAGCGAGTTGATGGGCCTGGTGCGCGGCGTCTATGACGCGAAGGCCGAAGGCTTCGTGCCCGGCGGCGTAAGCCTGCACAACAGCATGCTCGCCCATGGGCCCGACGCTGCCACGTTCGAGAAGGCGAGCAGCGCGGCGCTCGCTCCGCACCGGCTGGAAAACACGCTAGCGTTCATGTTCGAGAGCCGGCACATTTTCCGCCCGACGCGGCAGGCACTCGAGGCGGCGCACCTGCAATCGGACTACGACGGAGTGTGGAGCGGGTTCGCGAGCGCGCCTGTCTAACGGGCGGCGCCGCTTCCAGAAAGGTGCGCTGCAGGATCTTGCGCCGCCATGCGCGAGACTGCCGCGCAATGCGCTAGGGGCCTTCAGGCATCGTGGCTAGATCGCCTGCCCCGCCAACCAACTCGCGGTGAACGAACCCGTACAACAAAGGAGACATGACATGAAAAAGCCAGACGACTTCCGCCGCCTGTCCTCCCGCACAATGGCCGCCCTCTTGCTGTCGCTGGGATCGCTGACTGCAGCCGCACAGGAAACCTTCCCGGACCGCCCCATCCGGCTGGTCGTCGGCTTCGGCGCGGGGGGCGCTGTCGACATCGGTGCACGGGCATTGGCGGACGCAGCCGGCAGACTTCTTGGCCAGCCTGTCCTCGTGGAAAACGTCACGGGCGCCGGTGGCGGCCTGGCTTTGGCGGACCTCGCAAGGAGGCCGGCCGATGGATACACCGTCGCAGTGACGACGAGTTCCTACGCCGCCATCACTTCGCACCTGCAGAAGCCGACCTTCGATATGGCGTCTCTCGAGACGCTGCTGGGTGTGGCGGAGTTCCGGCATGTGATGTTCGCGAAGGCGGACTCAGCGTTGAGCAAGCTCTCCGACGTCTCGACAGCCGCCAGGTCGCCTGGCGGCCTTCGCTTCAGCCATCTCGGCGCGGGGACCTCTCTTCACATCCAGGGGTACCTGACCTTCAAGGCCCTCGGCATCGAGCCAATTCAGATCCCATATCGCGGAGCACCCGACATGATCGCCGCCATTCTCGGCGGGCACACGGACATGGGCATCGCCGACATCTCGGCGGTCGATACCCTACTGCGCGCTGGGAAACTGCGGCTCGTTTCCACCGCGACGCGAGAGCGGCTGAACGAATATCCGGACGCTCCAACCCTACTGGAACAAGGCGTGCAAGGGGCGGACACACTCAACCCGATCCTCGGCATCGTGCTGCGCAAGGGTGTCCCCGACGATCGCGCGGCGCGGTTGCGCGATGCATTCCGCAAGGCAGGTCAGAGTCCAGAGTTCGCCGCGGCCGTCGGGGGCGTCAAGATGCAGGTGCGGCTGATGCAGGGCAAGGAGTTCGACGCGTTGACGCTACAGGCCGCGCGCGCGGCTGCGCCAGTGATCGACGCGATGAAACGCGCCGAAGAGAGCGCGGCTCGCAAGTAGTCGCACGTCGGCGCTTAAAGGGTTCCGAGAAACCGCAGGATCTCGGAACCTGCATCCTCGTGCGGCGAACCGAGACTCTGGACGGTCGACGCATGGTTGTGCCCGCGGAAGAAATGAAAGTCGGGGCTGCGAGCGAGTGCCGCCGTCATCGCACCTGCCAGCGCATAGGTCTGCTCGGCGATCGGCGCCGGGTCCAGCTCCGCGACGCCGAGCCAGATCGGCACATCCACATGCCGCACGTGCGTGATAGGCGAGCGCTGTGAGTAGCGCGACGCGTCGTCGCCGAAATAGGCGCGGGGACCTGACGCTAGTGGCGAGGTTGCGCTGTAGAAGCCGCTCAGGAGCATGACCGCCGCGACATCGCTCATCCTACCGTCGGCCGCGACCGGATCGAACAGCCACGATGCGACATGACACGCCCCCGCCGATTGTCCCCACAGCACGATCGGTCGGGGCGACGGCGCGAGATCGGCGCGATGGCTCTGCACCCACCGCAGCACCGACTGCACATCCTCCGCGCCTGCAGGCCAACCATGGCCGGGAGCGAGCCGGTAGTTCGGCAGCACAGCGGCATAGCCATGTGCGGCGAGCCAGCGTCCGATGTTGCAATTGAAGACATCGTCGGCGTTCTTGTCGCCTGCCACAAAGCCTCCGCCGTGCACGTTCACGACGATCGCCCTGCAGTCCCCTGCCGGGTGATAGACATCAAGCTTGTGACGCGGGTGATCGCCATAGGCCACGTCATGCCGCTCCAGCGCGGCGGGCGCAAGTACCAGCAGCGGACGGTAGATGTGACGCGTCGCCGCAAGGACTTCGGGGTCGAACTTCGCCCCGAGCGCGCGCAGCTGCCGGACGATGGACACCACAGCTTCGGATTGGCCGATGGACATCGACGTGTGGTGTAGTGATTGTGCGTGTTCGGTCACGCTGGCGTGACCGTGTGCTCGCTGGGCGTCGTCTGGAAAGCCAGCTGCTGCCAACTCCCGCCCTCGCGCACCCAGATCTGCATCACCTGGGATTCGATGCGGACATGCTCGCCATTTGCCTTGCGGACGGCTTCCAGCAACTGGCGACCGGTCATCAGCGCGGAATCTCCGAGGACCCGCACCGTCAACTCGCCGCGTTCCAGCCGCGTGTAGTTCACCTTGAATCCGCCCGAGGCGAAGTAGCTCTCGTGCGTGTCGACCTGACCCTTGGCGTGGACATGGATCAGGTCCCGGTGCAGCAACTGCCGCAGCCGCGGCAGGTCGCCCGCCACCATCGCGACGCATCGCTGGCCCTCGAGCTCGCGCAATTGCGCTTCCACATTGTTCGTGCTCATCGGTGTTTCCTTTCTTCAAGTGATGTTTCGCCGGCCGCCGCGCGCAGCGCAGCCTCGACATTGCGTTGCGTCCCGAGGATGTGCTCTCGCAGCATCGCGCTGGCCGCGTGGGTTTCTCGATTCAGCGTCGCCTCCATCAGCTTCTTGTGCTCGTTCGTCTTGCGTCGCGAGGCGTTCCGGTGGGTCGACGAGTAGCGGCGGTAGCGCTCCGCCTGGTCGAAGAGACTTGCGCTCCAGGAGCGCTGACGCGCGGATGAGCACGCGGCAATCAATGCCATGTGGAACGCGCGGTGCAGCGCGCCCCATTCCTCGTCCAGGACCGTCGGTCCCTCGAGTCGGCCCTCGACTTTCTCGAGCCGGTAGAACGCGGCAACGATGGCGGCCTCCCATGCATCGGTGCCGCAAGAGATGGCGTCCGAGAGCGCCTGCAAGTCCAGGATGAGGCGCATCCGCGTGATGTCGGCCATGTCTTCGGCACTGATCGGCGCCACGCGAAACCCGCGCCGCTCATCCGCACGGACAAGTCCCTCCTGGCAGAGGCGGCTCAAGGCTTCCCGCAGCGGGCTGCTCGAGAAGCCGTACAGATCTTGCAGATCTTCGATCTTGAGCTTGCTGCCCGCTGCCAACGAGCCGGCGAGCATATCCCTGCGCAATCGCGTGAATGCCTGCTCTGCAAGGGAGGTTGTATCTGCCATGGATGCGCCGAATGCGTGATGAGTCAGTTTATGCACAGAACGACGTTCAGGCATTTCTCGTGTTCATCTATCGGAAGGCGATGTGGGTGCGCCAAGGACGCACCCATAGCATCCCGTCAGCAACGAACATATTCACATGGAGCGCACATGAAATTGATTTCCTTCCTGCAGGGTGGCCGCGAAACTTGGGGCGCCGTTGTCGATCATCAGGTCTTCGACCTCGGCAGAACCACCGGCATCGCGACGCTGGCGCAATTCGTCGGCAGCGATCGATTCGCGCAGCGCGACGCTCTTGTCAAGGGAGAGAAACCGGTAGCGCTCTATGACGACGTCGAGCTTCTCCCAGTGATCCCGCAACCCGACAAGATCTGGTGCGCCGTGCGCAACTACATGGACCACCACCAGGAAGCGTTGGCCGCCGGCCTGCAACGTGAGCTGTCGGAGTTCCCGCCGCTGTTCCTGCGGACCGCACGGTCCCAGACGGCGCACCGCGCGCCGATCGTGCGCCCGCGCGTCTCGGAAACGCTGGACTGGGAAGGCGAACTCGCCGTCATCATAGGAAAGGGCGGTCGCGACATCCCGGAGAACGAGGCGTACGAGCACGTCGCGGGCTACGCCTGCTACAACGAAGCCAGCGTGCGCGAGTGGCAGTTCCATGCCAAGCAAATCGCAACCGGTAAGAACTTCGAGTCCACCGGCGGCTTCGGTCCCTGGATGGTAACGGCGGAAGAGATCGAGCCTGGCCGCGCCCTCAAGCTTGAGGTGCGATTGAACGGAGAGACCGTCCAGTCCAGCCGGACCGACCAGATGATCTTCAGCACACAGCGCCTGATCGCCTATTGCTCGACGATCTCCACGTTGCTGCCCGGCGACGTGATCGTGACCGGCACGCCCTCCGGTGTCGGCTTTGCCCGCAAGCCCCCAAGGTACATGCAGCCTGGCGACGTCTGCGAGGTCGAGATCGAGGACATCGGCATTCTTCGCAACCCGATCACTGCACAAGCCTGAACCGGGCCCGGTCGCGCCGGCCCCAGGGCGATGCACACGCGCGTTCCAGGTCGACAGCACAGGCTCGCCGGGCGCGAACTACAGACGGACGAGGCCGACGTCCGAGCGCGTCGACAACACCTATCAAGAACCCGAGACAACCGACATGCCATTGATTTCAATACGCAAGCGCAGCCTGACCATCGAGACGGTCCTGCACGAAGGGGGGCCGGCTGCTCCGAAACCGTTGCGCCTGGTCGCCGCAAGTGCCGTTCTGCGCAATCCCTACGCGGGGCGCTATGAACCCGACCTGTTGCCTTTCATGGCCGAACTACGCAGTCTGGGCACCCTCCTCGCCGAAGAGGCCGCGGGGGCACTCGGCGGGAAAGACCGGGTCGAGGCGTACAGCAAGGCCGCGATCGTGGGCATCAATGGCGAACTGGAGCATGGCGCCATATGGCATGAGGCGGGAGGCTGGGCCATGCGCCAGGTGCTGGGTGACCCCAAGGCCATGGTCCCGTCGGCCAAGTGCGTGGCCGTACCCGGCTACCGGCTGATCGTTCCGCTCACCTACATCCATGCTTCCTACGTGCGAAGCCACTACAACAGCTTCGAAGTTGGCATTCAGGACGCGCCACGTCCGGACGAGATCCTGTTCGCGCTGGTGATGGCAGATGGAGGCCGCATCCATTCCCGCCTTGGCGGCCTCACGAAGGACAAGGTGTCCGTTCACGACGGGCAGCGTTGATCATGACGACGACGTTTCGCCCCAATCTGTCGCACTTCGGCGTCTTCTGCAAAGACGTCGAGAAGATGGTGTCCTTCTACAAGCATGTCTTCGGCATGGTCGAGACCGACCGCGGCGTCGGCAGGACGTTCCAGATGAGGCTGGTGTTCCTGAGCGGCTCACCGAGCCAGCACCACCAGCTCGTGCTGGCAAGCGGCCGTGGCGCCGACGCGCCCAGCACCGTGATGCAGCTCTCGTTCAAGGTGGCCGCGCTCGATCACCTGCGGGAAGCCAGGCGCCGGGCGCTGGAAGCCGGAGCGAGCGAGATGCGCGGCCTCAACCACGGCAATGCCATCTCCATCTACTTCAGCGACATCGAGCAGAACACCGTGGAGGTGTACCTCGACACCCCTTGGTACATCACGCAGCCGCATGGCGATCCGCTCGACCTGGGGAAGAGCGACGAGGAAATCTGGGCCGAGACCGAACGCGTATGCCGCGCTGATCCCACCTTCATGCCGATCGCGGAATGGACCGATCGTTTCGGGAGCACGAGATGACTGACGTATCTCTTGCCGAGAAGGAGGTCGACATCCAGACGGCCGACGGAACGATGAACACGCTCGTCGTTCACCCGTCCGGCCGCGGCCGATATCCGGTCGTGTTTTTCTACATGGATGCGATCGGCCGCCGTGAAGAGCTGAGCGTGATGGCGCGGCGCATGGCCTCGGCCGGCTACTTCGTCGTGTTGCCGAACCTGTACTACCGCACATTGCGCGAGTTCCACATGACGTGGGACGAAGCCGGCATCCAGGAGATGCTGCGCATGGTGGGAACATTGAGCAACGAGCTCGTTGTCAGGGACACGGAGGCGCTCATCCGTTTCATCGACATCGAACCCGCCGCGCAGGCCCGGGAGATCGGAACGGTCGGGTACTGCATGAGCGGCCAGTTCGCGATCGCGGCAGCCGCGCGTTGGCCGGATCGCGTCAAGGCCGCTGCGTCCTTCCATGGCACGCCCCTGGTCACCGACAAGGAAGATTCACCTCACCGTCTGGCCTCCCAGGTAAAGGGCGAGATGTATTTCGGCTGCGCAGAGAACGACAAGTGGGCAGACAAGGAAACGATCGGAAAGTTGTCCGATGCACTCGCACAGTGCTCCGCCGCTTCGCAGGTCGAATGGTATCCAGGCGCGCAGCACGGCTTCGTGTTCCCGCAGCGTCCTTCCGTTTACGACGAGGCCAGTGCCGAGCGTCACTGGGACCGTCTCTTGTCCCTTTTTGCCCGGCGCTTGCCGCAGTCGAACTGAAAGACAGCCATGACCCAAAAGAAACCGTTGCCCGCGACCATGCGCGTCGCCCGGCTGCATGAGATTGGTGGGGCGCTCCAGATCGATACCGTTCCGGTACCCCAGCCCGGAGCAACCGACGTCATCGTGGCCATCGAGGCCTGCAACGTTGTCCCCAACCTGCGCAACATCATCACGCACTGGCCTCAGTGGCATCCGGAGATGCCGCTGCCGCCGTTGCCGGGATCATTCGGGCTCGACGCAGCCGGAGTGATCGCAGCGGTCGGAAGCAACGTCCACGCCTTCAGGCCCGGCCAGCGGGTGTATATCAACCCGGGCACCGGTTGTGGCGGATGCAGGTTCTGCCGCAACGGCGACATCCTCGACTGCGACAGCTTCACGTACCGCGGCTATTTCGGTCGCGGTCCCGCCACGCCGGCCATCTTCGAGCAGTACCCCTTCGGTGGCCTGTCCGAGTACGTCGTCGCGCCGCAGTCCTGCCTGGTGACACTGCCTGACAACCTGGATTACGAGCAGGCAGCACGCTTCGGCTATCTCGGCACCGGGTATGCTGCTCTGCGCAAGGCCGAGCTGCGCCCCGGGGGAACCGTTCTCATCAACGGTATCGGTGGAACGCTCGGGGTGAACACGACCATGATGGCGCTCGCGATGGGGGCCACGAAGATCCTCGGGGTCGGCAGGCGCCGCGCGCCCCTCGAGCGCGTCAGGTCCCTCGCGCCCGGCAAAATCGAGGTGCATTCGATCGAGGAGTCGGATGCGACGGTGCGCGACTGGGCTCGCAGTCTCACCGAGGGCTACGGCGTAGACATCGTGGTGGATTGCCTGCCCCCGAAGAGCCCCGCAGCGTCCACGATGGCCGCCATGCGTGCCATGCGAACCGGCGGGCGCACGGTCCTGCCCGGCGGCATGGCCGAGGCGTTGACCCTCGACCCTTTCTGGGGCCTCGCCAAGAACGCGTACTTGATCGGCTCGCGCTGGTTCACCGTCTCCGAAGGGCAGGACATGGCGGACATGGCGGGCGCGGGCACCCTTGACCTCTCGTGCCTGGAACACAAGCGTTTCGCGCTCGCCGACGTCAACGAGGCCATCGCCGCCGCCGCCGACTCAGGCAGCGGCTTCATTAACGTCGTGGTGCTGCCCTCGGCCACCTGAATCCCTGGAGACTGACATGAAGCGCATCTTCCATGCATACGCCGCCGCATTGCTGCTCGCCGCCGGTGGCATCGCCTCTGCGCAGAAGGCATACGGCCCCGGCGTGACGGACACCGAGATCAAGATCGGGCAGACGAATCCCTACAGCGGTCCCGTGTCGGCGGCCTCCGTGAACGGGAAGCTGATGAACGCGTACTTCAACATGGTGAACGCGCGTGGGGGCATCAACGGCCGCAAGATCAAGTTCATCTCACTCGACGATGAACTGAGCCCGCCGCGCACGGTCGAGCACCATCGCCGACTGGTGGAAGAGGAAAACGTCTTCGCCGTCATCGGCACGCTGGGCACGCCCACCAACGCCGCGGTCCAGCGCTACCTCAATCAGCGCAAGGTCCCGGGTCTGCTGCTGATCACGGGTGCGAAACGTTTCCTCGATCCGAAGGATGCGCCCTACACGATGGGCTACTACCCCAGCTACGAGGTCGAGGCGACCAGCTATGCCCGCTACCTCCTGAGAGACAAGCCGGATGCGAAGGTGGGCGTGATCTACCAGAACGACGATTTCGGCAAGGACTTCCTGCGCGCATTCAAGGCCGAGCTCGGCGACAAGGCCGGCAGGATGATCGTTCGAGAGGCCTCCTACGAGATTTCGGCGCCCAGCATCGAATCGCAGATCATTGCGCTCAAGGGTGCGGGTGCTGACACGCTGCTGAACGTGACGACGCAGAAATTCGGTGCGCAGGCGATCAGGAAGGTGCATGACCTGGGCTGGAAGCCGCTGCACTTCATCAGCTTCATCTCCAGTTCCAAGGGTGCCGTGCTCAAGCCGGCGGGCCTCGACATCTCCACCGGCATCATCACGGCTTCGGTCGTGAAGGACCCGGACAACATTCTCCAGGGCACGGACAAGGACGTGGCAGAATACCGCGCCTTCATGGCCAAGTGGTACCCCGACGGCGATCCCTCGGACACCAACACCGTCTGGGCCTATACCTCCGCCCAACTCGCAGCGATCCTCCTCGAGCGCTGCAAGGACAACCTGACGCGCGAGAACCTGATGAAGGTGGCGACCTCCCTGAAGGATGTCCACCTCGCCATGCTGCTGGACGGCATCGCCGTCAACACCTCCCCCGCCGACTACCTGGCCATCAAGCAGGCACAGCTGCAGCGCTTCGACGGCAAGGCATGGGTGCCTTTCGGCAAGACGGGCAAGTGAGGGCAACGATGTCCGAGGCGATGATCGCGACGGCTGCCCTGGCGATGCCGCGTGATGCGGCGGGGGCGACCGCGTCGGCCAAGTCCGTACGCCACGGCCCTCTGCTGTCCGTCGAGGGCGTGACGCTCCGGTTCGGGGGCATAACCGCACTCGACGGCGTCTCGTTCAACATGGAACGGGAGACGGTGCTAGGCCTCATCGGGCCGAACGGCGCGGGCAAGACCTCGCTCTTCAACTGCCTGTCGCGACTCTACGCCTATGGCGAAGGCAGGATCGTGTTCGACGGCCATCCCCTGGAGGAACATCCAAGACACCGGATGGTCCACCTGGGCATCGGTCGCACGTTCCAGAACCTGGCCTTGTTCAATAGCATGAGCGTGCTCGACAACATCAAGGTCGGGCGGCACAGCCGCACGTGCAAAGGCTTTCTCTCGCACGCGCTGCATCTCCCGGGCGTGCGGCGGGAAGAGTTCGAATCCGAGCGCCGCGCGAGGGCACTCGTGGATTTCCTCGAGCTCGGGCCGGTCTTGTCACGGCTTGTTGGTGATTTGCCTTTCGGAACCCGCAAGCGTGTCGAGCTCGGCCGCGCGCTCGCCAGTGATCCGAAGCTTCTCCTATTGGATGAGCCAGCCGCAGGCCTCAATCATGAGGAGGTGGAGGACCTTCGCCGCGTGATCGAGGATGTGCGCTCGAAACTCGGGACGGCCATACTGCTGGTGGAGCACCACATGAGCCTCGTGATGGGCGTCTCAGACAAGGTCGTGGCCCTGAATTTCGGACGGAAGATCGCCGAGGGAACGCCTGCGCAGGTGCAGCGGCATCGCGATGTCATCGAGGCGTACCTGGGGAGCGGTGAAGCATGACGGCCTTGCTTGAAGTGGAAGGCCTGCGCGCGTCCTATCGCGGCAACGAAGTGCTGCATGGCATCGGCCTGCGCGTGGCGCCCGCTGCCATCGTAGCCTTGCTCGGTGCGAACGGCGCCGGAAAGACCACGACCCTGCGCGCCCTGTGCAGGATGATCCACACGTCGGGCGAGGTCCGGTTCGATGGCCAGGACATCGGACGGCTTTCGACGGAACAGATCGTGCGGCGGGGGATCGCCCATGTCCCCGACGGCCGCGGCACCTTCACGGGCCTGACCACCGAGGAGAACCTGCAGCTGGGCAGCTACGTACGCAACGACAAGCTTCAGGTCGCACAAGACCGCGAACGCATCTTCGGCTATTTCCCGCGCCTGAAGGAGAGGCGCAAGCAGCAGGCCGGCACCCTTTCCGGCGGCGAGCAGCAGATGCTCGCGATCGGCCGGGCGCTGATGCTGCGTCCGAAACTCCTGCTGCTCGACGAGCCCTCGTTCGGCCTGGCCCCGCTCGTGGTCAAGGAGATCTTCTCGATCATGCGCCTCATCCGCGAGAAGGAAGGCGTGAGCATCCTACTCGTCGAACAGAACGCCTCCATCGCGCTCGGCGTGGCCGATCATGCCTACCTCATCGAGACGGGACGTCTCGTCCTGTCCGGACCCGCTGACGAGATCAAGCGCAACGACGCGGTACGCCGCTCCTACCTTGGCGAATAGCTCCCTCACCCTTCTCTGCATGGAAACCTTCGTCAACCAGATCGTCTCTGGCCTGTCCAACGGCGGCATCTACGCCACCCTGGCGCTCGCGCTCGTCATGATCTTCAAGTCCACCGGCCGCATCAACTTCGCGCAAGGCGAGATGGCGATGTTCTCGACCTACTTCGCTTGGGTGCTCATCGCGGCGGGCCTGCCGTACTGGCTCGCATTCATCGCGACGGTCGGCCTCGCCTTCCTGATGGGCGTCGTGATCGAGCGCGCAGTCATCCGCCCCCTGAAGGACGCCCCCGCGCTTTCGATGGTCGTGGTGTCGGTCGGATTGCTGGTTATCCTGAACAGCGTGGCCGGCTGGGTCTTCACCTACACGATCAAGACCTTTCCGAGTCCGTTCCCGACGAGCGCGCCTTTCGGATTGACGTTCATTTCCTGGCACGAGCTCGGAAGTCTGGCGGTGACGTTGTTGGTGGTCGGCTTGCTGTTCGCCTTCTTCCGCTACACGTCGCTGGGTCTGGCGATGCGGGCGGCAGCCCAGAACCCCGAATCGAGCCGGCTGGTCGGAATCCGGGTGGGCTGGATGCTGGCGCTGGGGTGGGGGCTCGCGGCCGCCATCGGTTCGACTGCCGGCATGCTGGTGGCGCCTAAGGTGTTTCTCGACCCGTACATGATGTCCGGCGTCTTGATCTACGCTTTCGCGGCCGCCCTCCTGGGTGGGATCGACAGTCCGGCCGGGGCGATCGTCGGCGGCTTCATCGTGGGCCTCCTGGAAAACCTGGCCGGCGCATACCTCATAGGCGACGAGCTCAAACTGACCCTTGCGCTGGTTGTCATCGTCGGCGTGCTGCTCCTGAAGCCCGCGGGTCTCTTCGGCCAAGTCATCGTCAAGCGGGTGTGACAGTGAACGCAATCCTCCAACAGAATCCTGCGCGAGCCGCCGCGCTCGCGTCCGCCCTGGTGTTTCTCGTCGCCTGCAGCCTGCCCGTCTTTCTGACGGACTATCGGCTGTTCCAGGCCACGATGGTGCTGGTGTACGCCATCGCGATCCTCGGCCTGAATCTGCTCACCGGCATCACAGGGCAGATTTCATTGGGCCACGGCGCCTTCTTCGCGATGGGCGCCTACGTGGCCGCGATCCTCATGGACCAGTTCCAGGTTTCGTACTGGATGACGGTTCCAGCGGCAGCAGCGGTGTGTCTGGTCGCGGGCTTTCTCTTCGGACTTCCGATCCTGAAGCTGGAAGGCCACTACCTCGCGCTGGCGACGTTCGCATTGGCGGTCGCGCTCCCGCAGTTGCTCAAGCACAAGGCCCTGGAGGCCTGGACCGGCGGCGTGCAGGGCATCGTGCTCACCAAGCCGGCGCCGCCGGTCGACGCCCTGCTGGGAATGACACTGAGCCCAGATCGATGGCTCTATGTCCTGGCGCTGGTCACGGCGGCCGGCCTCTTCGTCGTTGCGTGGAACCTGCTGCGCGGTCGGATCGGCCGGGCACTAATCGCCATCCGTGACCAGCCGGTGGCGGCCGTCTCGATGGGGGTGGACATTGCCATGTTCAAGAGCATCGCCTTCGCCATCAGCGCCCTCTACACCGGCGTGGCCGGTGCATTGAGCGCCATTGCCGTCGCATTTGTCGCGCCGGACAGCTTCACGGTATTTCTGTCGCTGTCGCTCATGGTCGGCGTCGTGATCGGCGGGCTTGGATCGATTCCGGGCGCGATTGTCGGCGCGCTGTTCCTTCAGTTCATTCCCAATCTGGCAGGCGGCATTTCGAAGGCCGCGCCGTGGGCCATCTACGGGGGACTGCTGATCGTTTGCATGTTCGTGGTGCCCGGCGGCGCGGCGGCTGCCGCGCGTTCGCTCGTGCGGCGTGTCGGGGCATGGAGGCGGCCTACGAAGCAGGCGGAAAGGCCTGCGCAGTCGACGCCGCACCAAGCACCCTGAGAACGAACAGCGCAAGAGCAGGCCGCGGCTCGGGCCGAAGGCGGGCGCTGCTGGCCTTGATCGGCCTGGAGGGCCGACCGCGGCGCCGACCCGTGAAACACCCGCGCCGAGCGGCTTCGATGTGTGCAGAGGGGTCGACAGGACGCCTGGCCGGCTCACTGTCAGGACCGTTGGCGTGCAGGCTGAACCTGCAGCAGTTGCGCGTCGATGTCACCGATGGTCGGTGTCCCGCACAACTGCATCGCCCGTCGGAGTTCTTCCGAGAGAATCATCAAGGCTCGCTCGGCACCGGCTTGACCCGCGGCGGCCACCCCGTAGAGTGCGGCCCGCCCGATGCCAACGGCCTGCGCGCCGAGCGCAAGCGCCTTGACCACATCCACGCCACGGCGTATGCCGGAGTCGATCAGGACTGGCATCCGGCCGCGCACGGCATGCACGACATCCGGCAGGGCTTCGGCCGAAGCCACGCTGCCGTCGAGCTGACGGCCGCCATGGTTGGACACCCACAGGCCATCGAGCCCAAGCGTGGCCAGCCGATCCGCGTCGTCCGCACGGCAGACCCCCTTGACGAGCAGCCTGCCTGGCCACTTGTCCCGGATACGCTGCAGGGCCCCCCAGTCGAACGATGGGTCGAGGCTCTGTGCAGCCCTTGCCACGATCGATGTGCCAGCATGGGAGCTGCCGGCGAACCCCTGAAGATTCTCGAAGCTCGGCTGACCGTGGCGCAACATTCGCAAGCACCACATGGGGTGCGTCATGAAATCCGCAGCGGTACGCCAGCGTGGCGCGAGCGGCACCGTGAATCCATTGCGGATGTCGCGCTCGCGCTTGCCGCCCACTGCCATGTCGAGCGTCAAGACAAGGGCCTCGTAGCCGGCCGCGGCGGCACGCGCCATGAGTGCCTCGGTGAACGCGAGGTCGCGCAAGACGTACAACTGGAACCACAGCCGCCCACCTGCCTCGCTGGCGATGCGCTCGATCGAAGCGGTCGCCGCCGTCGACAGCACGTACGGGATGCCTAGCCGGGACGCAGCCCTGGCGATGGCGACATCGGCGCCCGGCCAGCCGATGCCGGCGGCTCCCATGGGCGCGACGACAAAAGGCGCCGCGGCCCGCATGCCGATGATCTGCGCGGAAAGATCCGGATCCGCCACATTGCGAAGCACATGAGGCAACAGACGGACGTTCTCGAAGGCTCGACGATTTGCCGCCAGGGTGTTTTCGTCCTCCGCCCCGCCGTCGAAGAAATCGAACACGCCCCGCGGCAGCCTGATGCGCGCGCGTCGACGCAGATCCTCGATGGAGTGTGCTTGAGAGATCCGGCTCATGAACGTCGATCGCCCGGGATCATTTGTCGAGCTTCACGCCGCTCCTGGCCATCGTGTCGCCCCAGCGGGCGTATTCCCGCGTGATGTCCGCACTCAGCGTCCCAGAGTCTTCCACCGGGCGGAAGCCGGCGCCCGCCATGGCGGATCGCACCTCAGGCTGCTTGAGCACCTGCACCAATGTCTGACCGAGCCGTTGCACCACGGCTTGTGGCGTGCCTTTTGGCGCCATCATCGCAAACCAGGCCATGGCTTCGAAATCCTTCAGTCCCAGTTCCTCAAGGGTCGGCACCTTCGGCAGCTCATGCTCGCGTGTGCGGCTCGTCACCGCGAGGGCGACGATCCTGCCCGACTTGACCATGGGCACCGCGCCACTGGGCGAATCCACCATGAAGTCGATGTGAGAGCCGAGCAGCGCCGTGTAGACGGGGGCCGAGCCTGTGAACGGCACGTGCACGGCCTGTAGCTTCGCCCGGTCCAGCATCATCTCGATCGCCAGATGAAGCGCGCTGCCCGTCCCCGGAGAGCCGAAGGTCAGGCGCCCCGGCTCCGCATGCGCCCTGGCCACGAGTTGCTCGAAGTGATCCATCCCCGAACCTGCGCGCGTCATGAGCACGAAGGAGGCAGTCGCGACCTTGCCGATCGGCTCGAACGACGTGCGGCCGTCATAGCCCACCTTGTACAGATGGGGAGCGATCACCAGCGCACTCGAGCTGCCAAGGAGAAGCGTGTAGCCGTCAGCCGGCGCATGGGCGACTCGGGCCGTGCCCAGCGTCGCTCCTGCCCCGCCGACATTTTCGACGACGAAAGGTTGGCCGATTTCCTTTTCGAAGGCGCGCGCCACGACTCGGGCCAGCAGGTCGGTGGATCCGCCCGCGGCGAATGGAACGATCAACTTCACCGGCCTCTCGGGATAGCCCGAAGCCTGTGCAGGCAAGGTGCAGAGGGCGCCGACGAGTGCGAGCAGTCCCCCAAGGCAACGTCGTTTCATCCTGTCGCCTTTTCCTTCACTCAAACCGGAACTTCATCGACCTTGTATTCGAACAACCACTGGTAGCGTTGCCGCACCTTCTCCGGTGCCCATTGATCTTCGATGTACTGCGCGGCACCTTCCGGGTCGGCCAACTTCGGATTGTGAAAGCGCGATGCGTTGTCGTTGGAGCCGCGCACGATCGCGGAGGTGCGCTCGACCCGAGCCTTCTCGTAGCTGGCCAGCGCGGCCTGGTGGTCATCGCGATGCGCTTCCAGTGCGCGCGCCAGGACGTAGCCGTCCTCCAGCGCCATGGCGGCGCCTTGGGCGAGGAAGGGAAGCGTTGGATGCGCCGCATCGCCGAGCAGGGTCACGCGCCCAGAGGACCATTTCTGCAGTGGCTCGCGCACCATGAAGGCCCATTTGTAGTGGACATCAATGGACCGGATCATGGTCTGGATGTCTTCGTGCCACCCGGCGAAATCCTTGAGACAGTCCTCGACGGTTCCCTGCTGCGTCCAGGACTCCACTTGCCAGCCTTCGCCTTCAACGATCCCCACGAAGTTGGTCAGCTCGCCGCGGCGCAGCGGGTACTGCACCACATGCCGACCCGGGCCGATCCAGTTGACGCCGACCGGTGCCCGCAGGTGCTCGGGAAGCTGCGCAGTCGGGACCACCCCGCGCCATCCGTAGCAGCCCGAGTAACGCGGCTTGTCGGCCCCGGCAATGGGTATCCGGATCCGGGAATGCACACCGTCGGCGCCAACCACAATGTCGCCTTCGACGCGCTCTCCGTTCTGCAGGACGACCACCGGCCGTGGGCCGGACAGATCGACCGATTCGCATCGGCTGTTCAGGCGGATGGCCGAGGGAGACGCTCGCTGCACCCCGCGCACGAGCGCCGCGTGAAGGTCCGCGCGATGGAACATGCAGAAAGGATGGCCGTACTTGTTTCGCGAATCGCCGGCCAAGTCGGCGATCTCCCAGGTGCGGCCGGAGTTCCAATGGCGAATGATCTTGCCCGTGGGCTCCGCACCGGCCTCGGCCACCGCGTCCCCCAGACCGAGCAGGCTCAGCACGCGCGTCGCATTCGCGCTCAATTGGACACCGGCGCCAACTTCGCCCAACGCGGGCGCTTGCTCGAGCACGGTCACTTCAAAGCCGCGGCGCAGTAACGCCAGCGCGGCAGCGAGCCCGCCGAGACCCGCCCCGACCATGACGATGTGTTTGATTTGTCCGTTTTCACTCATGGAAGCACCTTGTCTCGTGGGGTTGGTCAGCGTTTCCGCATTGTGTTCAGGAAGGGGGGCCGCGCACCTAGCGCATTCCGATAAACGAACATGAAAAGGCTCGAACCCGCTTGCTCGGCGCGGCGACTCAGGTTGCGACTCATGCAGCTCTCAACGCTGGCGCGTACTGCGAGAGGCATGCATAGGCCAGCCTGTTCATCGGCACGTCGATGCCGGCTCCCTCTGCGACCTTCACGAGATGTCCATTGAGCCATTCCACTTCCGTGGGCTTGCCCGCTTCGATGTCTTCGAGCATCGAGACGCGCGTGCCATACGCCACATGCTTGCCGAACGCCAGGGCGCGATCGATGGTGTCGCCAGCAACGTCGATCTGCAGGGCGCGGGCGACGGTCACGGCTTCTTCCATCGCCTGCACCAGGCAGGCCGTCAGGCGTTCGTCGGCACGGATGTAGCCGACGCTCTGGCGCGCCAGGCAGCAGACCACGTTGATGCCGACGATCGAGACGAACTTCTCCCACATGCGCGCGACGATTCGCGGCGACAGGTCAGCCCTGATTCCCGCGGACTCGCACGCGTCTCGGAAGGCCTCGGCCCGCGGCGAGATCGTCCCGTCCACCTCGCCGAAGACAATCTGGTCGACGGCGCTGCGGCTGAGCACGACGCCGGGTTGCTCCAGCACCGCCGAGATGAACACTGTCCCGCCCGCTGCGCGGTGGGCCCCCAGCGCTCGGTCGATGATTTCGTGGGCAGTCACCCCGTTCTGGATCGGAACGACAAGGGTACCCGGACCTACCAGCGTCTGCACTTGCCGCGCACTGGCACCAAGGTCGTACAACTTCACGGCCATCAGGACCACGTCGACCACACCGACCGACACGGCATCGCTCGTGGCTGAAAGGCCCGGCACCGGGATGGATGCCTGCCCTCTCTTCAGCACGAGCCCACGGCTGCGGATGGCCTGCAGCTGCGGCCCGCGACACACGAGGTGGACTTCGTTGCCCGCCAACGCGAACATCGCCGCAAGGTACGAGCCGATAGAGCCGCCGCCGACAACAGCAATCCTCATCGCCTCAAGTCCTGAACGATGGATCCTTGCGATCCAGCATACGAAGCATCGCCGGCCACTCGAGCCGGCCGAGGGGCGCCGGTTCGACGCCGGCCTTGGGCGGCAGGTGTCCGGTGAAAGCGATTCTTCCCAGCTCCTGCGAAACCTCGTCCGAGGGAAACGTCAGGGCTCGCTGGGTCGCGAGCGCGTCGAGCTGCGCCTGCATGGCCTTCTCCAGATGCCACATCATGCTGAACGTCTCGGCGATCGTGGCACCGGCGACGAGCGTGCCATGGTTTCGCAGCATCAGTACGGCGTTCGAACCCATGTCCACCGCCAGTCGCTTTCGCTCCTCGAGGTTCATGGCGAAGCCTTCACTCTCGTGATAGCCGACCCGGCCTGTGAACATCATCGCGTGCTGGCTCAGGGGCATGAGCCCTTCCTCAAGCATCGACACGGCCATCCCCGCGCGGGTGTGCGCGTGCATCACGCAGGCGGCGTCCGGGCGGGCTGCGTGGATGGCGCTGTGAATCACGAAGCCCGCGCGATTGATCTTGTTGTCCGTCGGCGCGACGATGCCGCCGTCGAGATCGATCTTCACCAAGCTCGAAGCGGTAACCTCGTCGAAGGTCCAGCCGAACGGGTTGAGCAGGAAATGTTCACCTTCGCCCGGCACCCGGGCGGAGATGTGGTTGTAGATCAGATCGGTCCAGTCGAAATGGGCACACAACCTGTAGAAGGCCGCAAGATCGACCCGCGTCTTCCACTCGTCCTCGGAAATTTCGGATGGCTTCATCGCTTTCTTCCTTCTCGCCTCAGTGACTTCGGCCGACGCGTCGGCGCCTTGAACATGTGCCGCGAGCGCGCCTCCGGGCGTTCTGCGCGGCCTCCATCTCCGCGGGACTGCACCCGAAGAGTTGCAACGCCTGCCTACTAGTCGAGGCTGATGCCGCGGTCGTGGATGAACTTGTGCCAGCGTCCGATCTCGGCCTGCTGATAGGACCTGAGTTCCGCGGGGGTGCTGAGCACTGCTTCCACGCCCTTCTCCTGGAACAATCGAACAGCGGCCGGGCTTGCGACGGCAGCCTTGAGCGCCGCCTCCAACTTCGCCTTTACGTCATCGGGCGTTCGCGCCGGCACGACGAGCGCCTGCCACCCGGGGAAGCTCGGTACGCCCAATTCGGCCAAGGTGGGCACCTCCGGCAACTGCATCGTCCGCTTCGGCGTTGCCGTGGCCAGTGCCGCAAGTTTCCCGGCCTTGATGTACGGCAAGGCAGTCGCGATGTCCGCGATCATCAGCTGGACGTCGCCCGAGAGAAGCGCCTGGACCGCCGGCGCCATGCCCTTGTACGGCACATGATTGATCGACAGACCCTGCTCTTGCTTCAAGAGCTCCATGCCGATGTGGAACGGAGAGCCGACGCCGCCCGAGGCGTAGTTGAATTTGCTTGGATCCACGACCACCAGTCTTTTCATGTCGGCGAACGTCCTGATGCCGGTTGCGGGATTTGCCAGCAACACAAACTGGAATCGTCCGATCATCGTGACGGGAGCGAAGTCGGCCACCGGGTCGTAAGACAGCTTCTTGTAGAGCGCGGCGTTGTTCACCAGCGTGCCGTTGTCTGCCACGAGGATCGTGTATCCGTCGGGCTGCGCTCTCGCGACCTGCTCTGCCGCAATCATGGTGTTGGCGCCGGGCTTGTTGTCCACGATGACCGGTTGGCCGAGCGACTTGCCCATCTCCTCGGCGAGCAGGCGAACAATGATGTCGGTCCCGCCACCTGCCGGATAGCCGACCACCCAGCGAACGGGCCTGGATGGCCACCCCTGGCTCTGGGCTGGCAGAGCCACTGCAGCGACGAGCGCGAATAGCGCTAAGCGCAAAAACGTAATGGACATGATTGTCTCCGGACTTAAGGCACAACGCCCGATTGTTCAGACCGGATGAATCGCTCACAGTGCGCTGTCCGGTTGATGAACATCAGCTGGAGAATGGAGGGTTTTCCCCATCGTCCAACGACGCGACCAGGCCCGGCCGGGACAGCCCACACAGCGCATCCCCGCCAGAAAAGCCGGTGACCAGTTCGCCGATCGGTCCTGACCAGGCCAGAACCGGTCGGTCGATGGCAGTGGCCGATAGCGGCCGCTCGGCGCCGCTCTCAACTCAAAGGAGACGGTTGACTTTCCATAGCCGCCGCGTGTCGCTGTTGATTGGGGACGCAGCAACAGTGGGCGCGCTCAGTTGCTATTGATGAAATGTTTGCTGGTGCCGACCGGCAAAGTAGCCTGTAGCAAGCTTCCTGTCGCTGAGTCCGTCATCACCAATTCAGTCGTGTCAGGTCGGAAGGCGACGTTGGTGATGGTCTGGCCCGTTGGGCTGCGCACGAAATGCGTGACCTCGCCCCGCGGATTCAGCACGAAGGCGCCGCCGAGGCTGGCATGCGCCACCACGAGGCCGCCGTCGGCAGTGGACGCCAGTCCATCCGGGCCGCTGATGCCGAAGAAGGTCTGGAACGCGCCCATCTTGGAAACGCTGCCATCAGCCAGCAGTGGGGCTCGCCAGACTTGGTTTGCGCGCGTCACGGCAACGAACAGCACCGCGCCGTTGGCGTCGAGCGCAATACCGTTGGGACTCGGCGCATTGTCCAGCAGCAGGTCGAGCTGGCCGTCGGTGCCGAGGCGATAGACGCGACCGGTCGGGTCATGCAACCCAGTCTGGCCCTGGTCTGTGAAGTACAGGCGGCCCTGGGCGTCGAACGTCAGGTCGTTGACGCCTTTGAACGATTCGCTGTTTCGATGTCCGAGCACCGTTTCGACCTGCCCGCTCGTCACATCGAGCTTGAGGATGCCGCGTCGATAGTCCGCGATCCAGAGACTGCCGGCAGAGTGCATCGCCATCCCGTTGGGCCAGCCGTCGTACTCAATGACAAGTTGCCATTCGAGCGACGGCGTGATTCGGAAGATGCGACCGTGCGGTATGTCCGTAACGTACAGATTGCCCGCGCTGTCGAACACCGGCCCCTCCAGAAAGCTGTCGACGATATGGCCTGGCTTGTTGGCATCGGCCCAAGCGCTGGGCTCGGGCTTGCGCAGTGCATCGGGCAGGCGTGTCAGCACGCGCGCCTCGACCAGGGCGGGCGGGTTGAAGCTCAGATTCCACATGGCCGCATTCCGATTGCATTCATTCCGGTTGCACGCCAGCACTCTTTACAACTTTGCCCCAGTCGTCGGTTTGGCTTCGCACAAACGCTTGGAACTCGACGACCGACATGCCACCGGGTGTGGCGCCCTGATCGGCCAGTCGCTTCACGAGGTCGGGTGATGACAGTGCCTTCTTCACTTCGGCCTGCATCTTGTCGAGGATTGGCTGCGGAGTGCCCTTGGGGGCTGCGAGGCCGAACCAGTTCGTTGCAGTGAAGTCCTTCATGCCAACCTGCGTGCTGGTCGGCACGTCCGGCAGGGCGGGCAGGCGCTGGGGCGAGGTCACGAGCAGGGCGCGCGCTTTGCCGCCCCTGACTTGCGGAATCGCCGTCGGTGCAGCAGTCACCAGCACGTCAACCTGGCCCGACACCACACCCAGCATTGCCTCACCGGCACCCTTGTAGGGTACGTGCGTCAGCGCCAGCTTGCCGTTCTGCTTGAGCAGTTCACCGCCCAGATGCGTGGAGCTGCCAACCCCGCCCGAACCGAAGGTCAGCTTGTTCGAATCCTTGCGTGCCGCGGCGGCCAGCTCCTCCATCGTCTTGTAAGGCGAGTTGGCACCGACCACCACGACCAGCGGCGTGTCGACCATGTTCGTGACCGGCACCAGGCCGCTCGCGTGGTCCCATGGCAGCTTCTTGAACAGGTGCGGCAGCATCGCGTAAGTGGTGTCATTGACGAGGAAGGTCCCGCCATCGGGCGCCGCCTTGGCGACCAGGTCGGAGCCGATGGTGCCGCTCGCGCCGACCTTGTTCTCTACGTAGAACGATTTCCCGGTCTGCTCGGTGAGTTTCTGTGCGATCTGGCGCGCCGTGTAGTCGGTGGTGCCGCCGGGCGAGTACGGAACGATCATGCGTACTGGCCTGTCGGGCCACGTGGTCTGGGCGATCGCAAGATTGGAGGCCGCCAAGACGGCTGAGATGGCAAGGGAGCGAAAAGTTTTCATGCGGGTCTCCGATTTGTGGTGTTTCCAGGTTCGCTCAGTCCGCCTTGGCGCCGGTCTCGCGCACGATGCCGCCCCACAAGACGTGCTCAGCTTTCAAGTACTTCGCCGCCTTCTCAGCGCTGCCGCCGACCGGCATGCTGCCTTCGGCCTGCAACTGCGCGATCGTTTCGGGTTTCGCCAGCGCCTTGTCCACGGCGTCGCTCAGCTTCTTGACGATGTCGGGTGACGTTCCGGCCGGCGCCACGATCGCCTTCCAGTCGAGTGCCTCGAAGCCCTTGTAGCTGTCTGCCACGATCGGCACGTCGGGCAGCACCGACAGGCGCTGCGAAGAGGTGACGGCCAACGGGCGCAGCTTGCCGCCCTTGATCATGGCAAGGACCGCCTGGGGGGTGGCGAACATGAAATCGGTCTGGCCGCCCAGGAGGTCCGTGATCGCCGGCGCTGCGCCCTTGTATGGGACGTTCAGCACCTTGAAGCCGGCCTTCTTGGCGAGCAGTTCGCCAGCCATGTGACCAAGCGTCCCCGTGGCGGCCAGGGCCTGTTTCAGTTCGCCGGGCTTGGCCTTGGCGGCTGCCACCAGCTCAGCAACGTTCTTCCATGGCGCATCCGCACGCACCACCAGCACGACCGGCTGCGATGCCACTACCGACACGGGCGTGAAATCCTTCAGCGCGTCGTAGGGCATCTTGGGAAACAAGGTGGGATTGATCGCCAGGTTGGCAGTCTGTCCCATGCCGATGGTGTAGCCGTCGGGCTTGGCCTTGGCCACCGCGTCGAGCCCTATATTGCCGGCGCCGCCGGCGCGGTTGTCGACCACGAACACCCACTTGGTGTCTTCGGTCATCTTCTGCACGACTAGGCGCGTGACGACATCGGTGGCGCCGCCTGCCGTGTAGGGGACGATGAACTTGATCGGACGCTCGGGCCAGGCAGCCTGGGCCGAGGCAGTTGCATAAGGGAGGGCCGTGGTGCACGCCAGCAGCGCGCAGCGAAGGTAAGAACGCATGGGTCAGTCTCCAGAAGTGATGTGCTGTTGCTTGAGTCGTTCGATGTCGGCGTCGCCGTAGCCGACCTCGCGCAAGAGCGCGGATGTGTGCTCACCTACTCGCGGCGGCTGAAGGCGGATGCCGGGCCGGATACCGCCAATCGACAGTGGCAGCAGCGGGACTTTCGATTCGCTCCCGTCGTTCATGCGGATCGGAGCCAAGCCGCCGCTCTCGTTCAGATGCCTGTCGTCGAACAACTCCTGTGGCTTGGTGATGGGCGCGAAGGGTAGCTCGTGTCGCTCGAACACGTCGCTGATCTCGGCTGCGCTGCGGTCAGCCAAATGCGAGCGCAGCAAAGGCATCAGCCACTCGCGGGCATTCACACGGTCGTTGTTGGTCGTGAGGCGCTGATCGGTCAGCATCTCCTCCAAGCCGAAGGCGTTGCAGAAGATCGCCCACTGCTTGTCGCTCACGGCCGCGAGGAAGATCTGCTCGCCATCCTTCACGGTGAACACGTCGTACACGGCCCAGGCCGAGATGCGGCCGGGCATCGGGTCGGCCGCCTTGCCGGTGGCGGAGAACTGCATCATGTGCTGCGCGACCAGGAACACGTTGTTCTCGAACAGCGCGGACTGCACCTCGCAGCCCTTGCCGGTGAGTTCGCGCTGGCGCAGCGCGGCCATCGCGCCGATGGCGCCGAACATGCCGCCCATGATGTCGTTCACGCTGGTGCCCGCGCGCAGCGGGTCGCCGGCGCGGCCGGTCATGTAGGCCAGGCCGCCCATCATCTGCACCACTTCGTCGAGCGCGGTGCGGTGGTCGTACGGGCCGGGCAGGAAGCCCTTGTGGCTCACGTAGATGAGGCGCGGATTGAGCTGCTTCAGGCTGTCGTAGTCGAGACCCAGCTTCTTCATCGTGCCGGGCTTGAAGTTCTCGCTCACGATGTCGGCGGTGGCCAGCAGGCGCAGCGCGGCTTCGATGCCCTCGGGCTTCTTCAGGTCGAGCGCGATGCTCTTCTTGTTGCGGTTGAAGGTCGGGAAAAAGCCTGCGCCCGAACCGAGCAGCCGGCGCGTGTTGTCGCCCTCGATGGGTTCCACCTTGATGACTTCGGCGCCGAGGTCGGCCAGCAGCATGCCGCAGGTGGGGCCCATCACCATGTGAGTGAACTCGACTACACGGATGCCGGCGTAGGGTATCGGTGTATCAGACATGGGCAGCCCCTTGGACGAAGCCCTTGGGAAGTCCGGCTTCGGGCGTCATGCCGTAGATCGGCTCGCCGGGCAGGCCGGCGATGAGCGGCGCCCGGGCTGCGATGAGCCTGTCGATGTCGATGCCGGTGCGCACGCCCATGGCCTCGAACATGAAGACCAGGTCTTCCGTAACCACGTTACCCGAGGCGCCCGGTGCATAGGGACAGCCACCGAGTCCGCCCAGCGAAGCGTCGAAGGTGCGCACCCCTTCCTCGTAGGCGGCCAGGCAGTTGGCCAAGCCAAGGCCGCGGGTGTTGTGCATGTGGGCAGCGCCGGCGCGCTCGCCAAGCTCGGCACGCAAGGCACGGAACAGGCGCCGCACCTGCGCTGGGTTTGCATAGCCGACGGTGTCGGACAGGCCCGATTCGTTCGCGCCGGCCTCGACGCATTGCACGGCGAGGCGGATCACCTCGTCTTCCGGCACCTCGCCTTGCAGGGTGCAACCGAAGGCGGTCGAGATGCCCGCCTCGAGCTTGACCTGCGGTGCCATCTCGCGGCGAAGGTTGGCAATGGCACGCACCTCCTCAACCATTTCTTCCCGCGTCTTGCGCACGTTGGCCAGTGAATGGGCCGCGCTGGCCGACACGGGCAGGGTGAGCTTGTGGACGCCGGCTTCCAGCGCGGCCTGTGCGCCCCTGCGGTTTGGCACCAGTGCCATCACCGTCAGGCCGGGCAGAGTGATCGCATGGCGAACTACCTCGGCCGCGTCCGCCATCTGCGGAAGCAGTCGTGCGGGCACGAACGACGCAACCTCGATCTCGCGCACGCCGGCGGCATAGAGAGCGTCGATCCAGCGCAGCTTGTCGGCGGTCGGCATGGTTGCCTTGACCGATTGCAGGCCGTCGCGCGGGCCCACTTCGCTGATGAGCACGCCGGGCGTCCGATGAGAAGATGTGGCTTCCAAGGCGGATGTCTCCTGAAAAAGCTGCTTGCAGATGTTCTGTTAGACAGAACTGTGATCTAATAGACAGAATTACACCGCAGTCTCGCTTGAAGGTCAACCCATGCCCAAAAAACCCCAAGTCGAATCGGTCGCCGACGCGCACGCCGCCCCGGGCGGGGCCGCCGCCGTAGACCGTGCATTGACCCTGCTATCCGCCTTTCGCCACGGCGACCGCGCGCTATCGCTGACGGAGTTGGCCGAGCGCACGCAGCTTTACAAGAGCACGGTGTTGCGGCTGCTTGCTTCGTTGGAGCACGCAGGTCTGTTGCAAAGACAACGCGACGATGGCCGCTACGCGCTCGGCCCGGAAGTGGCGCGGCTGCACGCCATATATGCGGCATCGTTCTCGCTGGATGCGGTGGTGATGCCGGTGCTGCGCGCATTGACCGCTGCAACGGGCGAGAGCGCCGCCTACCACGTGCGGCAGAAGCAGGGCGACGCCTGGGTTCGCCTTTGCATGTACCGCGTCGATTCGCCAAACATGCTGCGCGATCATGTGAGGGCTGGAGACCTGCTGCCCGCCGACCGGGGGGCCGGCGCTCGCGTACTCAACGCATTCAGCGAGTCCAGCGGGTCCGAGTCGCCAGCGGATCGCAAGCTCTTCGCCCGAATCCGTGCCGAGGGCTTCGTGGCCCTGGTGGGCGACCGCAACACTGAGCTTGGTGGTGTCTCCGCACCCGTTTTTCACGCAGACGGATCGCTGGCCGGAGCAGTGACATTGACGATGCCAGCGCATCGTTTTAATCGTTCCCAGATCGAGCCCGTCAGGGAAGCCGCTGCCCGGCTGAGCGGCATGATCTAAAGCGTCTCTAAGCGTACCGCGAAGCCCCGAAGAAGTCTGACTGAACGCTGCCGGCCGTTCCGGCAGTTCGACAAGTAGACCGGAAGGGTGATCTCGCAAGTCCTGCTTGACGAGTTTGCAGCCTTCAAATCACTCGGATTGACGCAGCTGTCGAAAGTCCGCTGTCGGCCGTTCAGCAACCTCGGCCAAGGTCAGCTTCTCTTGATGGCCGAAGGACTGCAACGGGCCCATCCTTGCCGTTCGAGCTTTGCGCGTGACCGTCAGCAACCAGTCTCGAGCCGAAGTTGCCCGTGACAGCTTCGCAGTGCGGATTCAACCTTGCCTTTCAAGACCTCGAGTGGACTCGCAGAAAGCAGGCATTCGCCGACATCGGCCGCCGCGGGCGGGACTGGCTGCGAGCGGGTCGCGCTATCCCATGAGCGCAAGTACGCGCAGCGGACTGCCAGAGCCACCTTCGATCTTCAGCGGCGCGGCGGAGATCACGGCCCCGATCGGCGGCAACTGGTCCAGGTTCGTGAGGCATTGCAGTCCATACCTGTTCGACCCGTGCATCAGAGTGTGGTACGGATAGGGCATCGGCCAAGTGTGGGACTGGCCCGCATCGGTGTTGATCGTCTCGACACCAAAACCTCGTACCTCGCGCTCCTCGATCAACCACTGCACGGCCTCCTGCGTGGGCCCGGAGTGTGTGCACCGTCCGCCTGCATGTTGACGAACGCTGCCGGATCCTCGATGCGCTTGGACCAGTCGGTGCGGAACAGCACCCAGGCGCCCGCCGGCATGCGTCCATGCCGAACTTCCCAGTCCTCGAGAAAGTCCACGGTCAACAGCCAATCTGAATCGAGCGCGACCTGAGCGCTCGCATCCACCACGACTGCTGGACCAATGAAGCGCGATGGGTCGCTGGTGTCAACGGTGTTGTTCAGTTGGTCCTTGCCGGTCACCCAGTGCACCGGCGCGTCGAAATGAGTGCCGGTGTGCTCGCCGCAGGAGAAGTTGTTCCAGTACCAACCCGGGCCGGCCGCGTCGTATTGCGAAATCTTCTCCATCTTGAACGACCACACCTGGCCAGGTCAGGACCGATCGGCGAACTGGCCACCTCAGCTGAACGCCGGCGCAAGGCCGTCCCAGCACAGGTACTTGACCTCCAGGAACTCCTCGATGCCGTGGTGCGAGCCCTCACGCCCCAGCCCGCTCTGCTTCACGCCGCCGAACGGCGCCACTTCGTTCGAGATCAACCCGCAGTTGATGCCGATCATCCCGGACTCGATGGCCGCCGAAGCCCGCCAGATGCGCGCGGCGTCGCGGCTGTAGAGATAGGCGGCGAGCCCGAACTCGGTCGCGTTGGCGATCGCGAACGCCTCCTCGTCCTTCTCGAAGCGAAAGAGCGGCGCGAGAGGGCCGAAGGTCTCTTCGCGCGCCAGCGCCATCTGCGAGGTGGCACCCGCAACCACGGTGGGTTCGAAGAAGCGGCCTCCCAGCGGATGGCGGTGCCCGCCATGCAGCACGGTCGCACCGTGCGCGACGGCATCCGCGATGTGCTCTTCGACCTTCCGAACGGCCCCGTCATCGATCAACGGGCCGAGTTGCACGTCCGATTCGAGGCCATTGCCGACGCGCAGCTTGCGAACGCGCTCGACCAGCTTCGCGGCAAATGCGTCGTACACGCCCGCCTGGACGAGCACCCTGTTGGCGCTGATGCAGGCCTGGCCGGTGTTGCGGAACTTGGCCGCCACCACGCCGTCCGCGGCCGCATCCAGATCCGCATCGTCGAAGACGATGAAGGGTGCGTTGCCTCCCAGTTCCATCGAGCATTTCTTGATGGTGCTCGCGGCTTGCGCCAGCAACACGCGCCCCACCTCGGTCGAACCGGTGAAGGTGATCTTGCGCACCAGCGGATGCGATGTGAGCTGGTTGCCGATGTCGCGCGTGTCGTTGCCGGTCACGACGTTGAACACGCCCGCGGGCACGCCAGCGCGTCGGCCCAGTTCCGCCAGCGCCAGCGCCGTGAGCGGCGTCTGGCTCGCGGGCTTGACGACCATGCTGCAGCCCGCCGCCAGCGCGGGACCGGCCTTGCGCGTGATCATCGCCGCGGGAAAATTCCAGGGCGTGATGGCTGCACAGACGCCGATCGGCTCCTTCAGCACCACGATGCGCTGGGTGTCCTTCGGTGCGGGTATCACGTCGCCGCGCACCCGCTTGGCTTCCTCCGAAAACCACTGGAGGAACGATGCCGCGTACTGCACTTCGGTCTTGGCTTCGGCCAGCGGCTTGCCCTCCTCCAGGGTGATCAATGTCGCCAGGTCGTCGCCGTGCAGAACCATGAGCTCGTACCAGCGGCGCAGCACTTCCGAGCGGTGCTTGGCCGTGGTCCCGCGCCAGTCGAGGAAGGCGCGGTGCGCCACCTCGATGGCCTGCGCCGTCTCGTCCTGCCGGAAGCGAGGGAGCTCGACGAGCGGTTCATCGGTAGCCGGGTTGCGCAAGGTGTACTTGCCGTGCGGCGTAGCATCGATCCACTCGCCGCCCACAAAGGCGGCGGTGCGGAACAGTTCGGGGTCTTTCAGCAGGTTCTTCATGGTTCTTTGCATCAACCGATGCGCTTTGTTTCGAATCGGATCGGCAGCGGCGTCGCCAGGCCGGCGGCACGCGCAAGATCGAGGATCATCCCGGCGACCACCACGTCCTGAAGGCCCGATCCGACCGACTTGTACATGGCCACCTCGCCTTCGCGTCGGGCGCCGCTCGCCTTGCCGGACAGCAGGTCATTGAGGCTGATGCACTTGGCCTCAGGCTCGACACCGTCACGCCGGGCAGCCAGCATGTCCCCGGATTCCTCGAGCACTTCCTCCACGTTGTCACAAACGATGACGCTGGCGCGGGCCACCACGCTGCTGTCGACTTCACGCTGATCGGGCAGCGTCGATCCGATCGAAACCACCGTTGCATGGGGTGCGAGCCACTCGCCGTGCAGGATGGGTTCCTCGCCATAAGAACGGGCCGCCGCCAGCACGACGTCGGCGCCGCCCACGGCTTCTGCGGGCGATTCGACGGCGTGCGCGCGAACCCCCAGTTCAGTGCCCAGGGCCTTGGCGAAGGCCTCGCGCTTGGCCTTCGTCGGGCTGTAGACCCTGATCTCATGCAGCTCGCGCACCGCAGCGATGGCGAGCGTGTGCATGCGCGCCTCCAAGCCGCTGCCGAGCACGGCGAGGCTCGCGGGGCGCTCCGGCGCCAGCCGATCCAGCGCCGCCGCCGACGTCGCGGCCGTCCGGTAGGCGGTGACGAGGTTGCCGTCCACGATTGCGGCCAATGAGCCTGTGGTGGCATCGAACAGGACGACGGCGTACTCGAGCTGCCGGCCCGCAGTCCCAAAGGCCATGCCCATCAGCTTGGCGCCGTAGTAGCGCGATCCCGGCGGCACCGCGGTCATCGTCCGCAGCGACGCACGCTCCGCCGCGCCCGCGGCAATGGTGCGCCGAGGCACCGCGTTCGCGCCCATCGGCCGCGCATAGGTTTCCTGCAAGACGCGCACCGCCGGCAGCCACTGGAAAACGGCAGCGGCGGTTTCGGAGGAGACGAACACGGGCGCTTCGGCCGCGGCGCTCTCGGGAAGTTTGGGGTTGGTGGAGCTCATTCGAATTTCAGTTTGGCTTCGTGGATGACGCGCCTGTACAGATCAGTGTCGTGGCGCACCTGATCGATCAGCAGGCTTGGAGAGCCGGAACGCGCGACCATGCCGAGTTCGCGGAAGCGCGCCTTCAGCGCTTCTTTCTGCAAGACGGTGTTCAGCGCCTGGTTCAGCCGCTCGACCACCGGCGCGGGCGTGCCCAGCGGAGCGAAGATGCCGAGCCAGGAGTTCGTCTCCATGCCCTTGAGGCCCGCTTCCGCCACGGTGGGAACATCCGGCATGCGCGGATCGCGGTCGGTGCCCGACACCGCGAGGATCCTGACCTTGCCGGTCTTCGCGAGTTCGAGCGCCGTGCCGTCGAAGGTGAGATCGACCCGGCCCGCAGCCACCTCGGTGAGCGCGCTCGAGGTGGACCGGAACGGCACGTGAACGAGATCGGCGCCGGTCAAGGCCTTGAACAGCTCGCCCCCCAGGTGCGCCCCGCTGCCCGGCCCGGCGCTGCCGTAGGTCAGCTTGCCCGGGTTCTTGCGTGCGTGGTCGATGAACTCCCGCAGCGTTTTCACGGGCAGCTGCGCATTGACGACCACGGCGATGGAATAGACCGAAGCGATGCCCACGGGCGCAGCAGCCGTGGGCGCGTCGTACTTCACCGAAGGGTCGACCAGCGGGAGGATGCTGTACGCAATGTTGGTGAGCAGCAGCGTGTGGCCGTCCGGCTTGGCGCCGAACACGGCGGAGGTTCCGATCCGCGTGCCGCCGCCCGGTCGGTTCTCCACGATCACGGGCTGCCCCAGCACCTGGCCGAGTTGCTCGCAGATGACGCGCGCGCCGATGTCGGTAAAGCCGCCCGCGGCATAGGGCACGATCACGCGGACCGCCTCGGCGGCGCGCACCGATGAAAGCAGCAGGCCGCCTACCGCGCCGATGAATGTGCGGCGTCTCAGGAGTGTCATGGTCTGGTCTCGTTTTTCTAGCAGCGGCTATCGGGCAGCCGCTTCAGCAGGGATGCCGCCCGACCATGAACTCGCTGTCCGGATCGGAGGTCACCGGAAGCCCGGAAGCCACCAGCCCCTGGCGAAGCGTCTTCAGGAACCTGTCGGGGATGCGCATGGCCGGAGCCCGCAGCGGGCCGCCATTGAAGCCGGCGAGCCAGTCCTGGTACTTCCACATGGTCCGGTTCAACACCGACGTGCCGCCGATGTAAGCCTGGGTGGCCGCGCCGTTGGCGCCGCGTGCCGGGTTGACCTTCCAGTACAGCTCCATGGCCCCCTCCCACTTTCCGGTGCGGGCCAGTTCGAAGGCGCGCGGATAGTAGTCGCCCATCCACTGCGTGTTGCTGGTGCCGGAAAACTGCATCTTCATCAGGCTCATGAGCGGGATGGCGTCGCCCTCGATCGGGCAGCTGATGACGACCTCGTCGCGAAAGTGGTGGTACATCTCGCAGATGCCGGCCGGCAGCGGAAAGCCTTGCTCCGACTTGATCGCCACGATGTTCGGGCAGGCCTCGAGCAGCCGCCGCACCAGCGCGACCGACATGCCTGCCGGATGGATGCGCTCGAAGCCCCAAGCCGGCAACGGAAACAGCATCACGCCCAGCTTGGTCGCGTCACACATTTCCTTGGTGTAGTCGAAGACTTCCTGCTCCGTCGTGGGCCAGAACTGCGCGGGATAGGACAGCAGCACCATGGTGGCGCCGGCCGCCTCCGCCAGCTTCACGGCCTGGATGTTCTCCGCCAGCGTGTTGAACGCGGCATGGAAGAACAGGCCGAAGTCCGGACCCGCCGTCTCCGCCGCCCAGGCTGTGAACTGGGCGTTCTCCTCCGGCGAGATGGCCACTTCGGCGCACAGCAGCGTGTGCTTGAACCCGAGCTCCTTGGCCAGCGCCACGTCATGGCGGATGCCGCGCTCGTTCAGTCGCTTGAGATCGGCCGAATAGCTCGGGATGGTTACGGCGGAGCAGCCGACCAGGTTGTCACGGGCCCAGGCCCGGGCATCTGCGCGCTTGTAGGGAAGCATGTTTGTCTCTCTCGGTTGTGGTGGGTAGAACGCTGTCCTCATCGAAGCACAGCAACGATGAAAGGCACTTTAGGTTTGCTGCGCGCGATGAGCGAGAGTGCGCACGCGATAGCAGCTATCCGCTCCGGCGAAAGCTCAGGCGGCGGAGCCTTCTTGCGAAAGGATCGCGGGCGCCATCGACAGAAGGAGCGCATGGATCTCTCGCGTCGCCAGCGTGTGTGGGCGGTGGCGGGCGACCGCGAGCACGATCGCGCGCGACAGCACCGGCTCCACGATCTTCAATGCGGCGAGCCGGCCTTTGTCGTGCGCAGCGATGGACGGGGCGGTGATCGCAAAGCCTGCCGCGGACGCCGCGATCTCGTGCTGCAGGCGGATCGAGTTCGCCTCGGCGACGACGCGCAAGCTCAGGCCCATCTTGCGCGCGAGTACGACCAGCCGCTCGCGCAGCGGATGAGGTTCGGTCGGCAGCACCAGCGGCAGCCGGGTGACTTCTTCGAAGCGAATCTCCTGGCGACTTGCGAGCGGGTCGCTGCTGGCGGCCACGAGACAGAGAGCGCCCTCCATCAGGACCGGCTCGTCCGCGCTGGCCTCGCCACCGTCACGCAGCAGCAAGGACAGGTCCAGTCGCCCTTGGTCCAGCATTTCCTGCAGCTGCGAACTGGAGCCCTCCGTCAGGTGCAACCGCACCTGGGGAAACTGCTGGAGGACGCGCTGGTAAAGCGGACCCGCAAGCGACGGCACCGTCGAGGGCAACAGCCCCAGGCGCACGTCGCCCACGGGCACCCCCCTGCTCGCCCGGACCTCGTCGGCAAAGCTCTCCGACTCGGCGATCAGCCGCTGAATCCGCGGGTACAGCTGCTCACCCAGTTCGGTCAGGACGACGCCGCGCCCCGTCCGGCGAAACAAGGGGGAGCCTGCGTCGCGTTCGAGTTGGGCAATGCACCGGCTGACCACCGATTGCGGGACATCCGCCGCCACGGCTGCGCGCGACACCGATCCCAGCTCCGCCACCTTGACGAAGTGGTGCCAGGCCGCGTCGACGATGGACTTCATGCCGTGATTTTCCGTCCTTCGCGGCCGGCGGGGGCGCTCACATGGGCTGGCCGAGATACTGGTAGGTCTGCAGCAAGAGCGCGGCGGATCTTTGCGGATTCGGCACGGCCTCTTGCTCGTACTTGCACAGCTGCAGCGAGGCATTCCACACCGTGGAGACGCGCTCGAACCGGCGGTTCGTATAGGCCACCAGAGCCTCCGGAATGCTGCTTTCGGCCTTCAGGCACTGGGCGAGCACCACCGCGTCCTCGATGGCCATGCCACCCCCGGAGGTCATCTGCGGGGTCGGCGAGTGCGCCGAATCTCCCAGCAGCACGACCCGGCCGCGATGCCACGGGGCCGGCACAAGCGTGACGTCGAACGGACGAACCAGAACCTGCTGCGGGCTCGTGATTAATGCCAGCGAGTCCTGGATCACCGGGGCGGAAAAGCCAGCGAGCCGCTCACGGACCAGGACATCCAGCTGGTCGTCCGGCCAATGCAGGTGCTGCGCACTGTTCTCCAGGAAGAACAGATAGCACGTCTCCTTCGACGTCGGCAGCGCGCCGACGGTGCGCTTGCCATCGGGCGAGCGATAGAGACAGAAGCCATCGACCTCGGGCGGCCGCGGCGCATTGAAGCGCCAGGCGCTCTGGCCAGCAAAACACACGCGATGCTCGGCACCGAAGAATTGCTCGCGCAGTTTCGAGTAGGCGCCGTCCGCTGCAACCACGAGATCGTAGGCAGCCTCGCGCCCATCGGAAAACTCCACCTCCACGCAGTCTCCACGGTCGCTCACGCTCTTGGCGGTGAGGCCGCGCTCCATCTTCGCTCCCGCCGCGCTGGCCGAGGTCTCGAGGATCCGGGCAAGCTCCGGACGGCGGATGCCGATGCCGGGCGGCGTCGGGTTCGACATGAGAAGGTTGCCGGCAGCGTCGAACTGCTTGAACACCTCGAAGCGCAGCCCGCTGTCGAGGCAAGGGTCGGCTAGACCGATCTCCGAAAGTGCACGCATCGTGTTGTGAAGCAGGCAGATCCCCGAGCCGAGCGTGGACCTGGCCGGCTGGATGTCGATGCAATGGGTCTCCAGGCCCGCCTTGGCCAGCGCATAGGCCGCGGTGGCGCCGCCGATGCCACTTCCGACCACGAGCACCCGCTTGGTCTTGTTCATGGATTTGTCTCCTGCTTTTCAGTCATGTTTGTGGATGAATCTTTATCACCGGCGCATCGGGTGGCGCGGTGTGGTTTCGCAATTGCAGATAGAAGCAGAAGGCCACGGCGTCGATCGCGACCGCAGCCCAGCCGATGGCCTCATAACCAAAGAACTTCACCAGGGTGCCGCCCAGGACAGGGCCGATGGCCGAACCGATCATCAGCATCGCGGGCGTCGCGGACACGGCGCGCCCCGACGGATCCAGCTTGGCCAGAGCCCCGAAGGTGAATATGTGCGTGAAGATCACCGCGGAGACAAAGAATGCGCCGCTCGCCGCATAGGCGGGGAATGCGGTACTTGAGACCAGCACCACCGCGAGGATGGCTTGTGCGGTGGCGCCAGCAAGCACGACATTGCGTGCATCGAGGCGGTGCTGCAGGAACGCGGCGACCGCGCCAGGAACCAGGTTGACGATGCCCACCGCGATCAGCACGACATGCAGATCGGGCGGTGTGAACCCACGATCGGCACCCATCCGCTCCATGAAGGAGAACACCATGGCCTGCGTCACGTTCATCAGGCTGATGCCCGCCATCGCGCACCATGCGGCTTTCGGCAGCCGCGCCGGCCGCACATCGTGCGCCGCGGCCTCCGCCTGCGCCGGGTGTACTTTCGGGAACGCCAGCGCCGTGATGACGCTCGCCGCGATCATGATGGCGCCGAAGATGGCGAAGAGCCCTGCACCTCCGACCTGCGCGATGATCTGCGGGGCGGCTGCCATGTAGGCAATGCCAAGCACGCCTACCGCGACCTGCATGAAGCCGAACAGCCGATGCGGGTTGTTCGTGAGGGCGACGGTGCCATGCGTGATGCTCAATCCGACGCCAGTGGCAAAGCCCGCCGCAAGATGCAGGACCGCGAGTGTTTCGAACTGGCTGGTGCGCATGCAGGCCAGGAACGCAGCAGCCGAAATGGCGTAGCCTGCGGGAACGATCCAGTGGCGGCCGCGCAGGCGGTTGAAGCGCGGCGCCAGGCCCACGCTCGCCGTGACGGCCCCCGCCAGGAACAAGGTGGCCAGCGCGCCCGCCTGCTGCGGGTCGAACCCGAACCGTGCGATGAGCGTTCCGACCCACACGGGTAGCGCAACGATGTCGATCATTCCCGCGCAATGCGCGGCCATGAGGGCGATCCGTGCCCGGAAGCCAGTTGTCGAATTCATATTGAAGCCCTCGGAAAAGTTGTCACTTGGCGGCATGCGGTGATGTGATCCACAACGCCCCCTCATCGCATTCCAGCGTCACGGGCGTGAGTGCCTGCCCCACGCATGGCCCCTTGGTGCAGACACCGGTGTCGATGTCGAACACCGCGCCATGCCCATAGCAAACGATCGAATTCCTGTCGGCACTGAGGTAGGCATCCTTGCGCCAGGCCAGCGGCGCGCCGTAGACGTGCGGGCAGGTGTCGAGCCATCCCCTCACGCGGCCGCCGTGCCGGACGACGAACATCGCTCTTCGCGACATGCCTTCGGGAGCGAAGCCGCGTGCCGCGCGGTCAGGGAGCTCGTCGAGCCTGCACAGGTACGCGCGCATGCCGGTCCTTCAATGCGCCTCGCTGCCCGGCGGTGGGCCACCCGGCGCCCACTTGTCACGGTGCTGGAACAGGAAGATCTGCGATTCATCGACCTGCATGGGTGCTTCGCGCGCGACCCAGCTGTCGTCGTGCAGGTCCATGTCCGCGTCGTACTCCACATGGCAGCCCACAGGGCTGTTGAAGTACCAGAACCAGTTGGAGCCGAACTTGTGCCGGCCAGGACCCCAATACGTCTGGTAGCCCTGGGCGGCAAAGGCGGTGCCGCGCTGAAGCACCGCCGTAGGACCCGAGAGATGGAAGGTGAAATGCTCCACCCCCTTCATGAAGGCCGGAGTCTGGATCAGGAACAGCGTGTGGTGATCCAGGGTTCCCGCGGGCCTGAGGAAGGTGCCTGCTTCCGTGAAGCGGTCGGTGCAGCGGAAGCCCAGCCGGTCCACGTAGAACCTGGAGGCCTTGGCCTGATCGGGCACGAAGTACACGACGTGCGAAAGCGTCAGCGGCCGGAACTCTGCATGGGCATTCGCCCCGACGACGTTGGGAGCCCTCCCCGGCTTGGCACCCGGCGAGTTCACGGTCTCGGCTGCAACGTCGATCTTTCGCCTCACCGAGACCTGGAACCCCAGGACAAATCCCATGTCGTCCGACGCCTCTATGGAGCCGTCGGGCAGACGCTTCACCTCGCGGTCGCGACCCAGCTCGTCGGCGATAGCTTCCAGCGTCTCGCGGTCCGCGACACCGTAGATCGTCTTTCGCAGCATCGTTCCCGTGTCCATGGCGGGAGGCAGCGAGGGATCGCTTCTGTGCGCGATGACGATGGAGGTACCGTCGACCGCCTCGAAGCGCCCGCCGGATTCATCGACACCAACGGGCGCGAGGCCGTAGTCGGTGAAGAACTGAATGCAGGCATCGAGGTCATCGACGCCGAAGACCAGGGAATCAGGCCCCAGGATGTTCATTCTCTTTTCCTTTCGAGAGTGAGAAGGCTCCATGGCCAGCACTCGAAAGCCAAGCACCGATGTTCGTGGAGCGACGGGCGAATCGACTTCGCCGCAGCTTCCTTGCTTGTCTCTGCTTGTTGTGCTGGAACTGACTAAATACTATACGGACCGTATCGTTATTAATTTAGGACAAACCCTTGGGCGGAAGATGCCACTGGCGCGGCATCTTCGGGGTTTCCCGATATTTGCAATACGGTTCGTCTTGTAATATGGGTGGACAATTTCCAGGCGCCGCTTTTTTTTCCGGTGCCCAAGATGCGGAGACACAACCCAATGACGATCTCGAGACGGCAGGCGCTGGGCGCCGGCGCCGGAATGCTGATGGCAACGCTCGCCGGCAGGTCGCTGGCGGGGGACTATCCCGACAAGCCGGTGCGCATCATCGTGGCGAACCCGCCCGGGTCGGGCCTCGATGCCGATTCGCGCTTCTGGGCCGCAGGGCTCACCACTCTGCTGCGGCAGTCGGTGTTCATCGACAACCGTCCCGGAGGCGCGACAACAATCGGTACCGCCTTGGCCGCCAAGGCGCCTCCCGACGGCTACACCTTGCACATCGGTATCCCGAGTTCGCTGTGCTACATGTCCGAGCTGTACGCGAAGCTTCCATACAAGCCCACCGACTTCGAACCCATCAGCCAGCTCACCGCCTTGCGCAGCGTGCTGGTCGCCCACCCGGGGTTGCCCGCCTCGACGGCATCCGAACTCGTGGCGCTGGCCAAGGCCAGGCCGGGAACCATTCCCGCGGGAACGCTCGGTATCGGCACCTTCCAGCACCTGCTGGGCGTGTGGTTCGGTGCGATCACCGGGACCAGCTACCAGTTCGTCCCGTACAACACGACCAGTCCCTATGCGGCGCTGCTGGCAGGCGAGACGCAGGTGATGTTCGATGCGCTGGCGGCGTCCATGAGCAACATCCGCGCGGGAAAGCTGAAGGCGCTGGCCGTCACGGGCAAGGGCCGCCACGCACTGCTTCCGAACGTGCCGACCTTCGAGGAACTGGGCATCGCGGACTACGACGCATCGACATGGTTCGGCCTTCTTGCGCCCGCAGGCACGCCCAAGGCCGTGCTGGACAAGCTGTCGGCTGCCTGCGCCACGCTGGCAGGCAAGCCGGAGGTCATCCAGAGGTACCACGAATACGGCGGCGAGCCCGTCGGGAGTACCCCGGCGGAATTCGCGGCCTACATCCGCGCCGAGCGGGCGAAATGGGTTCCGGTGGTGAAGCGTTCGGGCATCAAGCTCGAATTGACCTGACGAGTGCGGGCGCGCGATCCCATGTCTTCCACACTGCGGCTTCTCTGGTTCGTTCCTTCCCCCGTGGCGCTGGCTGCCGACGCGTGGGGCCTCACGCCGGGCGTGTCGCTCCAGGCCGAGCGCAATCCTTCATCGGACGCCCAGTTCGAGGCGCTGGCATCCGGCCGTGCGGATGCCGTGCTCACGGCCATCGACAACGTGATGGACTGGAACCTGCGCGATGGGCCGCAGGATTTTTGTGTTGTCGCACAGCTCGAGCGCACGACCCCGCTGACCGTGATCGGGCAGAGAGGCCGCGACAGGCTCGAAGACCTGCGCGGTGCCACCATCCTGGTCGATGCGCCCCGCAACGGCTTCATCGTGGCCTTGCGCGCCATGCTGGCCGATGCGGGCATCGAACCGGACGACTATGCGCTGGAGCCGGTGGGCGGCGTGAAGGAGCGGCACGACGCCATCGTCTCCGGGCACGGCGACGCGACCCTGCTGGGACCGCCTTTCGACGCCATGGCACTCGACGCGGGACTCAGCCGAGTGGCGACCGTACAGGAGCGCTATCCGACCTTTCCAGGGCAAGGCCTCGTGGTGAGCGCGGGCGCGCTGGAGCGGCTGCGGCCCACGCTGTCCGCCTGGTTGCAAGGCCTCGACAAAGCGCGCTGGCGGATGAGTGACGATCCGGAAGGCGCACGTCAGATCCTGGCGCTGGCGGGCTTCTCCGCTCCAGTGGTGGACGCCATGCTGCGTGGCACGCCGGCCTCGCTGCGTCCGGACCGCGACGGCATCGAACTGCTCATCCAGCAGCGCCGCCGCTGCGGCCTGCCGGGCGCCGACACCACGTACGACAGGCTGGTGAATACCTCGGCCCTGCCCCAGGACTGACCCGGCCTTCCGTGGGAACGGCTCAGGCGACCTTGCGGCGCCTGGCCGGTGCAGCACCGGCCTCTTTCTTTTCGCTCGGTGCCAGCATCTGCATGATCGCGGCGCAGTGTTCGTCCGCGAACTTCTTGTCCAGCGGCAGGTGCCGCATGAGCAGCCGAAAATAGATCGGCGCGTACAGGATGTCCATCTGCAGCTCCGTTTCGAGGTCGTTGCGGAACTCGCCCCTTCGGCGTGCTTCTTCGACCACTTCGCGCACGACCGCCCGCCGCCCGTACCAGAAGCGCTCGCGGAATTCGCGCAGCACGTCGGGGTCGCTCTGGCCCTCGGCCATGATCTGCGAGACGATGCGCCCCGACCACCCGCTGTACTCTTCCACCAGCAGGTGGATATGGCGGGTCAGCGCCTCGCGCGGGCTGACATCCTTGGGCATCGGCGTGTGGCTCAGGTGGGTGTGCAGGAAGGCCTCGATCACCACCGCGGCCTTCGAACTCCACCAGCGGTAGATGGTGGCCTTGCCCACACCCGCCTCGCGCGCGATCGACTCGATCGAGATCTGCTGCACCGGCGTGGTCTCCAGGAGTTTCAGCGTGGCATCGAGGACGGCCATGCGCGACGCATCGCTGCGCGCGCGCCCGGGCGGGCGAGCGCGCGATGCCGCCGGGCCCGGCGCGGCGCCGAGCTTGGCGACGGAGGGGGCCGAGGCACGGCCGCGAGCCTTGGCTGCGACGGCTTGGGAAGGAGTTTTGGTAGGCAAGAAATTCCCGATGTCTACTGCGACGAGCCCATTATCTCGGACGCGCCATCCCGCACGATCACACCTTGCCGCCCGGCTCCAGGTCCAGCAGCACGAAGGCCATGCGGCAAGACTTGCCTGAACGGTTCGCCCAGCTGTGGTTTGTCGCCCTCTGGATCAGGATGTCGCCGGCACGCATGAGCGTCTCGCCCTCGTCCATGAGTGCGTGAATCTCGCCTTCCAGGACGATCGCATAGTCCAGGGACTGCGTCTTGTGGAACCAGAAGTGACGCGCGTCGCCGGTGTCCCGCACGCCATGCTCGTCGAGGAACCGCGCCAGCTCTGCCGGCTCGTAAGCCTCATCGGGCGGGAAGTCGACCACTCGCAGGAGGGAGCCACGCCTGGAATGAAAACCGAACGCCCGGCCCGCGGGCGCCGGATCGGGACCGGGAGCTGCGGCCTCGCCCGTTGCCCAGACCACCTGCGCAAGCGGCGTCCCCGGATCCGTGGTGTGGTTGGGCGCCGGTCCGTCCGACACGAAGATGGATTTGCCCTGCGCGTTCTCTCCGGTGACGATGCGGCGCACCGGGCGCGCGCTCGCCGTGGTGTTGGCGTGTTCTTTTTCGATCGTTGCTTCAGTATTCACGCCGAGGGTCCTTTCTGGTGGCGGTGTATGAGTCGTTTCGCATGTCGAATGGCACGATCAGGACGCCTTTGTCGCCTGTGATCGCGTGCACACATTGCGCTGCATGCCCAGGCCTTCGATCTCCGAGTCGAGCACGTCGCCTTCACGCAGAAAGCGGTTGTAGTGCATGCCGTTGCCTGCGGGAGATCCTGTCGCGATGAGGTCGCCCGGCCAGAGCTCGACGTGCGCGGAGATGTACTCGATCTGCCGCGCCACGTCGAACAGCATGTCCGCGCTCGACTCGTCTTGCATGGTCTGGCCGTTCAGCTTCAGGGTGATTCGCAAATTCTGCGGATCCGGCACGAAGCAAGCCGGCACCAGCACGGGGCCGAACGGCATGAAGCTCGGGGGCGACTTGGATCTCAGCCAGTCGGTGCCGAGCATCTTGTAGTCGGTGCGAGCGATCAGGTCGCGCGCGGAAACGTCGTTGACGATCGCATACCCGGCCACGTAGTGGAGCGCATCCTCGCGGCGCACGTTCCGGGCGCGCCGGCCGATGATGACGGCGAGCTCCAGCTCCCAGTCCGGCTTCTGGGTCGTCGCCGGAAGCACGATGGGATCGAAGGCACCCGTGACGGCCGAAGGCAGCTTTGGAAATGCGTACGGCTCGCCGTGCGCGGCCCGTTCGTCCATCATGTCTTCGGCCCACTTGCGCAGCGCGGGGCCCTCCAGGCCTTCGGGCCCGACGCCCATGTCGAGCGTGAGGTCGACGACGTGCTTGCGGTAGTTCGCCCCGGTGCAGAGCAGCTGCCGCGGCAGATCGACAGGTGGATGCACTCTCAGGCGTTCCATCGGCAACTCGGCGTCATGCCGGGCGGGCACGGTCTCCCGCAGCGCGCGCAGCACCGCCAGGTTGCGGTCCCAGTGCTGCAGCAGGTCCAGCACCGAAGCCGCCTCGGGCCATTGGGCTCCGCAGCGCAGCGCCTGCGCATGCAGCGCATGAAGCGGCAGCACGCGATCGCCGATGCACATGGCGGCGAACCGTTCGCCTCCATCGCGGGAGAAAGTTCCGAGAGAAAACTTCACGGCGGCCCTCTCACATGAAAGGCTGGCGCGGGGTCGGCCACCAGGTGTCCTGCTCGCGCGGGCCCATGCGGTTGCGCAGCACGCCGACACCGGACACCTCCAACTCCACCACGTCGCCCGGGCTGAGGCTGCGGCCAAGCTCCAGCGCGGAACCGTTGCCCATCGTGCCCGAGCCGATCACGTCGCCGGGCTGCACATGATCGCCCAGCGACACATAGGCGATCAGCTCTTCCACGCTCCACAGCATCTCCGAGGTATCGCCCTCGCCCCAGGTCTCGCCGTTCACCCGAACGGCCATGCGGATGCGGTCCAGGTGCGGAAACTCGTCGATCGTCGTGATCCACGGTCCGATGCCGTAGGCAAAGTCCTTGCTCTTGGTGGGGCCCATGCCGATCGCAAATTCATTGGCCTGCAGGTCGCGTGCCGAGAAGTCGTTGAAGATCGTCACCCCGAAAAGATGCGAACGCGCAGTGTCTGGCGTGATGTTGTGCGCGGTCCGACCCATGACCCAGCCGATCTCCAGCTCGTAGTCCATCTTCTCGGCCCGCGCCGGCCATGGCACCTGCGCTTCGTGCCCGATGACCGTCCAGGGAGAACCCTTGAAGTATCCGGGCACCTGCAGCAGCGCCGGCGCGGGCGTGAGCTTCATTCGCTCATGAAACTGGCGGATGTGCTTCACGAAGGTAAGCCCATCGCGCACGACCGACGGGTCGCAGGCCGCCGCCCAGGTCAGCCCTTCGAAGGGCTTCGAGGCATCGTCCCCGTGGCGTGCCGACGCCTCATGCGCCGTCTCGAGGAACTGCTCGCCGAGCGCAATGGCCGCCGACATGCTTTCGGGAAACACCGCGGATGCGTAGCGCAGCGCGGCCTCGCGGCTGGCACCGCGCGACTCCTGCCGCAACACCTCCGCCGCGCGCAGATCGATGACACGGGACTGCTCGGGCAGCACCATGCAGATGCGCTGAACGGGACCATCGAGGCCCTGTACGACAAATCTTCCAAGTTTCACGGCGACACTCCAATCCAAGATAATTTCGATACTGTACGTCTCGTTTTAAGATCGGCTTTTGGTGTTTTCCCTAGGGCGAAGGGGTGTCGGTTGTCGAAGGATTTCCATTGACGCGACCGCAAACCACACCTATATTTTGGACGATACGACTCGTATCGTAAATAGCACGGCGGCGTAAAGCCCTCGCATCGCCGGTCCCAGCCATTTCATTGCCAGCCCTGGCCCTATCCCATGAGCAAGCGCCCTCCCGTCATCATTTCCTGCGCCTTGACTGGCGCTGGAGACACCCGAGCGAAGAACCCCGCCGTCCCCGTCTCGCCCCGCGAGATCGCGGACCAAGCCATCGGCGCCGCGCGTGCAGGCGCTTGCGTCGTTCACATCCATGTGCGCGATCCCGAGACCGGCAGGTCTTCGACGAAGTTCGCCTACTACGAGGAGGTGGTACAACGTATCCGCGACTCGCGCTGCGACGTGCTGATCAATCTCACGACCGGTCCGGGCACGATGCTGACGGTGCCGACCGATGCGCCCTTCCGTGTCGAATCCATCCCGGACGCCGAACTCATGACGCCGCAGGAGCGGGTCGCGCACGTGGTCAGGCTCAAGCCGGACATCTGCAGCCTGGACGTCGCGACGATGAGCTTCGGCGACGCGGTGTTCGTCAATCCGGCAAACCACCTGCGCGAGATGGCCGCGGAGATCCACGCGAGCGGCGTCACCATGGAACTCGAGGTCTTCGACTTTGGGCATGCCCGTCTGGCGGGTCACCTCATCGCCACCGGCGCGATTCCCAAGAGCGCGTATTTCCAGCTGTGCATGTCCGTGCCCTGGGGCGCACCGGCCACGCCCACGGTGCTGGCCGAGATGCAGCGACTGCTGCCGGCGAATGCATGCTGGAGCGCCTTCGGTGTGGGCGCGGACCAGTTCCCGATGGTCGCCATTGCCGCGATCCTGGGAGGACACGTGCGGGTGGGCCTGGAGGACAACCTGTATGTCTCGCCCGGCAAGCTCGCGCGCGACAACGCGGAGCTCGTTGCCAAGGCAGCCAGGATCATCGAGGACCTCGGGTATGAGGTCGCCACGCCCGACCACGCGCGCACCACCTTGCTGGCCAGATCGTGAAGCCGGACGAGAATTCCGCAATGCTGCAAGAGGATAACCCCACGCGCGCATTCATTGCGGACGCGGTGGCCTCTGGACGCCGGCACCTGCCACTGGAGGTGAATCCCGCATTGGCCAGCCTGTCGGCCCTGCTGGTGGAAAGCGGCAAGAACGAACTGGTGATCAGGTTCACCGCACCTCGGAGCGCGACGCAGGGCAACGGCGTCGTGGGCGGAGGCACATTGGCTACCATGCTGGATCTGGCCATGGCGATGGCGGTCCTGGCACAGCTCAAGCCCGGCTACACATGCGCAACCATCAGCTTGACCGTCAATATGCAAAGCGCCGGCCCAGAAGGTCATTTCATTGCTGCGGCAAAGGTCGACAGGATCGGGGGGCAGGTTGCCTTCGCGCAGGCGCAGCTTTATGACGCAGGGCGCTCCAGACTGATTGCGAATGCGACCTCTTCGCTGGCCGTCAGAGCAGTCCGCGCGTAACGATCCCAGGCTCCACGAACCGGAACGGTTGCAACATTTCCCCAATGAGAAGAGCGCGTGTCGTGGACGTCGCAGAAACGCCTGCAGTGCAGGTTCTTCGCTATGGCCTCGAGGAAGACCTGGGTCTTCTGATTCGAAGAATTCTTGCGCTCTCGAGCCATGCCGTGAATACACGGCTGCGCGCGCTCGACGGACCTACCGAATCCCAGTGGCGCCCATTGCATTGCCTATACACCCGCGCCCCCTTGCGGCTGGTCGAGTTGGCGCGATTCTGCGAAATTGATCCTGCCGGCATGACTCGGTTGATCGACCGGCTAGAACGCGGCGGACTGTGCCACCGATCGCGGCTGTCATCGGATCGGCGAGTGGTTGAAGTTGTCCTTACCCAGCGCGGTGCCGAATCTGCCAAGCGGGTTGCACCAGTCCTCGATCGCCTGCAAGTTGAATTATTGGCAGGCTTCGACACCGAGCAGCGAAAGAACTTTCTCAGGTTGCTCGCACGCATGGCGACTGGTACACGAATCTCGGACCGGAGTCGACGCAACCACGACGGACAAGCAATCACCAACAACCAAGAGTCGCGAGCCTCTTTCGAGGCATCGAGAAACGCGAGATAGGCGTCACACGGTTGATGCGTGATGCGGCCCGCCGATGGAGAAGTGGCTAAGGCGGTCAAGGCTTCGAGGCATAGACGAACCAAGCTCTTCAGGAGCTCGCTCGAAGCTCGCCAAGCACAACGGCAGAGCCTTCGCGTGAGGTTCGCGGCTTCAGCAGCAAATGACTCAATGCAGGGATCAGCACCATCGCACCGAGCATGTTCCACAGGAACATGAAGGCCAACAGCAGGCCCATGTCGGCCTGGAACTTGATGGGGCTGGCGACCCAGGTGATGACGCCGACGGCCAGTGTCACGCCCGTCAGCAGCACGACCTTGCCGGTGAACAACAATGCGCGGTAGTAGCTCTCCGAGAGGCTCTTGCCTTCGCGCAACTGCGCCAGCGTGACCGACAGGATGTACAGCGCGTAGTCCACCCCGATGCCCACGCCGAGCGCGATCACCGGCAGCGTCGCGACCTTCACGCCCATCCCGAGCGCGACCATCAGCGCCTCGGCCAGAACCGAAGTCAGCATCAACGGCAGAACCGCCACCAGCACTGCACGCCACGACCGGAAGGTGACCAGGCTCAGCACCGCCACCGCGCCGTAGACCAGCAACAGCATCGTGCGCCAAGCGTCCTTGACGACGATGTTCGTCGCCGCCTCGATCCCGGCCGAGCCAGCGGCAAGCAGGAACTTCGTGTCCGCCGTGTTGTTCACCTTCGCGAAGGCTTCGATATGGTCGACCACTCGGGTCAGCGTGTCGGCCCTGTGGTCGCGCAGGGATACGTAGAGGGTGAGCATCGAGCACGCCTCGTTGTACAACCCGCGGGGCGCGCGCGCCGTCACAGTGTTGAGCATGTCCTGATTGGGCAGGAACTCGTACCACTTGGGGTTGCCTTCGTTGAGCCCGGCAAGAACCCGGCGGTTCAGCAGCGCCAACGTGCTGGTGGACTCCACGCCATCGAGCTGGCGCAACTGCCACTCCAGCGAGTCGACCTTGTTGAGCGTGTCGTACTGCGAGCATTGACCATCGGGTGTCTTGACCATCACCGCAAGCACATCGCTGGAGGCGCCATAGGCACCGTTGATGAAGGCCACATCGCGGTTGTAGCGGCTGTCCGCGCGCAGCTCTGGCGCGCCCGGGTCGAGGTCGCCGATAGCCAGGTGCTGCGAGACCACAACACCTGCGGATGCCAGCAGCATGCCGGCGATAACGGCACCGACAGCCCAACGCCGCTGCGTGAATCTGTCCAGCCAGCGCCACAAGGGCAGCTTCTGCTCGGCTGCTTCGGAGCGAAGGCTGCGCCGGGCGGCGGCCGGGCTCACCCCGGTATAGCTCAACAGGATCGGCAACAGGATCAGGTTGGTGACGATCAGCACGCCCACGCCGATGGACGCGGCAATCGCCAGCTCGCGGATGGCCTGGACGTCGATCACCAGGAGCACCGCAAAGCCTACCGCGTCAGCCAGCAGCGCCGTCAGGCCGGCCAGGAACAACCGGCGGAACGTGAAACGCGCAGCCACCAGCTTGGGGCAACCGCGGCCGATGTCCTGCATGATGCCGTTCATCTTCTGCGCGCCATGGCTCATGCCGATGGCGAACACCAGGAACGGCACGAGGATCGAGTAGGGGTCCAGCGCAAAGCCCATCGCGGGAAGCAGCCCGAGCTGCCAGACGACCGCCACCAGGGAAGCGGTGACCACCAGCAGGGTGGAGCGGATGCAGCGCGTGAACCAGAACACGGCGACTGCTGCGATGGCCACCGCGACCGCGAAGAACACCAGCACCTCGCGCACGCCGTCGATGAGATCACCCACGACCTTGCTGAAGCCGGTGATGTGAATCCCCAGGCCCTCGCGCTCGTACTTGACGCGCAGGGCTTCCAAGCGCCCGGCCAGGACACCGTAGTCGAGGGGACGGCCTTGTGGATCCTTGGCCAGCAGAGGCACATAGATCACGCTGGATTTGCCGTCGAGCGCGACAAGTTGTCCGATCTCGCCCGAGCGAGCCACGTTGGCGCGCAGTTGCTCCAGGCTTTGAGGCGAACCGTCGTAGCCCTCGGGGATGACCGCCCCGCCTTCGAGGCCGTCTTCGGTGACGCCGGCCCAGCGCGTGGATGGCGTCCACAGCGACTTCATCTGCACGCGCGCCACCCCGCGGATCAGGAAGACTTCGTCGCTCATGCGGCGCAGCGCCTCCAGGTACGTCGCGTCGTAGATATCGCCCTTCGGGTTGGCGACGGCGATGCGCACCGCATTGCCCAGCCCACTCAGATCCTCCTGGTGCCGCAGGAAGTTCTGGATGTAGGGGTGATGGGCTGGAATCGTCTTCTCGAAGCTGGCATTGAGCTGCAGCCGCGTGGCCTGCCAGCCCAGCAGCGCGGTGACCAGCGCACACAGCAGGACGACAAGCAGCCGGTGGTTGAACAGTGCCCGCTCGAAGAGCGAACCGGAACGATCGAAATCGAGAGGTGTCATGGCTTGGTATCGACGGTCATTACGCCCTGGATGGATAGGGCCAGCATCCCGCCGTCGGCGGTCGCGAGCAGCCCGTTGAGTGGCGGCAGCGCCACGCGGTTCACTGGCACGAACGCACCGCCTTCGCGACGCGCCATGACGAAGCCGGCTTGGTTGGCCAGCAGCAGCGTGCCGTCACCGGTCAACTGGCTGGCAACGATGGAGACCGGCATGGGCGCTGGCAACGGCTGCCAGGCACTCCCACCATCGGTCGATCGCCAGACGTTGCCGCGCATCCCGGCGAGCACGATCTCCTGGTCGTTGGGAAGCTCGAGTGTGAAAAAGCTCCCCTTGTACGGCGTGCTCAGGCGCTGGAAGGTCTGGCCGCCATCGTCGGACTTGAGCACAAGTCCCTGTTCGCCTGCGATGACAATGCGGCTGCCGCGCTGGCGAACGGCGTACAGGTGCAGGGCGTCGGGGTTGTCCAGCCGGTCGCCCCACGACACCCATCGCTTGCCACCGTCTTCGGTGGCAAGCGCCATGCCGTAGGCGCCGACGGCCAGCGCGTGCAACGGATCGACCGCCAGCACATCGAGCAGCGGCTTGTCAGGCCCGTCTTTGCGCATCTGCTCGGCGGCCTTCTGCGCCGCCGCATCGCCGCGCGCGCGGGCATCGGCCAGCATCAGTTCAGGAATGCGCCGACCATCGAGACGGCGCTCCCAACGGGTGCCTCCATCCTGTGTGACGAGCACGGTGCCCGCGTGGCCCACTGCGATGCCGTTCCGCGCGTCGGAAAAGCGCACGGCGGTGAGCGTGACGCTGACGGGCGTTGCAGCCTGCACCCAGCTGCGGCCCGCGTCATCCGACCGCACGATGACACCGCGCTCGCCCACAGCCAGCCAACGCTGCCCCGCCTGCGCCGCGCCCAGCAGCACGGTTCGCTCGGGCACACGAACCGTCAGTGCCGGCCGCTCCAGCGCCTCCCCCACCTTCTCCGCGCCCGACGCCGTCGCGCACGCGATCAGGAGGGCGAGAGCGCACCCGTGCTTCATGCCGCCGCGGCGCGGGTTGGCCACGCCGTGTGGACAAGGGGTCATGGCTGAACTCCGATCATGTGCTGCACTCCGGCCCATCAACCGCTACAGGTAGACCTGCAAGATCGCATCGTGAATGCCATCGCAATCGATCAGATCCACCCGTTGCGAGCGGATCCTGATGCCCTCGTCCGTCGAGACGAGATGGTGCGTGTACGAGCCCACGTACGACCTCGCGGCATCGCGCCGGAACTGCGTCACCTGAAAGCGCGACCTGACGACCACGACGCCGCTGGCGTCCGCCGGGAGGACACGCACATTGCTGATGACGTGATTGCAGCGCGTTCCCGGCTGTTGCCCCCCGGTACCGGCATCCAGCAGGCGTTCGCAGCGCGCCGTCATGCCGGGCACGTCGTCGTACAGAAATGACAGTTGGGTCTTTGGATCGGTGTCCTCCGGCCGTGCCGGGATCCAGTAGGTCGCATCGGTCGTGAAGAGATCGATCCACGACGCGAAATCGCGTGTGTCGATGTATTCAGCCTGGCGATAGAGAAGATCCTCGGCTTCGCTCCGAGTGAGGCGCAATTCGTGGGCGGTGGTCTGCATGTTCATGGTTTCCTTGGTGGTCAATGCGGCTTACCGCACGGTCATGTACTGGCTCCACGCCTGGTACATGTTGCGCATGCAGACCTCCGAGTTACCGGACGATCCCTTCAAGCTGGAACCGACGGCGATGTCGCGGTTCGCCTCGCGGCTCAGGCGCACCCACTCCGACTCCGGTCCCTTCAGGCCGGCATGGACGCGGTAGTAGGCTTCGAAGTCGTCTGCAGCGACCAGGTTCGAAGGCGAATTCCCGATGTTGGCCGCCGTGATGGCGCGGCTCGTGAAGCTGTCCGGTGCGCCTTTGAGGCGGAAGACCCAGATTTCCAGCAGGGTCTTGTCGACCGCCAGCGGACGAATGACCCGCAGTTGCTGGAGCGACGGCTGCATGAGCGCCGTCGGAAAGAGCATGGCGTTGTGGAAGTTTTTCCCGAGGATCGCCTGCGCACCCGTCTCGCCGTGCCTGGCGATCATCTCCGCCTTGTATTTCTCTGCGTCCAACCCCTTCGGCTCAGGGGCGAAAGCCGCCATGTCGAAGTGTCCGTTCGGATGGGCGACGAGGTCGGTCTTGGCCATCTGATCGGGCGCCCCGGCCAGCAAGGTGGCGACCTGCAGGCCTCCAGGGTGTTCGATCTTGAACTTCTCGAGCGTGCGCTTTGCCGCCCGTGCCGTCTGGTAGTGCACGAACGACGTGTGCATACCATCGCTCATGTTGTCGATGAAGATCTTCCAGTTGCTGTTCTGCACGGTCCGGAAGCAATCGCCGATGACCTCGATCCGGCCCTCGGGGGCGCGGTCGACCACGCTGTCGAAGCCGCGCATTCCCTCACCTGCCCAGGTCTTGAGATCGGGGCCGTCCGCCACGAGCGAAGCGAAGACGAATCCGCGGTAGTTCTCAACGCGCGGCAGGCGCCTCATGCCGTTGGCTCGGTTCGTCGGGTCGAAGCAGGTGTTGTCGTAGCCGGAACGCACCGGCACCCCTGCCAGCGAGCCATCAGCCTCGAAGCTCCAGCCGTGGTACATGCACACGAGCCGCTTGGTATGGCCGGACCGCTCGGGACACACGATCGCCCCCTTGTGGGGGCAACGGTTCTCCAGCACATGGATCGCACCGTCGGCATGCCGTGTCATGACCACCGGCTGACGGCCGACCTGCGTCGTGAAGTAGTCGCCGGCATTGGGCACCTGGCTCTCATGTCCGACGTAGACCCACGACCGGCCGAAGATGCGGTCCATCTCCAGTTCGAACACCTCGGGATCGACGAATACGCGGCGATGCACTCGCTCGGCTTCCACCATGCGCCCCAGGTCGAGGTCGGCGGCAGCGCCATGGCGCAGGGATAAATCCAGGGTTGTGGTACTCATTGGGGATTCTCTTTTCTTGGATGGCGAGCAGATCACGCTCGGAGGGTCTCGATCAGTTGCAGCGCGGCATCCCAGGACTTGCGCGCGGCTTCCGGGTGGTAGTGCGAATTGGCCGGCATCATGTAGGCGTGGCCGGCGTCCGGATGCACGACGAAAGAGCAGCCGTTCGCATCGGCCACGGCCTTCACCGCGGCGAGTTCTTCGGCTGGCGCGAGGTGGTCGTGCTCGCCGTAGTGGAACACCACCGGGCAGCTCGGCTTGTCGCCGGGCTTCAGGTACTTCGACACGTAGGTGCCGTGGAAAGACACCGAGGCATCGACGCTCAGCCCATCGCACGCCGCACGCCAGGCGTAGGGGCCGCCGAAGCAATAGCCCAGAAGCACGACCTTGCCGTTGCAGTGGGGATGACGCTTGAGCGCCTCGATGCTCCGCCGCAATTCATCCATCGATTTCGGGAAGTCGATGCGCATCGCGCGGCCGATGGCGCGCTGCACATCGGTCGCTTCCGCGAGCACGCCCGAATCCTGGTCGCGCCAGAAGAAATTCGGCGCCAGCGCAACGCAGCCGCGCGCGGCCAACTCGTCGCAGACGTCCTTCATGTCCTGGTCGATGCCAAAGACATGCGTCACAACGATCACCCCCGGCCCCTCGCCTTTCCCAGGCGCGGCGCTGTATGCCTCCATCTGGCCGCCCGCAACCTCGATCAGGGCTTTCTCGCGCGTGATGGCACGCAGTTGCTCGTCGAATCCATTCAGTGTTCGAGTCATTCACTTCTCCTTCAGGCTTGTGTTGATGAAGTTTCTAGAGGTGCCGCTTCAGGAAGCGCAGCAGATGCGGCGCCAAAAAGCCGGCGGAACTTTGCGCCTCTTCGATGTGCTCTTCGCTGAACCAGAAGTGGCCAGCCCCGTTGACCGGGCATTCGCGCACGACATGCCCGGCTTGTCGCAGGGCGCGCAGGAATGGCTCGGACTGCGAGCGCGGGTCCACAACCGCATCCGCCGTCCCGTAGCCCACGAAGACGGGCAGCTTGTTCGTCGCATGGCGGACATGGCTGATGGGCGACGCGTCGAAGTAGAGCTGGCGGTCGACAAAGGGAGACCCGCCCATGAAGCACTCGGAGCGGCGCCCGCTCGCAAGAGGGAAATCGGCGATCTCGTGCTGCCAGTGAGCCAGCATGTCGTACACGCCGTAGACCCCCGCGAACAGTTTGACGCGTGCGTCGACGCCGGCATGGGCATTGGCCGGTGGGCGGTTCGCGAACCGTGGCGCATCCCAGGCCAGCGCCGCCAGCGCCGCCGCATGCGCCCCGGCCGATGCACCGAGAAGGCCGATGCGTTGTGGGTCGACGCCAAGTTCTTGCGCACTGCCACGGACGAACTGGACGGCAGCGAGGGCATCGCAAACCGGATCGGGAAAGGTCTTTTCCGTGGCCGAGACGCGATACTGGATCGCGAACATGGCGAGCCCGTTGCGCGCCAGAAACTCGCCCCAGTGCCGCAATCCGGCCGGGTCGCCGGCCAGCCAGCCGCCGCCCGGCAGGGCAACGATGACAGGGAACGGCCCCGGGCCCGCGGGTGCGTAGAAATCGGCTCGCAACTGCCTACCGTCGGGCGTGGCATAGACGATCCCGTTGCGTCGGGTCGGGTCGAGGGTGCTCGCGCGATCCCGGTGAACATCGGAGTGGAACGTCGCGGTCATTCAGCGTGCACCACCAGCGGCCAGGCCATCCGGCGTGAAGTGGCCGTCCGAGAACTGTTGCACGATCGAGTAGTGCGCCTTCTTTTGGTTGTACAGATTGGCGACGAACGCCGTGCCTGCCAGCAGATCATCGAAACCGAAACTACCGACGAGAACACCCGGGAGATCGGGGGCAATAAAGGTGTTCGCCCAGAGCTGCTTCCAGAGCTGGCCATTGGCGTCCCAGCGGTCGCCCAGCACGCAGGTCCAAGTGTCCTCGTCGCAGTAGTAGCGGCTCTTTCGCGCCTGGTGCCGCTTGCCGTCGCGCAGCGTGGCCTCGACGACCCAGACCCGATGCAGTTCCCAGCGCATGAAGCCAGGTGCCAGATGGTGGGCCGCCAGCACTTCGGCGTCCGCCGTGGGCTGCAACAGGCGGTTGGTGTTGTAGGGGACGATCATCTCGCGCTTGCCGATCAGCTTCCAGTCGAACTGCTCGAGCCGCCCGGTGAAGACCTCGATCTCGTCCAGCGACATCACGCCCGCCGTCACCGGTGCCGGCGTGTCGCAGCAAGGGTTGGGCAGCTTGCGCACGCGCCGCTGGCCGGTCAGGTAAACCCAGCTCTGCGACTTGGCGTAGTCGACGTTCTCACGGCCGACGATGGCCTCGCCGGCGCGGATCGGTGGACCCGAGTTCACCACCCGGACCAGCCAGAAGTCGCCGTTCCACTTGTCGGACGGCCCCTCGGGCTGGTAGTACGGGGCCACCGAATCGCCGACCCCATCCGTCGTCAGCACGGCTTTTCCGTCGGCGGTGATCTGGTACATGTTGGTCTGGAACTGCCACGACGTTCCGCGCCAGCGCAGGATGTGGTTCCACATGACCTCCGCGCCGGATTTCGGTATCGGGAAGGGAATCCCGCCATACGCGCCTTCGATCTGATCGCCGCTGGCCTTGGCCTGAGTCGCATTCTTGAACGTGTTGTCGTACACCCACTGCGGCGCAGCAGCCGTGCGGTGCGTCTTGTAGACGTCGACGCGGAAGGACTCCGGATATTTCTTCAGCATCGCTTTCGTGCCGTCCGACAGTTTGTCGGCGTGCTGATCGACCGTCTTGGCATCGATCGAGTAGAGCGGCTTCTCGTCCTTGAAAGGGTCGCCGCGTCGGCCGCCCGGCTTGTCGCCGGGGATGGGCGTGGTGTAGCCGCCGGTCCACGCGGGGATGGTGCCGTCCTTGTTGCCGGCTTTCTCCGCGCCCAGGGGCGTGAGCTCGGTTTTCAACCGTGCGGCTTGCTCGGCACTCACGCCGGCGAATGCTCCGAAGGGTGCGATCAGCGCGGCCAGGCAAGTGGCGGTCGCAGCGAGGTGTCGATTCATTTCAGGTTTCCTTGCGCCGGTCAAAGCCGACGAGATGTAGTGACGAGGAAGCGCTGCGCGCACCGGCGGGTTCATGCCGGGACACCCGGTGCTGCAGGCGTCGCTTGCACCGGCAGGCGCGAGAAACACCAGCATGCGCAGGCGGCAAGCACGACCGCGGCAACGCCGATGGCGCCGTAGCCGTGGAGCTTGACCAGCGTGCCGCCAAGCACGGGACCGATGGCCGCGCCGATCATCAGCATGGCTGGCGTCGCTGCAAGCGCCCGCCCCGTCTGCTCGAGACGCGCGAGCAGCCCGAAGGCGAAGGTGTGCGAGAAGATGATGACCGCCACGAACACGGCGGTCGAAGCGGCATAGATGGGAAAGCCCGTGGCGTTCATCACCGTCATCGCCAGCGCAGCCTGAATGACCGGCGCGCACAACAGCACACGGCGCGCCGGCAGGCGCCGCTCGAGCAGCACCGCCAGCGGCGCGGGCACAAGGTTGACCACGCCCAGCGCGATCAGTACGCCGGCCACGGCCTGCGGGCCGAAGCCGCGGTCGATGCCGGCGCGCTCGACGAAGCTGGTGGTCATCGCTTGCACCAGGGCCACCAGCGCAACGCCCACGATGCCGAACCACACGGCCGCCGAGAAGCGCGCTGGCGCGGGCACGGCTGTGGAACGGCCGGCCTTCGCGGCTCCGGGTGCGATCGACGGCAGGGCCGCGGCGTGCGGAAAGTTAAAAAGGCAGACGAGTGCCGCCAGCGCCATCGCAGCGCTGAAGACACCGAAGAGTGCCGTGCCGCCCCACTGCGCAACCAGCCGCGGCGTGACGCCGAGATAGAAGATCGCCACGACGCCGAGCGCCATGTTGATGATCGCGAACAGGCGATGCGGGTTGGCGCTGAGCGCCACGGTGCCGTGCGTGACGCTCAGGGCGCTACCGGCGGCCATGCCGCACAGCAGGTGCAACCCCGCCAGCGTCTTGAAGTCGCTCGCCAGTGCGGCGACGCCGAAGCCGATGGCACTGGTCAGGAACGACAGCGTTACCAGGGGGCGCCTGGGCAGGCGGTTGAAGCGCGACGCGAGCAGAAGGCTGGCGACGACGGCTCCGATCAGGAACAGTGTGGCCAGGAGGCCGGCCTGCTGGGGGTCGAACCGGTAGTTCGCCATCAGCGTACCCACCCACACCGGCAGCGCCACCATGTCGAGCATGCCCGCGCAATGCGCTACCGAGAGCGCGATGCGGCCTCGTTTGGAGTCGGTCGAGATCATGTGTCGTGTCCCCAATCAGAATGTGCGGCTCAGCGTGAGCGAGACGAAGCTGCGGTCTGCGACCGCGTTGCCCTGGCCAAATTGAGGACTGCCTCCTGTCAAGGTCGGCGAGTAGTCGATGAATGGTGTGGCCTTGCCGATGTAGTGGGTGTAGGTCAGTGCGAACTGCCACACACCGAGGTAGTTGCCCGCCAGTCCGATGCTCGCAGTCCCGTTCCCGCGGGCGTCCCAGGTGGTGATCGCCGAGCGGCCATCCAGCGTGTAGCGCAGCCCGATGGGAACGCTCAGGTCAAGCCCCGGGGCGATCTGGCGATAGGTGGGCGTGAAGACCATCTGCAGCGCCGTGGCGTCACGCGTGCGATCCTTGTCGATCGCCCCATCGGGGTCGGTCATGTGCAGAATGCGGTTCCACGCGATCTCGGCGAGCAGGGTCGACTCGCGTGCGATGATGCTCGGGCCGAAGGATGCCAATGTCGACAGATTGATGTGCGCCGTGCGACCCTTTGCGTATCTCGGTTCGGGCTGGCCAGGAAAGAACCCGTAGACCACACCCGGGCTGCGCAGCGGCATGTCATCGCGGATCGACCCTTCGGCGGCAAAGTTGAAATCCCCGATGGACCGCGTCGCGCTCAATCCGTAGACCTTGACCGCGTCCGGGAACCGGTAGTACCAGTTGCCCGGCAGCGTGCCGCCCGGACCTGCAACGCCCCCCGGGTTCAGCTGGCCGTAGAGCAGGCCGCTCTTGTCGTGGTAGCGGGCTGCGTAGAAGCCCAGGTCGGTATCTTCCAGGCGCCACTTCAGTTGCATGCCGAACTGCCCGGAGTCCTTCGGCTTGCGATCCCCGCCGGGTTGCAGCGCGAAATTGCCGACGTTGGGAATGTCCAGGAACTGGGGAAGCGTCGGGTCGCCCCAGACAAGGTTGGACGCCGAGAAGTAGCTTCCCGCGGGCGGCAGGCGATCCGCTTTCCAGCCGAACTGCACGTAGCCACTGACCGCCACATCGGGCGTGATCTGCAACTGCCCGGACAGCTGCGGCACAGGTCGCAGGCTTTCCTTGAACTGCGCATTCGGCGAGCTGAGCAGCTTGTGGACATCGATCGGGCCCTGCGCTCGCGCGATGCCGTTCTCGCCGAAGAAGAGGCTCTCGCCATACTGCAGGGCGTGCTGGCCCAGACGCAGGCTCAACTTGCGCCCCGAACCCAGATCCCAGTTCCCGAAGACAAACGCATCCATCAATTCTGCTTTGCGGCCCGCCAGGTTTCGCGTGCTGCGTGCGAATTCGTTCGTCGGGGTCTGGCCGTTCATCGAATCCAGGGCCCGGGTCGTGCCGTCATAGGCCGCGTCGTACCAGGACGCACCACTCAGGCGAAATCCGAAGTCCTTGCGGTAGACCACGTCCAGCTCGGAGAGCAGGTCCACCCGCTTGGAGACAAGGCCCCGGTCGCGAAAGTTGTCATTGCCCGCATTGAGGTTCAGCGCTTGCGGGAAGGCCGAGGCCGGCACCCCAGGCACAAGGGGGCGGAACGAGTTGACCAATGCGGGGGCGGCCGGCTGCGTGCGGTACATCAGCCCGCCCTTGACCGTGTTGTCGAAGCGAACCGACCAGTCCGAGTCGGGCAAGTCGAGTTCCACGGCATGTACACCAGCGCTGGAAAGCGCCGCGGCCAGGGCTCCGGCAATGCGGCAATGCCGCGGTGAGTCCATTCTCATCATGTTGTCTCCTCGTTCTTTTTTAAAACCGCCTTGCATCGTTTCGCAGCATGGGACTCAATGCATGTGGATGCCTCCGTTGATGGCGAGCGTTGCCCCCGTGATGCATGCCGCTTCGCGCGAGGCGATGTACGCGACGGCCGCACTGACCTCTTGGGGCGTGGCGAGCCGCTTGAGTGCGGCGAGCGACGCAATACCCGATCGGACCGGTTCGTTGGTATTGCGGAAGAACTCGGGCGTGCCGACGGGCCCCGGGGCCACGTTGTTGACAGTGATGCCCGCCGCCGCCAGGTCGAAAGCCGCCTGCCTCGTCAGCCCGAGGAGTGCGGCTTTCGCCGTCCCGTAGGCAATGTCCGTACCGCTGCCGGCAAGTTCACCGGCAGCGGACCCGATGACGATGATGCGCGAATGCTCGATCGGCGCCACCAGCCTCAGCTGTGCGAACGCATGGATGCAACGGAAGACACCCGTGAGGTTGAGCGCGATGGTCCGATCCCAGTCGTTCATGCTCAAGGTCGCGACATGGGGCTGCTGGCCGAGATGAACGACAGGCCCGCCCGACGCGACCACCAGGACGCTGGCGGCGCCGCTCGTCTCGATGCCGAGAAAGGCGGCATGCACCGATTCCGCATTGGTCACGTCCAGCCGCGCCACGTCGTGGCCGCTGCCGTGCAGGCCATCCCGAACCTTGCACGCACCCTCCGCATCGAAGTCGGCCACGACAACGCGATAGCCCTGCGACGCCAGCTTGCGACAGATATCGCCGCCGATGCCACCGGCACCGCCGACGACAAGGGCCCGACGATCTTCTGTCATGGGTTCCCTGCCTTGCCCGCAGGGCACATGCCGCGGCCGTGCCGCAATGCTGCGCCGACGCGGTCGCAGGACGTGTCGAGCAGGTGCGAGAAAGAGAGGCCCAAAGGCCCCTCGCCAACGACGAGGATGCTCATGTCTTGTCTCCGTTTTTTTCTTGGTAGCGCAGCTTCATCGGAGCCGCGTGACACAGAGCATCGACCCACATCAAAATTTAGGCAATGCAGCGCCGTTTACTATCAACATTTGCCGTGCAAATAATGGACGGTGTGCCCCGAGCTGGAAGCCCGTCGAGAGTCGGGCTGCATAGCCCCCCGAGATGTGGAACAAATGAAGGATTTCGACCTGAACCTGCTGCGCGTGCTGGTGGTGCTGCACCGCACGCGCAGTGTCTCCAAGGCCGCCGCTGCGCTCGGCCTGAGCCAGCCTGCGACAAGCCTTGCTCTGGGAAGGCTGCGCAAGGCGCTCGACGATCCGCTGTTCGTGCGGTCTCCTGCTGGCATGCTGCCAACGCCGCGCGGCACCGAACTGGCCAATGCCGCAGCCGGGGCGCTCTCGGACTTCAGCGTTCATGCGCAGAGCGAGCCGACTTTCGATCCGGCCACCTCGCGTCGCGACTTCGTCGTCACCACGCCCGATGTCGGCGAACTGCAACTCCTGCCGCCACTGATGGCCTATCTCGCACGGGAAGCGCCTCACTGCAACCTTCGGTCCGAACCGTTTGCGACGGCGGACGTTGAAGCCGCGCTGGAAGACGGCCGATGTGACCTCGCGTTCGGGCTCTTCCCGAATCTGGAGCGACCTGCGCTCTACACGCAGCAGATCCTCAAGCAAACCATCGTGTGCCTGGTGCGAGCGGATCATCCGACGGTGCAGTCGTCACGCATCAGCATGCGTCGCTTCCTGGAGCTTTCGCATGCCGTCGTGCATCCGGTGGGCCGCAGCCAGGAACTCTTCGAAGCTCTGCTCAAAGAGAAGGGCTACACGCGCAGGGTTCAATTGAAGACGGCCCACTTCCTCTCGCTGCCGTCGATCATTGCCGTCACGGACATGATTGCGACGGTGCCTCGATCCATCGCGGACTACTACACCCGGCTGGAGAACCTGCGCATCGTAGAGCTACCGATTGGCATCAAACCGGCCCCGATCCGGCAGTTCTGGCATCCGAGGTTTCATACCGACCCCGCCGTGCGATGGCTGCGCGAGTCCGTCGCCCGCCTGTTCGGCACGGTCGAAGCCTGACATGCGGCCTGGCTGAACGCTCATAGGGAACCGCGGAATTCGAGGTCCGAACTGCATGTGAGGCCTGTGCGTCCAAATTCTTCATGTACTGGGTGCTGCCCGTACTGCCAGGAGACAATCGTTCAGCCGGCGCCGAGGGCCTCGACGTAGGGCGGATAGAGCGAATGGCTGCTCGCCATGTAGAGGCGATTGCGCTTCGGCCTCCGAACTCGAGATTCGGGCAGGCGGATGAAGCCAATGGGCTTGGCTTGCCCTGCGAGTTGAAGATCTTCACGCCGTTCATCTCTTCCCACTTGCCGGTGGGCAGGGAGGCATTCATGCCGCCACCGATGTCGGAAGGCTCGGCCGCAACCGCGCCGTGTAGCCCACCCGCACCAGAGATTGCCGTCGCGATCGGCGCGAAAGCCGTCGAAGGCACCCGGCCCGCCGGCGTCTATCTGCTTGGCCTTGTTCCGTCCTTCTTGGTGCGGATCACGCGCCGGTCACCGAGTGCTCGCAGGTGATCAGCCGGTTGTTAGGGATGTCGCAGGAGCAGGTATCCGTGCTCGGGGGAAGTAGACCAGGCCCTCCCGCCGGATTCCGACGATCAGGGTTTCGGCGGCTTCACGGCACCATCCCAGTGCTCGACGATCTTGCCGTTCTCAAGGCGGAACATGTCGAACCAGGTGGTCGTGTACTTTCGCGTTGCGTCCTGCGGTTCGGGGTACTCGCGCACGAAGCTCAGGATCACGAGGTCGCGCTCGGCAACGATGGAGACCAGCGGCGCCTTGATGCGGGCCTCCACCGGCAGAGGCGCCGGGGTCCTTCGCGAGAGGAAGCCCACCATGGCCGCACGGCCGGTCGGCACGTTGGGGTTGTGCTGGATGTAGGACTCGGCAACGTACTTGTCCGCCTGCGCCACCTGTCCCGCCTCGAAGACCTCACGCCAGAAGTCGTAGACCAGGCGCTTGTTGGCCCGCAGCACCGGATCGGCGCTTGCGAGAAGCGCCTCCTGGTCTGCGGCCGGTTGAACCGGGACCTGTGCCGCCGCGGCGAGGGGCAAGATGGCGGCAAGCGCAAGAACGATATGTGCGAGCAGAGGTTTCTTCATTGGATAAGGCAGTTGTTGTGAAGCGCTGGGCTGCCGCCGTTATAGCCGATCAGTGCGGCCTCTATCGTTGAAAAAGCCAATGAAGAAATCCCGCATCCAGTGATGTGCCAGCGCTAGCTAGACCTCGACAACGCGGCATAACGCATCAAAGACTGGACCCAGACATGAACACGAAGATGAAAGTGGTGTCGGGCTCGGCGCGATGGAGTGCGAAGCCGCCATCAACCTGTTCGCAAAGGGGCACGACGTCGTGAGATGCGATATGCGCGTCGAGGTCCTCGACTGTCCGCGGTTGCAACGCGACACCCGCCGCCTCGCTCGCAGAGGCGGCGCGCCCGGTCGTCGCGTCGTCCCTGTTAACCCGCGTGCCATGACTTCGGGCTGAGCTCTAGCCAGATCTGTTCATCCAGATCGCCGAATGCGGAAGCATGGGCCGCGCTGCAGAAGTGCTTGGCTTGTCCAATCCCACGGCAAGCCGCTATCTGAGCGCGCTTGAGAATCGCCTCAAGACGAGGCTCGTCGAACGCAACACTCGGCGGCTCTATCTCACGGAGACCCGATGGCTCCGGCGGGCTTCCGACTGGCCAGACCCGATGCGCAAGAACACCTGATGGAGCGCGAGCCGCGAAGGGCCCCACTGCTGCGCCTACCGTCAGGAAGCATCCCAAATGCGCGGGACGATCGGCACCCTCCGGCTACGGCCCCACAGCACGAAAACCGAGAGCGCGAGCAGCACGAAGTTCAGCGGCAGCACGCCCGCTTCGCCGCGCGATAAATGAAAGCCGATCGCCAGCACTTGCAGCACGGTGCAACCGAGCGCTGCGAGAATCGAGAGGCGGGGCAGCACACGTGTCAGCGCTGGCAGCAGGATGCCGAGGCCACCGAGCAGGTCGATGAGCCCGATGAAGCGAACAAAGGTGGACGAGTACTCTCCCGGCCACTTCATCGAAGCGGCGAGTTCCGGTATCGGCGTCGTCAGCTTCATGAGGCCGATGCCGCAGAACGCCACGGCAAGCAGAACTTGAGCAGTCCATAGCCCAATCCGCAGCGGCTGGCGGGCAGATGGTTCAAAGGTGGTGGCTGTCATGCAAAGATTCCAAATGAGAAAACGGATGGGACGAAGGACTGGCGCACGCGCCATTCAGGACCGAGACCTGCCGACGCCGACCATCGAGTGCGTGGACGACATCCAGAAGGTGCTCGGTGCGAGAATTTGTCCATGCATGGACTCTAGACAGCGCCATGCGAGAGAGCGAGTGACGTGCATTCAATGGTGCAGTTCCAAAAAGGAAAGAGCGAGTGGATCAATTGACCAGCCTGCGGGTGTTCCGCGAAGTGGTGGAGTCCGGCAGCTTCACCGCTGCGGCCGAACGTCTGGGTATGTCGGCGCCGATGGCCAGTAAACGGCTGGCGCAGTTGGAACGCACTGTCAACGCGCGGCTGCTCCACCGCACCAGCCGGAATCTGAGCCTCACCGAAGCCGGGAGCGCCTACTACGACCAATGCCTGCGGGCACTTGACATCCTCGATGCCGCGGAAGCGGCGATCGGACAAGGCGCGCAGGACGTTCGCGGCCAGCTCAAGATGAGCGCGCCCGTCTGGTGTGCAACGCCACGATTTGCGCAAGCACTGGCCGAATATCGGCGTCGCTATCCGGACGTGGTCCTGGATGTCCACTTGACGAACCACAAGGTCGACCTCGTCACGGAGGGCTATGACCTCGCGCTGCGCGCAACAGACGAGCCGGCCCATGCCTTGATCGCGAGGCCGCTGTGTCAGGTCCCCTTCCGCCTCGTGGCGTCCGCCGCCTACATGAAGCGCTACGCATGCGATCCGGAGGCGGCCGACGCGCCGGCACTCGATGCGGTGGTGCCCAGCTATCTGGACCTCGAGGCCTTGATGGCGAAGGTGCACAAGGGATCACCGCGGTTTCGGCTGAATGCGGTCATGCGCTCGGACGACACGACGCTGACCTATCACGCAGTCTGCGTCGGCATGGGCGTAGCCTTCCTGCCCGACTGGCTGGTGGGCGCCGACCTGGCCTCCCGGCGCCTCATGCATGTCTTGGAAAGCGACGTGCAAACCCCGTCGGCCACCCTATTCGCGGTCTACGCCAGCCGACAGTACATGGCACCCAAGTTGAGAACGTTCATCGACTTCATGGTCGAGACGCTCGGAGAATGAACCAGGTACGCTGCTTGGCGCGTGATCGCTGCCCTGCGGCCTTCGGCATCCACGTGGCATGAAGTACCGTACGATCGAACCGGGGTTCAGGCCTGCGAGAACAAGCGGCCAAGCCGCGAGCGCAGGCCGTCAGCGCCCTTTGTCCTTGAAAAGCCCGATGAAGAGATTGCGCATCCAGTGGTGCGCCGGATCCGATTCGAAGCGGCGACTCCAGTGCAGCGACACCGTGAAGGCGCTGCGGGGCAGCTCCGCCGGAAGCACCGCATAGCGCTTCGGCTCGATGAACCTGCGCGCGATCGCCTGTGGCATCACGACGGCGAAATCGGTGCGCGCAATGATCGCCGGCAGCGCAAGGAAATGCGCCGAGTTGAGCACCAGCCGTCCATCGAGACCGAGCTGCTGCAGGATGCGGAGGGTCTCCGAGTGCGAGCGTACGGCCACGTACTCCAGGCGCCGCAGGTCCTGGATCGTCATGCGGACATCCGCCGCCTTCGAAGCCTTTGCCATCGGATGTCCCGCCCGCACCACCACCGCGTAGCGATCGCGCAGCAGGTCGACGCGCTCCGTTCCGCTGACCAAGGGCAGAAACCCGAGTGCGAAATGGATGGCTCCGGTTTCGAGGGCATCGGTGATCTCCCCGTGCGGCAGCGGCGTCGTGTGCACCCGTATGCCGGGTGCCTGGCGGTGCAAGGCCTCCATCAGTTCCGGCAGCAGCCGGGCCTCGCCGATGTCGTTCATGTGCAGCCGGACGGTCATGCGCGAGCGTGAGGGATCGAAGGTGTCTTCGTCCCGCAGCACATCCTCGATGGCGGCCACGGCCGGCTGCACGACGCTTGCGAGCCGCTCCGCGCGCAGCGTCGGGCGCATGCGCCCGTTGGCGCGCACGAACAGCGCATCGCCCAAGGCAAGCCGCAATCGCGTCAGGCCTTGGCTGGCGGCCGGCTGCGACAACCCCAGCGCATCGGCGGCGCGGCTGACGCTGCCGAGGCGGTACACCGCCTCGAACAGGCGGAGCAGGTTCATGTCCAGCTTTTCAGTATGCATACAGCTTATTTTGTTCTAGACATTTCATTGTATTGATGAATAGAGCGGCAAGCGCAAAACTGCGGACCTCATCTAGGAGCATTCATGGATCGACATGTCGAACTTCCCGCGCAAGCGCCCTTCCCGGCCGGCAGCACCCTGACCGTGCGGGATGCGGTTTTCAGGCTGTTGCGCGCATTCGGCATGACCAGCGTGTTCGGCAACCCCGGCTCGACGGAACTGCCGATGTTCATCGACTTTCCGGAAGACTTCCGCTACGTGCTCGGGCTGCAGGAGTCCGTGGTCGTGGGCATGGCGGACGGCTACGCGCAGGCCACGCACAACGCGGCATTCATCAACCTGCATTCCGCGGCCGGCGTCGGCCATGCGATGGGCAATATCTTCACGGCCTTTCGCAACCGCACGCCGCTCGTGATCACGGCCGGCCAGCAGGCGCGCTCGATCCTGCCCTTCGAGCCCTTTCTCGGCTCCACGCAGGCGCCCGAGTTGCCGAGACCCTACGTCAAGTGGAGCGTCGAGCCGGCGCGGGCCGAGGACGTCCCGCTGGCCATTGCGCGGGCCTACTACATCGCGATGACGCCGCCGCGCGGCCCCGTGCTGGTCTCGATCCCATCGGATGACTGGGACGTGCAGACCTTGCCGGTCGATGCACGGGAGGTCAGCCGGCATGTGCGCGCAGACCCCGACCTTCTCGCGCGCATCGCCGCGGCCCTCGATGGCGCCCGCTCCCCCGCCTTCGTGGTCGGTGCCGCGGTCGATCGCGACGAGGCCTGGAAGGAGGCGGTTGAATTGGCCGAGCGGCACAACGCCCGCGTGTATGTCGCGCCCATGTCGGGCCGATGCAGCTTCCCGGAAGACCACCCGCTGTGGGGAGGCTTCCTGCCGCCGATGCGCGAGCGCATCGGCGAGCGGCTCGCCGGCCACGACCTCGTATTTGCGCTCGGTGCGCCGGCGTTCACCTACCATGTGCCGGGCCAAGGACCGCACCTGCCCGAAGGATGCGAGCTGGTGCAGCTGACAGACGATCCCCAGGTCGCAGCCTGGGCGCCGACGGGAAGCTCCGTGGTCGGCAGCATCCGCCTGGGCTTGCTCGATCTGCTCGAGTGCAGCATGCCGCGCGATCGTCCAGCACCACCTGCCCACGTGTGGCCGCCGCGCGTTGCAGAGCCCGAGCCGGGCGAACGCCTGTCGGTGGCGTGGGTCCTGCAGACCCTGGCCGACGTGCGCGCGCGCGACAGCATCGTGGTCGAGGAAGCACCCAGCGCACGGCCCGTCATGCACGGCCACCTTCCGATCTTCGAATCGGAAACCTTCTACACCATGTGCAGCGGCGGCCTGGGCTACGGCCTTCCGGCCGCGGTGGGGGTGGCGCTGGGCAAGCCGGGCGCCCGGGTCATTGCATTGGTGGGCGACGGCTCGGCAATGTATGCCATTCAAGCGCTGTGGAGCGCGGCGCAGTTGGCGCTGCCGGTCACGGTGCTGATCCTGAAGAACCGTCGCTACGCCGCACTGTACGAGTTCGCCCGCATCTTCGGCTACCGGCCTGACGAGCATGTGCCGGGCACCGACCTGCCCGATCTCGATTTTGTCGCGCTTGCTGGCGCACAAGGCATGAAGGGTCTGCGCGTCGACACCGCGGAGCAACTGCGTCCCGCATTGCACCAGGCGCTGCAATCCACCGCACCGATGCTGGTCGAGATCGAAGTGGCCTGAGAGTTTTTTCGCTTTTTCAAATCTACAAGGAGACAAGACGATGGGCACGATATCGATGTTGATCAATGGCGAAGACCGCCAGGCTGCGGACGGTGCCACCTTCGAGCGCCGCAATCCGCTCGACGGCACGGTGGCGACCATCGCACCAGCTGCCACGAAGGCCGATGCCGTGGCAGCGGTCGAAGCTGCCGCTGCGGCGTTTCCGGCCTGGTCCTGCACCGGCCCGGGCGCACGCAGGGCGCTGCTGCTGAAGGCGGCACAGGCCATCGAAGCCAAGGCCCAGGCCCTGACGGATGCCATGGCATCCGAGACCGGTGCCGGCGCGCCGTGGGCCGGTTTCAACGTGCACCTGGCCGCCGGCATGCTGCAGGAAGCGGCCGGCATGACGACCCAGATCAGCGGTGAGGTCATCCCCTCCGACGTGCCCGGCAGCCTGGCCCTGGGCTTGCGCCGCCCGGCCGGTGTGGTGCTGGGCATCGCGCCTTGGAATGCGCCGGTGATCCTCGGCGTGCGGGCGATCGCCACGCCGCTGGCCTGCGGCAACACGGTGGTGTTCAAGGGCTCGGAACTCAGCCCGGCCACGCACGGACTGATCGTCGAAGCCTTCAAGGATGCAGGTTTCCCGCCGGGCGTCGTCAACTTCGTGACCAATGCGCCGGCCGATGCAGCCGAGGTGGTCGAGGCGATCATTGCCCATCCAGCGTTGCGCCGTGTGAACTTCACCGGCTCCACCCGCGTCGGCAGGCTGATCGCGCAGACCTGCGCGAAGTACCTGAAGCCGGCGGTGCTGGAGCTTGGCGGCAAGGCCCCGCTGGTCGTGCTGGACGATGCCGACCTCGATGCCGCGGTCAATGGCGCGGCCTTCGGCGCCTTCGCCAACAGCGGCCAGATCTGCATGAGCACCGAGCGCATCATCGTGGACAGCCGCATCGCGGACGCCTTCGTCGCAAAGCTCGCCGCCAAGGCCGTGCAGCTTCCGCTGGGCGATCCCCGCAAGGGGCCGGTGGTGCTGGGTTCGGTGGTCGATGCGAGCACCGTCGAGCGCTGCAACGCGCTGATCGACGATGCCCTTGCCAAGGGCGCGAAGCTCGTGTGCGGCGGCAAGGCCGACAGCACGCTGATGCCCGCGACGCTGCTCGACCACGTGACGCCGCAGATGCGCATCTACCATGAAGAGAGCTTCGGTCCCGTGAAGCCGGTGGTGCGCGTCGACGGCGTCGACGAAGCGGTGCGCGTGGCCAACGACAACCCCTACGGGCTGTCCTCCGCCGTGTTCGGGCGCGACATCGCGCGTGCCTGGGATGTGGCCAACCGCATCGACTCCGGCATCTGCCACGTGAACGGCCCGACCGTGCACGACGAGGCGCAGATGCCCTTCGGCGGCGTGAAGGACTCGGGCTACGGCCGCTTCGGCGGCAAGGCCGGCATCGACGCCTTCACGGAGCTGCGATGGGTCACGGTGCAGACCACCGAGCGCCACTATCCGTTCTGATGAAAAGCAGGAGACAGCCCATGAAATCCCTGCTTGCAACCGCGGCGCTGGCGCTCGGCCTCGGTCCGTGCGGCATCGCCCAGGCCCAGGAGTGGCCTCGGCAGCCGATCAAGATCGTCGCCAACTTCGCGCCCGGCGGCGCGGCCGACCAACTGGCCCGCGTGATCGGCGCACCGCTGCACGAAGCGCTCGGGCAACCCGTGCTCGTGGAGAACAAGGGCGGCGCGGGCGGCAACCTCGGCGGCGAGTTCGTCGCCAAGTCGCCGCCCGACGGCTATACCTTCCTCATGAGTTCCGGCGGCATGGTGTCGATCAATCCGCACATCTACGCGAAGATGTCGTTCGATCCCGCGAAGGATCTCGTCCCCGTCGCATCCGTCGCACGGGTTCCGTTCTACCTGGTGGTCCGTGCCGACAGCCCGGTCAGGGACTTCAAGGGCCTGGTCGCCGACCTCAAGGCGAACCCCGGCAAGCGCTCGTTCGGATCGCCCGGCAACGGGAGCTCGCCTCACCTCGCCGCGGAGATGATGACGAGCCAGACGAGAACGACGGCCATCCATGTGCCGTACCGCGGCGCGGCGCCCGCGTTGACGGACCTGCTGGGCGGCCAGATCGACTTCCTGTTCGATCCCGGAATCAGCATCCAGCACGTCAAGACCGGCAAGCTGCGCATGCTGGCGGTGGCAAGCCTCAAGCGGGCGCCCCAGATGCCCGAGGTGCCCACGCTCGACGAGCTCGGGCTCAAGGGCTTCGACGCCGATGCCGTGTTCGGCCTCTATGCGCCGGCCGGCACACGGCCGGCCGTGATCCAGCGGATCAATGCCGAGGTCAACCGCGCGCTGGCATTGCCGGCCGTCAGGACAACCATCGAAACCCTCGGCAACGTGCCGGAGCCGCTCACGCCCGCAGCCTTCGGCGACAAGGGCGCGGCCGACTTCAAGCGGCTGGGCGCCGTGATCCGGGAGCGCGGCATCCGCGCCGACTGATGCATGAAGAAGAAAGACAGCCGATGACCGCCACGCCCCGGCCTGCAGCCGGCCACCCTCCCCTCATCGCCACGGATGTGCTGATCGCCGGCGGCGGCCCCTGCGGCCTGATGCTTGCCAACGAACTCGGCCGCCGCGGCATCCGCTGCCTGCTGGTCGACGCCAAGCCGGGCACGGCCTTCAACCCGCAGGCCAATGCCACGCAGGCCCGCACGATGGAGCATTTCCGCCGGCTCGGCTTCGCGCACGAGATCCGTGCATTGGGCCTGCCCGCCGACCACCCGACGGACATTGCGTACTTCACGCGCTTCGGCGGCCATGAACTGGCGCGCATCAGCTTGCCCACGGCCGCCGAGGCTGCGGTCAAAGTCAAGACGATGACGGGGTCCTGGAGCGCCGCCGAGCTGCCGCATCGCGTGTCGCAGAAATTCGTCGAGCAAACGCTGCGCCGCCATGCGCAGGCCTGGCCTTCCGCCGATGTGCGCTATGGCTGGCGGCTGGAGAGGTTCAGCGACGAGGGTGGATCGGTGAGCGCCACGGTGCGGCCGAGCGAAGGCGGCCCGGCGCAGGACGTGGTCGCAAAGTTCCTGATCGGCACCGACGGCGCGCGCAGCCTGGTCCGGCAGCAGCTGGGCATCGAGTGGGGCGGCGTGAGCGGCATCCAGCGCGAGTTCATGGGCGGCAAGATGTTTGCCATCTATCTGCGCGCACCGCGGTTCCTCTCTGCACTGCAATCTCCCAAGGCCTGGATGTACGTGGCCGTCAACCACCAAAGGCGTGCCTTCATGGCCTCGGTGGACGGCGTGTCCGAGTACGCCTTCCATGCGGCGCTGCGTCCCGGCGAAGACGCCGAGGGCTGGACCGAGGCCGATGCGCGCCGTGTCTTCGCTGAAGCGGTCGGCGTCGACGTGCCGATAGAGATCCTCTCCATGGGCACCTGGCTCGCGGGGCATGCGCTGGTGGCCCAGCGCTTCCAGAAGGGCCGGGTCTTCATCGCGGGCGATGCGGCCCACCTGTTCACGCCCACTGGCGGGCTGGGTTACAACACGGCCGTCGAAGACGCGGTCAACCTGGGCTGGAAGCTCGCGAGCGTGATCCGCGGCCAGGCACCGCTGGCGCTGCTCGACAGCTACGAGGCCGAGCGCAGGCCGCTGGCCGAGCGCAACACGGGCTACGCGCGCAAGTTCGCCGACTCGGTGGGGCTCTTCGCGGCAAAGCCCGAGCTGGAAGAAACCTCCACGCGGGGCGATGCCGAGCGCAAGCTCGCAGGCCTGCACTTCGATGCGCATGCGCGGCTCGAATTCAACATTCCGGGCGTGACCTTCGGCGGCCGGTACGACGGCTCGCCGATCATCCTCGGCGATGGCGCCGCGCTGCCGCCCGACGAGCCGAATGCCTACACGCCCACCGCCAGTCCGGGCGGCCGGCCGCCGCATGCGTGGCTCGATGACGGGCGCTCGCTGTTCGACCTGTTCCACGCCGAATGGACGTTGCTGGCCTTGGGGCCCGATTCCCCCGATACCCAGGCCTTCGAAGCCGCAGCGCGGGATCTGGAAGTGGACCTGCGCGTCGTGCGGCTGGCGCAGCCGTCTCTGCGCGAACTCTACGAAGCGCCGCTTGCACTGATCCGCCCGGACCAGATCGTCGCGTGGCGCGGTGCAGCCGCGGACGATGCAGCAAGTGTGCTGTCTCGCGTCACGGCCCGGCTTTGCGCCGCAGCGCCGCACGGCACTTCAACACCTTCAACAATCTCCGTCGATGCGACGGGAGGAAACCGCGCATGAAAGTCAGCACCCCGCTTCTTCGTCTCGCCGCCCTTGCAATGGCCTTGGCGATGGCTCCTTCGGCCTTCGCGCAGGCCTGGCCAACCAGGCCGGTCCGCCTGGTGGCCGCATTTCCGCCGGGCACCCCGGGCGACGTGATCGCCAGGTTGATACAGCCGGCGCTTCAGGCCGCCTGGAACCAGCCGGTCGTCATCGAGAACAAGACAGGCGCCGGAGGCAACCTGGCCGCCGGGGAAGTCGCGCACGCCAGGGACGGCCACACACTGCTCGTCGGGCCCGACACGATCCTCACCATCAATCCCCATCTGTACAGGAAGCTGGGCTTCGATCCGAGGGCTTCGCTCAAGCCGGTCACCTACTTCGCGAGTTTCAACCAGTTGCTGGTGTGCAATCCAGCCGCCGAGGTCCCGTCGCTCGCAAAGTTCGTTCAGCTGCCTTCCACCCGGCTGTATGCGTCGGGCGGCGCGGGCACGCCCAGCCACATGGCCATGGAGATGCTGCTGGCCACGACCGGAACCAGGCTCACCCATGTGCCCTACAAAGGTCCCGGCCCGGCCGCGCAGGACGTGATGGGAGGCCATGTGGACTGCGGCTTCATCGTCTCCTCCATCGTCCTGCCGCATGTCCAGAGCGGGCGGCTGCGCGCGATCGCCGTCTCCGGCAAGGAACGGTCTGGGCTGCTCCCCGAGGTTCCGACGATTGCCCAGAGCGGGCATCCGGGGTTCGATGCCACCTTCTTCGAGACCCTGATGGCGCCGTCCAGCCTGCCGGCTGTCACGGTCGAGAAAATCCAGCGCGACGTGCGTGCCGCGCTCCAGGCTCCTGCCGTGAAGACACGGCTGGCAGAGATGGACCTGCGTGTCGAGGGCTACAGCACGCAGGAGGCGCAACGGCGCAGCCAGGAGGACTTTGCCAAGTGGGGCACGGTCGCGCAGCGGACCCAACTGCAACTGGACTGAAGGAAAGCCGTCATGCGCAATCTGAACCATCACACCATCACCGACGCCGTGCTTGCGCGGCAGGCGCAGACGGCAGACCCGCGGCTCAAGCGCATCATGGACAGTCTCGTGCAGCACCTGCATGCCTTTGCACGCGAGGTGGAGCTGACCGAAGAGGAGTGGTTCAAGGGCATCGAGTTCCTGACCCGCTGCGGCCACATCACCGACGATAAGCGCCAGGAGTTCATCCTGCTGTCGGACGTGCTGGGCCTGTCGATGCTGACGGTGGCGCAGAACAACGACAAGCCTGCCGGCTGCACCGAGGCGACCGTCTTCGGCCCGTTCCACGTGGAAGGAGCGCCTCACTATGAACTCGGCGCCGACATCTCCAACGGTGCGCGCGGCATCCCGTGCCTGGTGCGCGGCACCGTGCGCGGCATGGGCGGCGAGCCGGTCGCCAACGCCCGCATGGACGTGTGGCAATCGGACGAAGACGGCCTGTACGACGTGCAGCATCCGGAGCTCGGCCACGCACAGGCGCGCGGCATCGTGCACGCCGACAGCGAGGGCCGCTACCACTTCCGTTCGATCCTGGCCGTTCCCTACGCCATTCCGCACGATGGCCCGGTGGGCGATCTCTTGAAGGCCACCGGCCGGCATCCGTGGCGTCCCGCGCACCTGCACTTCCTGATCGAGGCGGATGGCTACGAGAAACTGATCACGCACGTGTTCCGCAGCGACGATCGCTACCTGGATTCGGACGCCGTGTTCGGTGTGCGCCAGTCGCTGATCGCCGACTGGAAGCAGCAAGCCGACGGCTCCTACGTCGTTGAATATGACTTCGTGCTGAACAAGCGGGACGCTGCGGATGCCCGACACCTCGCCTTCTTCAACAACCGCAAAGGACGCGCAATGATCCGGCACATCGTCATGTGGGACGTGAGCGGAGACACGGCCGAAGAAAAGCAGAGAAACATGGACCGCATTCAAAGCGGCTTCCATGGCCTGCGCGGCTGCATTCCCGGGTTGCTCCACCTAGAGATCGGTGTGGATGCCAGCAACGTTGACTATGCCTGCGACGTGGTGTTGTACAGCGAGTTCGAATCGTGGGAAGCATTGGCTGGGTATGCGGTGCATCCGGAACATCTGCGGGTGCGCGACGAACTGGCTGGCGTCCGCATCGCCCGGCATCAGGTGGACTACGAAGTCCGGCCCGGCAGAGCCGGGGCTGAGCGCGACATAGCGGGGACCGCATGAAGGACTTCGTCTACAACAGCCAGCCGTCGCGGGTGGTGTTCGGCGTCGGGAGCTTGGCGCACCTGGAGCGCGAGATCGAACTGCTAGGGGCGCGCCGTGCGCTGGTGCTGTGCACACCCGAGCAGCAGGACCAGGCGCAGTTGGTGGTCGGGCGTCTTGGCAGCCGGGCGGCTGGCGTCTTTGCGCGCGCCGTCATGCATGTGCCCATCGAGACGGCGCGCGAGGCCCGTGACGAGGCGCGCCGCGTGGGCGCGGACTGCGCCATCGCCATCGGAGGCGGCTCGACCACCGGCCTGGGCAAGGCCATTGCGCTGGAATCCGGCCTGCCGATTCTTGCCATCCCCACGACTTACGCCGGAAGCGAGATGACGCCAATCTACGGCATCACCGAGGGTGGCTTGAAGAAGACCGGCAAGGACGCGCGCGTGCTGCCTCGCACTGTGATCTACGACCCGGAGTTGACGTTGACGCTGCCCGTGGCCATGAGCATCACGAGCGGCATGAATGCGATTGCACACGCGGCCGAAGGCCTGTACGCGCGCGACGGCAATCCCGTGATGGACCTGATGGCCGAGGAAGGCATTCGCGCCTTGGCCAGGGCGCTGCCGGCCATCCGCCGGCGCTGCGACGATGTCGATGCCCGCGCAGACGCGCTGTACGGTGCGTGGCTGTGCGGTACGGTACTTGGCAGCGTGGGCATGGCGCTTCACCACAAGCTGTGCCACACCCTGGGCGGCAGCTTCAATCTGCATCATGCCGAGGTGCACACGGTGGTGCTGCCTCAGGCCATCGCCTTCAACGCGCCGGCGGCGCCTGAAGCCATGTCCCGCATCCGGCGCGCACTCGGGGGAGCAGCGCAAAGCAGCGCCGCGGCGAGCCTGTTCGATCTGGCACGAGACAACGGGGCGCCGGTGGCGCTGCGCGACATCGGCATGAAGGAGGATGATCTCGACCCTGCGGCAAATATCGTCGTGAGCAATCCGTACTGGAACCCCCGAGACGCCGGCTTGGCAGAGCGCGATGAGATCAGGCAACTCCTCCAGAACGCTTTCGATGGCATCCGGCCTGAATAGGAAGCAGCACGCAGGTAGCTGCAGACCTAGTTGCATGTAAAGCTGCCGGCAGTCGTCGCGTCACCCGAACCGCTGTAGGTGATCTTTTTCGGATACACGCAAAGTGGCAGGGAGACAGCTGCGTTGGGCGACGAAACATCGATTCGGTCTGGCGCGACTCCTTTCTCCACCCAGTTCTGCAGATTAGTGAACATTTCATCTCGCCCCGATGCTGGTTGAGGCAGCGGCTCGTTGAGAGCGCCGACGAAAGCACCGGTGTGCGACAACGCAGGGATGAGATAGAAGCGATAGAAGCTCTGGACTGCCGCCAACCCACCCATGCCATCCACGACGCGTGAGTAGTAGTTGACCGATCCATTCGGCATGATGAGGTTGTCGGCCAGCCCGTGATACATGATCAACTTTCCTTTGCGTGCCTTGAAAGCACTGAGGTCTGGGTTATCGGTGTTGATATTGCTGAACTGCGTCTGCAGCAGCAGTCCCTTCGCCGTCGAGTCCGCCAATTCCCCATAGCTCAGTGTCTTCCACTTGTCCTGGCCGTTGCTCACGGCGTTGACGAAGTCCGGCGTCGCGTATGTGGGATCTTGCAACGTGAGGGCCAGTTGATCGGTGCCGATGCTCAGGGGCGCGGGCCCGGCGAGCGCGGCGAGGTTTGCTCCACGGGTTTGGCCAAACCACACGCGATGGCTGTTGCTCAAGACGGGTGCGCTGTCGATCTCGATCGCAGGGTCGGGCGCGCTGCCATCTTTGGTCTGGCCGTACCACATCTTGTTGATCGCGGTCGCCTCGGCGAGGCTGACACAGCTTGCGCCCGAATTGGAACCGACGACGCCCGTGTTGCCGGTCACGCCGCTGCAAAGCGCAGCGGCGTCCTTCGCAGGGTCATAGTGGCACGAGAATGGATCGATCAGAAAACCGAGGGCCGCGCCGCCGCACGCATGGATGGCACTTGTGGTGACTGCAGCGAGCTTGGAAGTCACGATGGGGGCACCCAGGTCCCGCTGCATCACCACTTGCGGGTACACCAGTGCGTGAAGAAGTTGAACCCAGTTGACCGCTGGAGCGCCCGCGAGGATGCCGTCGAATTCGTCCGGGAACACCTGCGCCATCTTCAAGCCCTGCCGGCCACCCTGAGAAAACCCGTCCCAGTACGCATACCTGTACGGCTTGCCGTAGAAGGCCTTGGCCAGCAACTTCGTTTTGGCCGCGAGTTCGTGGATCGCGCGCTCGGAAAAGTCTTTCCACCCGACCGTATTGATGCTCGCGTCCGGATTCATGAGGAAGGCACCACCGCTGCCGAAATGGCCATCGTCGGATGTGGAGATCACGAAGCCCTTCGCGACGGCTGCCGCCTTGACAGGGATCGGACTGCCGCTGCCGCCATTACCCAACTTGGCCAAGTTCGTCTCGTCGCTGCCAGCAAATCCACCGTTGCCGTAGACCCGGATGCGTTCGTTCCAGGCCGAGGCGTTGGGCAGCCATACTTCGATGCCGATGCCCGCGGTGGTCGAAGGCGCTCCGGCCGGCCCCGGATTTCCAGGACCGACCAACAGCTTCACCACGCAAGTGTCCGCACCGGCCTTCGGCGTAGACGCCGTGGCTGTACCGGACAGGAGGAGAGGCTCGCCAGCCTTGAACTGCCTCACGAGCAGGACGCTCGTGGCCGAGTCCGGCTTGAAGGCCGTCTTCATACTGTCATCGCATGAAAGATTCGCTGGTGCCGCAGGTGTGCTTGGCGGTGGCGGCGGGGTTGTGCCGCCGATGACGTTATTGAAAGCCCCATGGCCACCGCCGCCGCCACAAGCGGCAAGCGCAAGGAGCGACGTGAGGATGATTGCTCGAATGAACTGTGCGGAGCCAGTTCTTTTCGGTGGAGATTGGATTTGATAGCGCATCATGTTTGTCTCCATGGGTCTTTCGTAGATGGTGCGGGCCGCCGCCGGTTGGCTTTGGCGCTGACGTCGGCGAGCACGTCGGCCGGCGGGCGCGCCGCGAATCTTCGTGGCCCATCGCATAGGCATAAAGTGCTCAAATGGCAGAGGGGATCTCGCCGGGCGCGTGATCGGTAGTTACCCGTGGGTTTTCGCTGACGTCCAACCCAGCTATTCGGCCCTGATGTCGGGCGACGCAATTGTGGGCACGCCTTGCGAGATGGCGGCGTCGTTCTGGGCCACCATCGCGCGCCGGTAAGCAGGCCGCGTCTGCAGGCGCTCCCAATAGGCGCGAACCGACGGCGTGAACTGCTGGTCGAGGCCGAGATGCTGAGCCAGCAGCAGCGCGTAGCCGACCGAAACATCGGCGGCGGTGAAGCGGTCCACGCAAAGGAACGCCTGCTCCGATAAGAGAGGTTCCAGCGTCCGCAATCTCGCGAGGAACCACTTGCCGTAGTCGTGCGCCACTTGGGGCTGACGCCGTTCGCCCGTTTCGAAGTGCAGATAGCGCAGCACCAGCGTCTGCGGGAACGTCAGGGTCGCTTCCCCGAAATGCAGGTAGTTCAGGTAGGCGCCGAAGGCCGGCTCATCGACGCCCACATCGAGCTTTCCCGGGGAAAAGCGTGCCGCCAAATACTGGCAGATGGCGGACGACTCGGTCATGCGAACGGAGCCGTCGAACATGGCCGGCACGGTTCCCAGGGGATTGATCTCCAGGTACGACCGAGCAAGCGCTCGAGGCGGGAACGGCATCATCTTCAGCTCGTACGCGACCCCGATCTCCTCGAGCATCCACAAGGGACGAAACGAACGTGCGCTCACGCAATGGTGCAGGGTGATCATGGCTTCAGTGCTTGGTGATGGCGGGCGTCGACCCGCTTCTTACAGCGTCGGCGATAAGGTCACCCATGCGCGCCGTTCCAACCAGCAAAGTGCTGCTGCATTGGATGTCCGCGGTACGTAAGCCCTGGCCCAGCACCGAACGTATCGCAGCCTCGACCACCGCGGAAAGATCGGGCCGGCGCGCGGAGTGGCGCAACAGGAGCCCAAGGGCGCGGATGCAGGCGATGGGATTCGCGACATCCCGCCCGGCGATGTCAAGGGCGGTCCCATGCCCTGCCTCGAACATGCCCTTGGCGCCATCTCCCAGCATCGCCGATGCCGGCAGTCCGATTGACCCTGTCAGGACCGAAGCCGCATCGCTCAGGAGATCGCCAAAGAGATTGCCTGTCAGGATGACGTCGAAGGACGCGGGACGGCCGATGAGTTGCATCAGCGCGTTGTCCGCGTACAGGTGTGTGAGTTCCACGTCGGGGTACTGCGCTGCCAGCTCGCTCACCACCGAACGCCAGAGGCCGGACGTTTCCAGCACATTGGCCTTGTCCACGCTCGCAAGTTTTCCGCGCCGCGCGCGTGCCATGTCGAACGCAATGTGCGCAATTCGCCGCACCTCTTCTTCGGCATACCGCATCGTGTCGAAGCCTTCGCGCTGTCCCTCGAAAGCCCCGTCCGGCGCGCTGCGCTGGCCGCGCGGCAGCCCGGTGTAGACGTCTCCGTTCAGCTCGCGCACCACCAGCAGGTCGGTGCTGGCCACACGTTCCGTGCGCAAGGGCGAGAGCCGCGCCAGATCCGGCGGAACAACGACCTCCTTGAGGCAGGCGAAGAGCCCGAGCTCGCGCCGCAGGCCAAGCAATGCGCGTTCCGGCCTCAGGGCACGCGCCAAGTGATCGAACCGTGGATTGCCCACGGTACCGAAAAGGACTGCGTCGGCGCGTCGCACCACGGAAAGCGTCTCGTCCGGCAAGGGGCTGCCATGCGATTCGAACGCGACACCGCCAACAGCGCCCTCTTCTACTTCAGCATGAAACCCGAGAGGCTCCAGGGCCTCAAGCACCTTCCGCGCCTGAGCGATGATTTCCGGTCCGACGCCCTCGCCCGGCAGTGCCGCGATCCTGAATGCGGGCACCGACTCAGTCCAGCGTGGCGCCGGACTGCTTCACCAGCTTCTGGTGCTTCACCAACTCCGACTCGAAGAAGGCTGGCGCCAGGTCGGGCCCCGTGTTCAACACCGTGAGCCCTTGGCCTGCGATGACGTTTCTTGCTTCCGGCGACACCAGGGCATCTTGCACCGCCGCGGCATAGCTGTCGACCACGGGCTTCGGCAAGCCCGCGGGACCGATCAACGCGACCCAGGCGTCGAAGCTGTACTTGGGCACGCCCGATTCCATCATCGTCGGCACGTCGGGCAAAGCCGCAGAGCGCGCCGGTGTGGTCACCGCCAGCGCGCGCAGCGCTCCGGCCTTGATCTGCGGGGCGACCTGCGAGATCGAAACGAATGCGAGTTGCACCTGCCCGCCGATCAGGTCGGTGATGAGCGGTCCGGTGCCGCGGTAGGGCACGTGCTTCATGTCGATGCCGGTCTCGCTCACCATCAGTTCCCCCGCCAGGTGGAGCACGCTCCCGTTGCCGGCAGACCCGTAGTTGAGCTTGCTGGGATTGGCCTTCGCATAGGCCAGCAGTTCCTTCACGCTCTTCACCGGCAGCGCGTTGTTCACCACCAGCACGACCGGCACCGTGGCCAGTACCGCGATGGGCGTGATGTCCTTCATGCTGTCGTAGGGAATCGTCTTGTAGATGCCTGGATTGATGACATGGTTGGACGACACCATGCCGAGCGTGAGCCCGTCCTTGGGTGCCTTCACGATCTGGGCCGTGCCCGGAATCCCACCGGCGCCGACGACGTTCTCGACTACGACCGGATGGCCGGTCGCGCGCCCAAAGGCCGGCGCGACCGCGCGGGCGACCGCATCGACCGTCGAGCCGGCGGCCAGCGGAACGACGAGCCGTATCGGCCGGTCGGCGTTCGGGGTTTGCGCAGCAGCGATCAATGACGTGGCCAGCAGCGCAGTCGCAAATGAAAGGGAAGAAATGGCTTTCCGGAGGAAATGTGCACGCATGGGTTTGTCTCTCTCGCTTTGTTGGAATTCATGGATGGCGCGCCTGGAGCTCGGCAAACGAAACGAGTTCGCCCGCAATCGCGCTGGCCGCCACCGTGGGCGGGCTGGCGAGCCAGACCTTTCCGGGTCCGCCCCGGCCGGGGAAGTTGCGGTTGATGGCGCTCACGGTGACCTGGTCGGCCCGCACCGAACCACCCGGTCCGCAGTTGCCGCAAGCGCCGCAGGAGGGCTGAAGCATGCGGGCGCCCACGCGTTCGAACGCATCCATGTAGCCGGCCGCAATGCAGTGGTCGCGCACCGCGGTGGTTCCGAACTGGAGATACAGGTCCACCCCGGGCGCGACTTTGAGCCCGCGGTCCGCCGCCCACCGGAGCACCGCGTGGTAGTGGTCGAAGTCTTCGCGCTTGCCGGCCGTGCACGAGCCGCCGTAGGCGATGTCGATGGGCACCCGCTGGCCGACCGACGCAAGCGGCAGGCCATTGCCCGGATCGCCCGGCGCGGCGACCATGGGGGGAATCTGCGTGCAGTCGACGTGGAGCGTTCTGGCGTAGACCGCGCCGTCGTCGCTGTGCATCCACGGCTCGACTTCGAAATCGATGCCGCGGCGCTCGCGCAGGAAGCGCACGGTCTCGGCATCGGGAGCGACCAGGCCGGTGAAGCCGCCGAGTTCCGCCGTCATGTTGGTGAGCGTGGCGCGCTCGTCCGTCGTCATGCGCCGCACCACCTCGCCCGTGAACTCGAACACCTTGCCGACCCCGCCGCCGTCGCGCACCAAGGGCAGCGCCAGCAGATGCAGCACGACGTCCTTCGCGGTCACGCCAGGGGCCAGCGAGCCATCGAGCACGATCCTCAAGGACTGCGGCACCGTCAGCCGCACCGCCCCCGTCACGAAGGCATTCGCCATGTCCGTGGTTCCCACGCCGAAGGCCACGCAACCCAGCGCGCCGCTGTGCGGCGTGTGCGAATCCGTGCCCACCACCAGTTGGCCCGGCAGCGCATAGTGTTCCGCCACCATGGCGTGCGAGATGCCGGCCACGTTGGTGCCGTCGTCCATTGCGGCCTGTTCCTCCGTCAGCGTGCGGTGCGAGCGCAAGCCGTAGGCGGCGACGAATTCGCGCTGCGCCTCGACCATGCGGTGCACATTCGGCACCAGGCCGCCACGCACGTGCGCGGGGCTTTCCGCGACATAGGACGTGTGGTCTTCGAAGACGACGATGGAATCGGCGTCGTGCAGCACCAGCGGGCGGCCGAAGGTGGCATGCAGCATGTGCGCGGCCATGCCTGTGTAGTACTCGTGGATGAATCGAAGGTCGGCGCGCACGAAGGCACCGTCGCCTGGCGCGGGATGCGCCTGCGTCAGCTCGGTGGCGAGCGCGTGGCGCGCCACGATCTTCTCGAACAGGGTGCGCGGGCGCGCGTCCTGAGCCTCGGGCGGCACCCTGATGTCGCGCATGAATCGTTGGCCGAAGCGCAGCAGCCCGCCGCTCCGGAGGATCATCGTGGCCAACGCGTCGCGGCCGGCCACCAGGTCTTCGATCGGGATCGCCTCGCCCGCCCGGATGCGCGCGACCAGCCCGAAGTCGGTCGAGGTGAACAGGCCGATGTTGTCGGCGTTCTGCCGGTACAGGCGCTCGAAGCTTTCGGCGATGACCAGCCGCACGCCGGCCGCCTTCTCGGCGGTGGGGCTGTGCTCGCGCGACGAGCCCTTGCCATAGCGCCTGCCCGCGACCACGACCTCGATGCCCGATTCGCGGATGGCATCGGTGTCGATGGGGCATGCCTCGCCCGCCTTCAAGCCGGTGTAGGGGTAGCGGCCCAGTTGGTCGTCGTAGTGCGTGAGGATCGGCAGCGGCGTGATCTCGTCCGTCGAAACATCGTCACGCAATGGCAACGCGTCGGCGAGTTCGAGGGGTTCTCCCTGCAAACCCAGTTCGACCATGCGTGCGGAACAGCTCAGGAAGAGAATGCGCGGCTCGAACCGGATGCTTTCGGCGCTTGGGGCGGCTGGCGTGGAGGCTGGCATGCCCCGATGTTGGCGGGCCGTGGCAGCGCCATAAAGCGCTCGTATGGCACAGGGGATCTCGCCATCCGCGAGATCGGTGATTACCCTTGCAGGCTCTCGATGAGCGCCGCAACTGCGCGAGGCTGCGGCGTCTTGCGCAGGGCGTAGATGTTCAGGACGCGGTCGGCCCACTCTTCCGCCAGCGGGCGCCTGGCAAAGCGGTCGGCCCCCGCATAGGCCGTCACGGCACTTCGAGGCACCACGGCGATGCCGAGGCCTGCCTCCACCATGCGGCAGACGGCATCGAAGCTGCTGACCGTCACCTTCGGGTTGAAGTGCTTGCCCAATGCCGCGGCGCGTTCATTCAGGGACCGGTCCATCGCGCCGCCCTGGTGAATGCCCACCAAAGGATATTCGAGGGCACGCGCAAACGTGACGGCCTGCAGGTCCGCCAACTCATGCCCCGAGGGAAGCACCACGAGCAACGGGTCGGAGGCAAAGCGCCATGAATCCATGCCCGCCGGCACCGCGACGTCGACACCCACGCCGACATCGGCCCGGTCGTCCAGGCAGGCGCGCAGCACGTCGCGCGTGTCTTCCTCGTGCAGGGCGACCTCCACGCCCGGGTATGCCTCCATGAAGCGGTGCAGGCGCTCGGGCAGGAACCCGATCACGGAGGACATGTTGGCGTGAAGGCGCACCCTGCCCCGCACTTCGCCGCCTTCGCTCTGCACCTCGCGCAGCAAGGCCTGGAGTTCGTCGTCGAGGCGTTCGCCCCGCGCCAGCACCAGCCGGCCCGCGTCGGTCAGCGCAATGCCACGCGGCGAGCGCACGAACAGCGGCGTCTCGAATGCATGCTCCAGATCCGCGATCCTGCGGCTCAATGCCGAAGGTGCGATGTTTTCCGCGGCAGCGGCACGCACGATGGAGCCGGCCCGGGCCGCCGCCACGAACAATCTGATGCTGTAGGAATCGATTCGACGGGTCACGGGCTTCATCGCTTGGTGGAATGTCAAGTTTGGCATAAGGGGCTTGCCGCGCTGCCTCACATACTTAGGCAGTGAAGCACCGCCCCGCGGGAGATGCCGGAGCGCCGGCGTGCGCCCGCAACAACTGAAGCCTATCGCACGTATCTCAGGCTCGTCGCGTGAGCCTTCCCTTGATTCCAAGGAACTGCTGATGTCAGATCTACTGGAAAAACCGGAGCATGGCTCCTGCGTGTATCGTGGTTCGCAATCCATGTACCAGCAGCTCGCGACTTGGCTCGCGATCGAGGCAACCAAAGCGCGGAAGCAGCGGCGCGATCTTCGGCAGATCCACACACATTACGCAGCTGGAAACACGAATTCTTCTTCATGCGGGTTCGATCGCGGACGTGGGCTCAATCGGTTGAATGGGAATCCAAACGCCTGCAAGAACTGGAGCGGGCTTGCGACGAGGCGTGGACACAGGAGATGTCGAGAGGCCGGCAGGTCGCGCCAAGACCCGATGCCTTCCAGGCACGCTGATCAGGTCCAGCGCGGGCCGATGCCAAACCAGCGGTGTCGTCGACCACGCACCGCGAAGATGGCGCCGCCCTTGGCGCCGAGGGCACTCACCTGGCCCTTCGTTGCAGACGGGATCGGGACATCGTCCTAGACCGACAGGCCGTGCCGCCGCCCCAGGTTCCAAGTGACAGATTCCCCACGCATGGTGGCTGATACATGCTGCCCCAATCGCTGCTCTATCACCGGTCGCCATGGCACCAGGCTGAACGCCATCCCCTCGTGGAGCATGGCGAAGCGCCCGCTGGCGAGCTGGATGGAGCGACGGTAAACACCGCTGGCACGCCCACCATCCCGCAGTGGCCGGTAGGTCTTGCCGGTCTGGTCTTGCAGAGACTTCCCCACAGCCGACAGTTCACGGTCACGCAAGGTGGACAACAAGTTACGCGACAACACCATGCGCTGACCTCGACGTTCGGCCAATCCCTGCTCGACGAGGAAATCCGCGCGGCCGCGCATCGCCTCGCGTACCTGCGCGCCAAAGCCCTGCGCTGCCACCCCACCGCCCTCCCCGATCAATTGCCCGTCCAGCCAGGTCGCACCGATGGCACGCACCTGCTGGTCGATGGGAAGGTGTGAGTGCAATTCGATGGTGGGGCCCGTTCCTTTCCGTGCATCATGCTGCTGAGCTTGCTGCACCAGGTCCGGCGGCACCCGCCAGACGCCTTCGGCCACGCGCGCCACGACACCGCTGCGGCGCAGTGCCTCGAGCCGCCGCACGTGCACATTGACGGTCGCCTGCGGGTCGCGGTCCGCCGCCTGCTCCAGTCGGGCCAGATGGTCGACGGTCTTGTAGATGCCATCCTGGGCGACTGCCGCGATGGTGCGGTCCACAGTGCGCTCCCGCCCCGGCGGCTTTGTCTCAACGATGCCGTCCACCGGCAGCGCCGGCAGATCGGTGCCGGGCGGCAGGTTCAGGTAATGCGCCCGGCCGTCGATACCATCGACCACCAGATAGCCGCGGTCTTGCAACTCGTCGGCCAGACCCTTGGCCACGATGCGGCCAATGACGGGAACGGCCGACGCGCCATTCAGGACACATTCGCGCTGCTGGCCCTTGAGTGCCCGGCGCATGGTGTCCAGTGCCTCCTCGCGCTCGCCCATCGCAGTCAAGATGCGCGCCATGTCCGGCGCCAGCCGCCAGCGATTGGCATCAACCCGCTCGGCCAGCGCCATGGCTTCGAGCCGCTGCAGCCGCGCCCGCAGCAGGTTCTGGCGTTGCCGGTCTTCGGGCCGGCCCGTCAGGTCGACGGTATCGGCCACGGCCTGGCGCAACAAGGCCCGGTCCAGGCCGGTAAGCCGCTGCTGCGCGACTTCGCGCTGCAGGCTCTGCCTGATCTCGGTCTCGGTACGCGGACCCAGCCATTCGGTGGAGATCTCGCTCGCGCGCATGCGCATCCCATGTGCCATGTAGTCCGGCGCGATCACCAGATCTTCCTTGCCGGCGGTCCGGCCGTTCAGGACGATGTGGGTATGCGGGTTGTCCGTGTCCCAGTGATCGACGGCCACCCAGTCCAGCGGCGTCTCCAGATCCACCGCCATGCGCTGCATCAGTTGTCGGGTGAAGCCGCGCAGGTCTTCCAGGTCGACCGCGTCCTCGGCCGAGACGATGAAGCGAAACTGGTGGCGGTCTCCCCTGCCCCGCTCCTCGAAGGCCTGGACGTCGGCGGCATCGGTGTCGGGCCCGTAGGCCTGGCCGCGCTGCCCGTCGCGTGTGACTCCATCGCGCTCGATGTATCGAAGGTGGGTGGAAACCGAGTTCGCGCCGGCGTTCCGGAGCACCACAAAGCGGGCCTTGATGACCACGCGCCGGGCATGCACGCCCAGGCGACCGACTGCCATGCCGGCCGCAACGCGGCCCCGGCCAAAGGTCGACGCGGGCCGCCCTGCCCGCTGGCCGGAGGCCTTGGCGCCGGCCTTCGAGACTTCCTTGAGGACCTGGGACACGAAGCGCTCCGGGCGCGATCCTGCGCGGGACTTCGGGGCCGCGGGCCGAACGCGAAAGCGGTCACCATCCGGTTCCCTACGAGTGGCCATGGCGGGCACTCCAGCGCAATGGGTCGCAAAGGATCGGAAGCGGCACGCGCGCCATGCCCCAGCGATGCGGCATTGCGCACTGGCGCGGCACCGGCCCCAGCAGGTGCCGTGCCGCGCCCACTCCACGTGCAGACGGGCTTTGCGAGTGGCGGCGTGCCGCCCCCTTTATCTGGCCCTCCGTCTCCGCCTCCCGCTTCCGCTCCCGGCTCCGACCTACCGCCAGCCGCGCACGACGTGCGCAACGCTGCCCGTGGGGCAGCGGCGGTGCAGCTCGCGCTGCACGCTGGCGACGGGCCCTCTGCACGATCCGGCGCAGCACGGACGCGCGTCCGGCTGCAGTTCGACGGCATGCTCGGTCGCAGGAAGCCGCGAAGTTCATGGCGCACTCCATGTCCACAAGGGCCGCGCGACGCCGAGCACAGCCGAAGCGGAGATGGGTCCGAAATACCGGCTGTCGAAGGACGCCGGGTTCGTGTCGCCCAGCAGGAACAACTCGCCCACTGCGAGGGCACGGCACTGCGTCCAAGCTTGCAATGGGCGAAACGCGCCGTCTTGCGTCCGTACGCTCACCACCACGGTTCCGTCGATCTGCACAAGCTGGTTCCGAACACACACGGATTGCGGCGCGAGGGCGCCGATGCGCTTGAGGATCGGCACGCCGGCCGGCAAGTAGCCGCGCTGTGCCGCGAAGGCGGCCGCGTCGGCCGGAAGCCGTGCCAGCACGATGCGGCCGACGTGCAGCGAGGCTGCGCTCTCCATGCGGCCGATGCGATACCAACCCCGCGGCACGCTATCGCTCGGGTTGTAGACCACGAACACGCGGTCGCGTGTCACCACCGGCATGACGGCCGGCGCGCACAGCGCAGTCAAGCCGACGCCCATGCAGGCGAAGAGCAGGCGCGGCGTCATCGCAGCGCCCCGCGCGCCAGATGCGCGGCATGCCGCTCGGCGGTGTAGACCGGCAGCGGCTGGCGCGCAGCCAGCCGGTTGCCGACCGTGCGCCAGTACGTGACGGCCACCACGGACGGGTCGATGCTCGAGGCCTCGATCGCGTCAACTGCCGCAAGCACGGCCTTGACCTGGGCCTCGCCATCAGCGCGCAGCAGAATTCGTGCGCCCGGTTGCACACCGGCAACACGCTGTGCGCCGTCGAACGGCGTGGGGGCCTGCAGCACCATCAGCTGCCACAGTGCCGTGCCGTAGTCGTTGCCGATCCACTTGACACGACAGCAGACCGCGCCCGGCTCGAAGATCGCGACGCGCCGCCAGTGATCGAGGATGGTCTCGCGCGCCGGCCGACCGAAGCGCAGCCAGACGTTCACACGATGCTCGACGAAGGCCAGAGACACCCGCATGGGGGTGGGCCCGCGAGTGGTTCCCGGTGGCGCGACGGCTGGGGGCGAGGGCCGCGTAGAAAGCGGCTGCGGCTGCATCACGGTTCACCTCCGCCGTACTCTCGCTCCAGCAGCTCGCGCAGCATCTCGGCTGCGGTCATGCCGCGCTTGAACGCGACGACCTTGATGTTTCCTCGCAGCGTAGGCGTCACGTCAATGGTCAGGCGCGCGGTGTAGATCGACGCCTTATCCGCGCCCACCAGTTCGTCGGCGCGCCGCACCCACGCCGACGCCGGATCGGCAGCCGGCCTGCGGCCGATCGGCGCGCGCTTCGGCGATGCGGATGTCGCTCGCGACGTCATCGCAGCATCTCCCGCACGACCTGCGCCAACGCAGCGATCTCGCGCGCCGCGGCACATGTGGGCGCTGCTTCGCACGCGAGTCGACCGGCAGCGACACTGTCGGCGAACACGATGCGCTGCGAGATTTCGGCGCGTAGCGCGGCGAACGGCTGATCGGCCAGCGCCGCACGCGCCTCGCGGCCGATGACCGTGCCCACCACGCGCCGGTTGATCACGAAAGCGGCGCGCAGTTGCGGCCGAAACACCCTCGCCTCGATCACGAGCTGCACCATCTCGTGGCTGGCCCACACGTCGTAAGCGCTGGGCTGCACAGGAATCAGCACCAGGTCGGCGGCCAGCAGCGCGGAGCGCGCGAGAGCCGCGACCCGGGGTGGCCCATCGATGACCACGTAATCGGCCTGCGAGGCGATCTGCGGCGCCTCCTGGTGCAGCGAGTCCCTCGCGAGCCCGAAGACGCCGTACAGCCGCTGCTGACCGTTCTGGAGCCGCCGCTGCGCCCAGTCCAAGGCCGAGCCCTGCGGATCGGCATCGAGCAGCGTGACGCGCCGGCCTTGCATCGCCAGTTCGCCGGCGAGATGCGTGGCGAGCGTTGTCTTGCCTGCACCACCCTTCTGGTTCAGCAGCGCGATCACCTTGCCGTGCCGAGGCCCACTTCCTGGCGAGCGGTTTTCGGCACTCAGACCTGCTTGGGCTGCTTCGGTTAAAGCACTGCCCGTTGTTGGAGCAGCTTCGGCTCGCGCGCGCGTGACTTCCATTTATGTATCCCTTTAGATGTTTAGGGAGGCCCGAAACGGTTGCCGGGCGCGGCCTCCGGCCCGATCGGTGCGGGCGATCCACCGATGTTTCTGCGGGTGATCCACCGAGGGTCGTGCGGGCGATCCACCGAGTCCGTCCCCACGTCATCCACAGGTTCTTCAACAGAAACTGTGGATAAGTCGCTTTGGAACGGTTCGGCCGGCATCGGTCGGAAAGCCAACCACTCCATGCCACCGCTGCGCTCGATTAACAGCCGGTAGCCCGGCAGCGCCTGGCGCCGCACCAGTTGGCGCACCTGCAACGCGAAGTCGGAGCGGCGCTGCAGGCTTCCGGACTTCAGATGCAAGTGGCGCATCTCGAAGCGCCAGCCCGCAGGCTGTCGCCCGCCGTGCTTGCGCACCAGCCGGTACAGCCAGCGCTCGATGCCGCCGGAAAGCCGGAAGTACGTGGGATCGAGCGTGAGCACCAGGGCCTCGTCCATCACACCCGAGAAGAACCAGTCGGCCAGGATCAGCTCGATGCCGTCGGCGCGTCCGTCGGACCGGATGTACTCCTTCCATTCGTTGATCCAGGAGAAGCGGTGCACGCGCATCGCGCCGTTCGGACGCTCCCGTTGGCGCAGCGTCGTGGCGACGGTGGTGGACTGCAAGCGGTCCAGTGCGGCGCGCAGCGCCAAGTAGTCGCTGCGGCCGGTGCCGCGCTGCGCGAAGCGCAGAATCTCGTAGGGCGTGGCCACCATCAGGCGCGAAGGCGTGATGCCTTCCTTCTTGGCCTGGACGATCTGGCTCGCGGCCCAGATCAACACGTCGGCGTCCCAGATCGTCGCGATGCCGTGCTCCGGCACCCCTTCGACCGTGAGCGAGACACCGCCGGCCTCGAAGCGGATCGGCACCGCGCGCGGCGACTTGGCCAGCGAGAAGAACGGGTAGGCCATCAGGTCCTGCGCATCGCGCAGCGCCATGTCGCCCGGCAGCGCGCGGAACAGCGACAGCTGTTCGCGTTCATTTGGGCGCTTCGACATGGATGGAGCCTCCCTGCCCTGCATCAATCAGCGGACGAAATCGCGCTGCACGTAGCCTGGATCGGAGGTCATCTCATACGCCCGACTGTTCGCCCAGGCCCGCAGATCCTCGACGGCGTAGACCACGCGCGCGCCGAACTTCCGAAAGCGCGGCCCCCCGCCCAGCACGCGGTGCTTCTCCAGCGTGCGGGGCGACAGGCGCAGGAAGGCGCCGGCCTCATCGGTGGTCAGGAACTCGGGGTTGGCCGGCGCGGCGGGCACCGCAAGGGGCCGCGGCGCAGCCGTCGCAGCGCGGGCGGAAAACGGGGAACTGGCACTTGCCATGAGGGCCTCCATCGTTGTCGCGGGGCCGCGAACCATTCGCAGCCCAGGGGAGGCAGTCTCGGGAGAAAGGGCCTTTTTGCGCAGGGAGATATTCAGCGCACCGGTTCGTCTCCGGGATGCTCCGCCGCGGTGCGCCGTATGCCCGCGAGGCTCAGATAGCCACCGCCCATATACGTCTCGGCGCGCCGCAACAGGTGCCGGACTGCGGCGCGCAGTTCGCCATCGGCGTGCCAGCGCACCACAGCGTCGAGGCCGAAGAGGCCTTGTGCAATGTCGCGGTGCGACGCACCGGCCTGCGCGCCATCGAGCGCCTGCAAGGCGCGAAGATGCAGCAGCGCGGCGCGGGTGACAGCCCGCGTGGAATCCTCGGCTGGCGCATGGCCCTGAAGAGCCTGTGCCTGCGCGTTGAACGCATCCAACTGGCCGCGCAGGCCAGGGCCGAGTGGGACGGCGCAGGTGTAGGCCGCGCCATCGGAGAGGTCGTCGGCCAGCGACATGCGCAGCCGCTGCGCGGACACCTCGGTCAGCAACGTGAAGCCCGAGCCGCCGAGCGCCAGGCGCTTGCGACCAGGCACGCGCCAGAGGTCGAAGGTCGGCCGGGTCGAAGCGCCGTGCGCGCGTGAAGCACGCACGTGCAGCAGCTCGTCAGCCGCCGTGATCCAGAACGGCTGCGCTTCGCGCGCATCGAGACGGGGGTCTTCGGCGCTGTCGCAACCCCCACCGTTCAAGCGATGCGGCGCGCCGTGCCCAGTCCGCCTGGTACTGCGGATGGCGGCGCAGGTACTCCCACGCGAGCGCGGGGCTATCGAGATCGAGCGTGTAGAGGTAGGACGCCGACGCGCGCCAGAGCGCGCTCGGCAGACCTTCGGCCTTGCGGTCGGTCATGGCAGAACTCACTTCTTCTTGCTTGTGCGAAGGCTGCCACAGGCACGGCCGGCATGGCTGGCTTTTGCGGCGATGCGCTGTCGCGCGAGCAGCGACGATTCCGTGCGCCCCCACCCGCCAAGGAAGTTCAGTCGTTGATCGACCCGTCGCGCTGCGCTTCGGCCACATAGCCGGACAACGGCTGGCGTGCCCTGAAATGCGGATCGGCGACGATGCGCAATTCCTGGGGACCGCGCACACACTCGAGCGCCGACAGGCTCACGTGCCCAAGCTCGGGGAAGCCTGTACCGGCATCGGTCAGCCCATAGGCGCGATCACCATCGGCATCGAGTTCGGTGAGCAACCAGCAGGCTGGGGCGTCCAAGGTGTACAGCTTGACGACGGGATAAGGATCGACAACGCGGCCATCGGCGCGCGCTACGCCGTTGGCCAGCATCTGGTCACGCTGCTGTTCGGTGAGGAATGCCATGGCTTCGAGAGGAGACCTTGGAATGCTAGTGCGACAAACGAAGATCTGTAAGTCAAATTGGTGACTTCATGCGACACGAAGCTTTGCGCGATGCCTCGCTGTCGAATCGCACTCGACAACGCCTTGAAGAGAATGCACTTTGAACACTATAGATTGTAGCCCTATAGAGGTCGATAGGGTGTCATCACCGTTCCCCGACGAACGACCGAATGACCTCCGCCACCCACTCTTTCCCTACGGCTCTCAAGGCTGTCCGGAAAGCCCGTGGCCTGAGTCAGGAAGCGTTTTCCGATGTGTCGAGTCGCACGTACCTGAGTTCGCTCGAACGCGGCCTGAAGAGTCCGACCCTCAGCAAGGTGAGCGACCTGTGCGAGGTCATGGACGTGCATCCACTCACGCTGCTGACGCTCGCCTATGCCGGCAACGACAAGGCCAGAGACAAGCTCTTCGAGCGTGTACGGCGCGAGCTGGCAGAAATCCAAGGCCCGCAAGCAGAATGAAAGCGCGGCCGATTGGCCGCGCCTTTGGCGCTACGCCACGATCCGCCCGGCCAGCCGCGCTTCGCGCGCGTAGCCGCTCAGCGGCTTGTCGGCGATGAAATGGAGATCGCGCTCAATCGGCAGGCCCCGCTTCTCGCCGAAGCCCTCCAGTTCCGTCAGGCTCACGTAGCCCAACTCGGGAAAGCCTTGCCCGAGGTCGCAGAGGCCGAACGCGCGGTCATCATCCTCGCGATCGATCTCACACAGCAACCAGGTCGCGCCCGCGTTGGGCGTGAACAGCTTGACCACCAGCGCCGTCGCGCGGGCGGCAACAATCCGGTACTCCCACCCGCCATGAGTTTCAGTCGTTGATCGATCCGTCGCGCTGCGCATCGGCCGCGTAGCCGGACAGCGGCTGCCGCGCCCTGAAATGCGGATCGGCGACGATGCGCAGGCCCTGGGGACCGCGCACACGCTCTAGCGCGGACAGGCTCACCTGCCCGAGTTCAGGAAAGCCGGTACCGGCATCGGTCAGCCCATAGGCGCGATCACCGTCGGCATCGAGTTCGGCGAGCAACCAGCAGGCTGGGCCATCCAGCGTGTACAGCTTGACGACGGGATAGGGATCGATGGCTTGGCCACGGGCGCGCGCCGTACCGTTGGCCAGCATCTCGGCGCGCTGCTGCTCGGTGAGAAGAGTCATTTGGCCCTCAAAAAGATGACGGGGTGCTAGCGCCACAAGGACAGGTGCAGAAGGATTTCTGCGCGCGGGCAGATCTCGAAAACAACGATATGAGTTAAAGATAACGTGGTTTAAATTGTGCTGAAACGAGACGCTTCTGTCCATGCAGAAGCGAGCCATTCAGCGAGGACGCCCTACCGGCGCGACGACCTTCGAGGTCGCGCCGGCGCTGGCGTTCGGCGCTGTGGTGCGCGCACTGAGAACCGAGGACGGCATCGCCCAGGAAATGCTGGCGCACCTCGCCGGCATCGAGCGCTCTCACATGGGCAAGATCGAGCGCGGCGAGCACATGCCCACGCTGGTCCTGGTGCTCAAGATCGCCCGGGCGCTGGGGCGCAGCGCCGGCGAGCTGATGCTCGAGACAGAAGCCAGGTTGCCTAAGGAATGGCACCAGCCTCAGGTAAAAGGCTGATGCCTGCGGCGCTACGCCACGATGCGCCCCGCCAGCCGCGCTTCACGCGCATAGCCGCTCAGCCGCTTGTCGGCAACGAAGTGCAGATCGCGCTCGATCGGCAGGCCCCATTTCCCGCGCAAGCCCTCCAGCTCCGCCAAGCTCACATAGCCCAGCTCGGGAAAGCCTTGGCCCAGGTCGCACAGTCCAAAGGCACGGTCTTGGTCGTCCGGATCAATTTCGGTCAGCAACCACGTCGCACCCGCGTTGGGCGTGAATAGCTTGACCACCGGCCGCGGGTCGAAGTGAGCGTTCTCGATCGATTCCCGGCTGTTGGCCAGCAGCAGCGCGCGTTGTTCATCGGTGATGAGCGTCGTCATGGTCTTTCTCCTTGGAAGGATTCCGGGCGGAATTGCCCGAGACCGGAAGCCGCACGGCGCAGCGCAGCCGTCAGGGTTCGAGAGACGGCCGCCGGCCGCAAGCGCACGACGTGCGCGCAGACCTTGACGGGGAGAACGCCGTGCAACGATGAAGGGAACAGCAAGCCAGCCCTCCCCTGCCTCACGGCAAGCGAAGCGCGCAGGCCGGGAGCGCAGTGAAGGCCGCAGGCGTCAGGGATGGAGACCCGAAGGGGCGAGACGCCGTCGGCGGCTCGATGCGTAGCACGACAGCGCGGCCCGGCACCGCCGGGAGACGCACGAATGTCTTCGCCGCCGAACCGTATGCACGTCGATTCGTAAAACCCGCGACGCGTCTCTGCACAAACCCACGGATCCGGAGAACCGCTTCCGCACATCCACTGCTGCCTGTGCATCCGTAGAACCGCAAAGTCGGAATGGCGACGATCCACAGATCAGGAAATCAGGAAGTACGGACTGACGCCAATCCGTACTTCCGCGATTCGGTACGGGCTCGCAGCAGTGAAACGGCCCGCGACAAGCGCGGGCCGTTGGTGCAACTCAGAGGTGACGCGCCCCGCCTGCAGGCGGGGCGGCGGGCGACGATCAGTCGCCCTTGCTGCGCGACCAGATCAGGTTGTGCGCGCCGTCGTCGCCTTCGACCAGGCGGGCATAAATGGTCGCCGGGAACGACGGGTCGTCCAGCGTCACCGACAGGTAGGGCCGGTCCGCCTTGCTGACCTTCTTCCATGCCGCGCCGATCTCGTAGCCGGTACCCGCCACGATGCGGTAGTCCGGGCTGTTTTCGCTTTCCTTGTCGCTGGGCGCGATCTTGACCTTGACGTTGAGCGTCAGGGTGCGAACCGTGCCGGCGAAGCCGTTGTTCTGTGCGGTGAAGGTGCCGATGTTGGCCATGATGAAGTCCTTTCGAAGTTGACCAGGTCCGCGCCCATCGCGGCCTTGGCGTGATCCGGACGGTGCGGGTCTGGGCGCGTCGCACCGAAGGCCGCAACGCGAGTGGAGGACCGGAAGGCCCGAGAAATTTGCCTCGCGAGGAAGACCGCAGGTCGGGGAAATTTGTCGGGCCGCACGGTTGCGGCGATGAAGCCCGAGGCGAAGCGCAACGAAGAGAAGCGCCGCCGTGCCCGCGCCAGGATTCACGACACATACAAGGCCGTGGGCGTGAACCTGATCCCGAAAGGATGCATGGCCCAGGCACTGGTCCGCAGCAATGGCTTCTGGCATAGGCCGGACGCGGTCCAGGTCCATGCCTGCTGACCAGGAAAGCGCCACCGGAAAGCCCCACAGCGTCGAGGCAGCAAACGTGATCGGCATCGACGGCATGGAAGCAAGTCAGCCCTCCGGCGATCGGACGGATCCGTGAAGCTGAATGAGCCGCCGTTCTCGACCGTCAGGTCCGCTGCCCGCCACGGGCCGCCTCGAGCGCATCGATCTTCGTGGCAATGCGCGACTCGATGCTGGCCCGAGGGGCCGCCACCAGCGTCATAGTTCCATCGAACACGAGTTCGTGGTCGTCATATGCCTGGACTCGGAATGTCGCACTGCGCTCGCCGAGACCCTCGACCCATCCCCGCAGTCGCAGCCTTGTCGTCGGTGGAATGGGGCCGAGATGCTCGATATGCACAGTGCGGCCCACAACCACCTCCACCATCGGATCGACATGCATCTGCATTTTGCGGACGCAGATGGACTCGACAACCGCGACCAGGTACCCGGTCGCCAGACATTCGATCAGCGTCTGCGCGTATTCGCGGCCATGCGGCAGCCTCGCGAACAAAGACCGTGCCGTCTGGTCATGCGACACCGCATAGGTTTCTTCAAAACAGATTTCGCTGACGCCTTGTTGATTCATGGGGATGTGAGGGGTGAAATCGTCGAGCTCTCCGAATCCGAGAGCGATGCGTACGCCTCTGGACCGGAGCTTTCGCGATGCTCACGCGATGCGCCGGCGGAGCCAACCTGATGGGGCGCCCCAGGGCGTACCGCAGCGGAGGCGGATGCCTATGTCTTGGGGCCTCAACGCCCCCAGGGCCCTTCCCTCGCCCTGCCCTCGTCGAAAACGAAAACGCGCGCGGCACACTTGCCGCGCGCGTTTTTTTGTGGTTGCACATCCAAGGCCCCACCGTGCGGCCGGGGCCTCACGCCTAGGCGACTGTCGCCAGTTCCTCGCGGTCTTCGGGTTCGGCAGCCGCTTCATCCGCTTCCGGCACCGCCTCGATCCCCGACGATGTCGGCGATCCGGCACCCAGTTCCGCCGCGCCCCTGAACATCACCGGCAACCATCCGGTCCCGGCCGCGAGCCTCTCGGCCTCGCTTGCCATCTCGGCCTTCCTGAGCCTGGACAGCCGGGTCACGTGATCGGGCGCAAAGGCCAGCACCGCCTCCAGCGCCTTGGCCTTGGAGACGTGCGAGAAATAGCCTTCTGCGGTCGGCGTCCAGCAGTCGTGCATGTCGAGGCACACGGCCTCGGCCAGTTCGGCCGCAGGCGCCTCGTCCTCGCGGGACGCCAGCACGCTAACCGTGGACGCCACGCACACCGCCAGCAGCGACAGCAGTTCGCTCTGCGGCAAGGCCAGCAGCTCGGCAAAGAGGACCTTCGGTTCTTTCGGCAGGCGCGCCACCCATGCCTCGCGGACCTTGCACATGCCCGTCGCCGCAGGCGAGTCCCCGATATCGGGTGCATGCAGCGCGAGCCCATCCTGCGGCGTGGCAATGATGTCGACGGGCGACCCGCCCGAACCGTAGCGGCCCAAGACCACGCGCAGCGCGAGCCGATGCACCACCGCCACCAGCGCCACCTGCGGATGTCGGGCGACCTCGGCCTGCAAGGCGGCCGTGCGGTGGGCGCTCAACCGCCTTGCCAGCTTCTCCGAGATGCCGGGCTTGGCCGACTCGTCAGCCTCATCACCATCGTGGCCGTTGCGCTCCCCGCCTGCCGCACCGGCTTCCTGCCGCTCCTGCGCCCGCAGCGCCTTGGCCTCCTCCTCGCGCAGCAGCCCACGGTGCACCACCACGCCGCCCATGCGGTCCACGGACACCACCGCGCCGGCCATTGCCACCGCGCCGGGCGGGTAGACCACCAGGGTCTGCTCAATGGCTTCCAGCTCGTCGCCCAGCCGGTCCAGCTCCGCCTGCAGCGCACGCTCGCCGTCCTCGCTCAGGCACGCATCCTCGTCGTCGAGCCGGTCCTGCAACGCGCTCTGCTTCGCTTCGAGCTTGGCAATGCGCTTGGCCTCGGTCCTGTTCGGGTCGCGGCGCGTGCGCCGCACCCGCTGGAACACATGGAGTTCGGCCGCCGTGGCGCGCGGTGCGACCTCCACCCACCCCCAGCCTTCCAGCTGGACCTGTTCGGCAACAGCGGCGAGCTTGCGGCGCGCGAGCGTGTCCAGCAATCCCGCATCGGTGAGATAACCGCCAAGCCGTTCGTCCGAGAACAGGTCGCGGCGCACACCGCCCCCTGCGGCCTCGTAGGCCTCGAGCCCGACGAAGCGCGCCAGCGCATCGCGGCTGGCGTCGATCTCGTCATGGGTCAGGTGCTCGCGCAGCGCCTCGGGACTGCGCTGCCACGCGGGGCTGTCGTAGAACGCAGCCTCCTGCGCCGCGTGGTCGTCGGTGATGGCGAGCGCCATCAACTGCTCGAGCGTCGCGGCGCCGGCCTCGTAATCCGCCAGCAGGCGCGGCGAGACGTTCGCGAGCCTGAGCCGACGCTTGACCACCAGCGGCGTCACGCCGAAGTCCGCCGCGATGGCCTCGACCGACCGGCCTTCGGCCACAAGGGACTTCCATGCGAGCAGTTCCTCGACAGGCCCCATGGCCTCCCTCTGCACGTTCTCGGCGAGGCTCGCCGTGCGCGCCAGCGCGTCGGCCACCAAAAGGCAAGGCACCGGCCAATCCTCCGGGATGCGCCGCTTCTTCGCGAGCTGCTTCAAGGCCGCGAGGCGCCGCCCACCGGCGGCGACCTCGAAGTCCCCGTCATCGCCGAAAGGAACCACGGTGAGGTTCTGCAGGAGGCCCACACGCCGGATGCTTGCGGCCAATACAGCAATCGACGTGCGCGCCTTCCGGCGCACGTTGCGCTTGGACGGCCGCGCGCGCAGCCGCGAAAGCGGCACCAGAACCATGTTCTGCGCAGGCACGGCCGCTTCAAGGGTGGAATCGTCTGGCGTATCAACAGTATTCATGATCGAACTCCTGTCCCATGTCGGGACGTTGGAAAACAAAACTGGAAAGAAAAGAAAACCGGAACTGGATTCAGGGCGTGGGTCTGTGCATAGGCGCTCTCCTTGGGTGTTGGGCTCCGCAGGGGCCGCGAAGCCCTTTCGCGGCCATACAGGCCGGCTGGGGCCGGCGCGGGTGCGCCGTCAAGGGAGAACAGCGAAGGCGCTGGCGCGGCCCGCAGGCGAAGCCGAGGACACGGGCGCCGCAGCGGCCCTTGACGGGAGGAGCGCCCGCAGAGGCCAGGCAAGCCGCAGACGGCGGCGCGCAGGTGGCGGATGCCGCCACCGGAGAGATGAGATCGAAGGAATCGGTCGGCACCGGCCGCCGGCCAGATGCACGCGCGCAGCGCGCATGCGAGCGGGAAATAACACAAGGGGCCGAAGCCCCCTTTGCTACATCAGCCCGTGCTCGGCCATCGAGTAGATGGCGCGGCCGCCGACGATCAGGTGATCCAGCACCCGTACGTCCACGAGTGACAGTGCGGTCTTGAGGGTCTGCGTGAGCGCCTGGTCGGCCGGCGACGGCTCCGTCGATCCCGAGGGATGCCCGTGCACCAGAAGCAGCGCCGCACTGTTGCGCGCCAGTGCGTCCTTGACCACCTCACGCGGGTACACCGAAGTTTGTGCCACGGTCCCGCGGAACATCTCCACGTAATCCAGCACCCGGTTCTGCGAATCCAGGTGCACGACGGCGAACACCTCGTGTTCCAGCGCCCCATGCCGCAGACGCAGGAAGTCCCGCACCAGCGCAGGCGAAGACAGCGCGGCGCTGCCGCGCACCCGCCGCGCCAACAATCGCTGGGCCGCGAGCAGCACCTCGTCGGCCTCGGCCGGACGGTACTCTCCCGCGACATCGCGAACGAGCAGAGGAACAGAAGCGGAGAACTCGAAGGAAACGAGGGAAGAAAAGAGATCGTGCGACATGGTCGGCTCCGTGAATCGGGCGGGATTGCCCGAAACCGGAACCGGCACGCCGCAGCGCAGCCGTCAGGGTTCGAAGACGGCCGACAGGGCGCAAGCGCAATGCCATTGCGTGCAGACCTTGACGGCGAGACCGGCGTGCAACGATCAGAGGGACAGCAAGCCAGCCCTTCGACCGTCCTCCTCTGCCTCCCGGCAGGCGCAGCGTGCCGGTGAAAGCCAGACCTCGCGACGACGGGGACTGCGAGCGTGGGACGCCATCGGGGGCTCGTCTATTCTTCGCCACGCCCACGGCCTCGCAGACTTGGTGTGCTCACCGATGGACCCCAACCGCGTTGACTTGCCTGTTGGCTGAACACATCTCAAACAGAGGAACTCCATGAAATCTGATGCTCGCGACAACCAAACGAACACCAAGCCTCGTCTACCATTGATCTCCAGCCTAAGCCTGCTAACGGCAGTTGCCGCGTCGGGTGGCGTGACCCTTCACCTTATGGGCGATGCCACACACAAGACCTATCTCGGCCATTGGGGGCTGGACGCGGGTCTTTTTCCCAAGACGACCGACTGGATGTTGATCACCGGTTACAGCACGGCATTTGATCGCGGCATTGCGATCCTCAAGCTGATGGGCGCCAATGTGCTGTGGTCGCTGATAATGTTCCTGGTGCTCAGCCTTTATTTCGCGTTGTTGCAGTCGCCGCTAGGCTCCGGCTCCGGGAAGCAGCCGGCTTGGCTGGAAAGACAGAGCGAACGCGTTCGACAGTTCATCCGCAGTGCGCTCTCTGCGTTGCTTTTTGTCTGTGCGCTCTTTTTCCTTCTTGGCGCTTTGCTAGCGCTCGCTGCGGTTCCCGCGGTGCTTGGCGCCACCGCCGGCAAGGCCGCGGTGGAGCGCGAAATAGAGGACTACGCGAAAGGCTGCGACAAGGCAACCTCAAGTTGTGTTCAGCTCAAAAAAGGAAGCGAGATTGTGGGTATCGGATTCATCCTCGATAGCTCTCCCACGCACATCGCAATCTTCGACGCGACCCACCAAAAGGCTCGTTCGATATCTCGCGACGGGGTCGAGACTGTGGCGATGAGGACACCCAAGTTCTAGTGCGCTATACGGGCCAGTCCGCTCAGAGGTTCTGGTCGGCGTTCATCGCATGGCGTTACCGTCAATCTTCAAACATGTCCGTTCGCTATATCCATACCAGGCTGGACGGGATCGACGAATCTGCCAGATCTGAATAGACACTGGGACCGATCCCGGGAAATGAAAGGGAAATCAAATGGCGCGAACGATCTACGACAAACCGACCAGAGCGTTGCTCAAGGACATGCTTGCCGCGTGGAAATTGCAGCCGGGCGAAACCTTTCCGGCGCAGCGCGCTGTGGACTGGTTCGCGCAGCACTATCCCAAACTCAAGGGCGGCAGCATCATTGCTCACTTGGTCCAGGCCTCGACCAACGACCGCAGCAGGCTCCACCACCCGGCGACCAACACAACGGACGACCTGCTGTTCAGAGTCGGCTCGCGGGAATACCGGCTGTATGCCCCAGGGGTTGATCCCGCCCCGATTCACCAGGCGGCCAAGGTGCAAGTGCCGACGGCCGACGGCAGATCCATATCGGTGGCCCAAGAGCAGGAAGAAGACGCCGGCACCCTGGTGGATGCAGCACTCGCGGGATCGTCCCAGTTCGCGCTCGAGAAAGACCTGCAGCGTTACTTGGCCGACAACCTGCATCTCATCGAGCCGGGTCTCACGCTTTTTCAGGACGAAGACATCACCGGCTTTGAGTACCCCGCTGGCGGCGGGCGAAGGATTGACATCCTGGCCAAGGACAAATCCGGCGGTTTCGTCGTGTTGGAACTGAAGGTGGAGAAAGGCTACGACCGCGTGGTCGGCCAGTTGCTGCGCTACGTGAACTGGGTCCGCAAGGAACTTGCCGAGCCTGGAGAGAGGGTGCGCGGAGTCATCGTGTGCCGATCCATGACCGAAGATCTGATCCTGGCCTGCGCCGGCATCAAGGACATCGAGCTGTTTGAGTACCAGTTGTCCGTCACGGTCTCGAAGATCCCCCCGCTTGTGTTGCCGTGACCGCTTTTTGCTGTCGCAGGGGCGGTTTCGCGTGCGTTTGCGAAGCCCTGAAGAAATCGAGATAATGCCGGTTCGCCTTTGGCAAAGGCACGCCGCCCGCAGCAGCGAAGCTCCGAGAGTATTGCCCGTCGATTCCTCAAACTCCTGACATGCCTTTTTCTCAAGGTCCATGTGGAGACGGTAGCGGGTGACGTTTCGATGTGGACCGTGGAGAACTGTCATGTCCATGAACTCCCCTGTCCCCTCATCGATCGGCGGCATCAAGAGCCTCGCCCGACAGATCAAGCACGCGACCGGCGCCTCTCACGCGGCGGCCCTCGACAGCGCGGCCCAGACTGCCCGTTTCCAGAACTATGCCCACGCCCAGCGAACGTTGGCAGTTCATGTCGCCGCAACACCGTTGGCGGATGCGCGGTCGGACTCGTATCCGCTGTTTCTTACGTTCTACTGGAAGGATAAGGAGACCGGCGAGCGGGGCCGAGAGACCCTCACGATGCAACTCTCGGCTGCCTGGACGTCGCTGATCACGGTTCAACAGTTGGCCCACAACCGCTCGCTGTACGACCTGCAGCCCATGGCCTCCGACCATCTGGAAGGCAAGCACTACTGCAGCGGGCAAATGGAAGCTCGTGAACACGCATGCGCTGCAGCCCGGGTTTTCCAGTTCATGGATGCCACCCGACTGCGGCCTTCCGCCAGTTACAGCCGCGTCTACCCCAGCGGCAATTCGCGCAACTGCATCCCGCATTCCGATCATCCCAGCGTTTGGTTCGATCCCACGACACGACGCTACCTATTCGTGGATGAGCCGTATGTGCGGGCCATCGGCGAGCGCGAGGAGCAAGAGCGAGAAAGATGGGCCATCAGCCATCTGCAGGTTGTCGCCAAACCCACTTGGCAAGGCATGTACCACCCTCTTCGGCAGAGTGGATCGCAGATCTACTTCATCAGTCACGCCTTCAGCGGCGTGTCCGTGAAGCCTTTGGTCGCCGCAGTTGACAGGATCCCCCTGTGCACGGCAGATCGTTGGACGGGGGAATCTGCTGCTGCAACGCCGCGCTTCAACAGTCCTCTGTCGGGGCAGCCACTTCCCAATGCCGAGCCAACACCGCGCGCACGGATGCAGCACGACGATCCCGCGAGACCTCCGCTCACGTTTCACAGGGAAGTCGGGCTGTTGCTCAACAAGCTGATCGGCCTTTGTCGCCGACGGACCGGGATCAAGACGCATCTCGAATCCGTGCGAGATGTGCTGCGCGAACTCCTCATGACGTCCTCGGCAGAGGAAGACTTGTCCGATGCCGAGATGTTGGCTATCTACGAAATTAACAACACTTCGGTGCAACCGATCCTTCATCCTGATTGGCCCCAGCGGAGCGCTTTGGAAGAGGACATGCGCAAGCTTCGCGGGCTGCTTCTGCAGGAGTTTGCCTTCAAGGCCTATGGAAGCGCGCTCGCGAGGCATCTAGGCGCTGCGGAGCGCTCGCTTGGCGCTTGGCGCTAGCCCTCAAAGGAGTGCTGATGGAGGGGGCGCTGCACTCAGGGTTGAAGGATGCGTTCCTCTTGGAAGGCTCACCGCTGGTCGTCCAATACCTGCCGCAGTGCGGCCCACTTCGCTGCAGCAGAAATGTTCGCGACCCTCGAGAGCAAGCTTGACGGCTGTAGGAACCGCCATGGCCTTGTCATCCCCTTCGCTCACCTTGGCCTCATCGGCCGCGCTTGGCATGCCAGCGGCGCCTGCTTGCACATGCTGCACCGTCATCCGATCAGGAGGCAGGTAGTGATTCCGAAAGAGCACCGTTGGGACTTGACGGACCATCCTAGCCTTCACATCCTGAGGCCGTTCATCACGAGCTACCTGAAGAAGGGACTAGCTGAGATCGGATCCGAGAACAAGACGTTTCCTGCGTCGGCCGCGGAGATATACGCCGCGGGAGTCTGCGAGAGGGTTTCGGAGCTGGACAATGCGCTGGCAGCCCTGCGCCTAACTCTGGACTTCGTGATGGATCTCGGGAAGGAGCCGAAGCCCGATCCGGACATCTATCGGTACCATTACGAGAGCTTCGTGCTGCGCGTTATCGGCTTCGTAGACCGCGCCCATCGACTGGTTGGCACCTCGTTCGTCATGCCCATGAAGAAAGTTGAGGGCATCGGGGGCAATGCGTTCGTGCGGAAGCAGATTGTGGCCGACCACCCCCATGTGCACGCCGCGCTGCTTGCAGTATCGGATGCCGTGGACAGTTATAAAGGCCCCCGGAATGAACTGATTCATGCCACCTCATTCTCAAGCCGCGAACTGGGGTTGTTCACCTCTATCAAGCATTTAGGCATCGACACGGACGGCTTGAACACAGATGAACTGGCCAGGCATCACTTCTCAAAAGGGGGCATCGAGATCGCTGTGACTATCGCCAAACTGGTCGAAACTCTCAAAGCATTGCTCGATGCGTTGACACCTCTATTCGAGATCGTCCACCAGCATGTCCAGATCGAAGGCGTAAAAGAATCAGCCCCAAAGGGCCCTTGAAGAAGGCATAGGCTCGCTCGGCTATAGCACCAGACCCATTCAGCACAAACCGACAGAAAGTCGTGTGCTACCGTTTCAAATCCAGCGATGGCCTGCGCGAAGGTCGATGTCGCATTGCCCCGAAACTACATGCTGACCAGGAACTCCCCAACTACGGTCACGCAATGGTCGAAGCCCGGCGTGTAGTCCAGCGTGGCGATGGCGTCGAACGCGGCGCGCAATCCGGCATGCGGCTGCCGGATCTGAGACAGGAATGCCTCTCGGTGGCGCAGCAAGAACGGCGTTGCCGCTAGGAGCTGCTGGGGCTCGCGCTCGATCACGAGCGCAAAGTCGAATAGATCGCGCGCCGTGGCCCGGTCGCCACGGTGGTACATCTTCTTGGCAATGATCTCGGCGGCCGTCTCCACCTTCACGAAGCGGCCACCGATGTCCCAGGTTTCCCAGGCCTCTGCCAGCAGGTTGGGAGCGGCCACGAAGTCGACTTCGCCTTCCTCGAATTGCAGCTTGACGAAGGCGCCAGGCTGCTCAGTGTAGTCCTGCGTCAGGTCCGCCGCCGTGTCGCTCAGCCGAGGCGTGACAAAGCCGAGGTACTGCGGGTCGGGCACGAAGATGTCTATGTCTTTGCTCAACCTATGGTGGTAGCGGAACATCAGCACAGTCCCACCGCCGAAGGTCCAGAACGGATCGGCGATCCCACCGTATCGGCTGATCTCGTCGATCAGCGCCAGTGCCCGCGGGAACAGCTTCTCCCAGGGACCGCCGGGCAGTGCCTCGGGCTTCATGCCCACAGCGCCCGCCGGTGCACGGACAAGGATTCGGCCAACTTCGCCACGTTGCGCCAGATCTGCCGCGGCGGCAGGTGCGCGCGCGAGGCCGTCTCCTCCACTGCCATCACGATGATCGGCACAGGCGCTTCGTCGAGCAAATGGGTCAGGTGCGGGGCGAATGGAGGCGGCACGTCGCCGCTCGCCAGGGCTTGCTCGAGCGCCTCCGGAGCCATTTCACTCGCATAGCTGACGCTGGCCGTCTTGGCCGCCATCCACAGGCCACGCTTCTTGCGCCGCGCCAGCGTATCCGGCTTGGGGCTGTCCAGCCCCAGCACAGCCATCACCAGCCCCGCGCGGTTGACGCCCAAGTCGCTCAGAGCGCCGTTTTCTAAGCCAACCAGAGTTTGCCGAGACAGGCCGCTCAGGTGCGCCAACTGCGCTTGGGACAAGCCCAGTTCGGCACGCCGGGCTCGTACAGCATGGCCGATGTCGATGAGGTTCATGGCAGATCACAGCTACAGGTTGTCTAAAATATTAGACATAATACCCCTATCCCCACTTGCAAGGATAGGGGCCATGTCTTCCCCACCTCCTGACACGCATTTTGGTAATGCACTGAATGAGGGAACTACCTTCGATTCACTGGCAAATGCCCTTCAGATTTGTTGCAGAATGTTTACCAAATCCGCTGATCGGCGGTTTCGGAGGGGAATCGATGGCGAGACAGCGCAAGTCCAGCGCGGCCGAGGATCTCATAGACCTCATGGCCTTGCTACCCCGGTGGGCGAGCCTGGGTTGGCGCTCGCCAGCTACTGGCTGCTGCCTGTCGTCGCCACGCATCCTTCGCCCCGCGGGGCAGTCCGCTCAGCAGAGCGCGCAGTTGGCCACGACGGCCATGGCGTGCTAGTTATGGGCTTGTTCGAGCGGCGAGGCCGCCCGCTGCAGTTGGTTGTCGCAAGCTGACGCCGTGTCAGTTGCTCTCAAGAAGGCGCCGGCTCTGGCTCCGGTGACGAAGACGCCCGCAAGACGCAGCTCGGCGCCAAAGAAAGAGCGCGGGGTCAAGGTAGGCCTCGATCGCTTCGAGAAAATCCTCCGCCTCGCCCGTCGTCGCAACGGTGCGACGATGGAGGATCTGAAACACGAGTTGGAAGTCTCGTTAGCCTCCGTCAAGCGAGACATCGAGTTCTTGCGAAATCGCATGGGCTGCCCCATCGACTGGGACCCCAAGAGGCACCGCTACTTCGTACGGGACCTGCCAGATGGCGGCCGCTTCGAACTTCCCGGGCTTTGGTTCGACGCGGCCGAGGTGTTCGCGCTGCTTACGATGATCCACTTGGTCGAAGGAGTCGAGCCGGGCCTCCTGGTAGAGCATCTAAGCCCGATGAAAGACCGGCTTCGGTCAATCCTCGCCGCGGGCGGCAAGTCGGCCGGCGAGCTCGAGAGCAAAGTCAAGCTGATTCACTTCGCTCCGCGCAAGGTCGAACCGAAACACTTTCGAGTTATGGCCACGGCCCTACTTGAAAGCAAGCGTCTGTCGCTTCGCTACTTGCGCCGCGATAAGCAGGAGCACACCGAACGCGTCATCTCGCCGCTGCAGTTGGTGCACTATCGCGAGAACTGGGTCCTAGACGCGTGGTGTCACCTGCGCAACGAGCTGCGCTCTTTTGCCTTGGAAGCCATCGAAGCAGTCAGCGTCGTCGATGAGCCCGCCAAGAAGGTCAGTCGCGAGGACATGCGGGCCCATTTCCAGAGCGGCTACGGAATCTTCGCGGGCAAGGCAACCCACAGCGCAATCCTGAAATTCACCCCAGAGCGCGCGCAGTGGGTATCCTTGGAAACTTGGCATCCCGACCAGAGTGACCGATGGCTGCCGGACGGCAGCTATATCCTGGAGATTCCATACTCCAATGACGAAGAACTCGTAATGGACCTGCTTCGCTTCGGCGCCGACGTCGAGGTGTTGGAGCCTCCCGAACTGCGCACGCGCGTCTACGACGCATTGCGCGTCGCCGCAAGCCGTTACCGCTAGCTGCCCTCGAGGAGGTGGCTCACTACTTGAGCTACCACCCCCTTCAGAATGCGTTCCCAAGGCTCGGCCAACGCTGGGCGAGGAGAACGCGATGCAGATCCATGTTGCCCATATCCGAGAGCGAGCGCAGTCTGGCGGCTGGCTGAGCTGCGTCTTTGACGCGCGCTCGACCTCAGGCACCGCGGCCGACAACTCCCACCTGCTCGCGCGCCTAACGGTCGCCGCCAAGGCAGCAAACCTGCGGGTCGACCACGCAGCCCTAGCCTTCGTCACCGCCGGCCGGCTGCAGTTTTTCGGCAGTCACAGCTTCGTACAAGTCCTCTCCAAGAGGGGCCTGCCCTCCTGGACCCACAGCTTGACCATCTGAAAGGCGCTCCCCCATGGCCAGAAATCCCCCTATCGGTGACGGCGCCCGCCGCGGAGCAGTCCGCGACCGGTCACAAGTGTTCAACCCGCAGAACCAGACCTGGACCAAGCGCGACGCGGGCAACGGCCGCTTCATGGACCAGAAGAAGGACGGTGACCCCTTCAAGGGCGTGCGCAAGGAAAAGAAGGACTGAGGCGATGCTGAATAACCTCACGGTGCTGCTGTATCGCTACCCGGCATTCATCCGGGAGTTGGGTGCCGCCCTCTACAAGCTGGGGGGCTTCGGCCTCATCGCCGGTGCCTTCGTCCACGTCGGGAAGCTAGTGGCGTCCACCACAACCGGTATCGCTGGCCAGTCGCCGGTCATAGACGTCGCACGGCTGCTGCCGGGCGGCTGGAGTTGGTGGATTCCGGAGACGTTCGCGGGCGTCGTCGTGTACGTCATGTTGGCGGGCGCCGGTGCTGCGCTGGTCCTGGCGTCCAAAGACGCCCAGCGCCGCCTGCGAGCCATGGTGTCGGTGACGCAAGTCAGCAAGAACAGGTCCTCGGATGCAATTGAAAACCTCGCACCGAACCTCAGCTATTCACATAAAGGTTCTCCAGCGAAATCTGCGTCAAGTAGTTACCCCCGCAGCAGGAAAGTGGTTATCGCCCTAAGTTTTCCACACCCGGAGTGAACACTATAGGTAGTGTTCAATATAATTCAACACCACTACCTATAGCGTTTTGCCCATTTACAAGAAGACCAAAAGTGCCAATGAAAAACTCCAACTGGCTTAGGGGCCTCGTCGAGCAAGTTGTGGTGTTCCTCCTGCGCCCACGCCACCTTGGTGTTGCTCTCATCACTGCCAGCAGCTTCGTGCTCGTCTCCCTGGGCAGCGGCTTCGACATCAAGGCCAAGGGCTTGCCTGGTGTGGTCGACGTCCTGGAGTTCTCCACGGGTCAGGGCCTCACAGGCCACCTGCTCTCGGCGGTCACGTATCTGATGTGCGCGACTTGGCTGGCGGGCCTGGTCATGGTCGTCATGACGTACTGGCGGGAGCGACAGGACGGAGACGCTCGCCGGGTGCTGGTCGTCGAACTACGTGGGTTGGTTGACACCTCTGACCGGCCCCTTTTGGGCAGTCTGCCCCGCACGTTGCCCGGTCAGCGCCATGACTGCTCGGTAAACGTCCGCCCCTATCTCTCCATCAACCCGCCGCAGGTCGAAGAAGCGCTCGACGAATTGATGCACATCCGACGGCAACTGCGACAGGTGCGAGGCGACACTTCCCGCGCGAACGTGACAGTGGTCGCAGGGGGCGTGATGCATGTTCCGCTGCAGTTCTATGTGGGGACGCTGCTAGACGACGAAGGGGCCGTACTCCTGTACGACTGGGAGCGCACCGAGAAGCGCTGGAAGGCGCTGAACGAGGCCGACGACGACAGCCGATTCAACATCACGGGCCTGGAAGACGTGGCGGACGCCAAAGAAGTGGTTCTGGCCGTCTCCGCCTCGTACAAAGTCGCGATGACGGACATCGCCGTTACGTTCGCCGATTTGCCCGTGGTGCACCTGGCGCGTGAAAACCCGCTGCCCAATGCCCTCTGGTCGGAAGCCAATCAGGCCGCCCTCACGCAGCAGTTCCTGCAGACGCTCGGCTCCCTGGCCAACCGCGGCGCGAAGACCGTGCACCTGGTGCTGGCCGCCCCCGCAACCCTGTGCATCCGCTTTGGCATGGCCTACGACCACCGGAACATGCCCGAGCTGCGCTGCTACCAGCGTGATGCTGGACAGCTACCGCCCTACCCCTGGAGCGTTCGAATGCCCAAGGATGGCCAGTCGGTGCAATACCTGCCCACCGCCATATCAACCCTCGCCCCTGCCGCCGCCTAATCTGGAGCCCTCGATGGACATGCAAACCCAACCACCCCAGCAACTGCCCAAACGCCTGCGCCCCGTCCTGGAGTCGCTCGCCGCCCGCAACGAAAACCAGCAGTGGGAAGACTTCATCGCCCGGATGCTGCTCAAGTTGGAGCTCTCCCCGGAGAAGCACGCCGCCGCCATCAGGCGTTATGAGGAGTTGGGTCGTCACGTGGCCCGGAACATGGGTATCGGCGAGACGGACGCGCACGTCGTCGTGCAGGGCTCCATGCGCACGCAGACGACCATTGCGGGCGACGGCCGAGAGAAGTTCGACCTGGATATTGTCGTGAAGCTGTGTGGAGCGGAATTCGAGGGCCTGAAACACTCCGAGGACTTCTTCCAGACCTTCGGTGCCGCGCTGTATGGCATTGAGGGCGCTGGCGACCCGAAACCGAAAAACCGGTGCTGGCGCCTGCAGTATCCGGGCGAGCCGTTCTACTTCGACGTCACGCCGGCCGTCCCGCTGTCTGAAACCATCACCGGGACCGACCTGCGGGTGCGCGACGAGAAGAAGGTGTGGAGCCCGTCGAACCCCGAGGAGTTCGCTGACTGGTTCTGCACCATCGCCAACAGACGCTTCGCCTTCCAAGAGCGCATCGTCAGGTCCGGTATCGCCCTGGACGAAGCCAGGACGATCGTCGACCCGCTGCCGCAGACTAAGGTCCCCCTGGACGACATCCTGCGCCGGCTGGTGCAGCTGATGAAGTTGCACCGGGACGGCTACTACAAGAACCTGCCGGAAGTTCGTGGCGACGCACGGCCCATCTCGGTCATTCTCGTCACGCTGGCCGCGCATGCCTACAACGAGATGGTCGCGAAGGAACGCGGCAACTACTCCTCGGCCATCGAGGTAGCGCTCGAAGTCATCGACCGCATGCCCAAGTTCATCAGGCACGTCAACGAGCTTGCGTTTGTGGACAACCCCGCGCTGCCCGGCAGGGCCGGCGAGAACTTCGCGGACCGTTGGAACACCGACGGAGGCCTGCGCGCCAAGGAATTCAAAACCTGGCACACCCGACTCGTGGAGGACCTCGAGGCCCTCTTTTCCGAGGAGTACAGCAAGCGCTCGGAGGGGCGAGTTCGCGCCGTCTTCGGCGAGCCGGGCGTGAAGGCCTGGAAGGATAGCCAGCACAAGCCAGGCATCCTGGGCGGCCTGCTGGCGACTGCTCCCTCGCAGCCCCGAACACAGCCCCAAGCGCCGCGCAGCACCGGTTCGAGGGACACGCTTGCCTGAGCAAGCTGTCGCCCTGACACCCTTTGAGCGTGCCGCGGCCGCCATTGAGGCCTGGCTGGACGGAGCAGGCGCGACTTTCGCGACCCGCACCCGCCAGCCAGACCCGCGCCGCAAGGTTGCCTCATGGGACCTCGAGTTGCGCCATGCAGTTCACGGGCGTCAGCGCGTCAGCATCTACATCACGAGGGACTTTCCTGCGACACCGCCGCAGGTTCGCTTTGACAAGAGCTTGTGCCTGGTCCTGCCCCACATTGAGGAGGATGGCCGGTTCTGCCATGGCGTCGAGGCGGACCCGCAGGACTACGACGAACCCGTTGACGCGATGGTGGAGGTGCTGAAGCGGCTGGAGACGTTCTGGTCGGATTCGGCAGACCCAGCTTGGGTAGCCGGCGAGTTCCAGGACGAGAGCCTCTCGTACTGGCTGCGGTTTTGTCTGCAATACAAGCCGACGCGTGGCGCTCCAGGCGTGTCGGGCCTGCGGGTGGCGCTGACGGACCTCGACGGCCCAACCAAGGGCCGGCTTGCCGCCTACTTCAAGAAAGACCAGAAGGCGCGCAGCGACTTGTTGGTCGCCACTGTGGGCGAGGCGGACCCGCATGGTTTGGCTGTACGACATGGTTGGGCGGTCGGGACGCTGGTGCGTGGCAACGCGCTTTTTGTGCCCTTAAGCGCCGCTCAAAGTTGGGTTCCGGGATCTTGGCCTAGGACACTGCGGCAGCTGGAAGACTTGGTCGCTTCCGCCGCCGACCAGACACTGTCCGTCGCGAAGTGGATAGAAGACAACAAGGAAGATGCGCGTTGCTTCCTGGTGGTCCTCGTTCAAGGCCGGACCTGCTACGGCTACCTGGTGTACCCGGCTCCCGTGGTGCGGCTCACCTCTCCCATCATCGTCCCCGTACCGGTCGACCGTGTGGATACCGACTGGGCACTTGCACGTGATCACGGTCTTGATGTGCTTCACCTGCGGCGCAAGAAGCGCGTGCTCCTGTTGGGCTGCGGCTCGTTGGGTGCTCCGGTGGCGGAGCTCTTAGCCCGTGCGGGCGTCGGCGAGTTGCACCTGTTGGACAAGGAGTTCTTCGGCTCGGAGAACTGCGCCCGGCATCTGCTCGGCGCCAGCGACATTGGCGACCTGAAATCTGGCGATCTCGCAACGAGACTTCGCCGACAGGTTCCCGGCATCACGGTCAAGGCGTTCCACGCCCTTGCGACCGATTGGATTCGCCACCAGTGCAAGCCAGGCACATACGACCTTGTTGTTGACTGCACCGGCGAGAGTGCTGTTCGGACGGTGCTCACGCGCTTACGCGAGCACAGCCTGGGTAAGTGCCTGGTCGCGCATGCATGGATGGAGCCGTTTTGCGCGGCCGCCCACGTCGTGCTGCTGCAGCACTGCGACCGCTGGCCAGCTGACGATCCTCGGGAGAAGGTGAACGTCGCCGAGTGGCCGGAGGACACCCGCGTGCATCCGCCAGCATGCAACGCTGGATTCCACCCGTACGGCGCTGCGGACGTCTGGCAGGCGGCCGGTTTCGCGGCGGAGCGGGTCCTGGCTGCACTTGATGGCAAGGTCACCGCCTCGATGGTTTGCAGCTGGGTGCGCTCCGCGGCCTTTTTCCAGACCCTTGGAGTTTCAGTACAGCCGGGCCCGAGGGTGCCGGCAATCGACTCCGGCATGGACGCCGTGCATCTGACCAGAACCTATGAGGACGTGTTCGGAGATGGCTGACAGTAGCCTGGTGTATCGCATCCCAGGTGCATCGTGGGCACTGGAACTGCCGGCTGAAGGAGTACGAACCCTGCTGTCACACGCCCAGCGCCGCTGGTGGTCCACGGAGGCTGCGGGGCAGCTGTATTCCGCTGCGCCTGGCAACGACGCGGTTCGAGTGGATGCTGTAACCAAGCTGCCGGCTCGGGCGGCTAGCCGTACAGGCCTGCGACTCGACATTCCAGCTGTAGCCAAAGAACGCGAAGCCTTCTTCCAAGAGGGACTGCACTGCTTGGGCTTCTGGCACACCCACCCGGAACCTACGCCGTGCCCCTCCCCAGACGACATCGCATTGGCAACAGACCATGCGCGCGCTGGTAGGGCCGCCTTCACAGGCCTCGTCTTCGTGATTGTCGGCACAGCTGCGCCACCGGGGGGAATTGGGGTATGGGTGCATGACGGCACGACGCTGTGGCGCGCTTTGCCGCAGGCGGAAGTTGGTATTTCTCCGCTCAATGGCGCTGTTACCCTGATCTGATGCGAGAACACTACATCTCAGTGGATATCGAAACCTCCGGCCCCATCCCGGGTGAGTTCAGCATGCTCTCTCTTGGTGCTTCGGTCGTGGATGACGATGGCAAGACGTTCTACGTTCAGCTCAAGCCCTTGAACCGCAATGCGGTGCCTGAAGCACTTGCAGTCACAGGTCTGTCGCTGGAGGCCCTCGAGCGCGATGGCACCGCGCCTGCGATTGCGATGGCGGACTTCGCAAGCTGGCTTGAGGCGGCGCGACCAAACGGAGCCAAGCCAGTTTTCGTCGGGCTCAATGCGCCCTTTGATTGGAGCTTCGTCAACTACTACTTCGTTCGCTTCTGCGGAAGCAACCCCTTCGGACACACGGCGTTGGACATCAAGGCCATGTACATGGGTGCGACTGGATGTACCTGGAGCCAGACAACCTCCAGTCAGATGGCCAAGCGGCTGCTTCCGAAAAAGAAGGGAACGCACAATGCTCTGGATGATGCCCTGTACCAGGCCGAGTTGTTCCGTTTGGTGCGCGGACTGACGTTTCGGCAACCTGGTGATTGCTGAAGTGACGTTCCGCGTGAAGTAACCAAGGAGCACTTTGCGCGATTGCGGAACATGGCCAGCCCCGGTATTGAAACGGTTTCCCTGGACAGCCTGTACCAATATTTGAAGGCAGCGCAAGGTGACCATCCTGAAGCGCAGTATCGCCTTCAGTAGCAGCAAGACATGGGCTGCCGTCGCACGGTAGATGCGCTCGGCATTGACCTGTGGAGCACCGGTGTTGACCCTGTGTCGGTTCACCGATGCGCAGACACGCCGGTGTCGCAGAGCATCCTGATTAGCAGTTGAGTGACGACGAGTTCGTCAGCCTCAGGCAAGAGTTCCTGAACGATGTTGGCGTCGCCCCAGCCGCACAGCCGGCTGATTTAACGCCGCGTCTCGCTGCGGCGGAATGCGCCGGCGAAGCCGTGCAGCAGTAAGGCCTTGTCGCGCGCGGCTTTCTTCGACTTCTGGCGGTCGGCCATAACCAGCATCCGTAACACGTCGTCTTTCAGGATCGGCCGGACTTAGCACTGTTGCGTGCCGAACGTGCATTTGATACAGCCCATTGTCCGCGTCACAGCCTGGTCACGGACCAGAGACTTGAGGCCGCCATCGAGATGCGCGTGGTGAATGCCGGCGAGCCGGCGCTCCAAAGTGGTGACGGCCAGTTTTTCTGCGTTGGCGCTCGGCTGCGCTGTGGCTAGTAGGACCAACTGAATGCCTCCAACTTGCCAAACCAGTGCACACGCACTGCACACGGATGCACCTAAGTAGTTGATTTATTTCAGGTTTCCGATTTATCCATCATGGGCGCGACGGAGATGATTTTTTCTTTCAGATTCAAGGACTTGTCGTTCATACGCGGGGCGCTCGCTCGGGGGCGTAGTTTCTCACGCGACGGTTTTTGACCAGGGCTTCCTTGGCCGACCGACGTCAATCCGGGTTTGCCGCTTGCCCTCGATATCTGTTTGTTTGGCGCAAACAAACGACGGACCACGACGAAAAATCCGGCGATCCGCGCACATCGAATTTGTTGCGTGGATTTACGCGATTAACATTTCGACGCGCTTCAAAAGAGGGAGGCGGATCTTCCCCATTACAAAGAGGAGTAGTCGTTTTGAAGAAGACATTGGCCATTGTTTGCGTAGCGACGCTGTTTTCCGCCTGCGGCGGTGGAGGAGGTGGCGGTGGAGGCGGAGGTGCTTTCCCGCTGTTCCCGGCACCCGCACCGGCACCAGCGCCCTCTCCGGCACCAGCACCGGAACCCGCACCGGCTCCCGCACCCGACACGGCACCGCTGAGCGTCGTGGCCTTCGTTCCCACGGCCAGCGACAACGTCCCTCGCAATACCGAGATTTCGGCCACGTTGAACAAAGCCTTGCTGGCATCGACCGTGACGGACAGCAATGTGCGCATCACGCGCTCGGGCGCTGCGGTTCCGGGTTCGCTGAACTACGACGCGGCGAGCCACAAGGTTTCGTTCGCGCCGGCGAAAGCACTGGACCTGCTGGCCCGCTACACCGTGACGGCAGGGACAGGCCTGAAGGACCTGGCGGGCAACGGCTTGGCCGCAGAGAAGTCCTGGTCGTTCCGAACGGTCGATGGCACTTGGGAGGCTCCACACCAGCTCGAGGCGGCGACGACCACCTCAGGCGATGTTGTCACAGCCCCCGATGGCCAGGGAAATACAGTGATGGTCTGGCCCAGCAAGCCCGACGGCGGTTTTTTCGAGATCCGCACAGCGGTGCAGAGTGCGGACGGCGGTTGGGGCAGTGTCAGCACGCTGAGTGCATCCGGCAACTACCACGCCCTGTTCCCTCAGGTCCGCTTCGACAGTCAAGGCAATGGCTTGGTCGTCTGGACGCAAGGGGACGGAGCAGGTAATGGCGTGTGGTCATCGCGCTTCTTGAAGGGCACCGGCTGGCAAACGCCAATACAGCTGGACCAAGCTTTCGACGCAGGCTATGGCGCCTCGCTCGCGATCGACGCCGACGGCAATGCCTTCGCCGTCTGGGGCAAGCGTGAAACACAGCATGCCAATTCGGATATCTGGGGCGCCCGCTTCACATCGGCCGGTGGTTGGCAGGCACCGGTCCGGCTGGGCAGTTCGGCCAACATCGGCACCTACGACCAGGCCGAACAGCCGCAGGTGGCTGTGGATGCCGCAGGCAATGCCTACGTGTTGTGGGTTCAGAGAACCAGCGACGCGCCGGTCTGGGTCGCGCGCTATCAAATCGGCAGCGGGTGGCAGCCTGCGGTATCGCTGGGAGCAGTTCGACTGGGCGACCCGTACGCACCGAGGCTCGCTGTTTCCAACTCAGGTCAGGTGATGGCGCTGTGGAACTCCTTCATCCAACAGGGGGGCGGACAAGACCGCTTTGACCTGTGGTGGAGCACGCTCGCAACACCGGGTGGCAGCTGGACGTCGCCGGCTCTGCTTGAGAACGACGATGCGGGCTACGCCCTGAATCAGGTGCTGGTGGCCGACAGCGCCGGCAGCTTCCATGCAATCTGGCAGCAACACGCGTCCCCTAGCAGCAGCGACCTCGTTTATCGCCGGTACACCCCTGGCTCGGGTTGGAACAACGTCACGACCGTCAGCACGACACACAACGCCTTCTACAGCAATCGTGTCCCCAGCCTGGTAGCAGACCGCAATGGCAACCTGATGGCCCTGTGGGGCGGCTACCGATCAGGCGACGGCGAAGGAGAAGCGGGTACGTTCGCAAGGCGCTATGCGGCCGGTGAAGGATGGCGCAGTACGTTTCGCGTAGGTGCTGCGGGTCATGCACCAGCGTCGTCCACGTCGTTGGCCGTGCAAACGGATGGCACCATCGTGGGAAGTTGGATGGAGCCTACGGAATACAGCAGCAATGGGCCTGTTTCTGCCGCCAGGTTCAAGTAACAGGCACCGTTTTGGCAACTCCGGCAGCGTATTCACGGAGTTGTCCGGCTGACGCACAAGGCGTCCCTCGGGGGTGATGCGATTCCCCTGAGGGATGGCCAAGAAACGTGTCTGAAGCAAAGGCAGCCCTGACGGGCCTGCTTGTCTTTACAGCGAGAAAGTGAACTCGGGGCGCACCCGACGCGTCGCTTCTCACGCGACGGTTTTTGGCGAGCCGCCCGCCCGGTAGTTCCCCGGCGTCACGCCGAAGCAGCGGCGGAACCAGCGCGAGAAATGCGCCTGGTCGGCAAAGCCGCATTGCGCGGCCACCTCGGCCGGCCCGTGGCCTTCGCGCAGCAGCACCTTGGCGCGGGCGATGCGCGCCAGCCGCGCGTACTGGGCCGGCGCCATGCCGACCGCCGCGCGGAACAGGCGATGGAAGTGCTCGCGCGACAGGCCGAGCCGTTCGGCCAGCGACGCGGGCTCGATGCGGCAGGCGTCTTCGGTCGCGAGCAGGTCGCACACGGCCTCGACGCGCGCATCGCCCGCTGTGCGTGCGACCGCCACGAGCGGGTCGGTCGTCTGCGTGCGGAAGATGGTGTCGAGCAGCCCGCCGACCCGCGCGCCGTTGGCCGCCGACGCCGCCTGCGCGAGCGCATCGACGGTCGCTTCGTCGCGCCAGACGTCCTGCCGCAGCGACCCGCGCCGGTCCACCGGCCAGCCCCTGCGCGCCGCCACCCAGGCGTGCGGCACGTACAGCATCACCATGCGAAAGCCTTGGGCGCTCACGCCGGCCGTGTGCAGCGCGAACGGCGGCATCAGCACCGACTCGCCCGCTTGCGCCGAGCGGGGCGCGCCCGCGCAGACGAACTCGCAGCGGCCCTCGAGGATCGCGCCCACGCTCCACTCGGCATGCCAGTGCAGCGCGAAGTGCGCCTTGGGATCGCCCGCGAACATCACCTCGACCGGCGTGCCGTCGCTCAACGGCAGGCCGATCACGTGCGAGGTCGTCGGGGCGGGGAGCGTCATGGCCCGCCGAGGGTAGCGCAGCCGCCCGCAAGAGGCGGCGCCCTCATCACACCGCGATCGCGCCGCGCACCGTGAGGCCCATCCAGCCTGCGCTGGCCTGCGTCGTTTGCACGGGGCCGAGCAGCGCGAGTTCCTCGACCGGGTGCTCGTGGAAACGCAGCGTGGCTTCGCCCTGCACCCAGCCTGTTTCGACACGGTCGATGATGTCGGCGCGCAGGTAGCGCGGCACGGCGACGCTGCCGGCTTGCGTCAGGTCGGGCCAGCCGATGGCCCCGATCGTCGGTGCAGCGAGAAAGCCGAGCGGCCCGCTCGCCTCGCCCGACAGCTTGACCGTGGCATCGACGAGTCGACGCTCCTTCACGCTGAGGCTCGCACCGAGCCGGCTGCCGGCCGCCATCGGCGCGGCGGCCGGATGGATCAGCGGCAGGCTGCGCGTGAGCCAGGTCTGGCCGATCTTCTTGGGCCAGCCCTGCAGCCAGCCGCGCAGCATCGAGATGTCCTGGTCGACGTAGATGAGCGGACAGTAGAAGCAGCGGCGCGAGGTATCGCCGCGCGCCGGTTCGATCTCGAGCACGACGATGGTCTCGCGGTACTGCGCATACACCGGGTCGAGCATTTCGCGTCCGTCGTCGCCGCACGATTGCCAGTCGGCGAAATGCACGCAGCCGTGGCCCGTGGCCACGCCGACGTCCGGCGGCACCAGCGCCGCGCCGCGTGCGGCATCGAACGAGAAACCCACGTTGACCAGCCACCCGGCGTAGTGCCACGGCGGCGCCTGCACGAGCGCGCTGCGGCCCGAAGCGGTGAAGGGCGCAGCGAAAGAAGACCAGGAAGAAAGCGGCATCGAACAACCTGTCGTAGCGGAGTCAAAGAAGCCCCGCACGATAGGCACCGCCCGCGCCCGCGTCTTGTACGCCAGTGATGCGCTGCACAAACCCGCGTGTCGTGGGCACGGGGGACACCATGTGGCGGCGTTGTCCGACTCCGCGCCGCCGCCGTGTCGAGACAATGGGGCGGCCTGGCAGAGGCGCCCCGCGCGCACAGGCCACGCATTTCATTTCCAGGCTCCGCACCGATGACCCGCATCTACCTCATAGAAGACAACCCCCTGATCGCCACCACCCTGACCGATGGACTGCGGGAATTTTCCGGATGCGAAGTCGTCGCCACCGCCAGCACCTGCGACGAAGCGATCGATTGGCTCGAATCGAACCCCGATGGCTGGGACGCTGCCGTGATCGACATGTTCCTGGCGCAAGGCAACGGCCTGACCGTTGCGAACCACCTGAAGGAACGCAAGTCACCCGCACAGCGCACGGTGGTGTTCATGAACCACGCGACCTCCGAGGTGCGCGAAGGTGCGCTGTCGGCGGGCGTCGATGCGGTGTTCGACAAGTCGCTGCAGCTCGAAGATTTCTACGAGTTCTGCCGCAAGCTCGGCATCCAGACGCGCCGCTGAACGGCTACGCGCTGGCCGCGCGAATCGACTCGGTCAGCAAGCCCCGGCCCTTCTTCAACAACCGCTCTGGACGGATTGCGAAACTCCACCGCCACCATCGCGCCAGCCGTCGGCCAGCGCGGCATCGGGCGCCGTCGTTTCGTGGGTGGTCATGAGGGTGTCGTGGCTCATTCGCCGAGCGCATCGAGGTCGCCCATCACGCGGCGTTCCAGGATGTCGCTGGCACGGCTCAGGTGGGCGTGCATGTGCTTGGCGGCGACTTCGAGCTTGTTCTCCTCGACCGCGTCGAGGATCTGCAGGTGCTCGCGGCACGACTTGCGCAGCAGGTCGATGTTCACGAGCGGGTAGTCCGACAGATCGGAGATGCGGCGCAGCCGGTTCTGCTGCTTCACCGCATCGAGGATGAAGCGGTTGCCCGAGGCGCTGGCCAGCAGCTCGTGGAACTGCGCGTTGGCCTCGAAGAACTCCATCCACGAATGGCGCGAGGCGTGCGCGAGCAAGGTCTGCTGTTGCTCGCGGCAGGCCAGCAGCCGCTCGTGCTCGACCTTGAAACCCGGCTCGCGCAGCGACGCGCATTCCACCACCAGCCGAAAGCGGTAGCTCTCGCGCTCGCTCTCGACCGAGTCGAGGGTTTCGGTGAACTCCCAGCGCTGGTAGTGGCGGCCGCGCAGCACGCCGTCCTGCAGCAGCGTGGTCATCACGTTGCGCAGCAGCGGGCGCGGCACGCCGTAGGTCTGGGCCAGCTCGAGCTCGTTGACGCGCGTCGGCAGCTTGCCCGCGAGGCGGTCGCGCAGCACGCGGTAGTAGAGCGTTTTCTCTTCGTCTTCCGGCATCTCGCGGCGTGCGCGGTCGAGCGCCTCGCGGTCGGCCACCAGCGTGTAGCCGCGGTTGGGCACGTGCGCCAGCAGCGCACGCTCGTGCAAGAGGCGCAGCGCGGCGCGCACCGGCGTGCGCGAAATGCCGAGCCGGCCGGCCAGGTCGGTCTCGGTCATGTGGCGGCCGTTCTCGTAACCGCCGGCCAGGGCCTGGTCGAGGATGTAGCGGCTCACGCGCTGGGTGAGCGGCGGGACCGACTTGTTGTCCATCTGCGTCTGCATCTGCTGCTGCGGGGCCATCCATGGGTCTCCGGAAACACGGGCTGGGTGCCGATCATCGCGGGTTCTTTGTATTTTTGGGCCGAAAAAACCATGTACATCCCGCGCCAAAAATACAATTTGGATTTCAAGATCGGCCCCACGCCGACCCGGCCGACGGGTCGTTTCCCAAGGAGAAAAACACCGTGGCTTCCGCCGATACCCTGACAACGCCACCCGGTTCGCTCGACGCGTTCTGGATGCCCTTCACGCCCAACCGCAAGTTCAAGCAGGCGCCGCGCCTCATCGTCGGCAGCGAGGGCCTGTACTACGACCTGGCCGACGGCCGCCGCGTGCTCGACGCCATCGCCGGCCTGTGGTGCGTGAACGCCGGGCACCGCAACCCGCGGGTCAGCGCGGCGATGAAGACGCAGATCGACGTGCTCGACTACGCCTCCAACTTCCAGATCGGCCACCCCGCCGCCTTCACGCTGGCACAGCGCCTCACGCAGATGGCGCCGGCCGGCATGGACCACGTGTTCTTCACCAACTCGGGCTCGGAGTCGGTCGACACCGCGCTGAAGATCGCGGTGGCCTACCACCGGGCGCGCGGCGACGCGGGGCGCTACCGGCTCATCGGGCGCGAGCGCTCGTACCACGGCGTGGGCTTCGGCGGCATCTCGGTGGGCGGCATCGGACGCCAGCGCAGCACCTTCGGGCCGCTGCTCAACGGCGTGGACCACCTGCCGCACACGCTCGACCTGGCGCGCAACGCCTTCTCGCGCGGCGAGCCGGCGCACGGCATCGACAAGGCCGACGCGCTCGAAGCGCTGGTCTCGCTGCACGACGCATCCACCATCGCCGCCGTGATCGTCGAGCCCGTGGCCGGCTCCACCGGCGTGCTGCCGCCGCCGCGCGGCTACCTCAAGCGCCTGCGCGACATTTGCGACAAGCACGGCATCCTGCTGATCTTCGACGAGGTCATCACCGGCTTCGGGCGCGTGGGCCGCAACTTCGCGTCCGACCTGTTCGGCGTGACGCCCGACCTCATCACCACCGCCAAGGGCCTGACCAACGGCGCCGTGCCGATGGGCGCGGTGCTTATGCGCGGCGCGGTGCACGACGCCTTCATGCAGGGCAGCGTGAGCGCGGTCGAACTCTCGCACGGCTACACCTACTCGGGCCATCCGCTGGCCTGCGCCGCCGCCCTGGCCACGCTCGACGCCTACACCGAAGACGGCCTCATCGCCCGCGCCGCCGAGCTGTCGCCCTACTTCGAAGACGGCCTGCACAGCCTGCGCGGCCTCCCGGGCGTGATCGACGTGCGCAACGTCGGCCTGCTGGCCGGCATCGAGTTGCAAGGCTGGGCCTCGGGCCCCGGCACGCATGCGCAGGCCGTGGCGCAACATTGCCTGGACGAAAGCGGCGTGCTGGTGCGCTCGGTGGGCGACACCATTGCGCTGTCGCCGCCGTTCACGCTGGAGCGCCGGCACATCGACCAGATCATCGACAGCCTGCGCGCCGCCATCGCGCAGACCGCACAAGCCACCGACACCGCGGCCTGAGCACCTCGCGCCGCACGCACAGACAGACAAGAGAAGCCCGGAGAAGACACACCATGGACATCGAATCGTTCCCCCTCTACGACATCGAAGGCGACGCACACCAGCGCGGGCGCCAGTACGGCCGCGCCGCCGGCGACCGCATCGACCTGAGCCTGCGCACCTACCGCGCCGCCTTCGAGCGCGTGGGCCTGAACTGGGATCGCACGCGCGCACTGGCACGCCGCTTCATGCCGATGGTCGAGGCCTTCGACGCCGGCATGCTGCGCGAGATCGAGGGCGTGGCCGAAGGCGCGGGCGTGCCGGCCGAGGACATCGTGGCGCTCAATGCGCGCAGCGAAATGCTCTACGCCTTCCAGCAGCTCGAAGCGACCGAGCCGCCCGACGGCTGCACCGGCGTGGTCGTCATGCCCTCGGCCGCGCGCGACGGCAAGCTCATCCACGCGCAGAACTGGGACTGGCGCGTCGAAAGCCTCGAACTCGGCGTGGTGCTGCGCATCCAGCCCGACGAAGGCCCGGCCATGCTGACCTTCGCCGAGGCCGGCACGCTGGCACGCGCGGGCCTCAACAGCGCGGGCATCGCCGTCACCGGCAACTTCATCAAGGCCGACAACGACGGCAAGCAGCAAGGCGTGCCGCTGGCGCTGATCCGCCGCGGCATCCTGCAGTCGACGCTGTACGCCAACGCGCTGGGCGTGGTCTGCCGCAGCGCGCGCTCGATCTCCAACAACATGATCATCACGCACGCCGAGGGCGAGGCCGTGAGCCTGGAGACCTGCCCCGAGCAGGTGTTCTGGCAGCAGCCCGAAGGCGGCATCCTGGTGCACGCCAACCACTTCAAGACCCCGGCGGCGCTGGCGCGCGTGGTCGACCGCAGCCTGGAGACCACGCCCGATTCGCTCTACCGCGACCGCCGCGTGACCGAGGCGCTGCACAACAAGCGCGCAGCCGGTTTGCTCACCGAACAGGACGTGCTCGACGCGCTGCAAGACCGCTTCGGCGCGCCGCGCGCCGTGTGCCGCAGCCCGAGCGCGGGCCCCGGCGGTGCCTCGTCGGCCACCGTGGCGACCATCGTCATGGACCCGGCGGCACGAAAGATGCGCATCGCGCCGGCGCCCTTCAAGGCGCACCGCTTCACCGAGTATTCCCTCTGATCCGCCCGCCCCGCCCAGCCATCGCCAGGAGTGTTGCCATGAACCTGCCCACGCCCCCGTCCCTCCCTCCGCTGCGCGCGCCGCCGCCGCACTGGCCCTTGGCCTCGGCCTGGCCGCCAGCGCGGCCTTTGCCCAAGCGCCGGCTGGTGCCGGCCAGACGATGCGGATCCAGATCAACTCCGACATCCGCTCCACCGATCCCGGAGGCAACCGCGACGACAACACCGACAACGTGCTCATCCACGTGGTCGAAGGCCTGGTCGCGCTGCGCGAAGACACCTCGGTCGGCCCGATGCTCGCGAGCAAGGTCGACACCTCGGCCGACGGCCTGACCTACACCTTCACGCTGCGCGACGGCGTGAAGTTCCAGAACGGCGCGGTGCTCACCGCCGACGACGTGGTGTGGAGCTGGCAGCGCTACCTCAAGCCCAACAGCGGCTGGCGCTGCCTGCCCGAGTTCGACGGCAAGGGCATGACCAAGGTGCTCGCGGTGGAAGCACCCACGCCGAAGACGGTGGTGTTCAAGATCGAGCGCCCGAGCGCGCTGTTTCTCACGATGATGGCGCGCCCCGACTGCGGCGGCGCCGCCATCCTGCATCGCAGCTCGCTCGGTGCCGACGGCCAGTGGAAGGAGCCCGTGGGCACCGGCCCCTACAAGATCAAGGAGTGGAAGCGCGGCCAGTACATCGAGCTCACGCGCTTCGACGGCTACAGCGCGCGCCCCGAAGCGCGCGACGGCCTCACGGGCGGCAAGAAGGCCGAGATCGAGAACCTGCGCTTCGTCGTCATTCCCGACTCGGCCGCGGCCAAGGCGGCGCTCTACAGCGGCGGCATCGATGCCTTCATCAGCCCCAGCCCTGCCGACGTGGTCGAGATGCGCGGTCGCAGTGACGTGCGCGTCGACACCACGCCGGTGATGACCATGGTGGCGCTGCTGCTGCAGACCACCGACCCGCTGCTGAAAGACGTGCGCATCCGCCGTGCACTGGCCTTGGCGCTCGACACGCCCGAAATCGCCAAGACGGTCACCGAGGGCCTGTCGGCTGTCAACAACTCGGTCGTGCCTTCGTCCAGCCCGTTCTACAGCGCCGTGCAGGCCGGCGGCTACAAGCGCGACATCGCCGGTGCGAAGAAGCTGCTGGCCGAAGCCGGCTACCGCGGCCAGCCGATCAAGCTCGTCGCCAACAAGCGCTACGAGGCGCTGTACTCGGCCGCCGTGCTGGTACAGGCCATGGCCTCCGAGGCCGGCATCAACGTCGAACTCGAAGTGCTCGACTGGGCCACGCAGCTCGACCGCTACACCAAGGGCCAGTACCAGAGCATGGCCTTCATCTACTCGGCGCGCATCGACCCCTCGCTCAACTACGAGATGGTGTCCGGCGACAAGGCCGCGCAGCCGCGCAAGGTGTGGGACAACCCCGCCGCGCAGACCCGGCTCACCGAGAGCATGGTCTCGCGCGACAAGGCGCGCCGCCAGGTGCTGTTCGACGAGATGCACAAGCAGATGCTGCAGGACGTGCCGATGGTCGTGCTCTTCAACGCCAGCGACGCCACCGCCATGCGCAAGAGCGTGACCGGCTTCAAGGGCTGGGCGCCGGCCAAGCCGCGGTTCTGGAACGTCCGGCTCGACGCGCGCGGCTGACGGGGCGCCGCCGCCATGCTTGCCTACCTCTTGCGCCGGATCGCCATGACGGCCCCGACGCTGCTGCTGGTGTCGATTGCCGTCTTCACGCTCATGCGGCTGATTCCGGGCGACCCGGTGCAGCTCATGCTCGGCGAAGGCGCCGACCCCGCGCAGCTCGAACTCGCACGCCAGCAGATGGGGCTCGACCAACCCCTGGTCACCCAGTACTTCGTGTGGCTGCGCCAGGCGCTCACCGGCGACCTGGGCGTGTCGACCACCAACGGCCTGGCGGTGCTGCCGCTGATCTGGGAGCGCTTTCATGTGAGCGCCGTCATCGTGCTCACGGCCGTGGCGCTGGCCTCGCTGATCGCCGTGCCCGCCGGCCTCGTCGCCGCCTGGCGAAAAGACCGGCCGACCGACCTCGCCATCATCGGCGCGGCCACGCTCATGCTGTCGGTGCCGAGCTTCTGGCTCGGCCTGCTGCTGTTGATGTTCTTCGGCCAGTACCTGCACTGGCTGCCGGTGGTGGGCTACGTGCCCATGTCGGAAGACTTCTCGCAGGGCCTGCTGTACGTGATCCTGCCGATCGTCACGCTGGTGCTGGTCGAGACCGGCGTGCTCACGCGCATGTCGCGCGCCAGCACCATCGAAGTGCTGCGGCTCGAATACGTGACGCATGCGCGCGCCAAGGGCGTGCCCGAGTCGCAGGTGCTGCGCCGCCACGTGCTGCCCAACGCCTTCAACCCCACGCTCACCATGATCGGCCTCATCCTGGGCCATCTGCTGAGCGGCATCGCGGTGCTCGAAACGGTGTTCACCCTGCCCGGCCTGGGTCGCCTGATGATCGATTCGATCTTCGCGCGCGACTACCCGGTGCTGCAGGGCTGCCTGCTGTTCACGGCCTGCATCTACGTGGTCATCAACCTGATCGTGGACATGTGCTATCCCCTCTTCGATCCCCGGGTGTCGGTGCAGTGAAAAAGATCAAGACCCATACCCTCGTGGGCGGCGTGCTCATCGGCGTGCTGCTGGTGCTGGCACTGGTGGCCGCGCTGTGGACGCCCTACAACCCGCTGGGCATCGACCTGCGCGGCAAGCTGCAGCCGCCGTCGATGGCGCACTGGCTGGGCACCGACGAGTTCGGGCGCGACGTGGCCAGCCGCGCCATGCGCGCGGCTTCCACCAGCTGCCTCATCGCATTGCTCACCGTGGCGCTGGCCACCGCCATCGGGCTCGTGATCGGCGTGGTCGCCGGCTTCGTGCGCGGCTGGACCGACCGCGTGCTCATGGCCTTCAACGACACGCTGCTGGCCTTTCCGGGCCTGCTGCTGGCGCTGGGCGTGATGGTGATCGTGGGCGCCAACCAGTGGGGCATCGTGCTCGCGCTGAGCATGGCGTATGCGCCCTCGGTGGTGCGCGTGGTGCGCGGCACCGTGCTGTCGCTGCGCGAGCGCGAATACGTCGAGGCTTCGCGAATGATTGGCAACGGCGAGATCTACACCATGTGGCGCCACATCCTGCCCAACTGCGTGGCGCCCGTCGCCGTGCTGGCCACCAGCATGTTCGGCTGGGTGCTGCTGTCGGAAAGCGCCCTGAGCTTCCTCGGCCTGGGCGTGCCGCCGCCCGCGCCCACCTGGGGCAACATGCTCTCCAGCGCACGCCCCTACATGGCCTCGGCCGTGTGGCTGTGCCTGGTGCCGGGCCTGTGCATCGCGCTCACGCTGCTGGGCATCAACCTCTTGGGCGAATCGCTGCGCGACCGGCTCGATCCGCGCACGGAGAAGTCATGACCCATCCCTCTACTTCCGCAGCACCCGTGCTCTCCGTGCGGCACCTGAAGATCGACCTGCACGGCGGCGCCCAGACGCTGGTGCACGACCTCTCGTTCGACGTGCGACCCGGCGAGTTCCTTGCCGTGGTGGGCGAATCGGGCAGCGGCAAGACCATGGCCGCACGCGCCATCCTGCAGCTGCTGCCGCCCGGCATCGCGCAAAGCGGCGGGCAGATCGTGTTCGACGGCGAAGACCTGAGCACGCGCGACGTGAAAGCCATGCGCCCGATTCGCGGGCCCGGCATCGGCATGGTGTTCCAGGAGCCGATGGTCTCGCTCAACCCGGTGCACCGCATCGGCGAGCAGATGGCCGAGGGCCTGCGCATGCACACCCAGCTGTCGGCCGCGGAGATTCGCGCGCGCTGCCTCGACATGCTGCGCCGCGTGCAGATCGCCGACCCCGAGCGCTGCATGCACGCCTACCCGCACGAGTTTTCAGGCGGCATGCGCCAGCGCATCATGCTGGCCAGCGTGATGCTGCTCAAGCCGCGCTTGCTGATTGCCGACGAGCCGACCACCGCGCTCGACACGCTGAGCCAGCGCGAAGTGCTCGACCTCATGGTCGGCCTCGCGAAGGACCAGGGCACGGCCGTGCTGCTCATCACGCACAACCTCGGGCTCGTCGGACGCTATGCGCAGCGCGCCATCGTGCTGGAAAAAGGCCGAATGGTGGAGACGGGTGACGTGCCCGCCATCCTCGTCGACCCGAAGCAGCCCTACACGCGCAAGCTGGTCGACGCCCTGCCGCGCCGCCAGGCCGCGAAGCCGGCGCCGGCCATGCAGCAGCAGCCGCTGGTGCAGGTGCGCGGCCTGTGCGTGAGCTACCCCGGCCCGCGCGCCGGCTTCTTCAAGCGCCATGCGCCGCTGCAGGTCATCGACCAGCTCGACCTGGACATCCACCCCGGCGAGATGGTCGCGCTGGTGGGCGGCAGCGGCTCGGGCAAGACCACGCTGGGCCGCGCCATCCTGCGGCTCGCGCCGTCGCACGCGGGGCAGATCCTGTTTCGCGGCGACGACGTGCGCAGCGCCGACCGCGCCGCGCTGCACCGCTTCCGGCTCGCCTGCCAGCTGGTGTTTCAAGACCCGTTCTCGTCGCTCGACCCGCGCATGCGCGTGCAGGAGATCGTGGCCGAGCCGCTGCGCCACCTGCCCGCGCTCGATGCCACCGCGCGCGTGAAGCGCGTGCACGAAACGCTCGACGAAGTGGGCCTGGACGGCCTGGGCGCGCGCTACCCGCACGAGCTCTCGGGCGGCCAGCGCCAGCGTGTGGCGATTGCACGCGCGCTGGTGCGCCGGCCCGCCTTCGTGGTGGCCGACGAGCCCGTGTCCGCGCTCGACATGACCATCCAGGCGCAAGTGCTGCGCCTCTTTCAGAGCCTGCAGGCGCACCACGGCTTTGCGTGCCTGTTCATCAGCCACGACCTGGCGGCCGTCGAGCAGATCGCCGACCGCGTCGTCGTGATGGAGCGCGGCCGCATCGTCGAGCAAGGCCCGCGCGATGCCGTGTTCGACCAGCCGAGCCATGCGTACACGCGGGCGCTGCTGGCGGCCACGCCACGGCCGCTCGCGTCGCTGGACGAAGCTGTCTCCCGTCCGCGCGAGAAAGTGTTTGCGTGAAGCGCTGGAACGGTGGGGCGATCCGCAGGGCGTTGCCGTGGCCGGGGCTCATGCGGCAGCAGATGCTGGTGAGCTGATTCGCGGCGGCACAATCGTGCGCGTGCCACGCCTACTTCACCTCCTGATCGCCGGCCTCGCGCTCGCGTCCTCCTTCGCCCATGCCGCCGACCCGGTGCTGCTCGTCACCTCGCCCGTCGCGCTGCAGGCCGCCGAGAAATCCGGCGCCGGTTTCGGCCGCTGGTTCAACGTGCCCTCTGCTGCGAGCGGCATCGCCACCAATCAAGCGCTCGTGCGCTCGCCGGCCTGGCAATCGATCGCCGATCCGCTGAAGGGCAGCCTCGCCGCCCTGCAGCGCCGCGACCCGCAAGCCGGCGTCGGCATCGCACGCTACCCGCACCGGATCTTCGACGCGCGCTGGCTTGCCAGCCCCGACGCCTTCTTCGAACTGGTCGGCGTCGCCAACCGCATGGACCGCCGCCCCTTCCAGCCCGGCGCCTGCGGCGAGACACGGCTCGTGTACCGGCTCGCGTACCGCTCGGCCGCGATGCAGTCGCGCCTGCCGATGACCGTCGCCGTCGAACTGCGCGGCGATGCACCCGATGCCGATGGCAGCTGCGCCAGTGCCGCGCGACGCTGGCAACCACCGCAAGCGTCGATGAAAGACGAAGCCCTCGGCCGCTGGCTCGTGTCGGCCGACGGCCCGCTCGCGCCGCAGCAGCTTGCGCAGGCCCGCATCGCGCAGGTGACGACCAACCTGCAGAGCGTGCGCTGGCCCTCGGCCGTGCGGCCCGACCTCGGCGGCCATGCCGAGTACCTGCTGCGCGCCTTCCGCTGGAACGCGGGCGCGCAGCGCTTCGACGCAGGCCCGTTGGAGAACACGCCCGACATCGCGAAGCTCAAGGCCGACGTGCCGCTGCGCAAGGCGCTGCTGCAATGGCTGCAGCAGCCCGACACGCTGCGCGCGCTCGACAGCGCCACCGTGCGCATCCCCGATCGTTTTCTGGCGACCGAGTCTGTCTCCGTCGCGCCGCGTGGGCTTGAGCGCCTGGCGAACCGCCCCTTCGAACAGCTGTTCGCGCCCGGCGACTGGCAGCCCGTGCCCGGCAGCCGCACGCTGCAGTCACCGCAGGCCGTGCTGCGCCGGCTCGATGACCTGAGCTGCGCGGGTTGCCACCAGAGCCGCGCGGTCGCGGGCTTTCACCTGCTGGGCCTGGACCGGCGCGGCGCCTCGCGCACCTTCACGACCGGCAACGCCCTCGCGCTGCCGCACTCGCCGCATCTGCAGGATGAACTGGCGCGGCGCGAACGCTATGTGAAGGCGGCGCTGACAACGCCCGTGCCCGACCCGTTCCGGCCACTGGCCGCGCCAGACGATTCGAATGACGCGCCCGAGAAGGCCACCGTGGGCGCGAGTTGCGAGCCCACGCGCATCACCGCATCGGCCGACCCGTGGCGTGATCGCGCGCAGAAACTGCCGCGCACCGCAGCCACGACTTGCGAGGGCGCGGATTCGGTGTGCGAGAAAACCTCGGTCGGCTTCCCCGGTGGCATGTGCTCGGGCCGCTGCGATCCGAAAGACCCGAACGGCACCTGCGGGGGCATCGCCATCCTCAGCGACTTCAACCAGTGCCTGGCGGCGAAGCAGCCGTTTGGCGATTGCCTGAGCAAGCACACGCGACCGGGGAATCTGCGCAGTTGCTCGGCGCAGAAGCCTTGTCGTGAGGACTACATCTGCGCGCAGGCGGAGGGGCAGCCGGAAGGACGCGGGGCGTGCATTCCGCCGTACTTTCTGTTCCAGATGCGGGTGGATGGGCATTCTTGATTTGAGGGAGGGCTGCGCTTCGTTGGAGGCCGATGCCCTCACCCCAACCCTCTCCCAGAGGGAGAGGGAGTAAGACGGGCTTGTCCGTGTTGTCCCCTCTCCCCTTGCGGGGAGAGGGTTAGGGTGAGGGCCGACGGCCCATCAACCTCGCGGGGCCTCAACCTTCGTCTTCGTACCACCGGTCCTTCGCGAGCATCACCCGGTGATGCCCACACCCCGACGGCATCATCGGAAAACAGTTCTCCTGCGCCGCCACCTGCACGTCGAGAAAGAACGGCCCCTTGCTCTCCAGGCATTCGGCCAGCGCCTCTTCCAGCTCCGCCGGATCGGACACCCGCCGCGCCCCCCACCCAAAAGCCTTCGCCAACGCCACGAAATCAGGCAGCGCCTCGTTCCAGCTGTGGCTCAGCCGATTGCCGTGGTTCAGTTCCTGCCACTGGCGCACCATGCCCATGTAGCCGTTGTTGCTCAGCACCAGCTTCACCGCCGTGCCGTGCTGCATCGCCGTCGACAGTTCCTGGATGTTCATCAGCACCGACGCATCGCCGCTCACGCACACCGTGAGCGCATCAGGGTGCGCGATCTGCGCGCCGATGGCCGCGGGCAGCCCATAACCCATGGTGCCGGCACCGCCCGAGGTGAGCCAGTGGCGCGGGCTGTCGAAGCGCAGGTACTGCGCGGCCCACATCTGGTGCTGGCCCACGTCGGTCGAGACGATCGCATCGCGCCCCGCGATGGCCCGCTGCAGTGACGACATGAGGTGCTGCGGCAGGATTTCTTCGGTCGACGGCGTGAAAGCCAGGCAGTCTTCGGCGCGCCAGCGCCCGATGCGCGCCCACCACGGCGCCAGCCGCTCGGGCGCAAACTCTTTAGGCAGCAGCCCCAGCAGCGCTTCGACGATGGCGCCGCAGTCGCCCACCATCGGCACGTCGACGTGCACCACCTTGTTGATGCTGCCGGGGTCGATGTCGATGTGGATCTTGCGGGCGTGCGGACAGAACTCGTCGAGCTTGCCCGTCACGCGGTCGTCGAAACGCGCGCCCACGCACACCACCAGGTCAGCCTCGTGCATCGCGAGGTTGGCTTCGAGCATGCCGTGCATGCCCAGCATGCCGACGAACTTCGGATCGGACGCGGGGAACGCGCCCAGCCCCATCAGCGTGAGCGTGCACGGCGCGTGCAGCCGGTGCACGAGCTGCGTGAACGCCTCGCAGGCCGCCGGCCCCGAGTTGATGAGCCCGCCGCCGCCATAGAGCACCGGCCGGCGCGCGGTCGAGATCAGGTCGGCGGCGCGCTGCAGCATCGCCCGCGGCGGCAGCGGCGCGCGGCCCGTGCGCAGGGCGCGCAGCGGTGTCGGCGCGCTGCCGTGCGTGAGGCGCATGAGCTGGATGTCCTTCGGCACGTCGAGCAGCACCGGGCCGGGACGGCCGGTGGTGGCGATGTCGAGCGCGCGGCGCACCAGCGCGGGCACGTCGTCGGCCGCGCGCACCTGCCGGTTCCACTTGGTCACCGGGCGCGACATGCCCAGCGCATCGCTTTCCTGGAAAGCCTGCGTGCCGATCACCGCCGTCGCCACCTGCCCGCTGATGCACAGCACCGGCACCGAATCGCTCATGGCGTCGAGCAGCCCCGTGATCGTGTTGCCCACGCCCGGCCCCGACGTGACCAGCACCACGCCCACGCGGCCCGTGCTGCGCGCATAGCCCTCGGCCGCATGCACTGCCGCCTGTTCGTGGCGCACCAGCACGTGGCGCAGCCGCGGTTCGCCGTGCAGCGCGTCGTACAGCGGCAGCGCCGCGCCGCCGGGGTAGCCGAAGATCGTGTCGACGCCGCACGCGACCAGCGTGTCGAGCAGCGCTTCGGCGCCGTTGCGCACGCGGGGTGGGGTCTCGGTCTCGGGCAGGTCCGGCGAGAGGGAGGGCGAGGATGTGGGGGGAAGGTCGAGCAGTCGCATGCCGTCAATTCTTCCGCTCTTGAGGCAGAATTTGCTTCTTTCTTTTGGCTGTTTAAGCTCGAAACATGAAAACCAATCGCCAAACATCGTCAGACAACGAAGGATCTTTCGACAAGACCGATCTGGCGATCCTGCGGGTGCTGCTGCTCGACTCGCGCAAGACCCTGCAGGAGATCGGCAACGAGGTCGGCCTGTCGCCCACCAGCTGCTGGACGCGCATCAAGAAACTCGAGGCATCGGGCGTCATCAAGCGCTACACCGTCGACATCGACCCGGCCAAGCTGGGGTACCACGACTCGGTCATCGTGCAGGTCACGCTCGAGAGTCACACCGACGAAACCCTGTACGACTTCGGCCGCACCCTCGCCACCATTCCCGAGATCCAGGAGGCCTACCTCGTGTCGGGCGACTACGACTACTACATCCGCATCGCCGTGCGCGACACGCGTGACTACGAGCGGCTGCTGCGCGAGAAGCTCTACAAGATTCCTGGCATTCGGCACAGCAAATCGCACTTCGTGCTGCGCGTGTTGAAGGAAGCGACGGTGCCGCTGATCTGACGGCGCTCTGCTCTTCTCTTTCTGCCCGCCACGTCACTTATCCGCGCGATTCGAGACTTACTGGCGCATTCGGTCCACCAGCGTGCGCCGCGCTTCTCTACAGTGGATGCCCCTGTCATCCGACGCCCCGCTGTGTGGGCAAGGAAAGCAGGACTGCTTCGCCTCGCGGCGGGTCATCGATGTGGCAATGCATATCGATGCGAACGCGAGGCACAAAAGGCGACGGCCAGGGTGCTGACACACCCTGACCGTCTAACCACAAGTCGTGCCAACACTTTCGAAAAGGAGCACACCAAATGGCTACTTCAACTATAGCCCGGCCTCGCACGCCGGCATCCCCCGACACCGCCTGCGGGCCCACCCCGTCGGACCTCCTCGAAAACAAACTCGCGCAACTGAACTCGCTGCTGTGGTGCTGCCACGGCGACGGCAACCGATGGTTCGAAGATGCGGGGCCGGAGCATCTGGACAACGTGTTGTGGATCGCGGCGGAGCTGGCTCGGGATGCGATGGGGTTGTTTCAGGCGTGTGAGGTGGGGAGAGCTGCGCAGAGGTGATGCGGGCGATGGCAAAAAGGGGACGGCGCACGTGCAGCCATGCGCCATTTCGCTTGGCCGTCCGCCACCTCTTGCCCCGAGAAGCGCTCCCCGGGCTGCGAGAGAATCTAAAAATGGATCAAGCCACCCACCACAAGATTGCCTCCTTCATCCTGGCAGCCGAAGGCCCGCTCGATGGACTGCTGATGGGCTCGAAGGCATGAGCAAGACGACCAAGCCAACGCGCCGCGCGGTGGCCGCGAGTTCAGAGGCTGCCTTCGGCGAGGTGGTCCTGTTGATCCAGGGGGCGCGACAGCGCGTGGCCAAGGTGGTCAACGCCGAAGTGATCGAGCTCTATTGGCGCATTGGCCAGTATCTGCATCAACGCATCGAAGCCGATGGCTGGGCCAAGGGAACCGTGGAGCAACTGGCGGCCTACATCGCCCAGCGGGAGCCAGGCCGGCGCGGCTTTTCAGCCCAGAACCTGTGGCGCATGCGGCAGTTTTTTCAGGCGTATCCGCCGGGGTCAAAACTCTCAACACTGTTGAGAGAAATTCCGTGGTCCTCGCATTTGCACATTCTCAGTCGCACCAAGCGCGAGGAGGAACGCGAGTTCTACCTGCGCATGACGGCGCAGCAAGGCTGGCAGGTGCGTGAAGTGGCGCGGCAGATCGACAGCGGCCTGTTCGAGCGCGCCGTGCTCCACCCGCCCAAAGTCTCAACAGCGTTGAGAGAAATACAGCCGCAGGCTGCGCAGCACTTCAAGGACGCCTACCTGCTGGACTTTCTGGCCCTGCCAGACCCGCACTCCGAGGCCGAGCTGCACCGCAGCCTCTTGATGAACCTGGGCCGGTTCCTGACCGAGCTGGGGCGGGACTTCTGCTACATCGGCAGCGAATACCCGGTGCAGGTGGGCGCACAAGACTTTGCGTTGGACCTGCTGTTCTTCCATCGTGGCCTGAACTGCCTGGTGGCCATCGAGTTGAAGGTCACCGCCTTCGAACCCGAGCATCTGGGCAAGCTGAACTTCTACCTGGAAGCCCTGGACCGCGATGTGAAGAAGCCGCACGAGAACCCGGCCATCGGCCTGCTGCTGTGCGCCAGCAAGGACAGCGAGGTGGTGGAGTACGCGCTGAGCCGCACACTCTCGCCTGCGTTGGTGGCGCAATACCAGACGCAGCTGCCAGACAAGCAGATGCTGGCGGCGAAGTTGCATGAGTTTTATGCGTTGAGTGCGCCGGATGAAGTGGATTCAGTGACGCGCAAAAAGAAGGATGGTCGAGCGTGATCGGAGAACCCAAGCATCGAACGCTGATTGCCCTGAGCGGACTGCCCGGCACAGGCAAGACCACCATCGCGCGCGAACTCGTGGCGCGTGTTCCTTCGGTGTACCTGCGCATCGACGCTATCGAACACGCGCTGAAGACTGCGAGTGAAAACGCTGAAGACGTGGGCCCGGCGGGCTATGTCGTCGCGTACGCACTGGCTCGGTCCAACCTCTCACTCGGCATGGCCGTAGTTGTGGATTGCGTCAACCCGCTGTCGGTCACGCGTGAAGCGTGGCGTGCCGTGGCGACGGAGACGTCATCGCATCTGGTGGAGGTTGAAGTCGTGTGCTCTGACGTTGCGGAACACCGCCGACGCGTGGAGAGCCGGGAGGCCGACATTGCGGGCTTTGCGTTGCCGAGCTGGGAGGCTGTGCTTCGGCATGACTACGAGGCTTGGGGCACGGAGCGCTTGGTGGTTGATTCGGCGCTTGTGAGTGCGGGTGAGGCGGCGGACTTGATCTGGCGGCGAGTGCGTGAGCGGTAGATCGATGCGGTCCCGTTTCGTCGATGCCTTTCTGGGCGCCATCGTGCTCGGCCCCTGGGCGGCGATGTTTGCCTATCTGGGCCTCGCACCGCTTGCCGCCTACTGGCTCGACGGCACTAAACATCGAACGGGACCCGGACGCGGCGCCTCGTATTGGTGGAGCTTCTCGGAGGCCGTGAGCGCTCAGTACCCGGTTCTCACGTGGCTGCTGGAACTCAGGAGCCATGTCGTTTTGTGGAGCTGCCTGGCTGGCATGGTGATCGGGCCGGTGGTTGCGTGGATGATGAGCAGCCGCTTGAACCGCATGCGTCGCGGCATCCGTCTGTGAATGGGAACCAGCGAGCTTCAATGAACCCAACTCTGCGCGCCGCCCTCGACTCGGATTGCGAGTTTGCGTTCGATACCAAGCGACAGGCACTCGGCCCCTACGTTGCTGCGCGATGGGGATGGGATGACGACTTCCAGCGGAACCTGCATCTGAGCAGATGGCGAGAGCGCCCGTGGTCGGTCATTCTCAAAGGTGCAACGCCGGTCGGCACGATCGCCACATGGGAGGTCGATGGTCACCGCCGGATTGGCGATTTCTACGTCTTGCCGGCCTTTCAGCGCGCGGGCATTGGTTCAGCGGTGCTTCGTCATCAGCTGGAGCAGGCTGACCGAAACAACCAAACGGTGCGACTGGAGCATCTGAAGTGGAACCCGGTGGGAGCGCTCTACGGGCGTCATGGGTTTGTGCACGAGAGCTCCAACGACACGCATTGCTTTTTGGTTCGTTGGTCAGCCGCTCGATCTCGATGAGGCTGGTCGACGGTCGCGCTCGGCCCCATCGGATCGACGGACTGACTTCCGTCATCGGCCACATGGCCTTCGTTTAAGCTCAAGCGACAAAACTCTCTCAGAGGTTTCGCCATGCTCCAAATGCGCCCCGGGTGTGAATGCTGCAACCGAGACTTGCCGCCGGATTCAGCCGATGCCCGCATCTGTTCTTTCGAGTGCACGTTCTGCAGTGAATGCGCGAGCCAACGCCTCGCAGGCACATGTCCGAACTGTGGCGGAGAGTTGCTTCCGCGTCCGTCGCGGCCGGCGGCCAAGCTTGAGAAGTTTCCGGGGTCGACCACGCGGGTGTTCAAGCCTGAAGGTTGTGCTGCGGCATCGTGAAGTTCCGTCGTCACGGCATGTTCGTCGAACTGGAGGCTCGTGCAGGCGGCTCGGCGATACTTCCGGGCAACTTCGATACTTCGCTCCGACCAAACAAATGCGATTACTTGCAACTGTCAGTGCCTCGGTAAAGAGCGGTTCCTACGATGGAATGGCATACATCTACTGCCACGACCCGAAGCAGGACTATTGTTTCTCGCTAGCTCGTAGAGTCGACTCCAGTGACATCGAAGTGATGGTTGTTGACCAGGTAGTACATCGTGTCGACCGGTTGGAGGTTGCGCTTCACGCGTCTGGCTTTGTCGCAACGTTGAGCACGGAGGCGGCTTCGTTGCTCGATGGTCACTCGAAATATGAGATCGAGTTTCTGCCAGAAAACTGGAGCCGACAGAGTATTGAGGAAGCACTGGCCGCAATCCTCCGTGGGAAAGATGGCTTGACTGTGAGCGGCTGAGCAATCCGCCGCTCATAGACCTGAGCACCGTTCGGCCACAACCGGGCAGGTCCGACCGCTCTAGACTGAGCCCATGAATCAACGCGTGTTTCCCGATCCAGACCGATACGCCATTTGCCCACTGGAAGGCCCCGTCTTACCCTTCTACGACGGTGCATTTGAAGCCGCCTATGTGCTTCTTAGTCCGTTCATGCGTCCCAAGTCGACCACGTTCGACCTGACCAATGCCGCGCGGGAAGACTGGAGTGCGGACGAGCTTTGCCAAACATTTGAATCAGTCCGGTGGTCGCAGGTGCGTGACCTCTGTGGATTTCCTTCGATCGCGTCAATCGATGTGGCACTGAGGACAATGATCGGCGGCCTGAGAAAGGACTTTGCCGACGAGGAACTTGCCGACGTACTAGCGAATTCGCTGAGCCAGCACAGATTGCTTGCTCCTGTTGAAGGTCTTTTTCCAGAGTTGATTCAGGATCCGGTCCTGTCGTTCATACAGTCGCTCGCGCAGGAATGGCTTTGGGTGGGTGACGAGTTCTGCACTGAACGCAAGCTCTGCTGGATCGACGATCTAAAACCAGCAAGCGCCAAGGTCGCGCTCACGAGCGGAAGTGTGTTCACCCCAGACAAGGCCAACCTCTGGACTGCCCATTGGGACAGCCACTTCACAATTTTTTGCTCGTCGAGGCCGAACGTCGAACGCCTTGCCCGACATCCCACCCTGGAAGGTTTCGTGTGCGCTCCCGAAACCGAAATCTATTGGAGCGTGCAAAGCGTTTAGCGGCGACGAGTACGCAAGTGACTACGAACTTTTCCTTCTTCGTCGTTGAAGACGAACTGGCCGCCGGGCTGGTGAAGAACGCGCGCATCCAACTGTAGTTTGAACGCGCTGCCAATGGCCAGGTGATCGCGCTGGTGTTGTACGCAGGCGGCGAGTTCCGCATGCGGCGGACTACGAACTGAGTTCAGAGCCTCGCGGCGATTCATCGCTTTACCATTCCTGATTTTCCTTCGGGCTTTGCACGAACCCCACCTCAACCTACGAAAGAGCCGCTCATGACCGAGACCGCCAAGGTAAAAGGACCTGCCTCGTACTTCCCCTCCATCGAGAAGAACTACGGCCAGCCGATTTCGCATTGGATGGACATTCTTCAGGCTGCAGGACCTCTGAAGCATATGGAGCTTGTGAGCCAACTCAAGACCCAGCACAAGATGGGTCATGGGCATGCGAATGCGTTGGTTGCGGCGTTTCTTGCGAAGAAGTAGCGCTGGCTCTACCGCTCCTCAATGACACCCCAGAAGCAGCAGCTCGAACAGCATTTGGAGGATCGTGATCTCGTCTCGATCTACCGGACGGGCATCGACGATTCGCAAATCCAAGGCTTCGTGCTGGCGGTCTCGTCAGAACTGGTCCTGATTCAGTACGTCTACGACTTCCGACTGGACGGCCTGATGGCACTCAGAACCGAGGACATCACGCAGGTGGAATTGACGGCCACCAACAGCCTTCAGAAGCAGCTGATCTTCGAGGAAGGCTTGGGAGCGCAGGTGCCGTTTGGATTCGAGTTCGATGTGCGCAGTTGGCCCGCGTTGATTGCGCAGCTGAGCTTGCGTCACGCGCTGATGATCGTGGAATGCGAGGCCGGCGAACTCAACGAGTTCCTGATCGGGTGGGTCGTTCAGATCGAAGGCGATTCGCTGCAAATCGAGCATTTCACGGGGGCCGGCAACTGGGCAGACACACTCTCCGTGGTGAGCTACGGAGACATCACCTGCTGCCAAGTCGGCAACAACTACGCGAATGTCTATCAGCGCCACTTCGAGCGCCTTGCGGGTGCCCTTCACTGAAGGTCCCCGCCTGGCATGCGCCTCACCCCGAGCCAGGAGACACCATGCAGCTTCACACCGCCCGCATCTTCGTCAAAGACCTCGCTCTCGCCTCCCGCTTCTATGAAGAGACCCTCGGCCTGCCCCTGAAGGCCGACGGACGCGAACAGGGCTTCTGCGTGTTCGGCGCAGGTCCGATGAGCCTCGTGGTCGAACGTGTCGAAGCAGATGCCCCGCCAGAAGACCAGGCCCTGGTAGGCCGCTTCACAGGCCTGTCTTTCGACGTCGAAGACATCCAGTCGAAGTACACCGAACTCTCATCACTCGGCGTCGCCTTCAGCGGCCTCCCCGAGCCGCAGTCATGGGGCGGCATCCTCGCCACATTGCGCGACCCCGCCGGCAACGAGCTTCAACTGGTGCAGCAGCCCCGAACGTAGCCATGGGTGCGCAGCCGACATACAATGAGAATAATTCTTATTTGGATGGCCTGGCCACCGCACTACGTTCGCCATGGCCGCCGATCCCGCTCTGAACCCGCACATCCACACGCTCTATAGCGAGCACCACGGGTGGTTGCAGGGCTGGTTGCGCAGGAAGCTCGGCAATGCCTTCGATGCGGCAGACCTGGCACAAGACACCTTCCTGCGCATCCTCACCGCGCCAGACCACACGCCCGAGAAGCAGTGCGACTGGCAATTGCGGGAGCCGCGCGCCTACCTGACGGTGGTCGCCAAGCGGCTGCTGGCCAACCTGTACCGCCGGCGTTCGTTGGAGCAGGCCTACCTCGATGCGTTGAGCGCATTGCCCGAGCCGTTGGCGCCCTCGCCCGAGCAGCAGGCGATCATTCTCGAAACCCTGCAAGAAATCGACGCGATGCTCGACGGCCTGGCGCCGCCGGTGCGCCAGGCCTTCCTGATGGCGCAGCTCGAAGGGCTGGGCTATGCCGACATCGCGACGAAGCTGGGCGTGAGCGAACGCACGGTCAAGCGCTACATGGCCGAGGCCATGGCCCGCTGCATCCTGCTGGTCGCGTGACGGTGCAGCGCACGATGACGGTCGTGGTCGACAAGGCGGTCGCCCTGCAGGCGGCGCAATGGTTCTTCCTGATGCAGTCGGGCGAGGCCACGGCGGCCGATCGCACGCGATGGACGCGCTGGCGCGCGGCCGACCCCGCGCACGAAGCGGCCTGGCAGCGCGCCGAGCAGGTGAGCGGCAAGTTCGGCAGGCTGCCGGGCGCGCTGTCGATGCCGGTGCTGGGCCGCACGGTGCGAAGCGACCGCCGCGCGGCCGTCAAGGCGCTGGCCGTGCTGCTGACCGCGGCGCCCGCCGGCTGGCTGGCGTGGCGTGCGTCGCCGGCGCGCGAATGGCTGGCCGACCACCGCACCCCCACCGGCGAGCGCCGCGAACTGCGCCTGGCCGACGGCACGCGCATCCAGCTCAACACCGCGACCGCCATCGACGTGGCCTACGGCGCGACGCAGCGCCTGGTGCGGCTGCACGCGGGCGAAATACTCATCGAGACGGCGTCCGACGCAGTGCCCTCTTCCGACCCCGCCTACCGCCCCTTCATGGTCGAGACCGCGCAGGGGCGGCTGCGTGCGCTGGGCACGCGCTTCGTGGTCCGGCAGCACGAAGGCGATCGCAGCCACCTGACGGTGCTCGACGGCGCGGTCGAGATTCGCCCCGACGACGCGCGCAGCCTGACGGCAGTGGTGCGTGCCGGCGAGCAGGCCATGTTCTCCGCGAAGGCCGTCGGCGAGATCACGGCGGCAGATGCCGATGCCGACGATTGGTCGCGCGGTGTCTTGCGCGCCAGGAACATGCGGCTGCACGACTTTCTCGCCGAGCTGGGCCGCTACCGGCCCGGCGTGCTGCGCTGCGACCCGGCCGTGGCCGACCTGCGCGTGTCGGGCGTCTTCCAGCTGCGCGACACCGGCCCGGTGCTCGACAGCCTGCCGCAGGCCTTGCCGGTGGATGTGCTCTTTCGCACGCGCTACTGGGTCACGGTGGTCGCGCCGGGCGGTTGAGGCATCGGGTGGTGTCGGGTGGTGCCGGCGATTCCGGCCGCTGCGATTTTTTCTGTCGCGGCCTGTCCCCTTTTCTTTCCTCGCGTGTGAAGCCTTGAGGAACAGCAACTTCACACCCCTTGCAGGAGAGAAAAAAACCCATGGCCCGTCGCCGACCGTCCCCCCTTGATTCCGACGCCGTCTCGTTGCGTGCGCTGTCGCTCGCCGTGCATGGCGCGCTGTTCGCCATGGCGTGCGCCGCCGCCGGGACCGTCGCCGCGCAAACGCCGGGCGCGGCCAACGCACCGGCCACGCAGGCCGAAGCACGCAAGGCCTACAACATCGCACCCGGCCCGCTCGACGAGGCGCTGTCGAGCTTCGCCGCATCCGCCGGCGTGAGCATCACGATTCCGCCTGCGCTCGCGCAGGGCAAGCGCTCGCCCGGCCTGCAGGGCCCGCACGCCGTGGGCGAAGGCTTCGCGCAGCTGCTGGCCGGCTCAGGCCTCGAGGCGGCGGGCGGTGCAGGCGGCTCGTACGCGCTGCGTCGCTCGAGCATCGGCGGCCCTGCAGATACTGGTGCCGACGGCAGCACCACGCTCGCGCCGGTCACCGTCACGGCCGAGGCCGAGCGCAGCGCCACCACCGAAGGCACGCGCTCGTACACGGCGCGCGCGCTGACCATCGGCAAAGGCAAGCAGGCGCTCAAGGACATTCCGCAATCGGTCAGCGTGATCACGCGCCAGCGCATGGACGACCAGGGCCTGGTCGATCTGCGCGACGCGGTCAACAACGTCACGGGCGTGGTGGGCGTCAAGGGTGTGGGGCCGGGCATGATCCTCACGTCGCGCGGCTTCCAGATCGACGCCTGGCAGTACGACGGCGTACCGGTGCCGCGCAACATGTATTCGCTGGGCAACTGGGCCACCGAAGACACCGTGTTCTACGACCGCGTGGAAGTGCTGCGCGGTGCCTCGGGCCTGCTGCAGGGCACGGGCAGCCCGGGCGGCGCGATCAACCTCGTGCGCAAACGCGGCCAGCCCGAGAAGACGCTCACGCTCACCGGCAAGGCGGGCTCGTGGGACCACTACGGCGCGCAGCTCGACGCCGGCGGTCCGCTCAATGCCGAAGGCACGTTGCGCGGCCGCGTGGTGGTCGACGAGAACCGCAGCCACTCGTTCACCGACTACGTGTGGAGCAAGACGCGCTCGCTCTACGGCGCCATCGACTACGACATTTCTCCCGACACCACCATCGGCTTCGGCGTGAGCCACTCGCATGGCAAGGGGCGTCCGATGCTGCGCGGCTTTCCGCGCTATCCGGACGGCGTCGACATCGGCCTGCCGCGCTCCGTGTTCACCGGCGCCTTGTGGAACCACAGCGACGTCGAACAGGCCGCCGTGTATGTCGACGCCGAGCACCGCTTCAACGACAAGTGGAAGCTGAAGTTCTCCGCGCTCGGCATGAACGAAAAGAACAGTTCGCAGCACCAGCGCATGCACGGCGACGTGACGGCCGACGGCAGCGGGCTGGACTTCGCCGACTGGGACACCCTCTTCGATTCGCGCAAGCAGGGCTTCGACGTCTACCTGCGCGGGCGCTTCGACGCACTGTCGATGGAACACGACGTGACCCTCGGCGCCAACTACTCGAAGTTTGTGTCGACCGACCGGTATGCGCGCCGGTTCAGCGGCGGCGGCAACATCTTCGCCATCGACCACAACCGCCCGGCGCAGAACTACGACACCATCCTGGCCGCCGGCGGCGCGAAGAGCCACACGCACTACGACGTGCGGCAAAAGGGCATCTACGGCAGCTGGCGGGCCAAGCTGGCCGAGCCGCTTACGGCCATCGTCGGTGCGCGGCTGAGCTGGTACGACTACCTCTATTCGAGCCAGACCGCAGACATCCGGAGCACCGTCAGCACGTCGGCCGAAGTAACGCCGTACGTCGGCCTCGTGTTTGCGCTCAACAAGCAATGGTCGGCCTACGCAAGCTACACCGACGTGTTCGAGCCGCAGACCGAGCGCACCGTCTCGGGCGAAGGGCTCAAGCCCATCATCGGCAGCAACTACGAAGTCGGCCTGAAGGGCGAGCTGATGGACGGCCGCCTGAACACCTCACTGGCCGTGTTCCGCTACGACCACACCAACCGCGCCGTGACCGATCGCGACGGCGGCTTTGCCTGCGACGGCTGGTACTGCTCCAAGTCGTCGGGCAAGGTGCGCAGCCAAGGCTTCGAAGCCGAGGTCAGCGGCGAGGTCGCGCCGCGGCTGCAGCTCACGGCCGGCTACACCTACAACACCACCAAGTTCCTCGAAGACCCGGACAACAAGGGCCGGGTCTTCAGCCAGTGGACGCCCAAGCACATGCTGCGCGTGTGGAGCAACTACCAACTGCCCGGCGACTGGAGCCGGCTCAGCGTGGGCGGCGGCTTCAGCATCCAGAGCCACACGCTGGGCTACGACCGCACGTACAAGGTGCCCGGCTTCGCGGTGTGGAGCGCGCGCCTGGCCTACCAGCTGACGCCGGAGGTGGCGCTGGCCGTCAACATCAACAACATCTTCGACAAGCGCTACTACATCCCGGCCTACAACGAGACCAACGGGAACAACAACTACGGCGATCCGCGCAATGTGCTGTTCACGGTGAAGTACACGCCGAAGCTGTGAAGGTGGGAAAGGGGCACGCGGTCGGCGTCGCCCCTCTTTCTCGCGCTGCCAAAGCGCGGAAAATCTTCTCGTCATGAACTACAACCCGATGCGACTGCGTGGACAGAGCGCGCGGCAGCTTCATGCAATGCAACCAACTCACGCCGACTTCTTCATCGACAAAGGCTATCTGCGGCTGGAAGGCTTCCATCCGCAGAAACAGATCGCGGGCCTGCGGCAGAAGTTGCACGATGAGATCAAGCGACTGAAGGCCTTGCCTGGCGGCAAGGGCCTGTCGAGCTCGCTGCAGAAATTCCCGCTCTTCCAGCAGATCGGCAAGCTGTCCGCGCTGGTCGAGGTGCCCGGCGTGCATGAAGCGCTGGTGACGCCGCAGCTGATCGACTGCGTCACCCAACTCGGCGGGCGCGCGCCCACAGCCATCCAGGACACGCAGCTCCTGCTCTCGCCGCCTCTTCAAGGCGCCTCGACCTTCACAGGCTTGAACTGGCATGTCGACGTCTCGGCATCACCGCAAGATCCCCTGCCGGGCATCCAGGCCTTCTTCCTGATCGACGATGTGGCGCCGGGCGGCGGCGCGACCCTGGCGCTGGCCGGCTCGCATCGCGTCGGCACGCCGGGATGGCCTTCGGCTTCGGCGCTGCGGCAGGTGCTGAAGACGACCGGCGACCTGAAGCAGCAACTTCACCCGCTGGGCATCGGCCTCGTCGAGATGTCGGGGCGCGCAGGCGACGTCTTCCTGATGGACCTGCGCCTCTTGCACACGCCGTCGGTCAACGCGACGAAGAACGTGCGGATGATGGCGACGACGCGCTGCTTCATGAATACCTGAGGTGGCCTTGGACAGCCCCGGATGGACTCCCCTTCGAAGGCCCCGCGTTGACGAAGTTCGATCCCGCCTTCCCCGCAGCGGGACGTGCTCCTTCTGTTTCGGCACACATTGTCAATAACACCCAAGCAAATGACAGATCGATTCCCAGAGAGCGGGAATCAAGGCTTGGGAGCGAGATGCGCTGACCAGATACTTCCCATCGGCTCAGCCTTCGCGGCTCGGTGATAGTTTTTGGTTTCAACGACGCCATCAATCAATCTGTCGCGGTAGAGGTTTGAGCCCTTTGAATACAAGGGAGAAAGCCGATGAGAGTTCAGCCGGAATTGAGCGAAGGAAGCTTGCTTCCTGTCAGGCGACGAGAGTCCATAGAAGAAAATTTCTCGGACGTTGAAGTCCTCACCTTCACCAGGTTGCAGGCTGAGATGCTGGAAAACTCAGCAACGGAGATTGCGAAGAACGGAGGCCCACAAGCGGCGGGCACGCAATCCATGGCGCGGGCATCTGCCACAGCGATCTGCGAGACCCTTGATGCCTCGCAAACCGCCGCCGCAAAGCGCTTTGCCGACGGCGAACTTTCTCTTCTGATCTTTGAAGGGATGCTCGACCCGACCGTTGGCGACTTGCCTGCCGAGCTGCCCGAACTCAGCCTGCTTCAGGAAGACTTCCATTGCCTCAGGCTGGCGTCGCGAAGCCAGATTCTGCTCAACCTCGTCGAGCACCGCGCATTCGCATTCGACCTCGACAGCAACGAGCTGGTCCGAATGGTCGGTAACTTCAAAGGCGGAGGAAAAACCAAGCTCACGGAAGAGCCGGATCTGGGAGCCCTAGAGCTTTCCTCGCACACGGGCTTGGCGCTGAGTGCGCACACGGAGCCCCCATACCACTGCTCGTTTTCCCCATCCGGCTCGCACTCGCCTGCGCCTTGTGCGCTCGTTCTCACCGCCCGTTGGAACCCGAAGAGCGAGCCCACAGCGATCCTCCCGATGCACAGAGTCATCGAAAGGATTGGCGCTCACCATGCACTAGCCCTGACAGCGAAGGTGTTCCAGTTCACGCGAACCGATTCGTTTGCCGCGGACAAAGGAGAAGCTGGTGCGGATGTCTCGATACTCGAGATCGACGGGAAGGGGACGTTCTCGCTTCGATACAACTCGTACCGTTTTTCGGTGAGCGAAGAGGCCCCACCTCCTATCAAGAACGCGTTCCAGGTCTTGACAGACGAGGTTCGTCGCACAGACATGGTGCGGCTGGCGCTTCAGCCTTCAAAGGCGATCGTGATCAACAACCACAAGGCCTTGCATTGCCGTGACGAGATCGAGGACAACCGGCGGCTCTTGATCCGCATGTTCGGGTATTCGCCCGCCGCGCAGGAAATCGTCTTGTCCGACGACCCTCTGCTTGTGCAGGGATGAACTCCTCGCATGTCATGGACACCATCAGTTTTCTGATCGGCGATCACTCGCTTTCCATTCTTTTCATCCTTGCCGGCGTCGCATTCCTGGCGGGGGCGTTCGATGCGATCGCGGGAGGGGGTGGCCTGATCACGGTCCCCGCGCTTGTCATTGCCGGGCTGGACCCCGTGTCTGCCATCGCAACGAGCAAGCTGCAGGCGACATTGGGTGCTGTCTCCGCAACAAGAAACTTTGCGCGGGCCGGCCTGATCGAGTGGCACCGGATCTGGCCTGCGGCCCTCCTGGCTTGCTTCGGCTCGGTCATCGGGGCGTTGGTGGTCAGTTCGGTCCCTCAACAGCTGGTCCGAAACGGCCTGCCGTTCCTGCTGATCACCATGGCGCTCTATTTCGCGTTGTCGCCCAAGATGACCGACGACGATGCCGAACAGCGAATTTCCATGGCGGCCTTTTGCGCAACCGCAGCCGTTGTGATCGGCTTCTATGACGGCGCCTTCGGCCCCGGCACCGGATCGTTCTTCATGATCGCGTTCGTTCTTCTTCTGGGCTATGGGGTCGTTCGCGCGACGGCCCATACGAAGTTGCTGAACCTCGCATCGATACTCGGGTCGCTCTCCATCTACCTCTTCCAGGGCTTGGTGCACTGGCGCATCGGCGTGGTCATGGGATTGGGTGCATTCATCGGTGCGCAGGTGGGCTCCAAGCTGGCGATCCGGGCTGGCGCGAAACTCATCAGGCCGTTGCTCATGGTGGTCTGTTGCGCCATCGCCTTCAAGCTGATGCTGGACCCCGCGCATCCGGTCTACCGATGGATTGCGGGCAGTACCTGAGCTCCCTTGAAAGTCGGGTGCCATCTCTTGCACCCCAGGAGCGGCACGTCGTGAGGTCGCATTCACTGAACAGGGTACCCACCGCGCTGGCATCGCACCGCCCGCAAGCGTAAGCTGACCACCGCTCGGCCAGCCAAGGCAACGCCGCCAAGCGGCACCCGCTGCGCCGAGCTGTGCGAAAGGACTGGCCATGTTGTCCGACTCCACTGTCACGACCATGCTTCCAGTGAAGGACATGGACCGCGCGCGTGCTTTCTACGAGGGCTGCCTGGGTTTGAAGGCCGGTGGCTTGCGGCCAGACGGAAAGTTTGTCTACACGGTGGGCGGCAGCACGCTGGCGCTGTTCCCGAAACCCGAGGGGACGAAGGCCGACCACACGGCGATCAGCTTCCACGTGCCGGACATCGCCGCCAGCGTCGCGAAGCTGCAGCGCGCGGGGGTGGTGTTCGAGGACTACGACTTTCCCGATCTGAAAACCGTCGACCATGTCTGCGTGCTCGGCTCGGAAAAAGCGGCGTGGTTCAAGGACACGGAAGGCAACTTCCTTTGCATCCACGAGGACCTTGCGCCCGCATAGCCGGCTCGCGGTGAGCAGCGGGTGTCGCCGGCTGAACTTGCCGGCGACGACTTGCTTGCAGCCCCTCAAAGGGCCATCCGGCGCAAGCGCCCGGTGATCTAGTCCCACGCAGGAAGGTGCTGCAAGGCATCGTTGGGACGATCCGCAATGTCGACGCCAGTGAACTCGGTTCCACCCGGCAAGAGCCTGACGTCGCAAACGATTTCCCAGCCATGGTTTTCAGTGCGCCGGGCAAGGCATACCTCCTCGCCGGCAGCAACGAGCTTGGCGCATTCGCCGACGCTGATTCGCTGTGCCGTGCCCAGGGAAAACTCCGTCGAGCCGAACTCCTTCTCCACGACCGGGTGAATGGCGACGAGGTCCATCTTCCCATCCTTGAAGTGAACAGCGGTAATTGCATGCTGGGCCATCTTCGACCTCCATTCGTGCAGAGCCCCGACAGGGCTGCGGTTCGACTGTACGCCCGCGGCAGCAGTTCCCCGTCGTCAATCCGAAAAGCCGACGCACGCGAAGGGCGGCGGCTGGCCGACCGCAGAAGCCTCGGGGCCTGCCGCTCGAAGCGCTTGGCCGCTCGCCGGCTGGCGCACCTGCGAAGGGATCTACAAGCTCGCCGCAATCTGCTCTCGCAGCCACCGATGCCCCGGGTCGCGATGCCGCCGCTCGTGCCACAGCATCGCCATCTCGTAGCCCGGCACCTCCAGCGGTGCCTCCACCACGCGCAGCCCCGGCGCGCCGCGCGCCAGGCGCTCGGGCAGCATCGCGACCATGTCGGTGCTGGCGAGCACGGACATCATGAACAGGAAGTGCGGCACCGACAGCGCCACGCGCCGCGTGAGGCCCTGCGCCGCCAGCGCCTCGTCGGTGGGGCCGACAAAACCGCCGCCGCCCAGCGACACCACCACATGCTCCAGCGCGCAGAACTGCGCGAGCGTGGGCCGGCGCTTCAGGCGCGGGTGCCCTGCCCGGCCGGCCAGCACATAGCGCTCGTGGAACAGCACGCGCCGGTGCAGGCCGGTCGGCGCGCCCACGCTGGTGTGAAAGAACAGGTCGATCTCCGCCTGCTCGAGCTGGCGCGCCATGCGCGTCGGCACGGCCTCGACCACGGCGAGCCGGGTGTTCGGTGCGGCCTCACGCAGCCCGGCCAGCGCCGGCAGCAGGATGGCCGACTCGGCGTAGTCGGCCGCGGCCACGCGCCAGGTGGTGGTCGCCTGGGCCGGGTCGAAAGGCTGGCTGGGCGCCACCGCGCGGCCCAGCGATGCGAGGGCTTCGCGCAGCGGCTCGCGCAGTTCGTCGGCGCGCGCGGTGGGCCGCATGCCGCGTTGCGCGGGCACGAGCAGCGGGTCGTTGAAGAGCTCGCGCAGCTTGGCGAGCTGCACGCTCACCGAGGGCTGCGAAAGGTTCAGGCGCTCGGCCGCGCGGGTCACGTTGCGCTCGGCCAGCAAGGTGTCGAGCGTGACCAGCAGGTTGAGGTCGAGGCGGCTGAAATTGTTCATGGCGATACCTGGCATTCAAACTATTCATTTCCAATATAACGCCACGACTCCTAACCTGAGGGCATCTTCACTCGAACCTCATCACACCGTGAACATCCTGCTGGTCATTGCCCATCCCGAAGCCGCCTCGCTGAACGGCTCGCTCCATCGCTTCATGGTCGAACGCCTCACCCGTGCGGGCCACTCCGTGCGCGTGTCCGACCTGTACGCGATGCGCTGGAAGCCCGCGCTCGACGCCGACGACTTTCCGGCGCGCGACACCACCGCGCCCTTCGACCCCGTGCGCGATTCGCTGCAGGCCTTCGAGGGCGGCACGCAGACCGCGGACATCGCCGCAGAGCAAGAGAAGCTGCTGTGGGCCGACGCGGTGATCCTGCAGTTCCCGCTGTGGTGGTACTCGATGCCCGCCATCCTCAAGGGCTGGATCGAGCGCATCTACGCCTATGGTTTTGCCTACGGCGTGGGCGAACATTCAGACACACACTGGGGCGATCGCTTCGGCGAAGGCACGCTGGCCGGCAAGCGCGCGATGCTCGTGGTGACGACCGGCGGCTGGGCCTCGCACTACACCCCCCGCGGCATCAACGGGCCGATGGACGAGCTGCTGTTCCCCATTCACCACGGCATCCTCTACTACCCGGGCTTCGACGTGCTGCCGCCCTTCGTGGTGCACCGCACGGACAAGGTCGATGGTGCAGCCTATGAGCGCATCACCGGTGAGCTGGGCGAACGGCTCGATACGCTGTGGACCACCGACCCGATTCCGTTTCGCCCACAGAACGGGGGCGACTACGAAATTCCGGCGCTCACGCTGCGCGAACACCTCGCGCCGGGGCGCGCGGGCTTCGGGGTACACCGCAAAAGCAGCGAATCTGAAACTTTGGTTTCCGAACGCCACGGCCTTTAACCACGCCAGGAACAGGTGGATTTGCAGGAGACTTCAAATCGTCGCGACAACGCAGCAAGATGCGCATCCGCCGATTCGTCCGAAGGAGCTTGTCCATGTTCGCCACGCCAGAACGCACCGTCAAGATTCCGGGCCCCGACCATGCGATCGCCATCACGCCGAATCCGTTGCGCGTGGTGGTGTCCGTGGGAGGGCATGTGATTGCCGACTCGCGCGATGCGCTGACATTGCGCGAGTCGCATTTCGGCACGGTGCACTACCTCCCGCGCAAGGACGTGCGCATGTCGCTGCTGGAGCGCACCGCGCACGCGACCTACTGCCCGTACAAGGGCGAGTGCGCGTACTACAGCATTCCGGCCGGCGGCGAGCGCTCGGTGAATGCGGTATGGACCTACGAGTCGCCCTACGACTCGGTCGCACCGATCAAGGACTACGTGGCCTTCTATCCGGACCGCGTGGGCACGATCGAAGAACGCTGCTTCTGACGACGGCTTCACCCCGTTTGTGAAAAAACCGGCCCTTGCTTTCGCAAGGCCGGTTTTTCTTTCTCTGACCCGCTGACACCTCGCCATGGGGCAAGGTGTGCGCGCCTGATACCCATCAATTACAGCGGCAGTGCGTCACCGCGTGCAGCGGCGCGGGCTTCGGCACGCACCGAGGCGCGGTCCAGGCCGCTGGCCAGCACCGGGGCCACGCGGGAAGTCACGGCTTCGCTGTAGGGGTTCTCGCTGCGAGCGGCGACCACGGCCTGGGCGCGGACGGCGTCGCGGCTCACGGTCGAGACGAACACCTGGGCAGGGCCTGCATCGGCGCCGGTGGCGTAGGGGTTGGCGCTGCGTGCGGCCACCACGGCTTCTGCGGCGACATCGGCGCGGCTGGCGGCCGAGGTCAGGCGATGCACGCCTTCGTAGGTTTCAGCGTGGGCGGCGCCGGCAACGGCCATCAGGGCAACGGCAACGGCGGAGAGGAGCTTGGAGGCGGTCATGTCGGTTTCCTTCTTCAATTCAGTTCAGTGGTTCAAGTGTTTGACTTGGAGGGGTTGAACCGGTCTTGGGTGGGTCACCGTCCCTCTTTTGGAAGGGCGGCCAACTCGCTCGGGGCCTGTTCATCCGGATCTGCTTGGGGGCCGGTCCGTGAGATGAATTGTGCGGCGAGATCTAGGTAAAAACCCGCAGCAAAAGGAACCACGGCGTTCCCGAAACGGAAACAATGCGGCGCGCCGGAGCCTCAACCCCCAGGTCAGTGCCCCACCGACTTCGAGAACACGTTGACCACCACCACGCCCGCGATGATCAGCCCCAGCCCGACGATGGCCGGTGCGTCGAGCGTCTGGCCGAACCAAAGCCAGCTCACGACCGAGATCAGCACGATGCCCACGCCCGACCAGATCGCATAGGCGATGCCGGTGGGCAGCACGCGCAGTGCGAGCGAGAGAAAGTAGAAGGACACCGCGTAGCCCACCACCGTGGCCACACTGGGCCAGAGTTTCGTGAAGCTGTCCGAGGCCTTGAGAAAGCTGGTCGCGAGCACTTCGACGACGATCGCGACAGCGAGGTAGGCATAGGTCAGGGTCATCGCCGGACTTTAATCGCGCGCGATGCGAGGCCGATCAGGGCGGCAGCAGCAGCGGGCCGCAGTTGGTGTCGGTGACGAACACCGCCATGAGCTTCGCAGGCTTTACCGGGTCGGGGTTCTCCGCGAACATGTGCAGCGTGTTGGGCGGCTCGAAGAAGGTTTCTCCGCTCTGGAAGGTGCCCACGGGGCCGCCGCCCAGTTGCGAGCGGATGGTGCCTTCGAGAATGATCGCCGTCACCGAGCCCGGATGCCGATGCGCCGGCGAATAGGCCAGCGGCGGAAAGTCGACCAGCACCGTCGTCACCGACTTGCCGGGCACATTCGGCAGTGCCTCGCACGACAGCACCTTGACCTGCGTCGCCGGCCGCGCCGTGGCCTGCGAGCCCGCGGGCACGGGGGCCGACGCGAACATCGGCCGCGCCACCGCGCTGCACACATCGGCGAACCACTGCACGGCCTCCTGCTGGCCCGTGCGCGGCATCAGCGCCCAACTGGCGGCGAGCACCAGCAACAGCCCTGCAAGGATCGACGGTGTGTGAGACAGACGCACGGCCTTCATGACGCGACCTCCTGCGACCGCCGCAGCGCCGCATGCCAGCCCAGCTCGCGCTTGGCCTTCTCGCTGCTGACCTCGGGGCTGCCCTCTGCAATGTTGAAGACGCCGCCCCGCGCATGCCGCATCGCAAGCAACGCGGCCCAGGCCGCGGCCTCCACATGCACCGGGCTCGCGCCCTTGGGTGCCGCGTTCGACGTGCCGGGCCCATACAGTTGCCCATAGCGCAGCACCGTTCCCGTGAGCCCGACGGCACCGCGCACGCTGCGCTCCAGCGCCACCACGCCGTCGATGCTGATGCGGCGACCGCCTTCGGCTGCGAGATCGAGTGGATCGTCTTCGGTGTGCGGCGTCGGTCCGGGTGCATAGGCCCAGGCGATGCTCTGCGCAATCACCTGCGTCGCGCCGGCCGCCAGCGCCGCCGCCACGAGGTGCCGCGTGCCCTCGATGCGCACGCGTGCATTGCGGACCACCGCCTCGGCCATGAGCGCCGGGTTCAGGTCTTGCGGCAAATCGGTGAGCTGGTGAATGACGACCGCGGGCGCAATGCGCACCAGTGCGTCGCGCAAGGCCAGCGCGTCGAACACGTCGACGACGACCGGCGTCACACCGCGTGCCTCCAGCGCCGCCGCACGATCGGCACGGCGGGTGCCGCCGTACACCGCGTGGCCGGCGTCGACCAACAGCGGTATCAGCGCGGAGCCCACGGCCCCGGTCGCGCCCGCCACGAATACCTTCTCGCCCATTGCGTGTCCTTCTTTCCTGCTGGCTGTTCGAAGCCACGAGCTTAGGATTTCGATGCACCAGACGAAAGAACCAAGAATCGTCAGAATGAGTGGGCCATGATCAACCCACCAAGCAATGCCATCCCCGGCATCGATCGCTCGACGTCGATCCCGCTGCACCGCCAGGTCTACGAGCGCTTTCGCACGGCGATCGAGCGCGGCGTGCTCCGCCCCGGCGACCGCGTGGCGTCGGCGCGCAGCCTGGCGGGCGAGCTGGGCGTGGCGCGCGGCACGGTCGAGGCGGCCTACAGCCAGCTCGCGGGCGAAGGCTATTTCTCCGCGCAGGGGCAGGCGGGCACGGTGGTGTCGCCGTCGCTGCCGGTGCAGCGCGCCGTGCGCGCCGGTTCGCGCTCCGTCGTCGATGCGCCTGCACTGGCCGGACCGATCGCCCCGCCCCCGCTGCAACTCGGCATCCCTGCACTCGATGCCTTTCCGCGCAAGCTCTGGGCGCGCCTGGTCGCCCGCCGCGCGCGCGCCATGGGTGCGGCCGACCTGTTCTATGGCGACCCCGCGGGCTACGCACCGCTGCGCGAGGCCATCGCGGCCTACCTGCTGGTGTCGCGCGGCGTGGTTTGCCAGCCTGCGCAGGTCTTCGTCACCGGCGGCTACCGCGCGTCGCTCGCGCTCGTGGCGCGCACGCTGCTCGCGAAGGACGACCGCGTGTGGACCGAAGACCCCGGCTTCGCCCCCACGCACGACGTGCTGCGCAGCGCCGGCCAGCGCGTGGTGCCCGTGCCGGTGGACGACGAAGGGCTGGTCGTCGCGCGGGGCGTGCGACGCTCGCCGAAGGCGCGCATGGCGATCGTCACGCCTTCGCACCAGGCGCCGCTGGGCGTGTCGATGTCGCTGGCGCGCCGGCTGCAGCTGCTCGAATGGGCCTCGCGCGCCAAGGCCTGGATCGTCGAAGACGACTACGACGGCGAGTACCGCTACGCCGGCGCGCCGCTGCCCGCGCTCAAGAGCCTCGACGGGCACGACCGCGTGCTGTACGCGGGCAGCTTCTCGAAGGTGCTGTATCCCGGGCTGGCGCTGGGCTACCTGGTGGTGCCCGAATCGCTGCGTGCGCGCTTCGAGGAGGCGGCGCGCATCGCCTCCAACGGCTGCCCGCAGATCACGCAGGCCACGGTGGCTGACTTCATGCGTGACGGGCATTTCTCGCGCCACCTGAAGAAGATGCGCCTGCTCTATGCGCGCCGACGCGCCCTGCTGGTCGAGGCATTGCAGAAGGCTTTCGGCGACGGCGTGCGCATCGATCTGCAGGCTGGCGGCATGCACCTGATTGCGCGCTTCGATGCGCGCACCGAGAGCGACCTCGTGCTGGCCCGTCGCGCGCAAGAGGCCGGCCTGAGCTGCCAGCCGCTGTCGGCCCGGGGGACAGCGGCCTTCGACGGCCAAGGACTGCTGATGGGTTTCACCAACGTTGCCACGCCGACCCAGGCGCGACAGCTCGCCACGCGGTTGCGCGCGGCGTTGGGCTGAGGCTCAGGCGCGCAGATCGACTTCAGGCCGCATCGACGACGCGCCGTTCCAGCGCACCTCGAAGCCCGCGTTGCGGAACTCGCCGACCACGAGTTCGCCGACGCGCTGCATGTCGGCATCGCCGCCTTCGGGCGCGCCCCAGAACGCGAGCGAGAGCTGGCTCGTGCGCTTGGCGCGGTTCTGGTCCTGCCGTGTGTAGAAGCAGAAGCCGTGCACGCCGGCCTTCTTGCCGCCGCGCTCGCGGAACGCTTCGGAGCAATCGGAGAAGCCATCGGACTGCGTGTCGCCCGCATCCTGCAGTGCGACCAGGCCAGCTTGCGTCAGCGCGTCGAACACCTCGGCGATGCGCGCTTCGGCCGCGCGCCACTGCGCGGTGCTCATCTTCACCGGATCAGGTTCGGGCGGCGGTGGTTCGGGCAGCGCGTGGCCGGTGATGCGCGACAGCAACTCGGCGACCTCTTCCTCCATCGCGTTCTCCGTGATGTGGTTGCCGTGGCTGTCGCTCACGTCGGGGTTCGCGCCCGCATCGATGAGCAGTTGCACGGGCTCTGTGGTCGGCGAGAACTCGGCCGCGAGGTACAGCGCGGTGCGGCTGTCGGTGCCGGCGTATTCGAGCGGGCTGCCGGCGTCGAGCAGCAGTTGCAGCACGGCAAGGATCGGTTCGAGCTCGGATTCGTTCGTGCCCATCGCGGCGCACTGCAGTGCGGTGAAGCCTTGCTTGTTGACGGCGGCCAGGTCGGCCCCGGCCTCGATGCAGGCGCGCACCGTGTCGACATCGGCTTCGCTCGCCGCGTCGAAGATCTTCTTCGGATTCATGGCATCCCCTGTTGGTTTTTTGGATTCTGCCGCAGGCGCGTTGCACTTCACAGACCGTGCGAACCTCGCTACATTCGACGCCTCGATCAACAAACCGGATTGGAGGTGCGCGATGGAAGACACTGCTATTCACTCTCCCGCCCACGTACGGTTTGCCGGGTCGCATCCGAACCGCTGCTGACGCGCTCCCCGCGCACCAGGTGCCGCTGAAGGCACCACCAGCCAGCCCGTTCGACCCTCGCGGTGTTCTGCCGCGACACGCCGTCCGATTCAGACAACGCCACGCCGGCACATGCGTGCCGCGTGCGGTTCGTTCCCTTTTCGAATCAAGGCTCACCATGCTTGAAACCCGTGCCGCCGATGCGCGGCAGTTCACGACTTCTCCTTTCGATCCGCAGCGGGCGTCCGCTGAAGAATGGACGCAGGCGCTGGCCTACTGGCGCCAGCGCCATGACGAAGACTTTCCGGGCGAACCGCAGCCCGACGACGCTCACACCCAGCAGAACGTGCAACAGCACACACCGCTGTACGTGGTGCACCGCGTGCTCGCGCGAGACGCGCAGGGGCGCATCGTCGGCAGCCTCAACATGGGCGTGCGCCGCGAAGGCTCGCCCGACTATGCGGCCTTCGCGCCCTTCGTCGATGTGTGGGGCGGCGTGCTGCGATCGCACCAACGCCAAGGCGTGGCCAGCACCTTGCTGCACCGGCTGCTGGCGCTGATGGAAGCCCGCGGCCCGACCACCGCGACCTTCAAGGCCCACCTGTCGGAAGGCCGGGCGTTCCTCGCGGCCATCGGCGCGACCGAGAAGCACCGCAGCATCGAGAACCGCATGGCCTTCGACAGCCTCGACTGGGCGACGCTCGCGCGTTGGCGCGCCGATGCCCTTGCGCCCGCGCACGGGCTGCGCCTCGAGATCCACGCAGGCCGCGTGCCCTTCGATCGGCTGGCCACGCTGATGGCGCCGCTGTCCGCGCTGCTCGAAGACGCGCCCACCAGCGCGCTCGAACGCGCGCCGATGCGCTTCGAACTCGAAGGCTTCCACGCCTGGTATGCCGAAATCGACCGCCGCGGTGGTGAGCACTTTCTCGTGCTGCTGCGCGACGCCAACGACGAGGTGGCCGCCGTGTGCGACGCCAGCTGGAACCAGCTGTACCCGGACCGCATGTTCCAGCGCCTCACCGGCGTTGCCCGCCATTGGCGCGGCAAGGGCCTGGCCAAGGGCGTGAAGGCGATCATGTTGCAGCTCGTGCGCGAGCGGCACCCCGAGGTGGTGATGGCCATCACCACCAACGCAGAGGCCAACGCGCCCATGCTCGCCATCAACCGCCGGCTCGGCTTCGCCGCGCACAGGCATGATGCGGTCTACCAGATCGGCACGGAAAGCCTGAGGGCCTTCCTCTCGACCCACCCCCTGGCTGTGCCGGAGGCGCACACATGAAGACACCCCCCAGACTGCAATCCCTCGTCGACGAGGGCCTCATCGACAGCGTCGTGCGCCAGCTCATGAGCGGCAAGGAAGCCATGGTCTATGTCGTGCGCTGCGGCGACGAGACGCGCTGCGCCAAGATCTACAAGGAAGCCGACAAGCGCAGCTTCCGCCAGGCCGTCGACTACACCGAGAACCGCCGCGTGAAGAACACGCGCGAGGCGCGCGCCATGGCCAAGGGCACGAAATTCGGCCGCCAGGTCACCGAGGCCATCTGGCAGAGCGCCGAGGTCGATGCGCTCTACCGCCTGGCCGCGGCCGGCGTGCGCGTGCCCACGCCGCACAACTTCCTCGAAGGCGTGCTGCTCATGGACCTGGTGACCGATGCCCACGGCGACGCCGCCCCGCGCCTGAACGACGTGGCCTTCTCGCCCGAAGACGCGCTGCTGCACCACGCCAGCCTGCTCAAGGAAGTGATGCGCATGCTCTGCGCCGGCATCGTGCACGGCGACCTGTCGGAGTTCAACGTGCTGCTGGCCGAAGACGGCCCGGTGATCATCGACCTGCCGCAGGCGGTCGACGCAGCGGGCAACAACCACGCCAAGCGCATGCTGCTGCGCGACGTGGAGAACCTGCGCAACTTCTTCGGACAGTACGCGCCCGCGCTGCTGAAGACGCACTACGGCGACGAGATCTGGCAACTCTACGAGCGCGGCCTGCTGCGGCCGGAAACCGAACTCACGGGCACCTTCGTGCGCGAGACCGGCCCCGTCGATCTCAGCAACGTGCTGCGCGAGGTGGACGACGCGCGTGCGGAAGAAGCGGCGCGGCTGTTGCGGATGCAGACGCCGCGACAATAGCGGGCTGCTTCCGCCCGCCCGATGACTTCCCACGCCCTGCCCCTGCGCCAACCCTTTTCAACCGCCGCCCGCCACATCGCCCGGGCCGCGGCCTTCGTGGCACTGGGCCTGGGCCCGGCGGCGCACGCGGGCACCATCCGCCTGGAAGACGACCGCGGCCGCGTGCTCGAGCTGCAGACGCCCGCCAAACGCATCGTCTCGCTGATGCCCTCGCTCACCGAAACGGTCTGCGCGCTCGACGCCTGCGACCGGCTCGTGGGCATCGACCGCCACGCCAACTGGCCGGCGGCGGTGAAGGGCCTGCCGCAAGTGGGCGGCATGGACGACGCGAACATCGAGCGCATCGTCGCGCTCAGGCCCGACCTCGTGCTGCTGCGACCGCGCAGCCGCGCCGCAGAAGCACTGGAACGCCTGGGCATCAAGGTGCTGGCGCTCGACGCCAAGACCCATGCCGACATGCGCCGCGTGATGGAAACCGTCGCCCGCGCCACCGGCAAGCCGGGCACGGGCGAGGCCTTCTGGCGCACCCTCGATGCCCGGCTGAATGCAGCGCGCGCCCGCGTGCCGCTGAACTGGCAAGGCCGGCGCGTGTACTTCGAGGTGCATGGCGGCGTCGCCGCTGCGAGCGAAAGCTCCTTCATCGGCGAGACCCTGGCGCGTCTGGGCCTGGCCAACGCGGTGCCGGGCTCGCTCGGCCCTTTCCCGAAGATGAACCCCGAGTTCGTGGTGCGCGCCAACCCCGACGTGCTGATGGTTTCGGCCCTCGGCGAAATCTCGGCGATGGCCGCGCGGCCCGGCTGGTCGGCCATGTCGGCCATCCAGCGCGGACGCGTCTGCAGCTTTGCCTCGGCGCGCTTCGACCTGATGATGCGGCCCGGCCCGCGGCTCGACGAGGCGGCCGATGCCATCGTGAATTGCCTTGCGTCGCTGGATGCACCGCGCAACTGACTTGCACATCCATCCCATGAACTTCGACATCGTTCCCGCCGCCCACTTCGGCATCGACGAACTCACCACGCTCTGGAACCGTTCCTACGAGGACTATTTCGTGCCGATCGCGTTCGACCGCGCGATGTTCGAGCGGCATGTGCGGCGCGCGGAAGCCGACCTGGCGCTCTCGCGCGTGATCGTCGTCGATGGCGACGCCTGCGGCCTCTCGCTCGTCGGCCGGCGCGGGCCGCGTGCCTATCTCGCGGGCTTCGGCATCGCGAGCGCGCAGCGCCGTCGGGGGCTGGCGAAACAGCTCATCGAGGCGCAGCTGCGCGACCTGTCGGCCGCCGGCATCGCGCAGGTGCAGCTCGAAGTCATCGAACAGAACCCGGCGCGGCAGCTTTATGAGCAGGCGGGTTTCGTGGAAGTCCGCACGCTCGAAGTGCTCGAAGGCAGCTTCGAATCTCCCGCCAATGCCGCGAACCCGACGACGCCCGACACCGGCACGCTCGCCGCTGTGCATGCAGCCTGCACCGCCCTCTCGCGCCCGACCTGGCGCCGCGAGTGGCCGACCGTGCAAGGTGCGCTGGCGCACGACGGTGCCCTCGCGCTGGGGACCGCAACGGGCGGCTACGCCGTCCTCCTGCCCACACCGCTGCCGCTGAACACGCTGCTCGATGCCGCCGCGCCCGACGAGGCCTCGGCCCATGCGCTGCTCGACGCGCTCGCGCAGGCACGCCCCGGCGCACGCTGGCGGCTGGTCGACGAGCCCGAGGGCAGCCCGATGCACCGCGCGCTGACCGCACGCGGCGCCACGCTTGTCATCCGCCAGATCGAGATGACCGCGACACTCCAGCCCACCTCTTCCGATTCCTCTTCCGACTCCTCGCGCCCCGTCCGTTCATGAAGCCCCACAAGCGAACCTCGTCCACCCCGTTCATCCGCGTGGGCCCCAGCGGCGTGCACGGCCTCGGCGCCTTCGCCACGCGCGACCTGCCGGCCGAAGCCTTTCTCGGCCTCTACGAAGGCCGCCGCTACACCAAGCAGGAAGTCGCGGCCAAGGTCTGGGACGACCAGCTCACCTACCTGTTCACGTTGACGACCGGCGAAACCATCGACGGCGCCAAGGGCGGCAACGCCACGCGCCACCTCAACCATTCCTGCGAGCCGAACTGCGAAGCAGTCGAGGAGTTCGACGAGGCGGGCGAGATGGTGCTGCGGTTCCAGACGATGGAGGCGGTGGAGGCCGGCGACGAACTGTTCATCGACTACTCGCTGACGGCCGACGACGGCTCGCCGCCCTCGAAGTACCCCTGCCACTGTGGCTCGCCGAACTGCCGCGGGACGATGCTGGCGCCGGTGGAGGCCGTGGCGGAGAAAGACGGGCCGGCCACCCCCGCCGATGTGGCGCCGGCCGTTTCAGACCCGCGCAGGCCGATCAGCGAACTGCCCTGGTGAAGTAGCTCAGGGCGACTCGCTCTTCACGCTGCGCAGTTGTGCCTCCGCGCGTTCGAGCTCGGCACGCAGCGTGCGGATCTCGTGTTCCAGCTTCTCGATACGCACTTCGCGGCTCACCGGCGCGAGCGCCTGGCAGCGCAACTGCAGCGCGCTCAGGGTGTCGGCCAGCTCGCGCCGGCGCAGCATCTGGCCGCGGGAACGGGCCAGGGCCATTTCGCGCTCGAGCACCGCTTCTTGCGCCGCGCAGTTTTCGGCATTCAACGGCTGTGCGGAGGGCTCGGCTTGTGCAAAGGCGGCGGGTATTGCCAGGGTCAACGCAAGGGCCAGGAGACGGGGTTTCGGACGCATGCCGTACGGTACCTGAACTCCTCGACGGAACAGGCCTTCACCCCTTCAGATCGCAGCCGTTCCGGTCGGCCAAGGTCGCACCTGTGATTCAGGCGCTGAAGTAGCGCGCGTCCCACTGCGCCGCCAGCTGCCGCGCCCGGTGCAGCGGCGTGCGGGCGCGCTCGAAGTCCATCACGCAGGCGACGTCCGCGGCGGCGGGGCGCGCGGGGCTTTCGTTGCTGCGGCCGTCCGTGAGCAGCCAGAGCCAGCGCTGGCGGGTCTCGTGCTTCGCCAGCAGTTGCTGCGCGCGCTGCACGCCCAGCGCCAACGGCGTGCCACCGCCGGCCGCGATGGGCGCGACCCAGTCGTCGTTCCAGGCGCTCGCGCGGCGCGGCGGCAGGCGCAGCTCGACCACGTCGCCGGCAAAGCACAGCAGCGCCACATGGTCGCGCCACTGGTAGGCCTCCTGCATCAGCGCGAGCAGCTGGCCCTTGGCGCGCGCGAGCTGGCCGTCGTGGCGCATCGAAGCCGAGCAGTCGAGCAGAAAGCAATGCAGCGTGCCGCTGCGCCCCTCTTGCGGGCGATGGCGCAGGTGCGCGGCGCGCAGTTGGTCGGCGCCGCGAGCGACGAGCGTGCGTGGCCAGTCGAAGGCGGTGCCGGGCGCGGCGGCGCCGTGCCATGCGTCCCGTTGCGTGCCCTGCCTCCGGTCACCCTGGCGTGCGCCAGCGGGTGCGGCGTCCCGGAGGCTCAGGCTTTTTTTGGGGCGGCCTGCTGCGCGGAAATCAGCGGACGCAGCGGCTTCACGCGCTCGATGCCGACGGGCTCGGGCGGCATGGCGCCCCAGTCGCCGTCGCCGGCATTGCGCGAGGGCGCGTCACTGGGGTTATGACGAGGAGCTGGCGACGCCACCGGGGGGTCCGCCGCAGCTTCGGCCATCGGATGGCGCCGGTGCAGCAGCACCGCCTCGGCGACACGCTGCACATGGTCATCAGTGATCGATGCCGCGCCCTCCCACGCCGCGAGCGCACGCGCGGAGCGCAGCATCACGAGGTCGGCACGCAGGCCGTCCACGCCGGCCGCGATGCACAGCGCGCCGACGGCTTCGTGCACGGCATCGCCATACGACAGTGCCGTTGCATCCGCCACAAGACTTCGCGCACGCACCAGCGCGGCGGCGAGCGCTGCCTCTTCATCCGCGTGTGCGGCGCGAAAGCCCTGCGGATCAGCATCGAAAGCCAACCGCGCCCGCACGATGGCCTGCCGCTCGGCCGCATCCTGCAGGTTGCGCAGCCGCACGCACAGGCCGAAGCGGTCGAGCAGCTGCGGTCGCAAGGTGCCCTCTTCCGGGTTCATGGTGCCGACCAGCACGAAGCGCGCGGCGTGCCGGTGCGAGATGCCGTCGCGCTCCACCACGTTGACGCCGCTGGCCGCCGCATCGAGCAGCGAGTCGATCAGCGCGTCGGGCAGCAGGTTGATCTCATCGACGTACAGCACGCCGCCGTGCGCGCGCGCCAGCAGGCCCGGCGCAAACTTGAGTTCATGGCCGGCCAGCGCCTGCCCGAGGTCGAGCGTGCCCACGAGGCTTTCGAGGCTCGCGCCCAGCGGCAGCGTGACGAAGGGCGCGCCGGGCAGCAGCTCGGCCAGCGCGCGCGCGGCCGTGGTCTTGGCGGTGCCGCGCGGGCCTTCGATGAGCACGCCGCCCAGCGCGGGATCGACCGCGGCCAGCAGCAGCGCCTGGCGCAGCTGCGGCTGGCCGGCAATCGCGGCAAAAGGGAACGGCACCGGCATCGGGGCGGCTGTGGTCATCGGGGGCTTCCTTCCATCTGCTGCTCGTGGTCGAGCAGCAGGTTTTCCAATTGGTTCTTGTAGTCGCCGGGCGACTGCCAGAGGCCGCGCTGCATGGCTTCGAGCAGGCGGTTGAGCATGTCCTGCAGCGCGCGCGGATTGTGCGTGTTGACGAAGTCGCGGGTGGCCTCGTCGAGCACGTAGGCGTCGGCCACCATCGCGTACTGGTGGTCGCCCACCACGCGCGCGGTGGCGTCGAAGCCGAAGAGGTAATCGACGGTCGCAGCCATCTCGAAGGCGCCCTTGTAGCCGTGGCGCTTCACGCCGTCGATCCACTTGGGGTTGACCACGCGCGAACGGATCACGCGGCTGATTTCTTCCTTCAGCGTGCGCACGCGCGGCGCCTGCGGGTTGCCGTGGTCGCCGTGGTACATCGCCGGCTGCTGCCCGCTCAGGTGGCGCACGGCGGCGGCCATGCCGCCCTGGAACTGGTAGTAGTCGTTGGAGTCGAGCAGGTCGTGCTCGCGGCTGTCCTGGTTCTGCAGCACGACGTTCATCGTGCGCAGTCGGCGCACCAGCGCATCGCCCGCAGGCACGCCGTCGCTGCCCTGCCCGTAGGCGTGGGCGCTGCCGCCGACGTAGGCCTTCGACAGGTCGTCGTCGGTCTGCCAGTCGCCGTGGTCGAACAGCGGCTGCAGGCCCGAGCCGTAGCTGCCGGGCGCGGAGCCGAACACGCGCCAGCCGGCCTGCGTGCGCGCCTCGCCGGGCGCCACGCCCTGCGCTTCGAGCGCCGCGGCCTCGCGCAGGATGCGTGCGCGGATCGGGTTGCGCTCGGCGTCTTCGTCTTCCTGCGCGGCCACGGCCTGCACGGCGGCGTCGAACATCTGCACGGCATTGGGAAAGGCATCGCGGAAGAAGCCCGAGATGCGCACCGTGACATCGATGCGCGGACGCCCGATGCCGACCGTGGGCAGCACCTCGAAATCGACCACGCGCTGGCTGCCCGGTGCCCACTTGGGGCGCACGCCGATGAGCGCGAAGGCCTGCGCCAGATCGTCGCCGCCGGTGCGCATGGTGGCCGTGCCCCAGACCGACAAGCCCAGTGCGACCGGGTAGTCGCCGTGCTCCTGCAGATGGCGTTCGACCAGTTGCGCGGCGGACTTGAGCCCGAGCATCCAGGCCGTGGGCGTGGGGATGGCGCGCGTGTCGACCGCGTAGAAGTTGCGCCCGGTCGGCAACACGTCGGGCCGACCGCGCGAAGGCGATCCGCTCGGGCCCGGCGGCACGAAGCGGCCTTGCAGTGCACGCGACAGCTGACGCAGTTCTTCCCCGCCGCACGCATCGAGCGCGGGTGCGAGGTGGCGTTCGATGCGACCCATCACGGCAGCGGTGCGCGGCAGATCGGGCGGACAGGCTTCCGCTTCGAGCAGCTGCTGGGCCAGCAGCTCCAGCCGCTCGCGCGTGTCGCCCTGGTGGCGCCACGCCTCGTCGCTCACGGCCGCCAGCAGCGCGGGCCGCGCGCCCTGCCAGGGCTTCGCCGCGTCGATGTCGAGCGGGTCGAAGGCTTCGCCCGGCAACAGGTCGGCCGCGAGCGCGCCGAGCAGCCCGGCGTTCTCGCCCGCGCCGTCGCCGGCCGGGTAGCGCGCGAGCGCGAGCAGCGTGTCGCGCCGCAGCCGCGCGCGCGGCGAGTCGCCGAACACATGCAGGCCGTCGCGGATCTGGGTTTCTTTCAGCTCGCACAGGTAGGCATCGACGCGTGCGAGCACGACATCGTCTTCCGCGCCCGGCATGCCCAGCTCTTCGACCAGGTGCTGGGCGCGCACGGTCGCGAGGATCTGCGCGCGCAGCACCTTGGCGCGGCGCGCGTCGACCAGCAGCGCGTCGTAGTACTCGTCGACCTGGCGCTCCAGGTCCTGCAGCGGGCCGTGGTTCTCGGCGCGCGTGAGCGGCGGCATCAGGTGGTCGACGATCACGGCCTGCGTGCGGCGCTTGGCCTGCGCGCCCTCGCCGGGGTCGTTGACGATGAAGGGATAGACGTTGGGCAGCGGCCCGAGGATGGCGTCGGGCCAGCAGGTGGACGACAGCGCGAGGCTCTTGCCCGGCAGCCATTCGAGGTTGCCGTGCTTGCCGACGTGGACCACCGCGTCGATGGCGAACACATCGCGCAGCCAGAAGTAGAACGCGAGGTAGCTGTGCGGCGGCACCAGCTCGGCGTCGTGGTAACTCGCGTAGTCGGCCAGACCCAGTGGCCCGAGCGCACGCGCCGGCTGGATGCCCACGAACACGCGGCCCAGCCGCAGCCCGGCGATCATGAAACGGCCCTGGCGCAGCATCGGATCGTTTTCGGGCGGGCCCCATTGCGCGTCGATGGCAGCGGCCATGCCCTCGGGCAGCGCCGCGAGGCGGGCGCGGTAGTCGGCGAGCGCGTAGCTCTGCCACGCGGGCCGTGCAGCCCATTGGGCGGGATCGTTGGCGATGCCCTCCTGCAGCCTGCGCATCAGCGCGTCGCCGTCCGCGGGCAGCGCGTCGAGCATGTAGCCCTCGGCCTGCATCGTGCGCAGGATGGCCATCACCGAGGCCGGCGTGTCCAGCCCCACGCCGCTGCCGATGCGGCCTTCGCTGCCGGGGTAGTTGGCGAGGATCAGCGCGACGCGTTTCTCATCCGCGCGCAGGCTGCGCAGCCGGCACCAGCGGCGCGCCAGCTCGGCCACGAAGGCGATGCGGTCGGGCTCGGGCCGGTAGCCGACCACTTCGGTCTGCGTGAGTTCGCAGCGGTGCGACAGGCCCTTGAAGCTCACGGCCCGCGTGACGATGCGCCCGTCCATCTCGGGCAGGGCAATCTGCATCGCGATGTCGCGCGGGCGCAGGCCCTGGCTGTCAGCCAGCCAGTCTTCGCGGTTGCCGCCGCTCACGATCACCTGCAGCACGGGCGCGTCACCGGCCAGCGCCATGGGCTCGCCGTGCTCGTCCGAAGCGCCCTGCCCCAAGGCAGCGAAGGCGGTGGTGTTGAGCACCAGCTGCACGTCGTGCTCAATGCACAACGCGCGCAGTGCAGACAGGCACAGCGGGTCTTTGAGCGAATCGAGCGCCACGGGCAGCGGGTTCAGCCCTTCGGCATGCAGCGCGGCGGCCAGCGCGTCGAAGGCCTCGGTGTTGCCCGACAGCAGGTGCGAGCGGTAGAACACCAGCGCCACCACGGGCGCGTTCGCATGCCAGCCGGCCCGCAGGTCGTCGATGCCCGCAACCGTGTGCGTCGCGTCGATGCCACCGGGCACATGCAGCGCCACCTGCGGCAGGCTGCGCGGCGGCAACGGCGCCTCGCCATGGCCCAGGCCATGGAAGGCCACCGCGCGCAGGAACTGCGCCGCGTTGCCCGCGCCCCCCGAGCGCAGGTACTGCCAGAGCTGCCGGCTCACGCCGCGCGGCACGGTGCCGCGCGCGAGCAGGTCTTCGTCTTCCTGCAGGTCGCCCGAGAACATCGCGAGCTGCTGGCCCTGGCGCTTCGCGAGTTTTTCGAGTTGCTGCAACCCATAGGCCCAGGCCGATTCGGCCCCCAGGTGATCGACCACCACCACGCGCGCATGCCGCAACACCTCGTCGACGTACAGGTCGAGCGACGCAGGCTGGCGCAGGTGCATGAGGTTGGCCAGCCGCAGCGAGGGGTAGCCGGGGTCGGTGGCCGCCAGCGCGGTGCGCGCGGCCGCGAGCAGCGCGAGCGTGGTGTCGGCCGAGCTGAGCACCACGATGTCGCCCGGCGTCTGGTCGAGCCGGGTGACGACGCTCGGATCGTCCTCGACGAAGCGTCCGGGCTGGGTGCTCAGCAGGTGCATGCGTTGATCAGGCGGGCACGGCGGCCACGCCTTCGAGCGCCTTGCGCAGCGCGGCCTCGTCGAGATCTTCGCCGATGAACACGAGGCGCGTGCGCTGCGCCTCGCCGTCGCGCCAGCGGCGGTCGAAGTGGTGGTCGAAGCGGCGGCCCACGCCTTGCACCAGCAGGCGCATCGGCTTGTTCGGCACGGCGACGAAACCCTTCACGCGGTAGATGGTGTGTTGTTCGACCAAAGCGGCCAGCACGGCGATGAGACTGTCGCGTTCCACGGGCGGCAGCTCGATCACGAGCGAGTCGAACTCGTCGTGGTCGTGGTCTTCCTCGTGGTCGTGGTGGCTCTCGCGCAGGTGGATGGTGGTCTCGGCGGCGCGGCCCTGGCCCAGCAGCAGCGCGAGCGGCAGCCTGCCTTCGGTGGCGCCGACGATCTTCACTTCGGGCGGCAGCTCTTCGCGCACCAGCGCCTCGACCTGCGCGCGCGCGGCGGCGTCCATGAGGTCGGTCTTGTTGAGCACCACGAGGTCGGCGGCCGAGAGCTGGTCTTCGAACAGCTCGTGCAGCGGCGACTCGTGGTCGAGGTTGGGATCGGCGCGGCGCTGCACGTCGACCTGCGCGGGGTTCGCGGCGAACTGACCTGAGGCAGCAGCGGGGCCGTCGACCACGGTGACCACCGAATCGACGGTGAAGATGTTCGCGATGTCGGGCCACTGGAAGGCCTGCACCAGCGGCTTGGGCAATGCGAGGCCCGAGGTCTCGATGAGCACGGCGTCGATGTCGCCGCGGCGCTCGGCGAGCTGCAGCATCACGGGCAGGAACTCTTCCTGCACGGTGCAGCAGACGCAGCCGTTGGCGAGTTCGTACAGCGCGACTTCGCGATCGTTGCCTTCGCTGTCCTCATCCTCGCAGCCGATGCCGCACCCGCGCAGGATGTCGCCGTCAATGCCGAGTTCGCCGAACTCGTTGACCACCACCGCGATGCGGCGGCCCTCGGCATTGCCGAGGATGTGGCGCAGCAGCGTGGTCTTGCCGCTGCCGAGGAAGCCCGTGACGATGGTGACGGGGATCTTGGCGTTGCTGTTGGATGTCATGGAATGGATGCTTTCAGGCGCCGAGGGCGCACAGGGAACCGGGCGCCGGCGAGCGGCGCCCCCTCTTCAGATGGGCGCGAATCAGACGGCGCTGTACAGGCGGCGCTCGACGAGGGCCGTGCCCTGCAGGCGGCGCCAGGCCTTGGCCGCAGCCAGCACGCCCAGGTCGACCAGCGGCTCGATCAGCACGACGGTCATGTAGGCCGCGCCGAAGCTGGCGATCTGGCTCAGGTTCTCAAGCCCCGTGCCGCGACCGTAGAGCGCCCAGAAGCCGACCCACACCACGATGCCGCCCTGGTAGGCCACCGACAGCTTGAAGGCCTGCTGGTAGCTGATGTCCACGTAGGCCATGTGGGCGGGAATGATGCGGCGGGCCAGCGCGGCGGTGGCGAACAGCGGCACGAGCAAGGTCGTGACGTTCATGCCGTACTGCGGCAGATCGGGTGGTGCGAAGAACAGGCTCTGGATGAGCAACCCGCCCGCCAGGCCAATGGCCGCGGGCGCGAGCCCGAACAGGAGCATCAGCGTGGTGCCCAGGATCAGGTGCACCTCGGACACGCCCACGGGATGGTGCGGGAACAGCTCGAAGAAGCAGAACACGAGCATCACGGTGAAGACCGAGCGCAGCGCCAGGCCGAGGGGCCCGTCCTTGCGCAAGGTGTCGAACGCGACTTTGCCGGTATAGGCCAGCGCGGCCGCCCCCGTGGCATAGCTGAGAAAGATCTTGGATCCGTCGACGAGACCGGGTTCGATGTGCATCACGCACCTCCTGTAATGCACCGAAGTGCGAAAGTTGATTGTTGGGGGAGGGACTGGCTTGCGCAAGTCCTTGTCATAGGTTCATGGCCGCGCATTCAGAAGCTCACCAGCGCCGACAGCTCGAACGAACGCGGCCGGCCCAGCAGCCACTGGTTGCCGCTGTTCGAGAACGAGACCGGGTACTTGCGGTCGGCGAGGTTGAAGGCGCGCAGCGCGAGCTTGAGCGACCGGTTCGCCTGCCAGCTCACGCCCGCGTCGGCCACGGTGTACGAGCCGATCCGGCGCGTGTTGGCCGCATCGACCTGCCGCGCGCCGACGTGGCGCACGCCGAACTCGGCCTCCCACTGCGGCAGGAAGCGCCAGTGCAGCCACAGGTTGGCCGCCACCTCGGGCACGCCGGTCGGCGTGTTGCCCGCGCGCGAGACCAGCGACTTGCCGACCGCTTCGTTGAAGTCGTCATAGCGCGCTCGCAACCGCGCGGCGTTGGCTTCGAGGCGCAGCGTGGAGCTCAGCGCCAGGTCGAGCGTCGCTTCGATGCCTTCGGACGATTGCTTGCCGACCTGCTGCACGACCGTCGGATCGCTCGCGTCGCGCGACAGCAGCTTGGTCTTCTCGATGCGGTAGGCGGCCACGCTCCAGGCGCAGCGGCCTTCGGCCAGCTGGCGCTTGTAGCCCACCTCGACCTGCCTGCCGGTGCTGAGCTCGAACGGTACCTGCGTGGCCGATGTGCTGATGAGTCCGGTGAGCGGATCGGCCGCGCGCGCCACCTGCGCATAGAACGACTGCGCGGCGTCGGGCGCGTAGACCACGCCGAGGCGGCCGGTGGCGTATTCAAACGTCTTGTCCAGGCGCGGGGCGCGGTTCTGCGGATCGGTGCGCACGATCTTCGCGTGGTCCCAGCGCAGGCTGCCGACCGCCGACCATTGCGCGTTGAAGGCCAGCTTGTCTTCGGCGAAGAAGGCGTAGGTGCGGGTCTTCGTTTTGTAGCGCGGCAGGTAGGCCGTGGGCGACACGTAGGAGCCGGGGTTGAACACGAAGGCGTCGACCACCGAGCGCCCGCCGTAGGGCGTGTCGCTCGCATTCAGGAAGTCGATGCGGTTCACGTCGAAGCCGACCAGCACCTGGTTCTTCAGGCCGAACAGCGCGTGCTTGAAGGTGGCGTCGGTGCGGTTGCCGATCTGCTCCTGGTCGTGGCCGATCTCCAGGTAGTCGCCGCGCGTCACGCGGTTCGTGGCGGCGCTGTAGGTGTAGGTTTCGCTGTCGCGCCAGTGGCGCTTGCTGTCCAGGCGGTAGAGCTGGTTGCGCACGGTGACGGCGTCGTTGGGCGTCCACTGCGCGTCGAGGCGGGTCCAGCGGTCGCGGTACTTCACCTCGGCATCGTCGAGGTTGTAGTTCTGCTCGCGGTTCAGGCGGCTCAGGCGGCCGTTGATGAGCGGCACGCCGAAATAGCGCTGCGGCGCCTGGCGGCCCTCGTCGTGCGAGAGCGTGAACTGCAGCTGCGGCGACACGTCGAGCCGCACCGCGCCGCCCACGGCCAGGCTCTCGGCCTCGCCGCGCACCATGAAGCCGTCGGTGGTGCGGTGGCTGATGTCGAAGCGGTACGACAGCCTGTCGTTGACCGCCCCGCCGCTGCCGAAAGCGACCTGGCGCGTGGCGTCGGAGCCCACGGTCACGAGCGCTTCGTTGCGGATCGGGCCGCGCGTGGGCTTCCTGGGCACCACGTTGATCGCGCCGCCGATGGCGCCTTCGCCGAACATCACCGAAGCCGCGCCGCGCAGCACCTCGATGCGGTCGGTCGACCAGGTGTCGAACGGAAAGGTGACGGTGCCCGCGCCCACGTACAGGCGCGTGCCGTCGTACAGCTGCATCACCGAGCCATGGCCATTGAAGCCGCGTGCCGACAGCGACGAGCCGCCGTTGCCCGGCGCCGGCGCGCCCGTGAGGCCGGTGGCGCGGCTCGCGGCCTCGACCACCGACACGTCGCCACGTGCGCGGATGGTGTCGCCGGTGAGCACCTCGATGCTGGCGGGCGTTTCGAGCGGCGTGAGGCCCAGGCGGCTGCCCGTTTGCGTGGGCTCGTCCAGGGCCAGCGGCGTGTGGCGGCTGGCCTCGATCTGCACGGGCGCGAGGCTGGGGCGGCCCGCCGCGTCACCCTCACCCGATTGGGCAACGGCTGGCCCGCATGCGAGACCGAGCCCCAGCGAAAGCGCTGAAAGGCCCGGCAGGCCCGGGCGATCGCGCAAAGGCGGCGATGCCTGATTCATTCGATTTTTCTCCGGCCCGCGTCCCCGCAGGCTCCTGACCGATCAAGGACGAAGCGGGAGAAGAGGCTGGGGGCGGTGCCGTTTCGCGCGAGGGAAAAGCGGCAGGCCCGGACACGCTCTCCCGCAGCGTCCGAAGGCGGTTGCGAAGGCCGGTATCCGGGCTCGCGGAGTGCGCCGGGGTGCACATCGAAATGAATGCACCTGGGCGCCGACACCCTCGCCTTCCCACGCCGAAGCGCAGTGGCTGCCCGGACGAAAGATCGCCGGGACCTGAGGGTGTCGAAATCCGCTGACCGTTGCGGGGGCAGCGCAGGAATGGAAGCGTCGTTCAAAAAATCGACGCCTCGCACCTGCTTCCCGTTTAACCCCGCCGCCAATCCGTGACTGGTCGTGCAGGGCACCTTCGAACCGTGGGGTGACGGATGACACCGGTGTGAACCAATGTTTCCGACCGCCGGGATTATAGGGAGCGCCTCCCCGTGGCGGCCTCAGACCGGCTTGCCGTCGGGCCCGAACAACCGCCGCAGCACCGCCACGCCGGCCACCAGCGCGTTCGAATAGGTGGCGTAGGGCTGGTGGGCGGCTTCGAGTGGCGCGTACTCATGGGTGATGTCGCCGGGCGAGCCATCGACGGCTTCCATGAGCACCCAATAGAACTCCCCCTCTTCCAGTTCATGGACGGTGAGTGCGATGTCTCTGGACGCAGGCGAAGGCGAAGGCATGACGGCAGCAGGCAAGGAGTGAAAAGAGGAAAGAGCCACCCCTGGAACGAATGAAAGGCGCCAGCGGTTGTCAGTATTCGGGCTTCTCCTACAGAGGCGGCCCGTTGCGACGCCTATGTTAGGAGCAGGGAGCGGCACCAGAAGAAGGACGCAGCATGAAACATTTCACACTTGAACCCAACATGCGCTCGAGCATCGGCGGCGCGTTTTACCCGAGCGGCCATGCCCTGGTGATGTTTCCCAGCGCGGAGGACGCGAACCGCATCGGCCACGGCCTGATCGACAAGGGCATCGTGAGCGGCGACGAGGTCTACCTGCTGCCCGCCGAGACGATCCTGAAAGAGATCACGCCCACCGTCGCGGACTCCGACAACCCCCTGCCCTCCGCCGGCACCGACGGTGCCACCGTGCGCGCCTACACCAAGCTCGCACGCGAAGGCCACACGGGCCTCTTGATCCGCACCAAGGACGGCGCAATCACCGAGCGCGTGATGGAAATGGTGCGCACCGTGCCTTATTCGATGGCGCAACGCTACCGGACGCTGGTGATCGAAGACCTGTAGCCAGCCAGCCGGCCCTCAGGCCGGCACCGCCATCGCCGCGGCGCGCTGCACCACATCACGGGCCATGGCCTGGGCGAGTTCCTGTTCGCCGAGGAACACCTTCGCGTCGGTTTCGTCGGCCAGCAAGCGCGCTTCCTGCTCGTTGTGGCTGCGCACCACGGTCTGGATGGTGGGGTTCAGCGTGCGGGCGGTTTCGATCATCTGGCGCACGTTCATGGCGTCGGGCGTGGCGACCACGAGCACGCGGGCGCGCGCCACATGCGCCTGGATCAGCACCGCCGGGTCGGCGGCGTCGCCCCACACGGCCGGAATGCCGGCCTCGCGCAGCTTCTCGACCAGTTCGCGGTTCTGCTCGGCCACCACGTAGGGAATGTCGTTCGTCTCGAGCTCGGCGGCGATGCGCCGGCCCACGCGGCCGTAGCCGACCAGCACGACCTGGCGCGACAGGTACCTGGCCTCGGTGGTCATCGGCAGCTCCGCGAGCGGGTCGCTGCGCATGTCGAGCTCGCGCGCGAACTTCGAATGCGCGTGCAGCCATTTCTGCAGCGGCGCGATGAGGCTGAACCACAGCGGGTTGGTGGCAATGGAGATCAGCGCGCCGGCCAGCACCAGGCTCTGCCCTTCCACCGGCAGCAGGCCGAGCATCACGCCCAGCCCCGCGAGGATGAACGAGAACTCGCCGATCTGCGCCAGGCTCGCACTCACCGTGAGCGCCGTGGCCAGCGGGTAGCGGAACACCAGCACCAGCGCACAGGCCGCGAGCGACTTGCCCAGCACGATGACGAGCACCACGGCCAGCACCTGCAGCGGGCGGTCCACCAGCACCGACGGGTCGAACAGCATGCCGACCGACACGAAGAACAGCACGGCGAACGCGTCGCGCAGCGGCAGCGATTCCTGTGCCGCGCGGTGGCTGAACTGCGACTCGCGCATCACCATGCCGGCGAAGAAGGCGCCCAGCGCGAACGACACGCCGAACAGCGCCGCCGAGGCAAACGCGATGCTCACAGCCGCCGCCACCACGCACAGCGTGAACAGCTCGCGCGAGCCGGTGCGCGTGACCTGCCAGAGGATCCACGGGAACACGCGCCGCCCGACCACGAGCATCAGCAGCACGAAGCCGCCGACCTGCAGCAGCGTGAGGCCCAGCGTCTGCCAGACCGGCGCGCCGTTGCTGTCGGCACTGGTGCCGCCGAGCGCGCCCGCCAGCGGCGGCAGCAGCACGAGCACCAGCACCATCGCGAGGTCTTCGACCACCAGCCAGCCGACGGCGATGCGGCCCGTGAACGAATCGAGGATGCCCAGGCTTTCCAGCGCGCGCAGCAGCACCACCGTGCTCGCCACCGACAGCGCCAGCCCGAACACCAGCGCCGCGCCCCAGCTCCAGCCCCACCACACGGCCAAGCCGCCGCCGAGCAGCGTGGCGACGACGATCTGCGCGATGGCGCCGGGCAGCGCGATCTTGCGCACCGCGAGCAGGTCGGCCAGCGAGAAATGAAGGCCCACGCCGAACATCAGCAGCATCACGCCGATCTCGGCCAGCTGCGCGGCAATGCCCGCGTCGGCCACGAAGCCCGGCGTGAACGGGCCAATGATCACGCCCGCCAGCAGGTAGCCCACCAGCGCCGGCAGCCGCAGCCGCGCCGCGAGAAAGCCGAACACCAGCGCCAACCCCAGGCCGGCGGCAATCGTGTTGATGAGGGAGACGCTGTGGGGCATCGGTCCATTTTGCAGGAACGACCCCCAACCTTTGAAGCCCGCAGGCTTTCGCGCGGCCCGCGCCTACACCCTTTTGCCGCTCGCACCGCCTATCGCAAGCATTTAGCAGTTCTATGTGCGCCGACATCTTTCTCACTGAGAATTTGAGCGGTCCCCGTCACACCCTCACACAGGAGCCTCCCCCATGAGCAACGAGAAGAAGACCGAAGCGAAGTGCCCGTTCAGCCAGGCCACCGGCGCCGGCACCACGAGCCGCGACTGGTGGCCCGAGCAGCTGCGCCTCGACCTGCTGCACCAGCACTCCGCCAAATCCGATCCGCTGGGCACCGGCTTCGATTACGCCAAGGCCTTCCAGAGCCTGGACCTCGCCGCGGTGAAACAAGACCTCGCCGCGCTCATGACCGATTCGCAAGACTGGTGGCCGGCCGACTTCGGCCACTACGGCCCACTCTTCGTGCGCATGGCCTGGCACAGCGCCGGCACCTACCGCATCGGCGACGGCCGCGGCGGCGCCGGCCGCGGCCAGCAGCGCTTCGCGCCGCTCAACAGCTGGCCCGACAACGTGAGCCTGGACAAGGCGCGCCGCCTGCTCTGGCCGATCAAGCAGAAATACGGCCAGAAGATCTCGTGGGCCGACCTGCTGATCCTCACCGGCAACGTCGCGCTCGAAACCATGGGCTTCAAGACCTTCGGCTTTGCCGGCGGCCGCGCCGACGTGTGGGAGCCCGACCAGGACGTGTACTGGGGCCGCGAGAAGACCTGGCTCGGCGGCGACGTGCGCTATTCGCAAGGCTCGCCCGGCGTCGAGAAAGACCGCGGCGTGCTCGTCAAGGACGACGACAGCAAGGTGCCGCACACCCGCGACCTCGAGAACCCGCTGGCCGCCGTGCAGATGGGCCTGATCTACGTGAACCCCGAAGGTCCGGACGGCAACCCCGACCCGATCGCCGCGGCGCGCGACATCCGCGACACCTTCGCCCGCATGGCCATGGACGACGAAGAAACCGTGGCGCTCATCGCCGGCGGCCACACCTTCGGCAAGACCCACGGCGCAGCCCCGGCCTCGCACGTCGGGCCCGAGGCCGAAGCGGCCGGTCTCGAAGACCAGGGCTTCGGCTGGAAGAACAGCTTCGGCACCGGCAAGGGCGGCGACACCATCACCAGTGGCCTCGAAGTGACCTGGACCACCACGCCCACGAAGTGGAGCAACAACTTCTTCGAGAACCTGTTCGGCTTTGAATGGGAGCTGACCAAGAGCCCCGCCGGCGCGCACCAGTGGGTGGCCAAGGGCGGCGCCGGTGCCGGCACCATTCCCGACGCGCACGACGCCACCAAGCGCCACGCACCGACCATGCTCACCACCGACCTGTCGCTGCGCCTGGACCCGGCCTACGAAAAGATCTCGCGCCGCTTCCTCGCCAACCCCGACCAGTTCGCCGACGCCTTCGCGCGCGCCTGGTTCAAGCTCACGCACCGCGACATGGGCCCGCGCGCCCGCTACCTCGGTCCCGAGGTGCCGGCCGAAGAACTCGTCTGGCAAGACCCGATTCCGGCCGTCGACCATCCGCTGGTCGATGCCGCAGACGTCGCCGCGCTGACGAAGAAAGTGCTGGCCTCGGGCCTCACGCCTGCGCAGCTGGTGTCGACGGCCTGGGCCTCGGCCTCCACCTTCCGCGGCTCCGACATGCGCGGCGGTGCCAACGGCGCCCGCGTGCGGCTGGCGCCCCAGAAGGACTGGGCCGTCAACCAGCCCGAGCAACTCGCCAAGGTGCTGACGGTGCTCGAAGGCATCCGCGGCGAGTTCAATGCGGCGCAGGCCGGCGGCAAGCAGATCTCGCTGGCCGACCTGATCGTGCTGGCCGGCGGTGCGGGCGTCGAACAGGCCGCGCGCAACGGCGGCCGTGAGGTGAAGGTGCCCTTCTCGCCGGGCCGCGCCGATGCCTCGCAGGCGCAGACCGACGTGTCGTCGTTCGAACCGCTGGAGCCCGCGGCCGATGGCTTCCGCAACTACCTGAAGGGCCGCTACAGCGTGCCCGGCGAAGCGCTGCTGATCGACAAGGCGCAGTTGCTCACGCTCACCGCGCCCGAGATGACCGTGCTGGTCGGCGGCCTGCGCGTGCTCGACACCAACGTCGGCCAGACCCGCCACGGCGTCTTCACGAAGACGCCCGGCACGCTGAGCAACGACTACTTCGTCAACCTGCTCGACATGGGCACGGAGTGGAAGGCGGTGTCGGACGCCAAGGAGGCGTACGAAGGCCGCGACCGCAAGACCGGCGAACTCCAATGGACCGGCACGCGCGTCGACCTCGTGTTCGGCTCCAACGCGCAGCTGCGCGCCATCGCCGAGGTCTACGGCGCTTCCGACAGCCAGCAGAAGTTCGTCGATGACTTCGTGGCCGCCTGGACCAAGGTGATGAACCTGGACCGGTTCGACCTGGCCTGAGGCCATCAAGACGGGCGCCCTCGGGCGCATTCACGGCGGTCGGGGGCTTTGCCTCCGACCGCCGTTTCACTTACTGCGCCATCTTCGACTCGCGCGCATTCATCAGTTCCTCGGGCTCCTGCGACTCGACCCAGCTCTCGTTGTTGAGCCCGGCCTGCAGCCGCTCGGTGTCGAGCTCGTTCGTCCACTTCGCGACCACGATGGTCGCCACGCCGTTGCCGATGAGGTTGGTCAACGCACGCGCCTCGGACATGAAACGGTCGATGCCCAGGATGAGCGCCAGCCCCGCCACCGGCACATGCCCCACCGCCGACAGCGTGGCCGCCAGCACGATGAAGCCGCTGCCCGTGACCCCGGCCGCGCCCTTCGACGTGAGCAGCAGCACGGCCAGCAGCGTGATCTCCTGCGTGAGCGTCATCGGCGTGTTGGTGGCCTGCGCAATGAACACCGCCGCCATCGTCAGGTAGATCGAGGTGCCGTCGAGGTTGAACGAGTAGCCCGTGGGAATCACCAGTCCGACGCAGGTCTTGTGCGCGCCCAGGTTTTCCATCTTCTCCATCATGCGCGGCAGCACCGACTCGCTGGACGAGGTGCCCAGCACGATCAGCAGCTCTTCCTTGATGTACTTGATGAACTTCCAGATGCTGAAGCCGTGAAAGCGCGCAATGAGCCCCAGCACCACGAAGATGAACAGCAGGCAGGTCAGGTAGAAAGTGCCCATGAGCTTGCCCAGCGACAGCAGGCTGCCCAGCCCGTACTTGCCGATGGTGAACGCCATGGCACCGAAGGCGCCGATGGGCGCGAGCTTCATGATGTAGTTGACGATCACGAACAGCACGTGCGAGCCCTTCTCGATCACGTCGAACACCAGCGTGCCGCGCCCGCCGAAACGGTGCAGCGCAAAGCCGAACAGCACCGCGATCAGCAGCACCTGCAGGATCTCGCCCTTGGCGAAGGCATCGACGATCGTGCTGGGAATCACGTTGAGCAGAAAGTCGACCGTGCCCGTCATCTTGCCGGGGCCGGTATAGGCCGCGATGGCCTTGGTGTCGAGCGTGGACGCATCGATGTTCATGCCCGCGCCCGGCTTGAGCACGTTCACCAGCACGAGGCCGACCACCAGCGCGATGCTGCTCACGACCTCGAAGTACAGGAGCGCCAGGCCGCCGGTCTTGCCGACCTTCTTCATGTCTTCCATGCCGGCAATGCCGACCACCACCGTGCAGAAGATGATCGGCGCAATGATCATCTTGATGAGCTTGATGAACCCGTCGCCCAAGGGTTTCATCGACTCGCCGAGCGAGGGGTAGAAATACCCGAGGAGCACGCCGATGACCACCGCGGTGATCACCTGCACGTAAAGGGAACGGTAAAGGGGGAGCTTCCTGGGTACTGTGCTTGTTGTATGTGCCATGACTGCCTCCTGAAAAGATGAAGGGGAAAACGCAGAAGAAAGGGTTCGTGTTGCGGGGTGCTTTCGTGGATCGAGGTGGTTTCGGGCAGGGCCCAAATGAAAAAACCCGCCGAAGCGGGTTTTGTTTTCAGGGTGCGGTGCGCATGCTCAGTGCATGTGGAGGCCGCCGTTGACCGAGAAGTCGGCGCCGGTGCTGTAGCCGCCCTCATCGGTGGCGAGCCACGAGATGATGGAAGCGATTTCGCTCGGCTCGCCCAGGCGCTTGACCGGAATGGTGGCCACGATCTTGTCGAGCACTTCCTGGCGGATGGCTTTCACCATGTCGGTGCCGATGTAGCCCGGGCTCACGGTGTTCACGGTGACGCCCTTGTTGGCCAGCTCCTGCGCCAGCGCCATCGTGAAGCCGTGCATGCCGGCCTTGGCGGCCGAGTAGTTGGTCTGGCCCGCCTGGCCCTTGGCGCCATTCACCGAGCTGATGTTGATGATGCGGCCCCAGCCCTTTTCGACCATGTCGCCCACCACCTGCTTGGTGACGTTGAACATGCTGTTGAGGTTGGTCTCGATGACCGCGCTCCAGTCTTCCGGCGTCATCTTGAGGAACATGCGGTCCCGCGTGATGCCGGCGTTGTTGACGAGCACGTCAATCGGCCCGTGGGCCGCCTTGGCGGCGGAAAAAGCCTCGACGGTGGATTGCCAGTCGCCGACATTGCCGACCGACGCATGGAACTCGAAGCCCTCGGCTTTCTGTTCGGCCAGCCATTTGGCATGGTCGCGCGTGGGGCCGCAACCTGCGACCACGGTGAACCCGTCCTTGTGCAGACGCTGGCAGATGGCTGTTCCGATGCCACCCATGCCTCCGGTGACATATGCAACTTTCTTGCTCATGAGATTTCCTTGATTGAAGCTAGCAAAAAGCCTGAACGGCCGCCTTCACTCTAGCCATTTTCAGGCCACACAACCCTGAGGGAGAACACTGAGCCAAGCTTGCAACCAGCTGTCACGGACATCGCCTCGGCGGCACTCTATATGCTTGCGGCTGCGCGACCGTGACACGGCCCCTGCCGGCCCCCCTCCCATCCAGCCACCCAGGAGTTCGCACGCATGAATTTCGGAATCATCGTCTTCCCCGAGGTCGAGGAGCTCGATTTCATCGGTCCCTGGGAAATGCTCACCATGTGGAGCAAGCTCGCTGGCGGCCCTGCCAACTGCTTGGTGGTGGCGCAAACGCACGGCCCGGTCGTCTGCGCCAAGGGGCTGTCGATCAACCCGCATGTGTCGTTTGCCGACTGCCCGCCGCTCGACTTCCTGCTCGTGCCCGGCGGCATGGGCACGCGGCGCGAGGTCGACAACCCCGCGATGGTGCAGTTCGTGGCCGCGCAGGCGCCCGGCTGCAAGGCGCTGATGTCCGTGTGCACCGGCGCCTTCGTGCTGCATGCGGCCGGCCTGCTCTCGGGCCGCACCGCCACCACGCACTGGGGATCGCTCGACCGCCTGCGCGCGCTCGGCGACGTGAAGGTGGTCGAGCAACGCTTCGTGCAGGATGGCCATGTGTGGACCTCGGCCGGCGTCTCGGCCGGTACCGATTTGATGCTGGCCTTCATCGCGCATGCCGCGGGTGAGGAAGCGGCGGCCAAGGTGCAGCTGCAGGCCGAGTACTACCCGGCCGACACGGTGTACGGCCATACCTCGAGCCACGAGCGCGCGCCGTCGTATGTGCGGCGGCCCGGGTCGCGTGCGGGCACAACCGCCTGATCGTTCTTTCTTTCGTTTGTTGGATCGATCGAACGGTCGGTCACTTCTTCTTTCTTACTTCTTTCGACCTCCATGTCCACGCCCGACCTCACCGACCTCGAACCGCTTGCCGTGCTCGCCGCCCGCGTGGGGGCGACGCTGCGCGAGCGGCGCCAGACGGTGGCGGTCGCCGAATCGTCGGCCGGCGGCCTGGTCTCGGCCGCCCTGCTCGCGGCGCCGGGCGCCTCGGCGTACTTCCTGGGCGGCGCGGTCATCTATTCGCGCCGCGCCGGAAAGGCCCTGCTCGGTCTCACGCCCGAAGACATGGGCGACATGCGCGGCGAGACCGAGCCCTATGCGCGCTTCATGTCGGGCCGCATCCGTGATGCGCATCGATCGAAGTGGGGCCTCTGCGAAAGCGGTGCGGCGGGGCCGTCGGGCAGCCCGTACGGCGACGCGCCCGGGCATGTCTGCATCGCCGTGACCGGCGCGGACGGCCTCGTGGTCAGCCGCACGATCGAAACCGGCGCGACCGACCGGCCGTGGAACATGGATGTGTTCGCGCGGCTGTTGCTGAAGCTGTTCGAGGAGACATTGCAGACGGCCGGTGACGCATGACCGAGACGGTGATATCGGCCGCCTCCGAAGAAGAGGTCCGCTCCGGCGTCCTGGGCCGCCGGTTGCGCGAGTTCAACTACGGTTTCGTCGGCGAGTACCCCGAGAGCCAACCCGTGTGGCTGAACGCCAAGGATGCACAGGGCCGCCTGATGGGTGGCCTGCGCGGCTTCGTGTTCCTCGAATGGCTGCGCATCGACGTGCTGTTCGTCGAAGAGGAAGCCCGGGACACCGGCCTGGGCCGCCGCCTGCTCGCGGAGGCGGAAGCGCGCGGCAAGGCGCTGGGTGCCGGGAATGCCGCGCTCGAAACCTTCGAGTGGCAGGCGCGAGGCTTCTACCTGAAGCAGGGCTATGAAGAGTTCGCCCGCATCGACAACTACGCGCGCGGCAACTACCTTGCCTACATGAAGAAAAAGCTGTGAGCCCGGGGCATCACTGCCCCGCAACTCAAACTGCGATCTTCAATCCGCCTGCACCCCCGCAGCCCGGATCACCTTCCCCCACTTCTCGATCTCCGCCGCCAGGTGGCTGCGCAGCGCCTCGGGCGTGACCTTGTCCATCGGCACGGCCTCGGTGCTCAACTCGGCGAAGCGCTTCTTCACGTTGTCGTCCTGCAGCGCGGCGCGCAGGGCCACATTGAGCTTGTCGATCACAGCCGGCGGCGTGCCCTTGGGCGCGTACACGCCGTGCCACACCTTCACATCGAAGCCCTTGAGGCCCTGCTCGTCGAGCGTGGGAATGTCGGGCATGCTCGACAGGCGCTTGGGCGTGGTCACGCCGAACACCTTCACGCGCTGGCCGTCCTTGATGACGGGCGCGGTCTGCGTGGTCTGGTCGCACAGCAGGTCGACCTGCCCGCCCATGAGGTCGTTGAGTGCGGGGCCTGCGCCCTTGTAGGGCACGGTCGTGAGCTGCACGCCGATCTGGTGCGCGAAGAGCATGCCGCACAGCTGCGACACCGCACCGATGCCCGCGTTGGCGAGCGAGACCTTGTCCTTGTTCGTCTTCACGTAGGCCAGCAGCTCCTTGAAGTTGTTGGCCGGAAAGTCCTTGCGCGACAGCAGGGTCATCGGCACGTCCATGACCTGGCCGATGTACTCGAAGTCTTTGAGCGGGTCGTAGTTGAGCTTCTTGTAGAGCGCGGGCGCGGTGGCCATGCCCATGTGGTGAATGAGGATGGTGTAGCCGTTGGGCGCGGCCTTGGCCACGCGGGTCGGCGCGATGGTGCCGCCCGCGCCCACGGTGTTCTCGACCACCACGGTCTGGCCGAGCGACTTGCCCATGGGCACGGCGAGCATGCGCGCGACCACGTCGGTGGGGCCGCCGGCCGAGTACGGCACGACCATCACGACGGGCTTGTCGGGCCACGCGGCCTGCGCGGCGGCGGGCGATGCGGCGGCGAGCAGGCAGGCGCCCGCCGAGGCCGCGATGAGGGCTTTCAGTTTCCAGGTCTTCGTTGCGTTCACTTCTTTGTCTCCTTTTGGCTTGTCGATGAATCAGTGGGCCGGCGATGAATCGCCCGGGCCTTGCGGTGCCGCCAGCGCGAGCCAGCGCTCGGCCAACCGCACCACGGGCCCGTCGACCATGCGGCCGTCGAGGCTCACGACGCCGCCGCCGGCCGCGCGCACGGCCTCGGTCACGCGGTGCGCCCAGGCCACCTCGTCGGCCGTGGGCCCGAGTGCGGCCTGCACGGGCGCGACCTGCTCGGGATGGATGCAGAGCTTGGCGCCGAAGCCGCCGCGCCGGGCGCGCGCGGTGTCGGCGGCAAGGCGCTGCGCATCGCGCCAGTCGGGCGTGACGCCGTCGATGGGCGTGGCCAGCCCGGCGCGGCGCGACGCCAGCACGAGCGCGAGGCGCACGGCTGTCAGCTCGACCTCGTCGGCGTCGCAGGCCATGCCAAGGTCGGCCTGGAAATCGAGGTGGCCGAAGGCCAGCCGCAGCACCTGCGGCGCGCCCGCGATGGCATCGACTGCGGTGAGCCCCGCGGCCGATTCGATGAGTGGCACCAGCACGGCCTTCGGCCCGACGGTGGCGGCGAGCCGATGCAGTTCGTCGGCGTGCTCGGCCTTGGGCAGCACGATGCCGGCGATGTGTCCGTCGGCGATCCAGCCCGCTGCGCGCGCGCAGTCGTCGCCATGCCACGGCGTGCCGCTGGCGTTCACGCGCACGAGCAACCGCCCTCGCCGGTCGGCAGGCAGCGCGGCGAGCGAGGCACCGAGCGCGTCGCGCGCCTCGGCCTTGCGCGCGGGCGCCACGGCGTCTTCGAGGTCGATGATCACGGCGCTCGCGCCCGTCGACAAGGCGCGCGCATGACGCTCGGGCCGGTCGGCCGGCACGAAGAGAAAGGCGCGCGCCAAAGCGAGCGCTGGATGGGCCGGCTCGCTCATACCGCCCCGGCAGCGCGCAGCGTCGCGATCGCGTCGTCGCCACGGCCCAGGCTGCGCAAGATGGCGTCCGTGTGCTGGCCGACCGCCGGCACCGGGTCCATGCGGTAGTCGAACGCGCTCTGACGACCGGCGGGCAGCAGCGCCGGGATGTCGCCGGCCGGCGAACCCACCTGGCGCCAGCGCTCGCGCGCCTGCAGCTGCGGGTGCGCCCACAGCCCGGCCATGTCGTTCATGCGCGCATTGGCGATCTGCGCCGTGTCGAGCCGTTCAAGCACCTGCGCCGCGCTGAGCGCGCCAAAGGTGTCAACGATGAGCGTGCGCAGCGCCTCGCGGTGTTCGTTGCGCCGCGCGTTGCTGTCGAAGCGCGGATCGGTCGCAAGCTCGGGGCGCAGCAGCACCTTGTCGCAGAAGGCGCGCCACTCGCGCTCGTTCTGCAGGCCCAGCATCACGGTGCCGCCGTCGCCTGCGGGGAACGGGCCGTAGGGATAGATGGTCGCGTGCGAGGCGGCGCTGCGCGGCGGCGGCGGTGCGCCGTCGTAGGCGTAGTACATCGGGTAGCCCATCCACTCGGCGAGCGATTCGAGCATCGACACGTCGATGTGCGAGCCCTTGCCCGTCTTGCCGCGCTGCATCAGCGCCGCAAGGATGCCGGTGTAGGCGTACATGCCTGCCGCGATGTCGGCGATGGAGTTGCCCGACTTGCACGGGTCGTCGGGCGTGCCCGTCACCGACAGGAAACCGGCCTCGCTCTGGATCAGCAGGTCGTAGGCCTTCTTGTCGCGGTACGGGCCGTCTTCGCCGTAGCCCGAGATGTCGCAGACGATGAGCGCGGGGTGCTTCTCCTGCAGCACCTGCGCGCCCAAGCCCATGCGCGCGGCGGCGCCGGGCGCGAGGTTCTGCACCAGCACGTCGGCGCCGGCCACCAGCTCCTGCAGCACGGCAAGCGCGGCGGGCTGCTTGAGGTCGAGCGTGAGGCTTTCCTTCGAGCGGTTGACCCACACGAAGTGCGAGGCCTCGCCGTTCACGCGCTCGTCGTAGGCGCGCGCAAAGTCGCCGCCGCCGGGGCGCTCGACCTTGATGACGCGCGCGCCGAGGTCGGCGAGCTGGCGGGTGCAGAACGGCGCCGCGATGGCGTGTTCGAGCGAGATGACGGTGATGCCGTCCAGGGGTCTTGTCATGGGCGTCTTTCTTTCCTTGCGTCAGGCGAGCACGGCCGTCGCCTGCATCGTGAGCCAGCCGTCGGCGTCTTCGCCCCACAGGCTGAAGGTCTTGCCGTCGGTGCTGCCTTCGGCGGGCTTGCCGTGCACGCGGAACGGCGCGATGTCGAAGGTCGGGCGCACGGCGCGGAACTCGAAGCGCGCCAGCTGCGCATCGGCCGGCGCGTTGCGGCGCAACAGGTCGACCAGCAGCGTCGCGATCAGCGGCCCGTGCACGATGAGGCCCGGGTAGCCCTCGACCTGCGTCACGTAGCGGCGGTCGTAATGGATGCGGTGGCCGTTGAAGGTCAGCGCCGAGTAGCGAAACAGCAGCACGTCGTCAGGCACGAGGTCGCGGCTGAAGGTGGCGTCCTTCGGTGCGGGCGTGGGCGGCGGCGTGGCTTCGCCGGGCGCGGCGGCGGCGCGGTAGACGATGTCGTGCTCTTCAGTCAGCGCGAGCCCGCGCGCGTTGCGCACCTCGTGGCGCACCAGCACGAACACCAGCTCGCCCGTGCGGCCCGCCTTGTGCGTGACCGAGGCGATGGTCGACGTGCGCTCGATCGCATCGCCCACCTGCAGCGGATTGCCCGGCTCCCACGTCAGCCGGCCACCGGCCCACATGCGGCGCGGCAGCGGCACGGGCGGCAGGAAGCCGCCGCGCCTGGCATGGCCGTCTTCGCCGATCTCCGACTGGCGGTGGTGCGGCAGGAAGTAGAGCCAGTGCCACAGCGCGGGCAGGCGCGTGCCCGCCTCGGGCAGCGGGTCGTCGCGGTCGAGCGTGGCGGAGAGCGCGCGCACGGGCGCGGCGGTGAGGTCGTCGCGCAGCGTTTCGCTGCGGCCCTGCCAGGCCTGCAGCCGCGCGAGGGCTTCGGCGTCAATGAGTGGAGAAGTCATGGCGTGAGTGGCAAGAAGAGAAATGAGTGGCCGGGTCAGTCGACCGCAGCGCCCGAGGCCTTGACGATGCGCGCCCACTTGGCGAGGTCGGTGCGCAGCAACGCCGAGAACTGCTCGGGCGAGGTGGGCGCCGCGATCTCGACGCCTTGCTGGTCGAGCTTGTCGCGCAGGTCCTTGGCCGCGAGCGCCTTGCGCGTCGCGTCCTGCAGGGTGGCGAGCACGTCCGCCGGCACGCCCGCAGGCGCGAACAGGCCGATCCACAGCGTGCCGTTGTAGCCCGGCACCTGCTCGGCGATGGCGGGCACGTCGGGCAGCACGGCCGAGCGTTTTTCACCGCTCACGGCCAGCGCGCGCAGCTTGCCGGCCTTGATGTGCGCCAGCGCCGAAGGCAGGCTCGCGAACACGATGGGCAACTGCCCGCCGAGCACGTCGTTGATCGCAGGCGCCACGCCCTTGTACGGCACGTGCTGCAGCGAGATGCCGCCCATGCTGTTGAGCATTTCGCCCAGCAGGTGGTTGAGCGTGCCGTTGCCGGCCGAGGCGTACTGGTAGTTGGCGCCCTTCTCGCGCGCCAGCTTCAGGAATTCGGCGAAGTTCTTCGCGGGGAACGACGGGTTCACCAGCAGCACGTTGGGCACCGCGCCAATCAGGCCGACGGGCTTGAAGTCTTTCTCGGGGTCGAAGCCCGGGTTCTTGTAGAGCGCGGGGTTGATGGCCTGGCTGCTGCTGATCGTCATGAGCAGCGTGTAGCCGTCCTTCGGGCCCTTGGCGACCAGCTGCGTGCCGATGTTGCCGCCCGCGCCGGGGCGGTTGTCGACCACCACGCTGGCGTTGTTCAGCACCTCGCCGAGCTTCTGGCCCACGAGGCGGCCGACGATGTCGTTGGTGCCGCCCGCGGCCTGCGGCACGACGAGGGTGATGGGGCGCGAGGGATAGGTCTGGGCGGTGGCCGGGCCGGCGGTCAGCCACGTGGCGGCGGTGAGTCCGAAGGCGAGCAACGCGCGGGCGCGGAATCTCATCGGGATAGAACAGCGGACTCTTAATCCGCTGGTTGGTTGCTTGTGTTGTGTCTCCATGGCTGCATGGTCTGCTGCCGGCCCCGCCTGCGCAATCTGCGATTTCGGAACCCAGGCTTCTGGATTTCCGAAGGCTTGGCTACCATCGCCCCATGCTCTTCGACCTCACCGACCTGCGCCTGTTCGTGGCCACGGCCGAGCTCGGCAACCTCACGCGGGCGGCCGAGCGCCAGCACCTGTCGCTGGCCGCGGCCAGCGCGCGCATCAAGGCGCTCGAGACCCAGGCCGGCCTGCAGCTGCTGCAGCGCGAGGCCCGCGGCGTGCGACTGCTGCCGCCGGGCGAAGCCTTTTTGCACCATGCCCGGCTGGTGCTGCACCAGGCCGACCAGCTGCGTGCCGATCTGCTCGAGTACGGCGGCGGGCTGCGCGGCCACCTGCGCGTGTTCGCCAACACCACGGCGGTGACCGATTTCCTGCCAGAGATCCTGCCCGGCTTCCTGGCCGCCAACCCGCGCATCAACGTCGACCTTCAGGAAAAACCGAATGCTCAGATCCCGCGCGGCGTGCGCGACGGACGCGCCGACATCGGCATCGTCGCCGGCCAGATGGACACGCTGGGCCTGGACACCATCCACTTCAGCACCGACCGGCTGGTGCTCGTCACCTCGCGCCAGCACCGCTTTGCGCGGCGCCGCCGCATCTCGTTCGCCGAGACGCTCGACGAAGACGCCATCGGCATGCAGCAAGGCAGCACGCTGCAGGCCTTCCTGGGGCAGATCACCGACAACCTGGGCAAGCGCCAGAAGCTGCGCATCCAGCTCGGCAGCTTCGACGCCATGTGCCGGATGATCGGCAGCGGCGTGGGCATCGGCGTGGTGCCGGAGTCGGCCGCGCGGCGCAACCAGGAGAGCATGCAGCTCGCGCTGGTCGAACTCAGCGACCCGTGGTGCGTGCGCGAGCGCTACCTGCTCGTGCGCGATCGCGCCGCCCTGCCCGTGTACGCGCAGGCGCTGGTCGAGACGCTGTGCCGACACTATTCCGACGCGCAGGCCGAACCGCCTGACGGCCCGATTTCCGGCCAAAAACAGGCACTTGCAGGTGGCTTGTGAGAAACCCGATGTCTTCCCCATTTTCTGTGCACAACTTTGGGGGTAAGTCAGGGGTCGCGTTGTAAAGCCATCGCAAGCTGTTGTTTTATAAGGGGAATAGTTAGTCTGCTTAAAAATTTTGCAGTGCACAACTCTGGCGGCCAGGAGGTCCCAAAATGGCTGCAAAACAAGAAAGTCAAGCGAAAAAACAGGGGGTTGCCTGTGCTAGGCCGCCCTTTGAAACCAACGACTTGCCGCCGGTTGTGCAGAAGTCCGCTTCAATCCCCACTTTCTGTGGGCAACTTTGGGGGTAACTGGGGTGGAGCTTTGTAAAACGAATGCAAGTTGTTGTTTTACAAAGGGATTCGACACATTGCTCAATTTTTGAGCGGTGAACAAATGGAACCGCCGCTCGGGCGCCTGCCGCTTGATTGAATCCAAAGGTTCTCAGTGCGCCCAAATCGACCGGCGCGGGCGCGAAAGACGGCCGCTACAGTCGCCCTGACATGCTCGAAGCCCTCAGCTCCCCCTGGTCCTGCCTCGGCGCCATCGCCGGGCTGCTGATCGCGTTGCTGGTGCATTGGCTGGCTCCCGTCGACATCGACACCGTGCACGTCGGCGCGTGGCTGGTGGGCATCGGCTGGCTCGCAGGGCTGGCCTGGGACCTCGTGGATTCGGACCGGTCGAAGTAATCGGCAAGCGAGACCCGCGCACAGCGGACACAAAAAAGGGAGAGGAGGCAGCAGCCCGTGTCGAGCCCCTGCCTCCCCTCCCTGTACCGGTTCACCCGGTGATCAGTCTCAGCGCTCGATCGTCAGCGCCACGCCCATGCCGCCGCCGATGCACAGCGAGGCGATGCCCTTCTTGGCGTTCTGGCGCTGCATTTCGTGCAGCAGCGTCACCAGGATGCGGCAGCCCGACGCGCCGATGGGGTGGCCGATGGCGATGGCGCCGCCGTTCACGTTCACCTTGTTCACGTCCCAGCCCATTTCGCGGTTCACGGCGCAGGCTTGCGCAGCGAAGGCTTCGTTGATCTCCAGCAGGTCGAGGTCGGCGGCCTTCCAGCCGGCGCGCTGCAGCGCCTTGGTCGACGCGGGCACGGGGCCCATGCCCATGATGGTCGGGTCGAGGCCGGCGGTGGCGTAGCTGGCGATGCGGCCCAGCGGCTTCAGGCCCAGGGCGGCGGCCTTCTTGGCCGTCATGACCATCACGGCGGCGGCGCCATCGTTCAGGCCCGAGGCATTGCCCGCGGTCACGCCGCCGGCCTTGTCGAAGGCGGGGCGCAGGCCGGCCAGCACTTCAGCGCTGGTCTTGCGGTTGATGAACTCGTCCTGGTTGAAGACGATCGGGTCGCCCTTCTTCTGCGGAATGCTCACACCGACGATTTCGTCCTTGAACTTGCCGGCGTCCTGCGCGGCGGCGGCCTTGGTCTGGCTGGCCAGGGCCAGCTCGTCCTGCGAGGCGCGGTCGATGTTGTACTGCTTGGCCACGTTCTCGGCCGTGATGCCCATGTGGTACTGGTTGTACACGTCCCACAGGCCGTCGACGATCATGGTGTCGACCAGCTTCCAGTCGCCCATGCGCTGGCCGTTGCGCGAGTTGGGCAGCACGTGCGGCGCCATGCTCATGTTTTCCTGGCCGCCGGCAATGACGATTTCGGAGTCGCCGGTGGCCACGGCCTGCGCCGCCAGCATCACGGCCTTCAGGCCCGAGCCGCACACGGCGTTGATGGTGAGCGCCGGCGTTTCCTTGGTGCCGCCGCCCTTGAGCCATGCCTGGCGCGCGGGGTTCTGGCCGGCGCCGGCCGCGAGCACCTGGCCCATGATGGCCTCGCCCACCTGGTCGGCCGTGAGGTTGGCGCGCGCGATCACTTCCTTGATCACGAGGGCGCCCAGCTCGGTGGCGGGAATGCCGGCGAGCGAGCCGCCGAATTTGCCGACCGCCGTGCGCGCAGCCGAAACGATGACGATGTCTTCCATGAGGTTCTCTCCGTTGAGGTGATTTGAAATCGGTTGCTGTTGTGCGGGAGCTGGCGCCCGTTCAGGCCTTGGCCTTCACGTAGCGTCCCGGCGCCGGTTCGATGGCCTTGTAGGCCTTGCCGTTGCCGTAGCCCTTGGGCGCGGGGATCTGCTTGCCCGCGTGGCCCTTGAGCCATTGTGCCCAGTCGGTCCACCAGCTGCCCGGCTGCTCCTGCGCGCCGGCCAGCCATTCGGGCTGGGTCTTGGGAAACTTGCCGTCCTCGCGCAGCCAGTGGCTGCGCTTGTTCTTGGCGGGCGGGTTGATCACGCCGGCGATGTGGCCCGAGGCGCCCATCACGAAGCGCTTCTTGCCCGTGAGCAACTGCGTGGACGCGTAGGCGCCGCCAATGGGCACGATGTGGTCTTCGCGCGAGCCGTAGAGGTAGGCCGGAATGTCGATCTTGCCGAGGTCGACCTTCTCACCGCACACGGTGAGCGCGCCGGGCTTGGCCAGCTTGTTCTCGTGGTACGTGTTGCGCAGGTACCAGGCGTAGAACGGGCCCGGCAGGTTGGTCGCGTCGCTGTTCCAGTACAGCAGGTCGAAGGCCGGCGGGGTCTCACCCTTGAGGTAGTTGCCGACCACGTAGTTCCACACCAGGTCGTTCGGGCGCAGGAAGCTGAAGGTCGAGGCGAGGTCGCCGCCGGGCAGCAGGCCGCCCTTGCCCAGCTGCATTTCGCGGTACGCCACCATGGGCTCGTCCACGAAGATGTCGAGGATGCCGGTGTCGCTGAAATCGAGAAAGGTGGTCAGCAGCGTGACCGATGCGGCCGGCTTCTCGCCGCGCGCCGCGAGCACGGCCAGCGCGGTGCTCAGGATGGTGCCGCCCACGCAGAAGCCCAGCGTGTTGATCTGCTTGCTGCCGCTGATCTCCTGCACGGTATGGATGGCCTTGATGGCGGCGTTCTCGATGTAGTCGTCCCAGGTGGCCTGGGCCATCGACTCGTCGGGGTTGCGCCAGCTCACCACGAACACGCGGTGGCCTTGCGTGTTCGCATAACGAATGAGCGAGTTGTCGGGCTGCAGGTCGAGGATGTAGAACTTGTTGATGCACGGCGGCACCAGCAGGAACGGCCGCTCGTACACCTTGGCGGTGAGCGGCTTGTATTCGAGCAGCTGGAAATATTCGTTCTCGAACACCACGGCGCCTTCGGTGGTGGCGACGTTGCGCCCCACTTCAAAGGCGCTTTCGTCGGTCATGCTCACATGGCCCTGCTTCATGTCGTGCAGCAGGTTCTGGATGCCCTTGGCGATGCTCTCGCCCTGCGTGTCGATGGCTTTCTTCTGCGCCTCGGCGTTGAAGGCGAGCGAGTTGCTGGGCGATGCCGCCGCCATCCATTGCTCGACCGCGAAGCGCAGGCGCGCCTTGGTCTTGTCGTCGGCATCGATGGCCTCGGCCATGCGCATCATGGTGCGCCCGTTGAGCAGGTACACGGCGGCCGAGAAAGCCGCCATCGGGTTGCTGCCCCAGGCTTCGGCGGCAAAGCGCTTGTCGCCCTCGGGGCGGGCACCGAAGCCGCGGCGCCAGAGGTCGGTGGCGTCGCTCAGGTACTGCTGCTGGATCGACTGGAGCTGCTCGGGATCGATGGAGAACTTGGGCAGTTCGGGCATGCCGGCCGCACCCGGGAACTGTGGCATCTGAGGCAATTGCCATAGCGGCGTGCCGCCGATGTCGAAAGCGGCGGTGCCTCCTGGGCCCCCAGCTTTCTGGAAAGCCTCCATGGCCTGGGTCCAGCCCTGCGTGAGGGCTTTTTGAAGGGGCGCGAACGCATCGGCCCCCGTGTCTTCTTGCTTCATCATGTCTCCTGGCCGTGGCCTGGGTCGATACGAACGGATGGCTTGCGTGTTTTGAGTATGCTGCATTCGCAAGGCACTCACAACGCCGCGCTTTCACTAATCCATTGAAACGAAACGTCTCTGCCTGTGTTCATCCATTTGATCGTGATCGGCTGGCTCTATGTGGCCGTGATGATGGCGGTGGCCGAGGCCACCAACACCACGGGCACGGTGCTGGGCGCCCTCGTCACCTTCCTTCTGTACGGCCTGGCGCCGGTGGCGCTGGTGATCTACCTGATGGCCACGCCGGCGCGCCGGCGGGCGATCAAGGAACGCGAAGCACAGGCCCAGGCTCAGGCCCAGGAAGCCGCGCGCCGCGCCGCCGCGGAAGCTGCAGGTTCAGACCTTCCAGACCAGCGCAGCGAAACGCCCGCTGACGCCGTCGCGCCGGTGCGAAAAGAACCGTGACGGCTGCGCGACGGTGCACCACGCATCGCCGCTGTCGTTGCCATGGAGCGACTCGACACCCGCCGCACGCAGCCGCTGCCGCGCGAGCGCAGGCAGGTCGGCCAGCCACTTGCCATCGGCCGCAGCGGGCGTGAAGCACGACGCCGCTTCGGGCGACTGCGCCTCGAAGGCGGCCTTGACCTCGGCCCCGACCTCGAAGGCCTTCGGGCCGATGCAGGGGCCGAGCCAGGCCATGAGGCGCGGTGCGCCATCGTCGTCTTGTGCGAAGGCGCGCACGGTCTGTTCGAGCACACCGCCGGCCAGCCCGCGCCAGCCCGCATGCGCAGCGGCCACGCGACGGCCGCGTGCGTCGGTGAAGAGCACGGGCAGGCAGTCGGCCACCATGACCGTGCAGGCGCGCGCGGTGGTCGTGGCGGTGCAGGCATCGGCGACGGTGCCGTCTTGCACCGCATCGTCGAGCGACACCAGCCCCGTGCCATGCACCTGCTGCAGGAACACCGGCTGCGTGCCGATTGCCTGCTGCAGCCGGCGGCGGTTTTCGGCGACGTGCGCGGCATCGTCGGCCACGTGATCGCCAAGGTTCAAGCTGTCATAGCGCCCGGCCGACACCCCGCCGTCGCGCGTGGTGCACAGCGCGCGCACGTTCGATGGCGCTGGCCACTCGGGCACCAGCCATTGCGGATTCATCGCGACGTGCCTGCTCAGGGCTCGGCGTCGGGCGACTGCGAAGGCTGCGCGCGCTGGAAGGCGTCGAGCTTCATGCAGGCGTCGAAGGCGGCCATGGTGCGCGGCAGGCCGCTGAAGTCGCAGTCGAAACGGCGGCCGTTGAAGATCTGCGGCACGAGACAGCAGTCGGCGATGGTCGGCGTGTCGCCCCAGCAGTAGGTGCCGCCCGGGTGCTGCGCGAGCTGGCGCTCGAAGGACAGCAGGCCTTCGCGCACCCAGTGGCGGTACCAGGTGTTCTTGGCTTCGTCGTCGACCTTCAGTTCCTTCACGAGGTACTTGAGCACGCGCAGGTTGTTCAGCGGATGGATCTCGCAGGCAATCGACTGCGCCAGCGCACGCACGTGCGCACGGCCCACCGGGTCGGTCGGCAGCAGCGCCGGCTCGGGATGCACTTCGTCGAGGTATTCGATGATGGCCATCGACTGCGAGAAGCGCTCGCCTTCGTCTTCGAGCAGCGGCACGAGCATGTCGGCCGAGATCGCCGAGAACGGACCGGTGCGGTGGTCGCCGCGCGCGATGTGCACGGGCACGTAGTCGTAATCGAGGCCCTTCAGCTGAAGCGCGATGCGCACGCGGAACGAGGCGGAGGAGCGAAAGTAGTTATGCAGCTTCATGATTTCTCGAGGATAGCGCCCTTGAACTTCACCTTCAGGAGCGGGGTGTGGCCGGGAGCACGCAGCGGAAATCGTGCAGCCGGGCGTCGGGGTTTTCTTGTTGCCACGTGTCGAGCAGCTCGCGCGCCGCGGCTTCTTCGCGCGAGGCGATGCCCAGGCGCCACGGCCCGAGCGTGCCGGGCGCCTCGTCGGCGCCGTGGTTGTGCCGGCCCTCGCCGAAGGGGCGGCCTTCGGAGCAGGCGCGGCAGAGCATCTCCATGCTGTCGGTCCAGTTCTCGGCGAAGCCATCGGCGGCCTTGAAGCGCTGCACCAGCGCCTCGATGTCTTCCGAGCTCACGCCTTCCACCGAGACCTCGTAGGTCGCGTGCGCCGACGGCGCAATCAGCTCGAGCGCATCGAACACCGGCACCTCGCGTTCGCCGCGCAGCCGGTAGCCGTTGGGCGCGCCGTCGTGCAGCACCAGGTCGCCGTAGCGGTGGCCGCAGGCGGGCGTGGGCACGTTGCGCAGGATGGCGCGCGCCGGGTCGATGCGGTCGGCCCACACCACCTCGGTGCCCTCGTCGCCGTGCACGCGGATCGGTGTCAGGCCGACGAAATAGTCGACCGGTCCTTCGCCTTCAGGAATGCCGATGCCGTACTGCCGCCATGCGCGCCGCGCCGTGGGCCAGTCGCCCAGCGCGGTGGCCGCGATGCCGAGGTTCCAGAGCGCGCCTTCGTGGCGCGGCTCGCACTGCACGGCGCGCTCGTTGGCCTGCAGCGAGGCGGCCCATTCGCCGCGGTACTTGTGGATGAGCCCGGCGTTGTACCAGGGCGCCGACCAGTACGGATGGATGGCGCTGGCCTGCGCGTAGGCGGCCAGGGCGCCTTCGGCGTCGCCGGCATCGTCGCGTTCGCGACCGAGTTCGTTGAAGGCGGTGGCCTTGCCGGCTTTGCCGAGTCGGATGGGCATGGTGAAGCGAGGTGGAACGGGAAGGAAAAGGGTCGGGGAAACGCGCAGAAGCGCCTATTGTGGGCCGCCGCAAAATCCCGGGTCCGGCGTGCCGGCAAGGGCGTGCCGCCTCTGGCACACTGCCGGTCTCCCCTCCCGTTTCGCTGAAAAAGGACACCTTTCCATGGCTTCCGAGTTTGTTTTTGCCCCGCCCGCCACCGTTTCGGTGCCGGTCGTCGGTCAGCCCGCCCGCTTTCCGGTGCACCGCATCTACTGCGTGGGCCGCAACTACGAAGATCACGCCAAGGAAATGGGTTTCACCGGCCGCGAGCCGCCCTTCTTCTTCATGAAGCCGGCCGACGCGCTGGTGACGGTCGATGCCGGCCAGACCGGCACCATGGCCTACCCCACGCTCACGAAGAACCTGCACCACGAGATCGAGCTCGTGGTGGCCATCGGCACGGGCGGCAAGAACATCTTGGCCGCCGACGCGCACAAGCACATCTACGGCTACGCCGTCGGCCTGGACATGACGCGCCGCGACCTGCAGAACGACATGAAGAAGCAGGGCCGCCCCTGGGACATCGGCAAGAGCTTCGAGCAGAGCGCGCCCATCGGCCCGATCGTTCCGGTGGCGCAGGCCGGCAACGCCGAGCAGGCCGAAATCTCGCTGCAGGTGAACGGCGAAGACCGCCAGCGCAGCACCGTGAGCAAGCTGATCTGGAACGTGGCCGAAACCATCGAGCACCTGTCGGCCGCCTGGGAGCTGCAACCCGGCGACCTGATCTTCACGGGCACGCCCGAGGGCGTCGCGGCCGTGGTGGCCGGCGACACGCTGGTGGGCCAGGTGGCCGGCCTGCCCGCGCTGACCGTGAAGATCGCCTGACGCCCGCGCGGTCCCGCTTCATGCTCCTTCGCGTCCCCATCAAGCATTGCAAGAACTGCGGCACGGCGGTGGTCTACCGCGTGCCGGACGACGGCGACACCAAGCAGCGCGCGGTGTGCCCGGCCTGCCACACGATCCACTACGAGAACCCGCTGAACGTGGTCGGCACCATCCCCGTGCTGGGCGACAAGGTGCTGCTGTGCAAGCGCAACATCGAGCCGCGCTGGGGCAAGTGGACGCTGCCCGCGGGCTTCATGGAGCTCGAGGAAACCACCGCCGAAGGCGCGGCCCGCGAGACCAACGAAGAGGCCGGCGCCAACTTCGAGATGCAGGGCCTGTTCGCCATGATCAGCGTCGTGCGCGTGGGCCAGGTGCACCTGTTCTACCGCGCCCGCCTGCTCGACGACCGCTTCGACCCCGGCCACGAAACCATCGAGGCGCGCCTGTTCACCGAGGAAGAAATTCCCTGGGACGAGATCGCCTTTCGCACCGTGCGCCAGGCGCTCGAACACTTCTTCGAAGACCGCAAGCGGGGCAGCTTCGACCGCGTGCACGAACTCAGCATCGTTTGACGAATTTCTCCATGATCAAGACCCTCCGCGCCACCCTCCTCTGCGGCGCCAGCCTCGGCTTTGCACTCGCGGCCTCGGCGGCCAAGGCGGAGACGGTGGGCGAGGTCGACACGGCCTTCAAGCTCATCGGCCCCGACCACAAGATCGTGATCGAGGCCTACGACGACCCCAAGGTCAGCGGCGTGACCTGCTATGTCTCGCGCGCCAAGACCGGCGGCATCGCCGGTGCCTTCGGCGTGGCCGAGGACAAGGCCGAAGCCTCCATTGCCTGCCGCCAGGTCGGCCCGGTGAGCATCACGCAGCCGCTGCCCAAGCGCGAAGAGGTCTACACCGAACGCCTGTCGGTGCTCTTCAAGCGCCTGCGCGTGGTGCGCATGGTCGATCCCAAGCGCAACACGCTGGTCTACCTGACCTACTCCGACCTGCTGATCGACGGCTCGCCCAAGAACAGCATCACGGCCGTGCCGGTCGATCGCGGCACGCCGATTCCGCTCAAGTAACAGGCCGCTGAAGGGCTGCTGAAGGGCACGGCGCGCGAGTTTGCTAGCATCGTCCAGCCGGTCTGCGCAGCGGATTCGGCCGTCGACGGAACCCTCCGCAACGAATCCGTTCCAACAGCGTCATGCACCTTCAGACTTTTGTTTTACGTACCGCCGCCACGCTCCTCGTGGCTGGTGGCATTGCCGCCTGCACCACGCCCGGACCCGGGCCGCAGCAGCCTGTTCCGGGGCCCAGTGCCACGCCGCAGCCGCCGCGCCAGGCACTCTTCATCCGCCCCGCCGCCGGCACCACCGTGGGCCGCTTCGACGGCGTGCGCAACAAGGGCCTGGACATCGCGGGCAACCTGGGCGACCCCATCGTGGCCTCGGCCGACGGCCGCGTGGTGTACGTAGGGGGCGAACTTCGCTCCTACGGCAACATGGTCATCGTGAAGCACAACGAGACCTTCCTCACGGCCTACGCGCACGCCAGGACCATCCTCGTGAAGGAAGGCACCGTGGTGCGCCAGGGCCAGAAGATCGCCGAAATGGGCAACAGCGAATCCGACCGCGTGAAGCTGCACTTCGAGATCCGCAAGAACGGCACCGCCGTCGATCCCGAGCCGTACCTCAACGGCCGTTTGCAGCAGTAAACGTAAAAGCCGTTACAGCAGGCTTTCGGGCACCAGCGGCGCCAGCAGCTCCAGCCGCCAGCGGGCCCAGAAATGGGTTTCGGGCTCGGTGTGCAGGATGGTGTCCGCCCCGTCGCCCGACGCCGGGCTCACCCACTCGATGCCGCCGCGCGGCCCCAGCTGCAGCTGGTAGGCGCCGTCCAGCCGCATGAAGCCGATCAGGCTCGTGAGCTGCTGCGCGATCTGCGGGCTGAAGATGAAGATGCCGATCTCGGTGTTGTGCAGCGCCGAGCGCGGGTCGAAGTTCATCGAGCCGACGAACACCACCTGCTGGTCGATCACGGCCGACTTGCCGTGCAGCCGCCCACTGGCCGAACCGTAGATGCCGAAGCGCTTCGTCTGCTCCACGCGCTTGGGGCTCAGCTCGTACAGCTCCACGCCCAGGCGCAGCATCTGCGCGCGGTAGCGCCGGTAGCCGATGTGCACCAGCGACTCGTCGGTGGCCGCCAGCGAGTTGGTGACGATGGTGTAGCCCACGCCGTTGCCGCGCACGATCTGCATCGTCTCCATGCCACCCCGCCCGGGAATCAGATAAGGCGTGGTCAGCAGCACGCCGTGCTGCGCGCCGCGCAGGTAGCGCTGCACGTTGTAGAGCACGCTGTCGGTCGCCTGGTCGGCCGGCAGGCCGCGCCCTTCTTCGGTGGGCGCCAGCGCCTTGGCGGGCGCGTCGGCATAGGCCTCGGCGCGCGCCCAGCTCAGCGAGAGCTTGCCGGCATTGAGGTCCTTGGCCAGCGGGTTGTTGCCCAGCAGGTCGGTCGATTCGGGCTCTTCGGGATGCAGCGTCTCGGGCCCCGTGGTGAGCCGGTCGAAACGCTCGCGCAGCGCCTGCGCCGACTCGCCGCCGCGCGGCACCAGCGACTCGATGGGGTACACGTACGGGCTGTTCCAGTACATGTCGAACAGCGACGACAGCCGGGGCACCACGGCGCCGGCCACCAACGTGTCGATGTCGATGAAGTTCGAGCCGCCGTCGCGCAAAAAATATTCGTTGGCGATGTTGCGCCCGCCCATGACCGCCATCGTGTTGTCGACCACGAACAGCTTGTTGTGCATGCGGCGGTGCACGCGGTCGAAGTCCAGGATCGACCACGCCCAGCGGGTGCCGAAGCGCGAACGCCCGGCCGGGAACGGGTTGAACAGGCGCACCTCGACGTTCGGGTGCGAGGCAAAGCTGGTGAACAGCGGGTCGGCGCCCGCCGTGTACAGGTCGTCCACCAAAAGCCGCACGCGCACGCCGCGGTCGGCCGCGTCGCGCAGCGTGCGCAGCAGGTAACGACCGGTCTCGTCGTTCTGCACGAGGTAGTACTGCACGTCGATGGAGCGCTGCGCGCGGCGCGCCAGCTCGATGCGCGCGTGCAGCGAGAACTGCGGCATCGGCAGCAGGCGAAAGCCGCTGAGCGGCTCGCCCGGCGGCGCGGCGGCGCGCACGAGCTGGCCCAGCGCGGTGTCCGCGCCATCGGTGATGGCGCTCGAGGGCTTGCGCACCACCTCGGTCGGCAGGCCGGCGCAACCGGCGAGCACGAGCATCGCCAGGCTGCACAGCAGCCAGGCGAACCACCGGGCGCGCGGCACGTCAGCCCGGAGGGACGGGTTCTGCATGAACGACAGGAAATGGGGAGAGCAAGGGCACGGGAGCGAAGGTGAAAAAACGCCGCTGCCGCACGGCGCGATGCATGACCGCGCCGACGGGTGGCGGTTTCTACCATGCGCCGCGCCGGCGCGCAGCCGATGCCTGGGTCAGTGCGCGCGTTCGGGCGTCCACTGGCGCACGAAGTGTCCCGCGCGCACGTTCGCACGCGCCACGGCCGAGTCCCACGACAGCTGCTGCGTGATGACCAGGGCGCAGCGCGTGATGCCGTCCAGGCTCAGCGCCGCGATACCGGCATAGGTGCCCTTCGGCGTGCGCGTGAGTTCGAACCATCCCGTCCAGCCGCCTGGCAGGTGGAGATCGAGTCGAACCATGCCCATGATGAATTCATCATAGGTCTTTTGTTTTCAATTCAAAAACATTCGGCCACAAAAGCATGGCCTCAGACATGCAGGCCCGACCAGCGCCCCACCGGCAAACGCTGCAGCGCCTGGCGCAGCGTGGAATCCACCCGCCGCAGCGACAGCCCGTGCCGCACCGCGACCTCGTGCCGCGTCAACTCGTGCACGCGCAAGGCCACGAAGATGTCCTGATGGCGGTGCGGCAAGCCCTGCATCGCGCGTTCGACCGCCTTCAGGTCGGAGCGCGCCTCCGCGATGAGTTCGGGCCCCGGCGCGTGGTCGGCCACCTCGGCCAGCGTGTCGTCCGCCTCGCCCGCGTACTGCCAGGGCCGCTCGGCGCGCAGGCGGTCCATCGCGGCATTGCAGGCCACGCGGAAGATGTAGGCCACCGGGTTCTCCAAGGTGTCCGTGAAGGCGGCCTCGGCCAGGCGCAGCCAGGCATCGTGCAGGCTTTCGGTGGCGGCGTCGGCGCAGCCCAGGTGCATCGACAGCCGCCGGTGCAGCTGCGCGTAGTGCGCCACCAGCAGCTGCTGGACATCCGTCGGCGCAGGGGCGACCCCCGCGGCATCGCCGCGGGGCAGCAGGCAGGCGTGCGACATGGCGTGTCGCCGCTCAACGGCCGCGCGGCAGGCCGCGCCGTTCGGACTCGTTCAGACGGGCGAGTTGCGCGTCGGTGAGCGCACCGTGCCCGACCATCTGCACGAACCCCGACGGGTCGTAGCTCGCCTGCTCCGCCGGCTTGCGGCGCATTTCCGGCGCTTCGGGCGCGCCGGACGCGGGCTCGTTGCCGAAGCCCAGCACGCGCACCGAGAACACCGACGGCAGGCTCTGGCGCGCCGCCGCGCGTTCGCGCTGCATCACGTCCTGCGCCGCCGCCGTGGCCTGCGACGCCGCGGCGCTGGCGTTGGCCAGCGCGCCGACGTTCACCGACGTCACCACCGGCAGCCCCGTGCTCTTGCCCTGCACCGCCACGTTGGCGGCGTTCACGACCTGCAGCGCCGCCAGGTTCACGTTGCCCGACACGCGGATGCCGGCCTCGCCCGCGTCGATGGTGCCCAGCGGCGCGATCAGGTCGATGTCGCCGGCCGGCACTTCGGGAATCGGGTTCAGCGTGGCAATGCCCGCGCCCGTGCTCGGCACGTCCGACGACAGCACCACGTTGCCCCAGCGGTCGTACACGCGCTTGGGCGGCGTGTAGACCACGGTGGTTTTCGAGCCGCGGCCCGCGTTGATGTCGCCCTCGGCCGACCAGCCCAGCACGCTGCCGCCGAAGGTGGTCATGATCCGGCTCTGGCCCAGCAGGATGCTGCCCAATGCGTAGAGCGAGATGTCGCCCGCGCCCTGCGTGATGACGCCCGGAATCAGCGTGCCCACGGCCTGGGGCGCCGTGCCCTCGATGCCGAACACCTGGCGCCCGCCCGGCGTGAGCATCGCGATGTCGCCGCCGAACAGCGTGTTGACGCCGGCCGAACCGAACAGCGTGATGTCGCCCCTGTAGCTGGTACCCGGAAACAGCGACGCGATGGCGTTGCGTCCGCGCAGGTAGCTGCCGTAGCGCACACCGGCCTCGTCGTTGTATTCGCGGCCGCCCGCCTTCAGCTCAGCGAAGTACACGCCGCGCAGGTAGCTGCGCTGCTGCTCGGACGGCAGTGCGTTGAAGAAGACGAGCGCCTCCTGTGCACCGCCGTTGCCGCTGTAGCCCTGCGAGGCCTGGAGCCAGTTCACCAGGTACAACTGGCTCGCCTGGCGGTAGTCGTTGGCGAGCGCGCGGCGCGGCGTGCCGGTGTCCGCGTCGAGGCTGGCCTGGCGTTGCGCCATCCACGCCGCCGCGCCGTTCTCGTCGCCGCTGTAGCCATGCTCGGCGCGCAGCCAGTCGCCCAGCGTGAGCGTGCCGTTGTAGTTCTTCACCACCTTGCCGGCCTGGTCGGCCAGCGGCTGGCCGCTTTGCATGAGGTTGGCCGGGTCCAGGTAGCGCTGCGCGAAGCCCCTGTAGTCGGGCCCGCTTGAGCCCACGCCGGCCAGCATCGCAATGCCCGCCCCGGGCCGGCTGTCGCCCGGCACCACCGCGCCGAGGCTGCTGACCGAGGCCTTGTTCTCCATGCGGATGTCGCGGCCCGCCGTGATCTCCAGCGTGCCGGGGCCGGCCACGTTGAAGGTGCTGAACAGGATGTCGCGGCCTGCCGAGACCACCGAGATGTCGCCCGGCTTCTGGTGCGCGAACAGGTTGCCGCTGCTCTCGAAGTAGGTCTGCGCCAGGCCGCTCGAGGGCTCGGTCTGCCCGACGGGCGTGCCGCTCGCGACGATGTCGCGCCCGGCCCGCATCCACACCGGCTGCGCGCCTTCGTACCAGGTCTGGCCGGCACGCGTCGCGTCGTCAGGCCCGAAGCGCAGGATGCGCCCGCTGCTCACGCCGACCAGGTCGCCATGCACGGCGTAGAAGCGCGCCGGCTGCGTGCCCACCGCTTCACCCGACACCGTGTCGGGGCCGAAGGCGAACAGCGGGCGCATGCCGCCGCCGTCCAGGTTGTTGCCACCCGACAGGTTGCCGAGCACCGTGCCGTCGCCGATCGTGCCCTGGAAGGCCGGGCGCCACGGCGTCGCCAGCGCCGAGGCGGCCGCGCCCGATGGGCTCACGGTGTTGCCGCCCGCATAGATCGAGTCGCTGGCCAGGAACTCGAGCGCGCCACGGGCTGACGGCGCCAGCACCAGCGGCGTGCCCGTGCCGGTGTTCTGGAAGGTCGCCGCATCGCCGTAGAACAAGCTGCCGCTGGCGGCCACCGCGCTCAGGATCGAGGGGACCACGAAGGCCGAGTCGGTGACGGGCAGGCCCCAGCCGCCCGCCACCGGCACCAGGTTGCCGCCCGTGCTGAAAAGGCCGATGGCGGTGTGCGGCGTCCACAGGGTGAACCAGCTCTGGCCTTGTCCCGCCAGGCCATTGGCGCTGAACGGCGTGGCATTGGCGAGGTCCACGCGCGTCGGGTCGATCACGCCCTTGACCACCAGGTCGCCCCGCGTGGCGAGCGTGTAGTTCGCATCGCCCGGCGCCAGCACGATGCCGCCTTGCGCCATGCCGCGGGTCGCGGTGTACAGGTCGTAGGCGCGGGTTTCGCGGGGCGACTGCGACCGGGCGTACAGGCCGTAGACCAGGGGCAGGCTGCCCAGGGTGCCGGCCTGCAGCTGCACGTCGCCCCGGAGGTTGACGATGAGGCCGTTGAGCCCGGCGTCCACGTCGCCGCCGGCGCCTTGGACGAAGGGGGTGTCCAACGGATTGAAGGCGCCGCCCACGCGCACCTGCACGTCGCCGCCACCCGTGAGGCTCAGGCGGCCGTCGGCCGCCACGCGGCCGGTGCCGCCCACCGCCAGCACGAGGCCCTGGCTGCGCCGGCTGTCGGTGGACGAATCGATCCTGGCGCCGCGCCGCGCCAGCAGGCCTGCGTTGCCGCCCACGTCCACGCGCAGGTCACCGCCGCCCAGCGTGCCGAAGCCGGTGAAGCCGAGCAAGGTGTCGGCCGCTCCGTTCGCGCCGACATAGGAGCCGAAGTTGATCCACCACGCCGCGGGCTGGTCCTGCCCGCCACCGAGGCTCTCGCCCGTGCCCTGGCGCCACAGCCAGTTGCCGATGGCGCCGCTGCTGAAGCCCTTGTCGGCGGGATTCGGTCGCCTCGAGCCCGTGCCCCCGGCGATCAGCGTCATGTCGCCGGTCAGGTCGCCGCCAGCCTGGAGCGTCAGGTTGCCCCCGGAGGCCGGGTACCAGGCGCGTGCCAGGTTCTGCGCGCCGCCGTCGACGAACTTCTCGTAGCCGCCGTTCGCGTCGTTGAGCACCGTGCCGTTGGCGCCTACCGCGCGCGACAGGTTGTAGGGGTCGCCGGCATGCGTGGCCTGCGACGAGGCGCCGGCGGTGTACACGCCGAACAGCGAATCCATGCGCAGGTTGCCAGCGGCCAGCAGGTCGAGATCGGCCGCGCCGGTGCGCACCACGCTGAAGCGTGTGCTGCCGGGGACCATCGCGTATTCAGGCTTGCTGTTGGACACGCAATAGTCCGGCACGTCCTTGCAGAAGGACTCCACGTCGCCCACGATGGCCGGATCGACAGGGTCGCCTACCTTGACGGTGATCCCGCTCCAGGACAGTTCCTCGACCGCTTGCGCAGACCAACCGAATCCGCCTTTCGGTGGCAACAGCTTGCCGAACATGCCGTAGTGGCTGTCCGCCAGCCGCAGGTCGCCCTGGCCCGCCGCCGGATGCACCTGCACGATGCGGTTGTCCGCCGCGTTCAGGTCCGCCCCCGCCACCAGCCGCAGCGACCACGACTGCGAGCCTTCGGGCAGCATCGCCGCCGCGGCCCACAGCCTGCCGGCGCCGTCCGGGCGCAGCTTCACCGAGGTCACGTCGGCGGGCAGCTTGATGTTGGTGGCGGCCGGCAGCAGCGCGCCCAGCGGCAGCGTGAGGGCGCCGTTCAGCACGAACTTCTTGCCGTTGCCCGGCAGCGGCACGCCCTTGGGCCACACCACGCCCGACAGCGTGGCCGCCGACGGCAGGCGCATGCCGGCCCCCAGGCGTGTGCCCACCGGCAGCGTCACGTCGGCGCCGCTGACGATGCTGCCCGCCGCGAACAGCAGCGCGCCCGACGCGTTGCGCACGTCGGCACTCAGCACCGTGCCCACCTTCAGTTCGAGCGCCTTGGCCAGCACGCCGGCCACCGGCATCACTTGCCCGGCCGCGAAGAGCGTCGACTTGATCGGCAGGTCGTAGTTGAGCGTGCCGGCACCGCCCTCGAAGGTCGTGCCGTCGGCGAGCACCACGCCGCCGCGCGGCAGCACGGTGTCGCCGCGCAGCAGGTTCACGCCGGGCAACAGCAGCCAGCCGCCGTCGTCCTGCGTGGCGGGCGGCGGCGCGAAGCCGTCGTTGATGCTGCCGAAGATGTCGAGGTTGCCGCCCGCGCGAATCGCCAACGCGCCGACCTCGCCCGAACCGTACACGCCGGTCTTTGGCGTGTGCGGATTGGCGCTCGCATAGCGGTAGCCCGACAGGTCGATGTCGCCCAGCACCACCAGGCCGCCGTCGGCTGTCTTGCTGACGATTTCCACACCGGGGCGCAGGTGAAAGGCGTCGGCATAGCGCGCGTTGTTCAGGCCGGCGAGCTTGCCGTTCATCAGCGCGCCGTTGGCCAGCGCATGGTCGATGAAGGCCGTGCTCTGCAGGTGCTTGGCGTCGAGGTACGCCTGGTCGATGACCTGGTAGGGCCGGCCGGTGGCCGCGGCGTCGGTGCCGAAGCGCGCATCGTCGTAGCGCCACATGCCGTTCACGGCAATGGAGCGCGCGCCGTCGATGGCGATGTTGCCGCTGGCGTCGATGCGGAGGTCGCCGACGGTCTCGCCGGTGCGGCCCGCGTTGAGTTCCAGCGTGCCGCGCGCCTTGCCATCGTTCTGGCCCGGCTCGCCGCCCACCTTGGCGTCGGTGCCGTGGCGCAGGTCGATGCGCGAACCCGAGGCCAGCGTGAGCTGCCCGTCGTTCGACGTGAGGTCGACCATTGCGCGGTTCGGCGAATCGATGATCTGGCCGTGGCTGTCCACGCGCAGCGTGCGGCCGTGCGCGTCGAGCACCGCGCTGCCGGCCAGCGTGAGGTGGTGCTTTGCCGCGAGGCTGATGCGCCCCACGCGCTCGCCGCTCGCATCGATGGTGCCCGTGACGGTGAGGCTGCCGTTGTCGAGCGACACGTTCACCTCGCCGGCCTTCAGGCCGTCGCCGATGGCAAGGTCGCCCTGGCGCAGCTGGAAGCTGCGCGCGCCGAACACGCCGCCGTCGTTCAGCCGCTGGTTGAGCGCCGCAAACTCGGCGTCGCCGAGTTGCCGCGCGCGCACTTCCACGCTGCCCGCCAGGAACGGCACGCGCGTGCCGCCCGCGTCGTAGTGGCCGCCGCTCGCGCCGAGGATGCGGCCCTGCAGGTCGACGGTGCCTCCCGCGCCGCCGGGATCGTCGAGCGCCATCGCCTTCAGCGTGCCCGCGCGGTTGTTCTGCGCCGACATGTCGATCACCGAGCCCGCCGCCTGCCGCAGGTTGCCGTGCAGGCTTTCGAGCACCACGTCGCCGCCGGCGCTGTACTTGCTCACGTCGTTGAACGCCACCGTGCGGCCCGACAGGTCGAGCACCGCGCGATCGGTCAGCGTGAGGTCGCGTTCGGCGCTCACGGTGAGCTTGCCGCTGGGCAGCGCCACGGCGGTGTCGAGCGTCACGTCGCGTCCGCGCAGGCTCAGTTCGGCGCCCAGCGCCGCATCGCCGGTGGCCGCCGCCGGCGCGCCCGCGGGTGCGGCCACGCGCAACGCGCCGCCCGCCGTGATGCGGTTCACCGAGCCCGCCTCGCCCGTCAGCAGGGGCGAGAAGATGTTCAGGTTGCCGCCGCTGTAGGCGTAGCCCTTGCCGGCTTCGTACGCACCCTGCGACTGGTAGACCGAGAGGCTGCCCTTGTGGTTGGCGCTCACGCGCTCGCTGGCCTTCAGGTTCACATCGGCAAAGCCCAGCACCAGGCGCGCCGTGTCATCCAGGCCGCTCGGCTGGCTGTTGGGACCGTAGCCGAACTCGATGTGCTCGGCCTCGATGTTCAGCGTGCCGCTGCCGGTGCCCGCGCCATCGCGCACCACGGCCGAAGGCGCCGTGGTCGCGCCCTGCCACACCAGGCGTCCGGTGCGAATGGTCGCCACGTCGCCCGCGTCGCCCTGGCCGTAGATGGCGGGCGTGGCCAGCACCAGCTGCGCCATCGTCGCCTTGCCGGTGGCGGGGTCGATGGTGTCCAGCGCCGCGGTGCCGAAGAAGTTGACGCCGCCGCTGGCGCTCAGCTCCAGGGTCTCGAGCGCGGGCGCGCCGTACTGCCGGTCGCCGCGCAGCAGGCGGTCGAGCAGGGCCTGGCTCATGGCCAAGCCCGGCGGCAGCGTGTTGCTTTGCGCGGCGGCAGCCAGCGCGGCGCTGTCGCCCACGTTGATGCCGCGCACTGCCAGCGTGAGGTGGCGCGTGCCGTAGCGCACCGCCTCGTTCATCTCGAAGCGGTCGGGCGTCACCATGGCGATGGTGCCTTCGGAGTACAGCTCGGTCTGCCCGCTGCACGACGCGCTGGCACACACGCCGATCTGCAGGCTGCGGTTGTCCGACGCGGCCTGGGTCTGCGGCACCGGCAGCGTGCTCACCCGGCCGTTGGAAACCATCAGCATCTGGTCGTTCGCGGCATAGACGAAGCCGTCGTCGGCGTCATACGCGGCCTTGCCGCGGCCGAGCGTGTGGATGCGCGCGCCCTGCTCGGCCACCACGCTGAGCGGCGAGCCCTCGGTCACCCCCACCGCGACCAGGAACACCTCGGGCGCGGACAGCACCGCCCCCTGGCGCAGCACCACGCTTTGCCCGCCGTCGCCGGTCTGGATGACGTTGCCGCCCTGCCCGTAGTCGGCGCCCTGCAAACCGCCGATGACGAGGCGCGACGCGCCCATGCCACTGAGCGCGCCGGCGTCGAGCGTGACACCCTGGAAGCCCGCCGTCGCCGGCGTGCCGGCCGCGACGATTTCGAGACCGCGCTGCGCCTCGCTGGCCGTGGCCACCACGGAACCGCCCCGGCCGCCCGCGTCCACCCGGAAGCGCGCCGTGCCGTCGAAGCGGAAGGCGTCGGCGCCCGCACCGGGTGCGAGATTCAGGTGCAGGTTGCGCGCGTCCGCCGGCAGCATGGCGCGCGGCACGCCCACGCGCAGCGCGTCGGCGCGCACGAAGTCGGCGTAGCCCATCTCGTTGTATTGCGAGTAGCTGCGCAGCACGTCGCCCGAGGTCACGATGGCCTGGCGGAACAGCGTGTCGCCGATGCCGGTGCGGCCCACGCCCAGCTGCGCGGCCGTGAGCCACGAGCCGTTGCGCATCGCCAGCGTGCCGATGGGCGCACCCAGGCCGCCCGCGCCGTTCAGCTCCACGCGGAAGGCGCCCTGCTGCAGCGCGTAGGTCGAAGGCATCAGCGTGTAGGTACCCGCGGGCAGGCCCGGCACGCCGGCGCCGATGGTGATGTGCTGGCCGACCAGCGGATCGACCGCGCCCTTCTCCGCGCCCGTGGGCGCCACCGCCGGCTGCACGCCGGGCACGATGGCGTACACCGGGTTGGTCGCGAGCCCCGGCAGCGTGAAGCCACCGTGCGTGCCGACCTGCATCAGCGGGCTGAAGCGCGCGTCGGTCGAGCCGCCGCGTCCGCTCACGAAGCCCGCGCCCGTGAGGTTGCCGCCGCCCGACAGGTCGAGCGTGGCGCCTTCCTCGCCGAGCACGCTGGCCCCTTTGAACGTGAGGCCGATCGTCTGGTTGCGCTTGTAGACGTCGCCCGCGCCCACGCCGGTGAGCTTCACCTGCTTGCCGTCGTACAGGTAGTTGATGCCGTCGACCGTACCGCCATAGGGCATGTTCAGCCCCGCGCCACTCACCGACGTGAGGCTGCCGGGAAGCAGCCTGACCTGCGTGGTGCGCTCGTCGCCGAGCGTCAGTTGCCCGAGCGGCACCCGCACCACGCCGCCTTGTTCAATGACGTCGGCGCGCAGCGACAGGTTGCCGAACGCCGAGTACGGCACCTCCGGAATGGCGTCCGTGCCCTCGATGCGCAGCACCGTGTCGGGCCGGTAGGTGCCGTCCGGCGCCACGCCCGCGGACACGAGCGCCACCACGCCCGTGGCCGGGTAGATCTGCGCAGCGCGCAGGGTCAGGCTGCCGGGCACGACGAGGCTGGTGGAAATGCCGACGTCGGACGTGCCTTGCAGCAAGCGCAGGTCGCCGGTGCTGGACAGCGTGACGTGGCCGAAGGCGGCCAGGTCGACCACGGGCGATTCGCTCGCGCCGTCGCGCATCGCGACCTGGCCGCTGACGCCAAAGCCCATGCCGTCGCGGATGTCGATCAGGTCGCCCGCCACATCGAGGCGGGCGCCGGAGGGCACGCGCACCACGCCGCCTCTGGCGACCGGCGAGGACTGGACTTCACGCGTGAACGACGGCATTGCGCCGGCCAGCCGCACCTGCGCGGCCGCCAGCGACACGTGCGCGTCGTCGGGCGCGTCGGTGCCGAGCGCGAGGCCGCCGGCGTAGATCTGCAGGCTCTGCCGCATGCGCAGATCGACGCCGTCTTCGAACGCGAGCGTGGAGCCGGAGAACAGCGAGAGGTTGTCGAAGCCGCCGCGGCGGACCGTGTCGGTGCCGATCCGGCCCTGGCCGTAGGCAAGGGCGCCGTCGTCGACGCCGGCCTGCAGGGTGTCGGGCGCGAGCGGTGCGCCTTGTTCCACGCCCAGCACCAGCACGCGGTGCCGGCGCACGCGGTCTTCCGCCTGCTGCAGCGGGTCCAGGTGCTGGCGCAGGCCCGGCGTGTCGAGCACCACGGCCAGCGTGCCGCCGGCCGCGCGTGCACCTCCCGCGACTGCGCGCAGCGTGCCGTCGAGGTGCAGCCCGTTGTACGACGCGAGCGAGATGCTGCCGCCGTTGCTTGCCACGTCGGTGGCGCCCAGGCCGTTCACATCGAGCACCGCATGCGTGCCCGAGGCATCGAGCAGCGCGCCCGGCCGCACGACGATGAAGTTCTGCGACGCGGTGGTCTTGCTCGACGCCGCATCGATCTCGCCGCCGACCACGATGCTGCCGCCGTCGCGCACCAGGCCGTAGCGCTTGCCGTTGGCATCGGTGGCGGTGGCCGCATGCGCCGATGCGTCGAGCACCGCCTGCCCGCCGATCCAGATCGAGCGGGCATGGGCGTGTGCGTTGGCAATGTCGGCCTCGAGATCGGCGATGTCCACCGTCTTCAGCACGATGCGCCCGCCGTTCGCGCGCAGCGTGCCGTCCACCGTGAGCTGGCCGGCGCTGCGCACCTCGATGGCCTGGCCCGGGTCGACGTGGAGCGCCGCGCCCTTGCCCACCACGGCCTGCACCGTCGGCAGTTCCCGGGCCAGCGTGTTCGGCGTGCCGGCCTGCAGCGACAGGCTCGCGCCCTTGCGCTGCGTGAGCACCGCCCGGGCGGCGTCTTCCTGGTAAAGCGGCGGCGTCCACACCTCCAACGCTTGGGCCGGCGAGCTGCCGGTGGTGATGTCCTGCGCGTTCGCGCCGAAGCGGTACACCGGCATCGTCACATCGACCTGCGCCCCGTCGGCCACGGCGAGGCCGTGGTTGCCGACGAGCGCATAGCGGCTGAAGCCCTTGTCGAAGAAGCCGGCGTCGAGCATCAGCGTGTCGGCCTGCGCCATGCCCGGGGGGTCGCCGATGGCGACGCGCATCGTCTGCACGGTCAGCGTGCCGCCGCCGTCCACGCCGTGGCCGCGCAGCACCGCGCCGTCGAGCGCGACATGGCCGCTGCCGGCGTTGAAGCCGTCCGCCTCGAGCGTGACGCTGCCGCCCTTGCCGCCCTGCGGCTTGGCCTTGGCCAACAGCGCTGCGCCGGACGACACGTCGATGACGCTGCCGGTGCCCAGCACCACGTCGCCGGTGCTGCGCACGGAGACGCTGCCGCCATTGCGGTACGCCACGCCGCCTGCGTCTGCGGGGTTCGTCAGCAGGTTGGTCCACAGGCCGCGGGTGTCGAGCGTCGCGCCGCCCGCGAGCACCACCGAGGTCGTGCCGCCGGCGGGCGCGGTGAGCGTGCTCGTGTCCTTCAGGTAGTTGAGGCTGACCTGTTCGAGCACGTTGCCCAGCTGGATGCTGCCGCCGCGCGCCACGAGGTCGGCGTTGACCTTCACGCCCGGGCTGTACAGCGTGATATTTCCGCCGTCGCCCGCCTGCAGTGCCGTGTCAACCGCGATGCTGTCGGTGGCCGCGAGGCGCACCGCGCCCAGGCGAAAACCGCTGAGCTGCGCTGCGTCGAGCACCAGCGTGTCACGGCGTTCGGCCGGCAACGCCGTCGCGAGGTCGAGCCCCGCGGCCATGCCGTCGGCGGTGTCGCCGAGCACCACGTGCTTGATGCCGGCGCTGTCGAGCCGCCGGTGGAGCGCACCAGCCGCCTTGTCGTAGTAGGCGTCGTAGCGGCCCACGACGAACTGCCCGCGCTGCGCCACCGCGCCGGTCGACTGCTGGTAGCCGTCGAGCCCCGCCTGGCGCGCCTGCGTCTGCCAGTCGCCCTGGAAGGTCTCGCCGACGATCTCGCCTTCGAGCACCGCGGCCTGCGTGCCGACGACGAGCAGGCCGGCATCGCGGCCCACGGTGTAGCCGCTTTCGAGCCGCGTCTGCGGGCCGATCAGCGGGTTGTAGAAGAAGCCGGTGGTGTTCTTGCCCCAGCGCGCGTGTTCGTCCTCGAAGCCCTTGTAGACGCCCGTGTAGCGCAGGTCGCCCGGTGCCTTCGACACCTCGTACAGCCGCCCGTCCGCGCCCTTGAGCCAGCTCTGGTGGAGCTTGCCCGTGAGCACGTCGAGCGTGCCACCCGAGATGTTGATGCTCGCGCCGCGCTGCGTGACCAGCTCGCCGCCGCTGAAGCCCACCACGCCGCCCTGCGCCATCCACTCGCCCACGCCGTGCGCCTGCGTACCGAGGTAGCCGCCCACCTCGAGCAGGCCGCCGCCGGTGTACCAGCGCTCGCCCTGGTAGCCGCCGGTGCCGCCGGGCACGAAGACCAGCGAGCGCCGGTCGATCCACAGGTCGCTGTTGTTGAGGTTCCTGCTGTCGCGGTTGAGCGGCGCATCGCGCTGCTCGTTGCCCTGCACGTTGATCTTGATGTTGTTGGATTCCATCGCGATCTTCACGCCCACCGCACCCGACACGTCGATGCGCGCGCGTTCGCGCACGAGGCTGCGCTGCTTGGCATCGACCACCATCTGGCCGCCCGTGGCCAGCGTGAGCGAGTCGGCCTGGAATTCGACCGTGCCGCCGCTGGCGATGTCGACGCGCGACAGGTCGCGGCGGTCGTTGCCCGCCAGCATGATGTTGCCGCCGCCCAGCTGGACCGCCGGCGCCATGAGCCCGGTGCGCTGGCTGTCGAGCGCCGTCGCGCCGCTGGTGTCGAGCACGATGGCCGTGGTGCTGCCTTCGCCGAGCGTGACCTGGCCCGTCGCACCGATCGCGTTCAGGTGCACCGTGCCCCGCGTGTTGACCGAGGTGCTGGAAAGAACGACGCCGCCCTGCACCACCTCGCGCCCCGCCAGCGTGACGTCGCCGGTCGGCGCCTGGATCAGCCCGGTGTTGCGCACCGTGCCCGCCGGGCTGTTCGTGGCCAGCGTCACCGCGACTTCGTTGCCGCGCGTGGTCGAGCCAAGGTTGCCGTCGGTGCCCACGCCCTTGCGGATCGTGAAGCTGTCGCCCGTCGCCAGCATCGCCTGCCCGCCGGGCGTGGCGATCTCGCCGGCGTTGTGCACTTCGCTGCCCAGCAGCAGCACATAGCCGCCGCCCTGCGTGGCCGAGCCCGGCGCGGGCGTGGAAAGCCGCGCGCCGGCCTGCACCTCGACACGGCCTTGCGCGTTCCTGAAGTTGGGCGTGTTGCCGTTGGCGTACACGCCGTGGGCCTGGAACTGCGCGTCGTCGATCTGCGCCGCCGCGGCCACTAGGTTGCGCGTGTCGACCTGGCTGCTGCCGCTGAACACGATGCCGTTGCGGTTGGCGACCATCACCGTGCCGTCGGCCTTGATCCGCCCCTGGATCTGCGAAGGCCGCGCCTGCGGGTCGTTCACCTTGTTCAGCACCGCCCAGTCTTTCTGCTGCGCGAAGGCCACGGTGGTGTTCTTGCCGACGTTGAAGGTCTCCCAGTTCAGGATGGCCTTGTCGGCCGTCTGCTCGACGGTGACGACCGTGCGGCCGTCGACCTGCTTCTGCGAATCACCGGTCAGCGCGCGCGCATTCGACCAGCCGGCGGTCAGCGAATTCGTGTCGACCTTCAGGCCGCCGTCGGCCAGGCCGTCGGGCACCGAAGGGTCGTTCTGCGCGGCGCGCCGCGCGGCCTCCTGTGCGGCCTGCTGCGCCGCGATGCCGCGCGCCGCCAGGTTCAGGTTGCCGATTGATTTCTGAAGCTGCTCATTGGCGCGCTGCTGCTGCGCCAGCGGACTCGTGAGGTACGCCGCCGGCGAGCCGTTGGGCATCAGCCCGGTGGCCGTGGCGTTGACCTGCGCCGCGCCCTTGGCGTTGAACCACGTCGGGCTGAAGGCGCGCTGCGCGTGGGCCGGCGCAGTCGCTGCACCCGCGGCCAGTGCCAGCGCCATGGCCTGTGCCAGCGGCGAAATCCGGAAGCTCCTCGCTTGCACGGCAGCGCCCTGGCGGCGGCTGCGGTGTCCCTCGTGTGTGTTCATCTGACGACCCGTAAAGAATGAAATGCACAGGCACGGAATCCGTGCCCCTTACGGGACAGACCGGGGAACGCAAACAAAACCGCTAACTTTCTGAAGCAATCCTGAGCGCACGCGAGGGCCAATCAGGCTGTCACATGCATCAGCTAAGGAGCAGCACGCCGCCCGGCAGCGCGCGCGCCTCCAGGTCGTACGAGCGCTGGATCTGCACCAGCACCGTGTCGAGCGAGGCGATGGCGAAACGCCCGCTGACTTCGCGCCCCGCCAGGCGCTGCGCCAGCAGCACCACGCGGCCCGGCCGGTAGCGGTTGATCTCGTCGATCACATGCGCCAGCGGCGTCTGGCGGAACACCAGCACGCCGCTGCGCCAGGCCGAAGGCTCTCCGGTTGCCACGCCCGCCACCGGCCCGAGCGCGCCCGCGTCGTACAGCACCTGCTCGCCGGCCTGCAACTCGCGCGTGCCGCTCGGGTGCGTGACACGCACGCGCCCCTCGAGGCAGGTCACGCAGCCCCGGCCCGCGAGATAGCGCACCTCGAAACGACCGGCCTGCGCCTCGCTGCGCGCCGCGCCCGCCACGACGCCGAAGGGCTGCGGCCCGGCCACCAGATCGACCGCAGCCTCGCCCGCGATCAGGTCGATGCCGACGACGCGGCCCTCGACGCTGCGGCGCTGCACGCTGGTCTGCGTGTTGAGCGTCAGGTCGACGCCCTCGGCCACCTGCACCGCGCGCTGCTCGCCGGTGGCCGTGCGGTAGTCCGCGTTCCATTCGCCGAGCGACGGCCACAGGCCCAGCGGCGGAGAGACCACCGCCACGCCCGCAGCGCCGGCCGCGCCCACGGCCGCGCCGAGGAATGCGCGGCGCGCGGCCACGGGCCTCGGAGACGACACGGAAGGTCGTTGAATTTCGGCCGGCATGCCGCCGATGGCCGTGTCGAGCGCCTGCCACAGGCGCCGGGCCTGTGCGAGTGCGGGCTGGTGCAGCGGGTCGCCGTCGCGCCAGCGGCGAAAGCCTTCGACGTCGTGCTGCGTGGCCGCGCCGGACGACAGCCGGCGCAGCCAGGCCTGCGCTTCGCGCAAGGCCTGGGCGTGTGCATCGGGCGGGGTCATCGGGGCGTCAACCTGTGCGCGTTGAAAGATCTGGCATACCCATGAGACGGCTCTCGACGCGGTGAACCGCAATTTATTTGTCATGCGGCTCCTTTGCTCTGAGCGCACGGCCCATGCGGGCGGCGATGTGGTCATGCGCCTCCTTCAGTTCCTTCTCCACCGTGCGCAGCGAGATGCCGAGCCGCGCCGCCACCTCGCGCTGCGGCAGGTGCTGCCAGCGCACCATCACCAGCACCTGCCGACGCCGTGGCGGCAGGCGCTCGATGAGCGCGCGCAGCGCGGCCAGCTCCGCGCGGTCTTGCGCGATCTGCGCGGGCCCCGGTGCAGGGTCGGGCGTTTCGTCGAGCAGCGCCTCGATCTCGTCGGATGTGGCGAGCCTCCCCTGCTTCGCGAGCTGGTCGTAGGCCAGGTTGACCGCCACGCGCAGCAGGTAGGCCGCGGGGTCGTGCACGCCGTCGATGTCGTCGCGGCTTTCCAGGCGCAGCCAGGTGTCCTGCAGCGCATCGCTCGCACGCTCGGCGTTGCCGAGCCGCCGCGCGAGCCGCTGCTTGAGCTCGTCGTAGCGCGCGACCAGAAAGTCGCGCAATGCGGGCAGTGCGTTCTCGGGCATGGCGATGCGTCAGTGCCGCACCGGGCATTCGAGCCCGGGCGTCTGCGAGCGCGGCAGGATGAGCATCGTGAGCGGCTGCGCCATGTCCGGCGGCGGTGCGCGATCGATGCGCAGCTGCCGCAGGGTGTCGAGGATGGCGTCGTCGCGCACACGGTCGCCGCTCGTGTGCAGCAGGAATGCATGGGCGATGCGGCCGGTGCCGTCGATCACGAAACGCATCGCGGCGCGGTAGCCGCCCGGCGCCGCGCGCGGGTGGGCGCACAAGGCTTCCCAGATGCGGGTCTGGACCAGCCCGTCGTAGCCGCGATCAACAGTCGCAGGTGCGGTTCGCACCGCGTCGATCGGCTGTGCCGGCTTCGGCACAGCAGGCGCGAGCTTGAGCACGAAGGCGGTCGTCGCTCCCACACCGGCGTCGTCGGCGACCAGGCCCGTGCCCGCGAGCAATGCATCGAGTGCGGCCTGCGCATCGAACACCCCCTGCACGGGCGCGGCATGGCGACCGGCCACGCGTTCGGCATCGAAGAACACGGGCAGCCCGGTCACGCGGCCGTACTGCTCCAGCGCCGTGGCCAGCGGCTGGGCCGCGATGTCGAAGGCGATGCGCGCGTCGTGCGGCCGACGCGGTGCCACCTCGGACTGCGCGCGGGCGGTCATGCAGGCGACCAACACGAGGATGGCCAGGGAGCCGAGAGGAAGAGAAAGAGGGGCATGCCGCATGAGTTCGATACGCCCGGCCAAAGCCACGGCCCGGGGGGCATGTCGAAGCGGATGCTAGGTTCGCTGCATGACGTTCGGATGACGCGGCACGGTTGCACTCAGCACTTCGGCGACCCCGGCCGCGCGCAGATCGGCACGAAGATCCGCGCGCCCGCGCGCTGCACCAGCAACGCCGCCGCGCCATCCGCCTCATCGAGCGCCTGTGCCAACGCTTGCGCGCTGTCGATCGGCTGGCCGTTGAGCGCCAGGATCACGTCGCCCGGCTGCACGCCCGCGCGCGACGCCGCGACGTTCACGCGCTGCACCAGCAGCCCGCCCTCCACGCGCAGAAACTGCCGCTCGGCCGGTGCCAGCGGACGCACCGCGAAGCCCAGCCGTGAGGGCATCGAAGCCGCCGCCGCATCGCCCTGCAGGCGCGGCGTGTCGTAGCCCTCCACCTTCACCTCGACCACATGCTCGGCGCGGTCGCGCCACACCATGAGGCGCGCGCGCTGCCCCGGCACCTGCTCGGCGATGAAGCCGAGCGCGTCGGCCGCCTGCACCACCTCGCGGCCCTGCACCGACAGGATCACGTCGCCGGTCTTCAGCCCGCCCCGCGCCGCCGCGCCGCGCGGCTCCACGTCGGTCACCAGCGCGCCGGCCGGGCGCGGCAGGCGGAAGGTGTCGGCCAGCGCCTGCCCCACCTCCTGCACAGCCACGCCGATGCGCCCGCGCGTGACGGTGCCGGTGGCCAGCAGCTGGTCCTTGATGCGCATCGCGGCGTCGATGGGAATGGCGAACGACAGCCCCTGGTAGCCGCCGCTGCGGCTGTAGATGCGCGAGTTGATGCCGATCACCTCGCCGCGCAGGTTGAACAGCGGCCCGCCCGAGTTGCCGGGGTTGATCGGCACGTCGGTCTGCAGGAACTGCATCGACTCCGCGCCCGGCAGCAGCCGCCCCTTGGCGCTGACGATGCCGGCCGTCACCGAGTTGCCGAAGCCGTAGGGCGAACCGATGGCCGCCACGCCGTCGCCGGGTTCCAGGCCCGCCGGGTCGCCGATGCGCACCGTGGGCAAGCCGGTCGCGTCGATCTTCAGCAGCGCCACGTCGGCCAGCGCATCGAGGCCGATCAGGCGCGCCTGGAACTCGCGCCGGTCGGGCAGCTTCACGCGTATCTGCGTGCCGTGCGCGACCACGTGCGCGTTGGTCAAGATGAGCCCGTCGGCACTCACCAGGAAGCCGCTGCCCAGGCTGCTGTCGTCGGCCTCTGCCGGCGGCGCGCGCAGCAGCCAGCGGTCGCTGTAGCGGCGCGCCGGCACCGACGGCCGCTCCACGCCGATGTGGACCACGGCCGGCCCGTAGGCCTTGACCAGTGCCGCGAGCCCCGGCACGGGCCACGGCATGGCGGCGTGCAGCGGTACTGCCGCCGCAAGGCCCAGCAGCGCCACGCACAGGCCGCGCCGGTGCGACCGCTCAGGTGCGCGCGACAAAGCTCAGCGTGAGTTGCAGCACCATCGGCTGGCGCATGTCGCGCGGCGGCGGCTCGGCCAGCGGCTGCGCGGTGAGCAGCGCGCGCAGGTCGGTGTCGGCCTGCGCATCGCCCAGCGAATCGAAGGCCACGCGCTCGACCTTGCCGCTGCCCGCGACCCACACGCGCACCACCACCGGCGCAGGCGGCACGGGCTGGCCTTCCTTGAGCATGCGGTCCTGCATCCAGGTGTGCAGCCGCACCACGGTGTCGCTGGCCGGATCGCTCAGCGACGACTGCAGCTGGTTGCTCGCGAGGTTGGCGTAGCTGATCCAGTGCTGCGGCACCTGCGGCTGTGTTTGCGCGGATGCCGCGAGCGGCGCGGCGGCCGCCGACAGCCCGAGGCCGAGCCAGCCGAGCGCCAGTCGCAGGCGGCGCCAGCCGCGGGTCGTGTCCGAAGAAGGGGTCATGGGGGTTCCAGTGAAAGTCGAAAGAAGAACGCTCAGCCGCACAGCACGCCGACCGACAGGGTCGAGGCCCGCGCGGCGGGCGACTGCTGGGGGCCGAGCTGCGGTTCGCGGCTGTGCGTGTACGCGATGCCGTGGGCGTCCAGGAAGTCGCGCAGGCGCGAGGCCGGCACCGCGCGCACCCGCGTCACGCCGCCCCCCACGCCCGCGGCCGAGGCCGCGCGGCTGAGCACCATGCCCGACGCATGCGGCGCGGCGGCGACACGCTCGACCACCACGCCGAGCAGCAGGCCGTCGGCGCCCAGCACCGCGCTGCCGCTGGCGCCGGGTTGCACACCCGACAGCAGCTGCAGGCCTTCTGCGCCGGGCACGCCGGGCACGGTCAGGGCGTTGCTCAGCAACGCGGCGCGGTCGGGCATGCGCTGCAGCACAGCGTAGGCCTCGGCGAACACGCCCACGCTGCCCGCGGCCGACGCGCGCTCACCCGTCGCGAGCGTGGCGTGCAGATACGGCGTGAGGGTGGTGCGCAGCACCGCGATGTCGAGTTCTTCGCTCTCGGCGATCACGCGGGCCTGCGCCACCTGCGCGTTCTTGAGGGCGAACAGCGAACGGCAGTCCGCCACCGCATGGCGCGCGGTCAGCACGTCGCCGGCGGCGTTGAGGAACACGCCACTCGCGGTGGCCTCGGGCGGCGCGCCATGCGCCGCGCCGGCCAGGGCAGCGAACGCCAGGGCGAGCAGGAACGGCGCCCACGAGGGCGGGCGGGGGCCGGCAGAAGACAACAGCAGAGGGGGCATCGGACAGTCACGAAAGCTCTGAGACCAAGACGGAACAGCGCACCCGGGAATGTCGTTTGTCACAAAAATTTCATCTACCGCCCTCTGCCGCCCTTCCCTGTCACTGCCCCAGCAAGCGCCGCTCCTGCGCCGTGAGCTTGGTCTTCTGCGCATCGCCCAGCGGCCCGCGGCCCAGCACCTGCACGGGGCTGCTCTCGTCGTAGCCCACCGGGCGCGCCGTGGCGCGGCCCGCATCGGACGGCGCGGCCGCACCGTCGGCGGGCTCGTTGCCGAAGCCCAGCACGCGCACCGAGAACACCGACGGCAGGCTCTGGCGCGCCGCCGCGCGTTCGCGCTGCATCACGTCCTGCGCCGCCGCCGTGGCCTGCGAGGCCGCCGCACTGGCGTTGCTCAGCGCGCCCACGTTCACCGAGGCCACCACCGGCAGGCCGGCCGATTGGCCCTTGACCTGGATGTTGGCCGCGTTCACCACCTGCAAGGCCGCGAGGTTCACGCTGCCCGACACGCGGATGCCCGCTTCGCCCGCATCGATGGTGCCCAGCGGCGCGATGAGGTCCATGTCGCCCGCCGGCACTTCGGCGATGGGCGCGAGCGTGGCCAGGCCGGCACCCGAGCTGGGCACCTGCGACGACAGCTTCACATTGCCGACGTTGTCGTACACGCGCTTGGGCGGCGTGTAGACCAGCGTGGTCTTCGAACCCCGGCCGGCGTTGATGTCGCCCTGCTCCGACCAGGCCAGCACGTCGCCGCCGAAGGTGGTCATCACGCGCGACAGGCCCAGCAGCAGGCTGCCTTCGCTGAACAGCTGGATGTGTCCGCTGCCCTGCGTGATGACGCCCGCGCTGCCCGGCGGCACCGCGCCCTGCACGCCCACCACGATCTGGCCGCCCGGCGCGAGCATCTGGATGTCGCCGCCGAAATCGGTGTGCACGCCCGAAGGGCCGTACAGGATGATGTCGCCCGTGCGCACGATCTCCTGGCCCGCCGCGTCGAGGTCGGGGAACAGCGTGGCGATCATGCCGCGACCGCGCAGGTAGCTGCCGTAGCGCGGGCCGTCCACGTCGTTGTATTCGCGTCCGCCCGCACGCAGCTCGGCGAAGTACACGCCGCGCAGGAACACGCGCTGTTGCTCCGGTGCCAGCGCCTTGAAGTACGCGAGCGCGCTGCCCGGGTCCTTCACATCGGCGCTGGTGGCGACGAAGCCGTAGCGCTCCTTGAGCCATGCGGCCAGCTCGGCGTCATACGTTTTCACCACGCGGCCGGGCTGGCTCGCCAGCGACTGGCCGGGGCCCGACTCGGCGCGCTTCGCGGGGTCGAGGTAGCGGTCGGCGATGGCCGAGAAATCCGGACCTCCAGCACCCATGCCGGCCATCATCGCGATGCTCGCGCCGGGGCGCGTGTCGCCCTCGGCCAGTGCACCGCGGCTGACCACGCTGGCGCGGTCGTCCTGCGTGATGTGGCGGCCGGCCGAGATTTCCAGCGCGCCGGGGCCCGCGACCTGCACGTTCGCATACAGGATGTCGCGCCCAGCCTCGATCAGCGACACGTCGCGCGGGTCGTTGTTCACGATCAGCGCCTCGGTGCCGACGATGTCGCGCCCGGCGCGGATGCGTGCCGGTGCGGCCGAGCGGTACCAGGTCTCGGGCACGGGTTGGCCGCTGGAATCCACCTTGCGCGCCGTGCCGCTGGCCAGGCCCAGGATGTCGCCCTTGGCCGCATAGAACAGCGAGGGCGGCGCGTCGGCCGCGTGCAGCGCGCGGCTGCCCAGCGTGTCCGGCCCGAAGGCGAACAGCGGATGGCGGTCGACCTCCCCGTAGTTCGGCACGCCGAGCGACCCGGTCAACGAGCCCTCGGAACTGGTGTTGTAGACCACCGGCCGCTGCATCGCGTCGTAGCCGACGAACGCAGGCGCCCATGGCGTGGGCAGCGGCGTGACCGCGCCCGACATGCTCACCGGATAGCCGCCGCCGAACAGCGAGTTGCCGGCCAGGAACTCGAGCGCGCCCGAAGCCGACGGCGCGAGCACCAGTGCACGGCCCGGCGCCTGCGTGCCGGGCGTGGCCGAGAAGCCGTGGTACAGGCTGCCCGAGGCCGCCGTCGCGCGCAGGATCGACGGATAGACCGTGACGTTGTCGCTCATGTTGATGCTGCCGAGGTACCGGCCGCTGGGCTGCAGGTTCGCAAGGTCGGTGCCGGGCGTGAGGTTGCCGCCGGCGCTGAACAGGTTGATCGCGGTGCGGTCGGTCCACAGCGTGAACCAGCCCTGGCCGATGCCGTACTCGGTGCCGCCGAGCTTGAAGGCCGAGCTGTTCGGCACCCGCGCGCGGCCTGCGTCGGCCACGCTCGTGAGCACCAGGTCGCCCGGCGTGTCCAGGTACATCGCCGAGTCGCCCGGCACGAGCACGATGCCCGCGTTGCCGATGCCGATGGTCGGGACGAAGGGGTCGATCGGGCGCGTGTCCATCGCATCGCCTTCCTGGCCCGGAATCGAACGCTCGGCCTTGCGGTAGCGCAGCTCGATGCCGCCGATGGCGGCGGCCGACACGGTGGCCGCGCCGCGCAGGTTGACCAGGGCGCCATTGAGGTCCTGGTACTGCGCGTTGACGCCAGCGCTCGCGTACTGCGCCGCGGCCAGGTTCGGGTTGACGACGCCGCCGATGCGCAGCTGCAGGTCACCGCCGCCGGTGAGCGTCAGCTGGCCGTTCGCATCGACACGGCCGGTGCTGCCGACCGCCGCCACGATGGCTTCGCTGCGCTGCCACAGCGGGGCGTTGCCCAGTCGCGTGGTCAGGCCCGCGTCGCCGCCCGCGCGCAGCGTGAGGTTGCCGCCGCCCAAGGTGCCCATGCCGGTGAAGCCCACCAGGTAGGGCTCCGGGCTGCTGTCGGTGCTGAACTCCACGCCGGCCGGCAGCGCGTAGGTGCCGAAGTTGATCCACCACGACGTGGCGATGCGGTCGCTGCCGGCCAGGGCCGTGCCCGAGCCCTGGCGCCACAGCCAGTTGCCCACCGCGGCGCTCGGCATCTGTGCGCGCTCGCCCGCGAAGTGGCCCCAGACGTCGCCGACGACATTGCCGCCCACCGCGATGTCGAGGTTGCCGCCGTGCTCGGGGTACCAGGCCTGGTAGGCCGCGAGCGCGGCGCTGTAGTCCGCCGTCTGCGGCCCGATCACCGAGCCGCCGACCGCGTTGCCGCGTGCGAGGTTGAACGGGTCGAGGCCGTTGGGATCGAGCAGCGGCGCCGAGCGCGTGCCGGCCGTGTAGACGCCGAACGGCGACTCCATGACCAAATTGCCGGCCGCCGCCAGGCCCAGGTCGCCGGTGCCGGTGCGCAGCACGCTGAACATCGGCGACAGCGGCGTGTATCTGGTGACGTCCTTGACGGGGTTGATGACCGTCGTGCAGATGCTCGGCCCCCATTCGCAGATCGTGACGTAGTCGGGCAGGACTGGCGTGCCCTCGACGAAGCTCGGGTCCAGGTCGACGCCCCCGGGCCCCCAGAAATAGGAGAGGCGCGTCGGATCGACCTTGCAGGCATCCGGACCACCCCAATCGCAGTAGCCCACCGAGAACTCGAGCTCGCCCACCGGTGTTCCCTCTTCGTAGCCGAGTGCAGGGCCGCCTGGGCCCCACACAAAGCCGGTGCCGCCGGGCATGAGCCTGACGTTGTACATCGCGTGGCTGTCGGCCAGGATGAGCGCGCCGTGCTTGGCGGGGTCGACCGCGCGGCGGTCGGCCGACTCCAGGTCGGCGCCGGCCGTGAGCTGCAGGCTCCAGCTCGTCGCGCCCTGCCCCAGCATCGGCGCCACGGCCCAGTTGCGGCCCTGCACGCCGTCGACTTCGGGCCGCAGGTTGACGGCCGCGTCGCCCGGCAGCTGCACGTCGGTCATCGACGGAATCAGCGCACCGCGCGCCAGCGCGATGGTGCCGTCGGCCTTCATGGCGACCGGCAGGCGCACGCCCTTGGGCCACACCAGCGCCTGCACGCTGGCCTCGCCGCGCAGCGCGGTGCCGGCGCCCAGCTGCATGCCGCTGTCGAGCACCACGGCTTCTGTCAGCACCGTGCCCGCCTTCAGGCGAAGGCTGCCGTCGGCGTAATAGACATTGGCGCGCAGGACCGTGCCGGCGGGCAGCGTGTAGGCCGCGCCCAGGGTCACGGTCACCGGCAGCACCGTGCCGGTCGGCAGCACCATGGCTTCGGCGGGCACGTCGTAGTTGAGCAGCGCGTCCTTCGGGAACACGGTGCCCTTGTCGAGCACCACGCCGTCGATCGGCACGACGATGTCGCCGCCGTCGGGCGTGAACGGGGTGCCGAACTTCGTGCGCTGCTCGGTGAGGTACCAGCCCTTGTCGTCGGGCGTGGCCGGCGGCGGCGCGAAGCCGTCGTTGATGCTGCCGTATACGTTGAGGTTGCCGCCCGCGCGGATCACCAGCACGCCGGGCTCGCCGAAGCCGCGCCGCGCCGGGTCGTTGCGATCGGCACCCGGGCCGTAGCGGTAGCCAGAGAGGTCGATGTCGCCGACCACGCTGAGGTCGCCGTCGGCCGTCTGGCTGACGATCTCCACGCCGGGGCGCAGGTGGTAGCTGCCCAGGCCCGCGAGGCGCGCCGACAGCGAGGTGTTGGCCAGCGCCTTGTCGATGAACGCGCTGCTGTGGCCGTCGATCTCGTCGAGGTACTTCTGCGTGATGAGCTGCGGCACGTGGCCCGTGACGTCGGGCGCTTCTGCCAGCGGTGCGTCGCTGTAGGTGCGGAAGGCGTTGACCGCGATGGTCTTCGCGCCCTGGATCGCAGGCGTGCCGTTGACGCCGATCGCCACGTCGTTGTCGCCGCGTCGCGGCGCGTTCAGTGCCAGCGTGCCGCGCGCCGCACCGTCGTTGCCTTGCGCCGCGCTCACGCCCGTGCCCGCGCGCAGGTCGATGGCCACGCCGCTGCCCAGCGTCAATGTGCCGTGCGTGCTGGTGAGGTCGACGATGGCCCGGTTCGGGCTGTCGATGATCTTGCCGTAGCTGTCCACGCGCAGGCCGGTGGCGTGCGCGTCGAGCGTGCCGTTCACCGTGAGGTCGCCCTTGGCCGCGAGGCGGATCGCGCCGGCCTGGAAGCCGCTCGCGTCGATGCGGCCGTTCACCGTGAGGCTGCCGCCGTCGAGCGTGACCTCGACCACGCGCGCCTTCACTTCGTCGCCGATGGCGAGGTCGCCCTGCTTGATCTGGAAGCGCCGCGCGCCGGTCACGCCGCCTTCGTTCAGGCGCGTGTTCAGGCCTGCGAAGTCGGCCACGGTCTGGCCGCGCACATTGATCTCGGCCGCGTCGTACGGCACCACCGTGCCGCCCGCGTCGTAGGCGCCGCTCGCGGTGCCGAGGATGCGTCCGCCCAGGTCGATGCGGCCCGCGCCGGCGCCCAGCGCCGTCGCCTGCATCGTGCCGCCGCGGTTGTGCGTGGCCGACAGGTCGATCACCGAGCCCGCCGCCTGCACGATGTTGCCCGCGGTGCTGGTCACCTCGAGGTCGCCGCCGCGGCTGTAGCGCGTCTGCTCGAAGAACTTCACGGCCTGGCCCGCCAGGTCGATGCGCGAGTTCGCGGTGAGCGTCACGTCGCCGCTGGCCGTGAGCTGCAGCTTGCCCGAAGGCAGGCCGACCGTGCCGTCGATGGTGATGCGGCGTCCCGTGAGCGCCAGTTGCGCGCCCAGCGGCACGTCGCCGGCCGGCTGTGCGCCTGCCGGTGCGCTGACGACGATGTCGCCGCCCGCCGTGATGCGGTTGTTCGAACCGGCCTCGCCCGTGAGCAGCGGCGCGCGCAGGTTCAACTGACCGCCCGTGTACTCGTAGCCCTTGCCGGTCACGTACGCGCCCTGCTGCTCGTACACGCCCAGCGTGCCCTTGGCGTTGGCGGTGATGCGCTCGCTCGCGTTCAGGTTGACGGTGCCGAAGCCCAGCGCGAGACGGTCGGCCGAGAAGCCCGCGTCGGGCTGCGTGTTCGGCGCGTGGCCCAGCACGATGCGCGCGGCCGACACGTCGAGCGTGCCGTGGCCCAGCAGGCTGCCGATGGCGCCGCCCGGTGCGTTCTCACCGGGGAAGATTTCGCCGCTGCCGGGCGGACGCGGCGTGAGGCCGGTCCAGATGAATTCGCCGGTCGTGATCTTCGCGGTGTCGCCCGCGCCGCCGTAGCCGTAGATGGCCGGCGTGCCCAGCACCAGCCGCTCGATCGACGACACGCCGGTGGTGGGGTCGAGCGTGTCCAGCGACACCGCGCCGTAGATGTTCACCGACTCGCGCGCGTTCAGCACCAGCGTCTCGACCGCCGGCACGCCCTCGCCCTTGTTGCCCGCCAGCAGGTTCGCCAGGATGCCCTGGTTCATCGAGAGGCCCGACGGCAGCTGGCCGTTGGCGGCCGCCTGCTGCAGCGCCGCGTCGCTGCCCAGGTTGACCGAGGACACGGCCAGCAGCAGGTTCTTCGCGCCGTAGCGCACGGTGTCGGCCATCGTGAACGAGCGGTTCGTGGCCACGGCCAGCGTGCCCTCGCCGTACAGCGTGGTCTGGCCGCTGCACGCACCGCTCGGGCAGATGCCGACCTGGATCGTGACCGGCGTGGCCTCGGCAACGGGCGGCATCAGGTTGATCCAGCCGTTCGACAGCCCCAGCACCGCGGTACGGCCTGCCGAGAACACCACGCCGTCGGTGGAGTCATAGGCCGGCGCACCGGCGCCCAGCGTGTTCAGCGACGCGCCCTGCTCCACCTGGATGCCGTCGCCGTAGCCGCCGGCCACGAGGAAGATTTCCGCGCCGCGCAAGGTCGCGCCGCTGCGCACCACGATGTGACCGGTGTTCGACTTGAAGGTCGCGTAGTTGTCGGCATAGGGCAGATCGATCCGGCCGCCCACGATCATCCGTGGCGCGCCGAAGGCATTGAGCTGGTCGGCCTGCACCGACGCGCCCCCGAACCCGGCCGTGCGCCCGGCGCCCGGCGCCGTCACCTCGAGGGCGACGGCCGTCACCGACAGCGTGCCGCCGAAGCCTGCGCTGCCGGCCGCCGGGTTGAACCGCGCCGTGCCGTCGAACTGCAGCATCGACACGCCGTCCTTCGGCTTGGAATAGAAGTAGTCGAGCTGCAGGTTGCGGGCGTCGGCCGCGATCTCGCCGCGCACGCCGCCGCGGCGTGCCGCATCGGCCGCCACGAAGGCGTCGTAGCCCATCTCGTTGTAGGTGGCGTGCTGCTTCACCACGGCCGCCGGCGTGACGACCAGCGGGCTGGCCAGCGACGACTTCACCGCCGTGTTCGCCACGCCGAGGTAGCCGCTCGCCACGTACGAGCCGTAGCCGGCCGGCAGCGGCGCGGCGGGCAATGCGCTGGGCGCGCCCACTTCCACGCGGAAGGCACCGGGCAGCAGCGCATAAGTCGAAGGCAGCAGCGTGTAGGTGCCGGCCTTGAGGCCGCCCACGTCGTGGTCGAGCGTGACCTGCCGGCCGATGGCCGGCTCGCCCGCGCCCGCATCCGGCGACACCGGCGCGTAGCCGCCCTGGAAGCCCGGCACGATGGCGTACACGCCGTTGCCCGCCTGGCTGAAGGTGTTGGCCGGGTTGGCATTGGCCAGCGGCGTGCGCAGCACGTCGACCGAGCCGCCGCGCCCGCTCACGAAGCCCGCGCCCGTGAGTTCGCCGCCGCCCGACAGGTCGAGCAGCGCACCGGCCTGGCCGACCACGCTGTCGCCCGTGAGCAAGATTCCGCTGGTGCCGATGGCGCGCTTGTCGATGGGCGTGCCCGCAACGCTGTAGCCGATGCCGTCGGTCGTGCCGCCGTAGGGCATGAGCAGGCCGGCGCCGCTGACCGAGGTGATGCTGCCCGGCAGCAGGTCGACCAGGCTGGCGCGCGCCTCGTAGGTGCTCCGCCCGTCCTGTCCCAAGATGAGGTTGCCCAGCGGGGCGCGCACGATGCCGCCCTGGCGCACCGTGTCGCCGCCGAGCGCCAGGATGCCGAACGCCGATTGCGGCATGGCCACGTCGCCCTCGACCTGGCGGCGGATGTCGAGCACGCGGCCCGTGTCGTAGCCCGCGCGGATCTGCGCATTGGCGCCTGTGGCGGGGTAGATCTGCGCGGCGGTGAGCGTGAGGTCGCCCATCGTCGCCAGCTCGGTCGTGGTCGCGCCGAGCAGGCCGAGCGCGGGCGTGCCGCCGAGCAGGCGCAGGTCGCCGCGGCTCGTCATGTTCACGGTCTCGAAGCCGCGGCGGTCCACCACCACCGCGGGGCCGGCCGTCAGGGCGATCTCGCCGTGCGCGCCGAAGCCCACGCGGTCGCGAATGTCGATGTGGTCGGCCTCGGCCGTGAACACCGCCTCGCTCGTGCGGGTCGATGCGCCGTGGCGCCAGGTCGTGGTGTAGACCACCTCGCCGTCCTTCGTGGGCGCACCGGTCACGCCGGCCAGCCGCAGATAAGACGAAGCAAGCCGCACGTGCGAATCGGTGGCCGCGCTGTCGGCCAGCGCGAAGCTGCCCGCGTAGATGCGCAGGCTCTGCGCCGTGGTGAGGTCGACGTTGCCGTCGAAGCTCAGCAGGCCGTTGACCAGCAGCGACAGGTTGCCGAAGCCGCCGTCCCGCACCTGGTCGACGCCCAGGCGCCCCTTGCCGTAGGTCAGTGCCGCATCGGCATGGCCCGGCCTGAGCGTGGCCGGCAAGCCGCTGGGCTGCTGCGTCTGCGACAGCAGCAGCTCGCGCGACTGCCGCACGGCGTCGTCGGGGGCGAAGAACCTCGAGAACACCGGCGCTTCGAGCGCCACCGCGAGCGTGCCGCCGGCCGCATTCGCGCCGCCCGCATGGGCACGCAGCGTACCGTCGAGGTACAGGCTGTGCGCCGACTTCAGCACGATGCTGCCGCCGTCGCTGGCCACGTCGATTTCGCGCCACAGGCTGCCAGTCGGCACGTCGATGCGTGCGTGGCTGCCCGAGGCATCGAGCACCGCGCCGGGGCGGATGACGATCGCCAGGTCGGGGGCGTGGGCCGCGCCCTTGGCTTCCCAGTCGAGCCCGCCGCCAATCGAAATGGTGCCGCCGTTGCGCACCGTGCCGTAGCGGCGGCCGTCGTTGTCGATGCCGGTCTGCGCGCGCGCCGCCACGTCGAGCACCGCGGCCTCGCCGATCCACACCGAGCGCTGGTGCGGCTGCAGTGACGGGCTCTCGGGCATCGTGAAGGCCGGTGCCTCGATGTCGATGCCGATGCGTCCGCCCCAGGCGTTGAGCCGGCCGTCGATCACGAAGCTGCTCTTGCCGCTGCCGAGCAGCTGGATCGAGCGCCCCGCGTGGACCGTCACCACCGCGCCCGCGCCGATGGCGAGGTTGCCGCCTTCGGTGTTGCGGCGCTGCGAACGCAGCACGAGGTCGGCGCCCTGGCGCTGCACGACCTGGCGGTTCACCGCGTCCTGCTGCAGCAGCGGCGGGGTCCACAGTTGCAGCGCGAGGCCGCCTTCGTGGTCGGCACCGGCGCCGGGTGCGATGCGGTAGACCGGCATGACCACGTCGAGCTGCGCGCCCGGCGCGACCGTGAGCCCGGCATGGCCGTTGAAGTCGTAGCCCGAGAAGCCCGATTGCAGGCGCGATGCGTCGAGCACGAGCTGCGTCGCATCCGACAGCGCGGGGTCGAGGCCGATGACCAGCGCGTTGCCCGTCTCGAGCTTCAGTGTGCCGCCGCCGTTCACGCCGTGGCCGCGGATCTCGCCGCCCAGCGACAAGCGCCCCTGCGCATCGGTGCTGGTGGCGGTCGAGTCGGCTACCAGCGTCACGCTGCCGCCCTTGCCGCCCTTGGGCTTGCCCTTGGCCAGCAGCGCGGCACCCGACGACACGTCGATCAGGCTGCCCTGTCCGATCGTCACGCCGTGCGTCGACTCCATGCGCACGGTGCCGCCGTCGATGACCGCGAGCGTGGCCGTGTCTTCAGGGGACGTGCCGATGTCGACGCGGCGTCCGCGCAGATCGAGCGTGACGCCGTCGCGCACGGTGAGCGACGAGTCGGCGTCCTTCACCAGCGCGCGCGGCTGGGCGCCCGCCACCGGCGACGTGAACACATTGCCGGCCTCCAGCGTGCCGCCGCGCACCGTGATGTCGGCGCCGATGTCGATGAATGCGCCGAGCAGGTTCAGGCGCCCGCCGTCGGCGAGCGTGAGTGCCTTGTCGACGTTGACGCTGCCGCGCGTGCCGACGTCGAGCACCGACAGGTGCTGCGCGTTCAGGTGCGCCGCGTCGAGCCACAGCGTGTTGATGCGCTCGTCGGCCAGCGCGTCGGCCGCGGCCATCTGCTGCGTGATCGCCGCCACGTCGCCGAAGCGCACGTCGGTGTCGAACAGGTCGATGCGACCCAGCGCGCCGTAGTGCCCCACCGCCAGCACGCCGCCGCGCGCCACCGCCGTCTGCGACTGGCGGTAGCCGTCGTCCAGCGCGGCGTCGCGGGCGCGCGTCTGCTGCGCGCCGTTGAACACCTCGGCCACGATCTCGCCTTCGAGCACGGCCGTGGGCGCGCTCACCACCAGCCGGCCCGCGTCGCGCCCGACGGTGTAGCCGTTTTCGAGCACGCGCTGCGGCGCGATCAGCGGGTTGTAGAAGTAGTCGGTGTTCGCCTTGCCCCAGCGCACGTGCTCGGCCTCGAAGCCCTTGTAGACGCCGTCGAACAGCAGGTCCGACGGGGCCTTGTCCAGGCTGTAGAGGCGCCCGTCGCTGCCCTTGAGCCAGGTCTGGTTCATGAAGCCGGTCTGCACGTTCAGCGAACCGCCCGACAGGTTGACGTTGGAGCCCGCCTGCGTGACCACCTCGCTGCCGCCGAGCACCACCGTGCCGCCCTGCGCGGCCCATTCGCCGATGCCGTGGCCCTGGTTGCCCAGGTAGCCGCCGACCTCGAGCAGGCCGCCCGCCGCGTACCAGCGCTCGCCTTCGTAGCCGCCCACGCCGGGCGCCACGCGCACGAGCTTGCGCCGGTCGATCCACACGTCGTTGTTGAAGAGCGCGCCGCTCTCGCGGTTGCGCGGTGCGTCGCGCGTCTCGTTGCCCTGCACGCTGACCTTGACGTTGTTCGACGTCATCGACACGTTCACGCCCACCGCGCCCGACACATCGAGCCGCGCCTTGTCGGCCACGAAGCTGCGGCGCGTGGCGCTGGCCGCGATCTGCCCGCCAGTGGCCAGCGTGAGCGAATCGCCCTCGAAGCGAATGTCGCCGCCCGAGACGATCTCGATGCGCGACTGGTCGCGGCGGTCCGACAGCCGCGATAGGTTGTCGAAGAGGCCCGGCGGCACGAGCGCGCGTGCGGCGTCCTGGGCGGCCGACTCCTTCAGGAGCGCATCGCGCTGGCTGTCGAGCGCGCTGGCCTTGCCGTCGTCTTCGATGAGCACGGCCGTGACCGCGCCCTGGCCCACCGCCACGTTGCCGCGCGTGTCGGCGGCCGAGTTCAGCAGGTGCACCGTGCCGCGCGCGGCGACGGTGGACGTGGCGAGCGCCACGCCGTCCTGCCGCACCTCGCGGCCCGCGAGCGTGATGTCGCCTTCGCGCGCCATGAGCAGGCCGGTGTTGCTCACCTTGCCCGACGTGCTGTCGGCCGCGAACTGCGGCGCGATCTCGTTGCCGCGCGTGGTCGAGAAGGCGTTGGCCTCGGTGCCCACGCCCTTGCGGATCACGAAGCTGTCGCCCGCCGCGAGCTGCACCTGGCCCTTGCGCGCGGCGATCTCGCCGGCGTTGGCCACTTCCTTGCCGAGCAGCAGCACGTAGCCGCCGCCCTGCGTGACGGAGCCGGGTTCCTTCGTCGACAGCCGCGCGCCGGCCTTCACCTCGACCTTGCCCAGGTCGTCCTTGGCCGTGGTGAAGCTCGGTGCGGTGTCGTTCGAATAGATGCCGCGCGCCTTGAACTGGTCGTCGCCGATGTGGGCGGCAGCGGCCACGAGGTTGCGCGTGTCGGTCTGGCTGCTGCCGCTGAACACGACGCCGTTGCGGTTGGCGATGAGCACCGTGCCATCGGCCTTGATCTGGCCCTGGATCTGCGAGGGCCGCGCCTTCGGGTCGTTGACGCGGTTGAGCACAGCCCAGTCGGCCTGCTGCTTGAAATCGACCGTGGTGTGGCGACCGACGTTGAAGGTCTCCCAGTTGAGGATGGCCTTGTCGGCCGTCTGCTCCACGGTGACGACGGTGCGGCCGTCGACCTGCTGCTGCGAATCGCGGGTCAGCGCGCGGGCGTTGAGCCAGCCGGCGCTCAGCGAGTTCGTGTCGACCTTCAGGCCGCCATCGGCCAGGCCGTCGGGCACCGAGGGGTCGTTCTGCGCGGCGGCGCGCGCCGCGGCCTGTGCGGCCTGCTGCGCGGCAATCGCCTGCGCCGCAAGGCCCAGGTTGCCGAGCGACTGGCGCAGCTGCTCGTTGGCCTTCTGCTGCTGCGCCAGCGGGTTCGTCAGCATCGAGGCCGGCGTGCCGTTCGGCAGGTAGCCCGTGACCGCGGCCGTGCCCTGCGCCACGTTCTTCTGCGCCATCCATGCGGCGCTGAAGGCGCGCTGCGCGTGGGCATTGCCCGCCAGGCCCGCCATGGCCAGCGCGAGGGCGGCGGCGTGCGCGACCGGCGCGCGGCGGAATGTCTTGTTGCTCATGTCATACCCCAGAGAAAAACCGTTCTGGAGAAGAGACCGGGCTCACGGGATGCGACCGACACGCGCGGCACGAAAGTTCGGGAGAATTTGCGAACGAAGACGAAGCGCTGCTTTTTTCACAGCGGCGTCACAGAGCGCGGCTATCCGAGCAGCACGATGCCCGCAGGCAGCGAGGTGAGCTTCGCGCCGTAGCTCACGGCAATCAGCGTCTCGACGTGCGGCAGCTCGTCCAGCCGCAGCCGGGCCTGCACCTTGCGCTGCCCGAGCTCCGCGCGCGTGACGATGAGCCGGCCCGGGCGGTAGCGGTTGATTTCGTCGACCACGGCCGCAAGCGGCGTGTCGTCGAACACCAGCACGCGCTCGCGCCAGGCGCCGACGGTCGCGAGGTCGGGCGCGCGCGCCACTTCGGCCTCGCGCCGGCCGCCGTAGCGGATCTGCTGAGCCTCGCCGGCGACGAGCACACGCTCGCCATCGCGCAGCTCGACCGAGCCCGCGAAGCAGGTCACGCACACCTCGCCGCCGGTGGCGCGCACGTTGAAGCGGCTGGCCGCCGCGGCCACGAGGCGCGCGCCGCCCACCGTCATGGTGAAGGGCGTGCGGCGCGCCGCATCGAGCAGCACCTGCGCCTCGCCGCCGAGCATGTCGAGCACCGGCGGCTCGCCCTCGGCGCCGCGCGCAAGGTTGAGGCTGGTCTGCGTGTTCATCTCGACCACCGCGGCGGCATCGGTCAGCACCACGCGGCGCTGCTCGCCGGTGCCGGTGCGGTAGTCGGCCGTCATGTCGGACAGCCCAGGCCACAGGCCGGCAGGCGGGCGCACCACGAGGAAACCGGCGGCGCCGGCCGCGAGCGCGGCGCCGAGGAACTGGCGGCGGCCGAACGCGGGCGGGCGCGACACGGCGATGGCCGCGCGCGGCGGCACGTCCATCGCGGGCATGCGCTGCGCCACGGCTTTCGCCGCGGGACGCGTCAAATCCCACAGGCGCGTCGCCTCGGCCATCGCCTGCGCGTGCTGCGGACTGCGGGCGCACCAGCGGCGGAAATCCTGCGCGTCGCCCGTGGTCGCGCGGCCGGAGGTCAGGCGCACGAGCCAGTCGTGCGCCTGCGTGTCCAGCGCGGCGCGGTCGTGATCGGTCGGAGTGGGAACAGCCATCATGTCTTCTCAGACTGTTTTCCCGCACCGGGACCGAACCGCTGGATCACATCGCGCCCCAAACGGCCGGCGCAATGCACCAGCGCGGCCTTCACTTCGCGCTCGACGATGCGCACCGACACGCCGTAGCGGCGCGCGAGGTCTGCGTGCGGCGTCTCGTCCACGCGCGAGGCGATGAAGATGTCGCGGCGGCGGCGCGGAAGCTCCTCGAGTGCGCGTTCCAGTGCCTGCACCTCGCTGCGCGCCTCCGAGACGCGGGCCGGGTCGTGGCTGTCGTCGGAAAAGTGCAGCAGCTCCTCGACCTCGACGAAATCGAGCAGGCGCCCGTGGGAGATGCGCCGGTCTTCCGCCACGTTCGATGCGATGCGCAGCAGGTAGGCCATGGGGCTTTGCACCGGGCCGGGGTCGCTCATGCGCTGCACGCGCAGCCAGGTCTCGTGCAGCACGTCGTCGGCCCGCTCATCCGAGCCCAGGCGGCGGCGCAGCCGGTTGCGGAACTCGATGTAGCGGCTGGTCAGCAGGCTGCGCAGAAAGCCGGGGGTGTCCTGTTCCACGGCGTACTCAGGGAGAGATTGCTGCGTCGCAGACGTCGGGGCGGTCGCCGGTGCGCGGCAGCAGCAGCACCGTGAGTGGCTGGTCGGCTTCGCCTTCGGGCGGGCGGTCGAGCACCAGCGTGTTCATCGCGGCTTCGAGCGCGGCGTCGCGCTGCGCGAGGCCGGTGGAGCTGAGCAGCCGCGTGCGCCGCACATGGCCACCGGGCCCGACCCACAGCTGCACGAGCGCGCGGTAGGTGCCGGGGCGCGCATGCGGCCAGCGGCACAGCGTGCGCTCCAGCGCCTGCTGCACCACGCGGGCGTCGCGCGAGGACATCGCCGGCGCGGCAGGCGCGGCCGGTGCCGTCGCAACCACGGGCGGCGCGCTCTCGTCCTGGATCAGCGTGAAGGTGCGCGCATCGGTGTGGCGCGCGGTCAGCCGCGTGCCGGCCAGCAGGCGCTGCAGCGCCTCGCGCGGCGTGAACACGCCGTGCAGCGGTGCGGATTCGAGGCCGGCGGTGAGCTGCCCATCGAAGAACACGGACTGCCCCGTCGCCTGCGCATAGACCTGCACGGCGGTGGCCAGCGGCTGGGCCGGCAGGTCGAAGGCGATGCGCCCCGCCGCATCGGGCGATGGCGCAGGTTCGCCGGCATGCGACACGGCCGCGAGGGACAGAATTCCGAGGATCAGGGTCAAGACACACACCCACCGTGACCGAGCAACGCGAGACATGCCGGGTCCTGTGACGAAGGAGGAATTGCAGGCGCCGGGTCGGTGCCGGGTACTGCTTTGGTGCTCGGAATGCTAGTGACGCTTTGTGACAGCTTGAATGCAATGCCGCCGCGAGCAACGGTTCGAACCGCACCCGTCGCTGACGACAATGCGCCCATGACGTTCGACCTCTTCGACGCCCCGCCGCGCGCCGCGCGCGAGCCGATCGGCCCGGCCGCCTTCGTGCTGCCGGGCTTTGCATTGCCGCGCGTCGACGCGCTGCTCACTGCCATCGCCGACGTGTCCGCGCGCGCGCCGTTTCGCCATCTGGTCACGCCCGGCGGCTTCACCATGTCGGTCGCGCTCACCAACTGCGGCGCGCTCGGCTGGACCAGCGACCGGCGCGGCTACCGCTACAGCGCGGTCGATCCCGACAGCGGCACGCCGTGGCCGGCGATGCCCGAGGCCTTTGCACGGCTGGCGCGCGACGCGGCGGCGCTGGCGGGCTTCGACGGCTTTGCACCCGACGCCTGCCTGGTCAACCGCTACCAGCCGGGCAGCCGGCTCTCGCTGCACCAGGACCGCGACGAGCGCGACCACGGCGCGCCGATCGTGTCGGTGTCGCTGGGCATGCCGGCGGTGTTCCAGTTCGGCGGGTTCGCACGCAGCGACAAGACGGAGCGCATTCCCTTGACCCATGGCGACGTGGTGGTGTGGGGCGGTGTGGACCGGCTGCGCTTTCATGGCGTGCTGCCGCTGAAAGACATGCCGCATCCACTGGAAGCTCAACTCGGCGCGCAGCGCATCAACCTCACCTTCCGCAAGGCCGGCTGACGCGCACGCATGACAGACACGACGACCACCTCCACCACCGAATCCCCCGGCCGCGCGATCCGCGCGCTCTACGCCGCGCTGTGGCACTTCGCCGCCGGTGCGCGTGCGCAGCTGCTGGGCGCCACGGCGTTGCTCGCGAGTTCGCAGCTGATTCGCCTCTCGCTGCCCTACCTCGCGGGCCAGGCCATCAACGCGCTGCAACGCGGCGACCTGCCCACGGCCGGCCGCTGGATCGCCACGCTCGCGGCCGTGTACGTCGGCGCGTGGGCGCTGCACGGGCCGGGCCGCATCCTCGAGCGCAACGTGGGCCTGAAGGTGCGCGAGACGCTGGCCGACCAGCTCTATGCGCGCATCGCCGCCGCGCCGCTCGCCTGGCACGACAGCCACCACTCGGGCGAGCTGCAGCACCGCGTGCACCAGGCCAGCCGCGCGCTCGCCGACTTCGCGCAGAACCAGTTCATCTGGCTCACCAACGCGGTCAACTTCGTCGGGCCGCTGGTGGCGCTGGCGCTGCTGTCGCGCACCAGCGGCGTGACGGCGCTCGCGGGCTATGTGCTGATCGGCGTGGTGATCGTGCGCATCGACCGCGCGCTCATGAAGCTTGCGCGCGCCGAGAACGACGCCGACCGCCGCTACGTGGCCGCGCTGCTCGACTTTCTGGGCAACGCCTCGACCGTGATCGGCCTGCGTCTGCAGGGCGCATCGCGCCTGTTGCTTCGCCGTCGCATGGCAGCCGTATCGCTTCCGTTGAAGCGCACCGTGGTGCTCAACGAAGGCAAGTGGTTCGCGGTCGACCTGATGGGGCTGGCGCTGACCTGGGGCCTGGTGGTGATCTATGTGTGGCAGGCGCGCGCGCCGGGCCAGGCCGTGATGCTGGGCGCGGTGTTCATGATCTACCAGTACGCGCAGCAGGCGGCGGGCGTCGTCACCTCGGTCGCCGCCAACTTCAGTTTCTTCGCGCGCATGCACACCGACTACAGCAGCGCCGAGCCGATCTGGCACGCGCCGGCGAGCGCCACGCTCCAGGCCCCGCCCGAAGAAGTGCCGGCGCATGAACGCATCGATGCAGCAACGCCGTGGACGCAGCTGCAGGTCGATCAGCTGAAATGGCGCTACGCCCCGCGCGGCGCCGTCGCGGACGACCCCGCGGCACCGGCGCGCAGCGGCCTGCACGACGTGGCGCTCTCGCTGCGACGGGGCCAGCGCGTGGCGCTGGTGGGCCCCAGCGGCGGCGGCAAGAGCACGCTGCTGCGCGTGCTGGCGGGGCTGTATGCGCCGCACGGCGGCACGCTGGCGCTCGACGGCGTGCCGGCCGACTGGGCGCGGCTGCGCCAGCTCGCCACGCTCATCCCTCAGGAGACCGAGCTGTTCGAGGCCAGCGTGCGCGAGAACCTCGCCTTCGGCCGCCCCTGCGACGACGAGCGCCTGCGCGCCGCGCTGCACACGAGCACCTTCGACGAGGTGCTGCAGGCCACGCGCGGCGACCTCGACAGCGCGATCTCGGAACGCGGCTTCAACCTGTCGGGCGGGCAGCGCCAGCGGCTGTGCCTGGCGCGCGGCGTGCTCGCGGCCGAGGGCAGCTCGCTGCTGCTGCTCGACGAGCCGACCAGCGCGCTCGATGCCGCCACCGAGGCGCGCGTGCTGGCGCGCATTGCGGCCGCATTTCCGCAGGCCTGCGTGATCGCGTCGGTGCACCGGCTGAGCCTGCTCGACCGCTTCGACACGGTGATCCTCATGGAGGCCGGCCACGTGCGCGACCACGGTCCGCGCGACGAGGTGCTGGCGCGCCAGCCGATGCTTCGGGAAGCGTCACGCGGTAACAAACAGTAGGACCCCTCCTGCGCCAGAAGGCGGCTTTCGCACCGGCCGCGCCGGCATGTCTTCTGCAACAGTATCGGCATCCATTTGTTCACGTCTTGCCCTGCGCGGCTCTGTTTTGCGCACCGGCTGCGTTCCAATTGCATGGTCCTTCCTTCCGCGAGCGTTCTCCGCCACATGCGCCCATTCCGTGCCACCCTTTCGCTCGCCCTGCTGGGTACCCTCTTGGGCCTGTCGGCCTGCACCACCGGCACCACCGCCGCCCAGCGGCTGGCCGCCGCGAGCAAGCCGCCCCCGACCGACTGCGTCGCATGGGTCGGCGCCGACCGCAATGCGCGCGTGGGCGGCTACCTGCTGCCGCAGGCCGGCACCGCGGTGAACGCCGGCGGCCCGCGCGTGTGCGTGCCCGTGCTCATGAGCGCCTACCCCGTGCCCACCAATTACGCGGGCGGCGACTACCACGTGGGCCAGTTCACCGACGACCAGCTCAAGGCGCGATGGCGCACCTGCAAGGCCGAGCCGGACTGCTTCGCGCGGGTGAACGCGCAGATGCAGCGCTGGCTGCCGCCCAACAAGGCGCGCGCCACGCGCGTGACCGGCGCGGTCGATCCGGCCGGGCGCATCGATGCCGACAGTCCCAAGGTCGACCTGAAGCAGATCCGTCGCCCCGCCTTCTTCGCGAAGGCGCCTTATCGCGAAGGCATTGCCGAAGCCGACGCGCGCACCCACATCGTCGAGTTCACCGTGCCGCGCGACACCTTCGAGCGGCTCGACCTGAAACTCAGCGACCCGATCAAGCTGCGCGGCTGGTACCTCGAAGGCGCGGGCGTGGACGACGGCAGCGGCCGCAAGGTGCGCGCCCTCGCGGTCATGGCGGCGGGCGGCGGCGGGCAGCTCACGGCCATCCAGCATCCGGACGAAGTGGCCTACCGCATCGACGGCGCGAGCGGCAAGGCCGTGCCGGTGTCGTTCCCCAACGGCACCACCGAGGCCATGGGCCAGCGCTGGTGGCGCGAGAACCTGCACGCGTTGAACCAGGCCGGCTTCGACGTGCTGGCCTACGACCGGCGCGGCGAAGGTTTGTCGGGCGGCGTGAGCGACACCAACACGCTGGAGCAAGGCGAAGACGTGTTCCGCGTGCTCGCGCAACTCGAACACGGCCAGGGCCTGCGGCTGCTCACGCCCTCGGGCCAGCTGCTCGAAGGCAACGCCGCGCGCGGGCGCCTGCTCGCGGGCCAGAAGGCCAGCGAGATTCCGCTGGTGCTCGGCGGCTACTCGCGCGGCTCGATGTCGACCGCCTGGGCGCTCACGCGCAACTACGTGGCCGCCTGCAGCTTCGACATGCCCGTGCCCCACTGCACGCCGGCACGCGGCTGGCGCAACATCCGCGGCGCCATCCTGCTGTCGTCGTTCGCCAGCGGCGCGGGCTACCTGCCCGATGCGCCCGACCTGGCCGACCGCAACCTGTTCCTCGGCGGCATGGCGGCGGACCACCACATCCTTTTCTATCCGAACTCCGCCACGCTCGCGGGCATGGACCGCTGGCCCGCCGCCTTCTTCGGCAAGGGCCTGTGGGACCGCGCCGAATCGCTCGAAGGCACCGTCGCCGCCTACAACCGCATCCGCGGCGTGAAGGAGATCGTGCTGTCGCGCGGCCCGCACGCCATCGAAACCTGGCCCGAGTCCGAACGGCGCTACCTGCGCGAGCGCATGGTGGCCTACGCCAAGGTGGTGATCGTCGGCGGGCGCACCGTGCCGGGCGCGCGGCCGTGGAAAGATTTCAAATCGCTGGTCGCCACCACGCCCGACGTGTGGGAACCGTCGTCGCGCCCGGGCACGGGGCCCGGACGACAGCCCTGACGTCAACGGTCGGCCGCCACAATGGCGGCCATGGACCTGCTTAAGACCTTCGGACTTTTCATCGCGACCGCGCTCGCGGAAATCGTCGGCTGCTACCTGCCCTACCTGTGGCTCCGGCAGAACCAGTCGATCTGGCTGCTGGTGCCCGCGGCGCTGAGCCTGGCGCTCTTCGCGTGGCTGCTCTCGCTGCACCCGACCGCTGCCGGCCGCGTGTATGCGGCCTACGGCGGGGTCTACATCGGCGTGGCGATCCTGTGGCTCTGGGCCGTGGACAAGGTGACGCCGTCCACCAGCGACTGGGTCGGCGTGGCCGTGTGCTTTGTCGGCATGGGCATCATCATGTTCGGGCCGCGCAGCGCGGGTTGATGGCTGGGCCACGATGAACCTCCGCGATTGGGCGCGCCGCATCAAGCGCGACGCCGTCACCCTCTGGTTCGCCTGCCGCGACCCCGCCACGCCGTGGCTGCCGAAGGCGCTGTGCTGGTTCACCGTGGCCTACGCGCTGAGCCCCATCGACCTGATTCCCGACTTCATTCCCGTGCTCGGCTACCTCGACGACGTGCTGCTGCTGCCCGCGCTGATCTGGCTCGCGGTGCGCCTGCTGCCGGCCGAGGTCATCGTGCGCAGCCGCGAGCGCGCCGAAGACTGGATGGTGCGCAACGGCCGCCGGCCGACGAGCCGGGTCGGCATGGCGTTGGTCATCGGCATCTGGGTGCTGGTCGCGGCCGGACTGGCCTGGTGGCTTTGGCCGCGCTGAGCGGCCGTCAGCCGGCGCGGCTGCGCGAACCCTTGCGCGGGCTTTCGGTGCGCGCCACGCGCGCGGCTTCGGCGGCGGCGTTCACCTGCTCGATCCACAACAGCGCATCGACGTGCGCCATGAAGCGCTGCAGGTACTGCGGCGACAGGTCGCGCATCAGCGTGAGCGCGCGCTGCACGAGGTGGTGCGTGTTGAGCGGGCCGGCGTTCTTCGGCACCTTGGCAAGCGATTGCGTCACGCGCTGGTCGGCGGCGAGCTTCGACCACGTGCTGCGGAAGTAGCTCAGCGTCTTGAGTTCGGGCGCGGTCGACAGGCTGGGCACGGCATCACCGTCGGTAGCTCCCCCGTCGGGCGGGGGCGGCAGCGGCGCGAGTTGAGCGATGTGCATCATCAGCTCTGCGAGCGCGGTGTGCAGCGGTGCATCGGCCGGTGCGTCTGCCTCGGGAGCGACCTTGTCGAGATCGGCACGGTAGGTCGCCATGAGGCTGGCCAGCCGCGCGTCGAGCAGGCGCCGCGTCTCACCCTCGTGCACCGCCGCGCGCTGCGCCATCGCCTCGATGAAGCGGAAGCGCACCGGGTCGAAGCGGTCGTCGCCGCGCGCGCGCCAGGCGTCGAGCGCTGCGACGGCGTCGACCTGATCGTCCGGCGCTGTGTCGTCGTTACTCACGGGGCTTCGCAGCGTCGGGCGTGTTCTTTGGCCGGGGTGTCGGTGCCATCTCCACGCGCCGGTTCTTCGCACGGCCTTCGGCGTCGCCGTTCGAAGCCACCGCCTGCTCGGCGCCGAACGCGGCGGCAAACACCGACGACGAGGGCACGCCCTCTTCGATCAGCGCGCGCGTCACAGTGAGCGCGCGCTGGGCGGACAGCTCCCAGTTGTCGGCGAACAGGCGCGCGCCTTCGCGCATCTGCCGGTCGTCGGTGAAGCCGCTCACCATCAGGATCTCGTCGCGCGTCTTCAGATAGGCGCCCAGCGGGCCGGCCAGGCTTTTCAGCAGTTGGCGTCCGCCAGGTTGCAGGTCGGCGGAGTTGAAGGCGAACAGCACGCTGCCGCTGATGCCGATGCGGCCGTTATTGAGCGTGACGCGGCCCGCGGCAAGCGGGCCGGCCAGCGCCTGTTCGAGCGCCTCGCGGCGCTGCGATTCGGCGCGGCGCTGCTGCACCTCGGTTTCGAGGCGGCTCGCCAGGTCCAGCTGCATGCCGAGCACGCACACCAGGATCAGCACGAACGCGCCCAGCATGCCCGCCATCAGGTCGCCGAACACCGCCCACACGGGGACGGTCGGCTCCAGGCCGGCGTCGAGGTCAATTTCGTCACGCACCATGTCAGTGATCCATTTCCCATCTGCTACGGGCGAGCCCTATGAAACTGGCGCAACCCAATGCCAGAAAACCCGCGGAACCGGCTTTGCCGGGCCGCTGGGTTTGCCCCCGGTGAGGGGGTTGGCGGACCTCGCGCAGCGAGGGTAGCCTGGGGGAGAGCTTCATTTCAGGCCTCGCTGCCCACGGCCGTCTGGCGGCTTGCGAACTGCTGCAGGTCTTCGACGATCTGCTTCTGCGACATGATGCTCAGGTCGATCACCTCGCGCGCCTGCGCCACGTAGTAGGCCAGCTGCTCGTCGCTGCGCGCCAGCGACTTGCCGAGCGCGCCTTCGATGCGCTGCAGGTGCGCCACGAGCTTGTCGTTCGATTCGCCGAAGCGCTGCACCGCAAAGCCGAAGGCCTCGCCCAGGCTCGCCACCTCGACCGCGCCGCCGGTGATCTGCGCGGCAATGCCGGCCATCTTCTCGGTCTCGCTCTCGACCTTCTCGGTGAAGCGGCTGCCCACGCGCTCCATCATGTCGGCCGAGGCCGTGACGAGCGCGTCGATGGCGCTGCGCTGTTCGGTCGAGGCATGGTTCACCGCACCCAGCAAGGTCTCGAGCGTGCCGAGGATGCGGCTGCGCTCTTCGAGCATGTCGTTGTCGCGCGCCATGCCGTCGGACAGCTTCTGGCGCAACTCGGCGATCACGTCGGCTGCGGCCTTCGGGGCTTCGGCCGCCACCTGCAGCAGCTGCGCGACTTCGGCGACGGTCTGCTTGGCATTGGCCTCGGCCTGCGCCGACATGTCGCGCACCGTTTGCGCCAGCGTCTCGCTCATCTGTTGCTGCTGGCTCAGGCTGTGTGCGCCGGCCTGCTGCCATTCCTTCTGCAGCGAGGCGGCCATGGTCTCGAGCGAGCCGCTCCAGGCGGCGAGGCGTTGCGCATCGCGCGTGGCGAGTTCGGTCTGCAGGTTGGCGTGCGCCTCGCGCACGGTGTCGAGCAGCGAAGCGGCGGCGCGCGGTGCGTCCGACGCGGCCTGCAGCAGCTGCGCGACTTCGGCGACGGTCTGCTTCGCATGCGCCTCGGCCTGCGCCGACACGTCGCGCGCGGCCTGCGCCAGCGTGTCGCTCAGTTGCTGTTGCTGGCTCAGCGTGTGCGCGCCGGCCTGCTGCCATTCCTTCTGCAGCGACGCGGCCATGGCTTCGAGCGACTGGCTCCAGGCCGACAGGCGCTGCGCATCGCGCGCCGCGAGTTCGGTCTGCAGGCTGGTGTGCGCTTCGCCCACGGTGCGCAGCAGCGCGGCCGAGTGCTGCTCGAACGTGGCGGCCGCGGCGGCGACCGCCTGGTGCGAATCGCCCGACAGTTTTTCGCTGACGCGCTGATGCTGCGCGAGCGCGCTGCCCCAGGTGTCGGACACGCTGCCCACGGTGCTCTCGAGGCGGGCGGACACGCCATCGACCAGCGCAGCCGAGCGCTGCTCGAAGGTCTCGGCAAAGCGTTCGAGCGTGCCGCGCAGGTCGCTCGACAGCGCCCCGCTCGCGCGCTCGTGTTCGGCCAGCGCGGCCTTCCAGGTGTCGGCGACGCCGGCGGTCGAGGCCTCGAAGCGGCCCGTGAGGCCTTCGAGCTGCCGTTCGACGGCCTGCGCCATGCCGCCTTGCAGCGAGGCCGCTTCGCGCGCGATGCCGAGCATGGCCGCCTCGACCACGGGCTGGATCGTGGCGCCGGCGATGCGAGCGGTGTCGGTGAGGCTTTCTTTCAGCGAACGATCGACCGATGCGGCCAGACCGCTGTACGCGGCTTCGGCCTTCTGGTGGAAGCTGTCCTGGCTGGCAACGAGGCGGTCGTTCTGCGACTGGGTCTGGCGCTCCAGCGCGGCCATCATCGTCTGCAGCTGGCCGACCAGTTCAGGCATGACCTTCGCCACGGGCTGGATGGTTTCACCGGCGATGCGGGCGCTGTCGGCCAAGCTGTCCTTCAGCGAACGATCGACCGAGGCGGCCAGGCCGCTGTAGGCAGCTTCGGCCTTCTGGTGGAAGCTGTCCTGGCTCGCGACGAGGCGGTCGTTCTGCGTCTGGGTCTGGCGCTCCATCGCGGCCATCATCGTCTGCAGCTGGCCGACCAGCTCGGGCATCACGCGCGCCACAGGCTGGATGGTTTCACCGGCGATGCGGGCGCTGTCGGCAAGGCTGTCTTTCAGCGAACGATCGACCGATGCGGCGAGCCCCGTGTAGGCGGCCTCGGTCTTCTGGTGGAAGCTGTCCTGGCTGGCGACGAGGCGTTCGTTGAGCGACTGGCTCTGGCGATCGATCGCGGCCACCATGGCCTGCAGCTGGTCGACCAGCGCGGGCATTGCGTGCGCCTGCTGCTGCATGAGCTTGAACGACTCTTCGCGGCGGTGCGCCAGCGAATGGCCGCGCAGCGACGTGGCGATCTGCGTGTCGAGTGCCTGCCCGGCCAGCAGGCGTTCACGGCGGCAGAGCGCCGAGGCCAGGCCCAGCATCGCCGATGCGGCCACGCCCGCCACCGAGGTGCCGAAGGCCAGGCCCAGGCCGCGCACGGGCGCCGACAGCGAGTTGCGGATGGCCTGCACGTCGGTCGCGCTTTCGAGCGCCAACCCCGTGCCGTTGAGGGTGACCACCATGCCCAGGAAGGTGCCCAGCATGCCCAGCAGCACCAGCAGGCCCGCGAGGTACGGCGTGAGTGCCGGGCCCGGCAGGCCGACGCGCTCGCCCTCGATGCGCAGGCGCACCGCGTTGCGCAGCGAAGGATGCAGGTTCGCCAGCCAATCGCCGAGCGTGGCCGGCGGCGCCGACAGGTCGTCCACCGCGCGCGACAGCGTGTTGGTGGCCTGGTGGAAACGGTGCAGCTCCAGCGCGCCCATCAGGTAGAACGCGCCGATCAGCGCCGTGATCACCAGGGCCAGCGGGTTGTGGCCCACGTAGCTGGCACCGACCCAGCACACGACGGCCAGGCCCACGAGGAAGACGGCGTAATGGAAAAATCTGTTCATGGAAGCTTGATGTCTCTTGTGGGGCTGCAGGCTAGCGATCGCGAAGGGCTTCGAGCAGGCCTTCGACCGGTTGCATGCGAATGTCCAGTTCGGCCCGCAGCACGCTTTGCATGTCGCGGCCGAACACGTTCAGCCAGCCGCCGGCGGCGGTCGGTGGCGGCTGGGGGGTGTCGGGGTTGGCGTCCTGCGTGGCCTGGGCGGCCTCACGCAAGCGCTTGAAGTGTTTCTCCAGCAGCGTCGGCACGCTCGCCAGCAGGCTGCGTTCGCGGGCGCCCACCACCTGTTCCAGGATGGCGTCCACCGCGGCCAGCCGGGCCAGCTCGGGCGAGCGGGTCGCGAGCCGGGCCCGCAGACGGGCACGCAGCGGTTCGATGGCCGTTTCCATGGCCTGCTGCCGCGCGAAGTAGCGACGGCGGTACGGCGGAAAGTCGTCGTTCGCGCCCGGCAGCACCGAGGCCACACCGCCGTCGGCATTGCCCTTGGCCAGGGCGGCCTTCAGGCGCGCGCACTCCTGCGCCTCCTCGGCGCCCTCGGACGCCCGGGCGCCGGACACGGCGACGCCCAGATCGGAATCCAAAGCTGCTGACAAGGAGATGGCATCGGTCCAACTGAACCACTGACTCAAACGATCCGCGAGGGCTTGCCTGGATTCGGGAACGTCGGTGTCGCTCAATTGAGCGAGCAAGCGAGTGAGCGCCGAGCCGGTGAAGCCTGTGCGCCGTGACACTTGCACCATACCGAGAGAGGGGGAGAAAACCGGGCAGTTTACACCGGTCAACTGGCGGCTTTGCCTCTGTGAACTGGTGCACGGGAAGCGCCGGAGAAGTGAAACGGTGTGTGACGAGAATCGAGGAAATGGCGGCCCTGCCGGCCCACCGCGATCAGCACGAAGCGGCCGCCGTCGGGCTCAACGGGTGGTGGGTGGTTGAAGCTGATGTCGATCCATCTGCCGGATGGCGCGAGGCATACCCCGTCATCTGCTCGAGTTGCTTTTGTCGTTCGGCAATCGCCAGTTCTCGCGCACGCGGGCCATACCGCCCGACCGAAAAAGCCTTGCTGACCGATTTCTCCGGACTGACTCTGGTCATCGCGATCCACATCGGATTCTTCCCGCCCGGTTCCTCACGAAAGTACACCCCCGCCACACCGCTCTTGTTGTCACGCCGCACGCGCTGGGCGATCTCGCGCTTCAAGACCGGCAAGTGTTCGCGCACGAATTGATCCCGATGGGCTTGGGCATGCGCCAATGCGCCCTCGCGACCGCCGTGGGTGTTGAAGTAGAACGCCTTGACCATGCGCACCTTGTTGCGGCGAATATCGACACTCCAATAGTCGTTGTAGCCGTAGATGCCATACATGGGATTGGGGTTGGGGGTGCCTCTTGGCATGGGTGCTCCGAAAGATCGCGCCGCTTCGCGACCTCAATTGATTTGCGCGTTGCGCATCTCCAAGTGCTCGAAGTAGCTGCCGGTGAAGTCCACATGTTCCCCGCGCAGGCCATCGGCCTGAACCGTGGTGCCCGTGCATCCGAACACCGCGACGTCGGACCAGTGACCCCCGTCGAAATTCAAGCCGTTCCACTGGCAGTTGTTGAACTGACAAGCGCTGAGCCGACTTTGCTGGAACTGCGACTGCGAGAAGGTGCAGTTGGAGAACGTGCACCCTGAGATGGAAATGCCCTCGAAATCGCACGTGGTGAAGGTGCAGCCTGAGAACTGGCATCCGGTCCAGCCGGCCTGCTTGAACGTGCACGCAGCAAAGCTGGTGCCGGTGAAGACGGTGGTGACGAACTGGGCGAGGTTCAGGTCTAGGCCGGCGTAGGCATAGCTGTCGGCCATGCCAGCAAGACCTGCGGGGGCACCACCGGCGCCTTTGCGCCAGAGGTTGTGGTTTTGGATGATCAGTTGGGAGGGCATGGTCTTTGGCTCATGGGTGGCAGACGCTCAGTGCGCTTTGGATCTCAATAAAAATCAGAATTGGAAAACAAGATGTTATTTCCAGCAGGATCTTTCAAATAAATCCACTCCCCGCATGGTTGAGAAACGTTTTTTATAACAAGGTCGCTAAAACTCCTGAATATCAAATTCTGCCAACCGAAGAACTCTTCATCCCAAGAAGAAATTAGACCGAATGCCACCACGGGAAGGTCCGCGCCATCGACCTCTTTGTAGGCGCGCAACAAAGAGTTGTTGTCACGAAAATTCAGGACCAGAGACGGTGCGGCGCTGTGAATCATTCTTGCGATTCTGATTCCAGACCCATCAACATCATCACTCGCAAGGGCGAATCCGAACTCCCTATAAAACTCAATACCGCTCGAAATATCGCTTGCGTGAAGATGGACCAATACTCTAACCATTTAAGTCCCTCAACACCCCGTCGACATAGGAAGACAAATTTCCATCAGCAACACAGCCACCGAGATTCTTCACACTAAATTTTGCACAGAATCAGGAGCTTCCCCAGCAGTTGTTTCAGAATTCAAATCACAATCTCGTCAAGATTAGATTTGAAATTTCATCGACTTCCCTGCTGGAAAACGAATCAACCGGATCGATCGCCGCACCATATGCAAGATCAATCTTGATGTTGATACGCCTTCCCAAAATCGGCAGCGCAGCACATTTTCCTCGGCAATACAAACCGCCTCCTCAAGAAGAAGGTTTTCGCCTTTTAACTGTTCTATCGATCTTTCAATTTCCTCAACCGTAAGTGCATGGAACTCCTTCGTCATAGACGTCTCAGCTTGTACGAAAATTCACTGTCAACGCGGAATTTCAGTCAATATCCTGATAGATATTCCAACTCGATATGTCGAAATTTAGATCGTCCTCGAAGCTTTCCGAGATTATTTCTATTGAATTTCCAGAAGGGTCCATGATTCTTGCAAAATAGAATCCAGGAGTCCGTGCAAGCATGTCAAACTCAACCCCTCTTTCTTTCAAATTTTGGCAAAGAGTAGGAAAATTCTTCTCAACAAAAAACTCGTAGAGCGACTCTTTATCTTTTTTATTCTCCACTTTGGAAAAATTTGAATACTTGAAGCAGACCGCCAAATTCGAATGATTTGGCACCCGCAGAATACTCAACACGGGATCTCGCTCATAGCCCAGAATGTCTTCGTAGAAAGAATTCATTTGTTCAAGCATCCCTTTTTTCCGGAGCATTGGAATATGAATGGTGAATGGTTTCGTCATCGTCCGTATCGTCCTTTTGCTTTGGGGCGAGAGCTTTCTTTCGTGCCATCTCTGGCAGCCGCGGCTCCACACTTATTGGCTCTGTATGTCTTGCCACCGGCCCTGATCAATGCCTTCTTCTCGGCTGCATAAAATGGACTGCGATTGGTTGCGCCATCAGTTCCGATGTCGATGAACTCATAACCGTCTGCTACGCGCTGCCTGATCCAGACGGCATTCCCGGCAACCGCCTTTTGCTCCCACTCCTTGCTCCCGAATTTTTCGACCGATGCACCGGAAGCTTGAGTCACGGAATCCCACTCTTTTGCGATGGTCCTGAATTCATCGCACGGAAATTTGAGTCGCATGGACGCAGCATAGGCTTCCACCGCAGCTTGTCCTTCGCCGATGATCACGTATTTCCTCAACCCCAGCGGGTCGATGAATCCAGCCGGATTGGGCGCGTAGACCATGGTGTGGAGCCCCCCGGCCAGCCCGATGGGGTCTTGTGACACGAACCTGCCGCTGTGGGGGTCGAAATACCGATACCGGTTGTAGTGCAGCCCCGTTTCCTCGTCGAAATACTGCCCCTGGAACCGGATCGGATTCGCGATCCCCGCGAGCCCGGCCGCCTTGCTGATCGCCTGCTTCGCCTCGCCCCAGGCCTTGTAGTTCGCGCTCCAGCAAACTTGGCCTTCTGAATCGGTCAATTCCTGCGGCGTGCCCAAGTGATCGCACTGGTAGAAAGCGATTTCTTCAGGCTTGAACGGCTCGGCTCTGGCTTGCTGCAGTCCCTGCCCGTTCCATAACGGGTCCTGCTCGATGTCGTAGGCCCCGCCGTTGGCCTGCATCAGCGCCTTCACGTCGGTGGTGGGGCTCAGCTGAAGGGGGCGCTGTCTGCGCACCTGCACCAGCGGCACGAAGCTGTGCTTCTCGTGGACGTAGTGCACGGTGTGCGCCTGCTCCCGGGCCCTGGGGTCCAGCGGTGTTGCGCTTTCGTAGGCGATGGTGTCGCCGTCCCAACCAAAGAGGGTCTCTCTCGATCCGCTCGCCTTGGCAATGCGCCGGCCCATCGGGTCGTAGCGGAAGGTTGTGGTGCCTTCCTCGCTCTTGGCGCTGACCATGCGGTTGAAGCCGTCCCAGCTGAAGAGGGTCTTTTGCCCGTTCTTCGTGCGCTCGATGAGGTTGCCGTGCCCGTCGTATTTGTAGCGCGTGCCGGCGTACTCTTTGAGCAGGTTGTCCAGCAACTTGCCGGGGGCCACGCGCTGTTCGCGCACGAGCGCTACGGTGCCGGGCTCCTTCAGCACCGGGTCGGCGATATTGCCGGCGGGGTCGAAGGCGAACACTTCCTTGCCCAGTTGGCTCTGGGCTTCGAGCAATCTCCCGACCGGGTCGTAACGGTAGTCCAGCCGCCCGCGCCGGCTGTCGCCGATGCCGGTGAGTTGGCCGGCTTTGTCGTAGCGGTAGCTGCGACGGATGCCGACGGCGGTGGTGCCTGTGGTGCCGGGAGCCGGTTTCGTGTGGGTAATCTGCTGCTCGAGCAACCGCCCGGCAGGGTCGTAGGTTTGCGTCTGGGCCAGGCCGTTGTGCTGCTGGCGGCCGACTTCGCGGTGGAGGTCGTCGCGCTCCAGGCTCAGGATGTCCTGGCCGTCCAGCAGCAGACCGTGCACATGGCCGCTGCCGTAGGTGAGCCACTCCTGGGTGTGGCCGTCGGGACGGGTGCTGCCCACTCTCTGGTTGAGTTCGTTGTAGCGGTGCTGCCAGATGGCGGTGTGCCCCCTGGCAAGGTCGGCGTGGTGCTCGCGGGTGAGGTTGCCGGCGGGGTCGTAAAACCACTGAAGCTTGGCGTCCTGGTTCCGGGCCTCGACGAGGCGGCCGTTGCCGTCGTAGGCGAAGCTTTCGGCTTGGGCGGCGGCCTCGCGCTCGACAAGTCGACCCAAGGGGTCGAAGGCGAGTCGGGTGATCTGCCCTGCTTCGGCCACTTCGGTGAGCACGCCGCTGGTTTCTTCGTAGCGGTACCGGGTCACCTTGCCATCGAAGCCAGTTTCCTCGAGCAGGCGACCGACGGGGTCGTACTTGAACAGGTAGTGGCTGCGGTTCTCGTTGTCGAGCCGAGTGAGGCGCCCCAGTTTGTCCCATTGGTAGCTCAGCGTGTGGCCTGCAGCGTCAGTGCGCCCGGCGATGAGTCCCGCGTCGGCGTAGCGGTAGTGGGTGCTGCGCGCCAGGGCGTCGGTGTGCGTCAGCAGGCGGCCTTCGGCGTCGTGAGCCAGGCGCTCGCTGGTCTGATCGGGGTGGATCACTTCTTCGAGCTGGCCGGGGTGATTGGCTCCCGCCTGGGCCGCCGTCAGCGTTTGCTCGTCGAGCGTGGTGTAGCGGTACTTGGTGACCTGGCCGGCGGCGTTGGTGCTTTGGGCGAGGCGGCCTTGAGGGTCGTAGGTCCAGGTCGTTGTCTTGCCCGAGCAATCGGTGTAGCTGGCGAGTTCGCCCGTCGGGGTGTAGGCGAGCTTCTTGACACCACCCTTGGCGTCGGTGATCTGCACCGGTCGCCCGGCCTTGTCGTAGGCATATTGGGTCTTGTGGCCGAGCGGGTCGGTTTCCTCGGTGAGGTGACCCTGCGGGTTGTAGTCGCGCCGCCAGGCACCGCCTTCGGCATCGCGCACGCCGGTCAGGCGGCTGAGCTTGTCGTATTCGAAGTGGATCTGGCTGCCGTCGGCCTGGGTGTGGGTTTGCAGATTGCCGGCGTCGTCGTAGACGTAGTCGTCGGTGGTGCCGTCGGCGTGCACATGGCGGGTGATGTTCTTGGCGTCGTCACGGAAGAACCACTCTTCGTTCTCGTCTGGGTGAATGACTCGGTAGGTGTAGCCGAGGATGTCGTAGTAGATCCACGTTTCCTGGCCCAGCGCATCGGTCACATAGGTCAGGCGGATGTTCTCGTCCCACTCCAGCCGGGTGTCGAAGCTGCCGTCGTCCGCCCATTCACGAATCGCCTTGGCCTGGGCCCCGGTGCCGTCGTAGGCCAGGTTCATGCCGCGGCCGGTGCGGTCGGTGTAGCGGGTGATGAGGTGACGGCTGTACTGGTAGGCCCAGGCGGCACCGTTCTCGTCCTGCGCCGCGACCAAGTCGCCAGCCTCGTCGTGGGTGTAGCCGGCGAGTTGACGAACGACCTGTCCGTCTTTCAGCTCCCAGACGGATTCGATGCGCCCGGAGATCGCATGAGGCCGGATGCCGACATGCGCGAGCGTGACGTCGCCCTGCTTGCTGACGACATCGCTCAGCACCTGCTCGCCGGAAGGCAATGCATGGTCATAGCGCAGGCCGATCGCGGCACCGTCCTTGGCGTGTTGCGCCACCAGACGGAAGTGCTGCTTGCCTTGGCTGGCGGCCTTGCTGCTGACCGTGTCCACGAGTTCGTAGCTCTCGCGCCAGTCAGCCGGTTCGCCAGTGGGCAACGGCTTGCCGAAATCGAGCACCAGCAGCGTGTCGCTCACACGCGTGGCACTGAATTCTTCGATGGCGTTGCGATGGCTTTGACCGACGGCCAGCCAAGGGATGTCGTGGCTGCGACCATCAGCGGCACGGTAGGCCAGTGCGCGTCGCCCTTTGGACTCGACAACGTCGATGCGCGTCGTGTACGGGATCAGCCAGCGCGCACCGAAGCCGCCCTGGTCATAGGCTTCGAGGTCGCTGCTGTAGGTGCGGCTCCATTCGATGGGCAGCGTGGCCGACAACACGAAATCCGTGTGGGTGAAGCTCTCGCTGCCTGTGGCGAAGCTGATGGACTTGCGGGTCTTGGCCTTGGCGGCGCCCTGCTTGCAGCAGTTGCCACTTCCCGTGGCGCCCGCCTGGGTGTTCACGGCGCCAAGTTCGTGCCCCGGCCTCGTGGCCTGCGCCTGGGTGCCCTTGGTGGGCGGCACGACAGCGGCACGCTTGGCCTTGAATTTCTTCACGGCGGCAAACAGGCGCTTGAGCAGCCACATGATCGAGCGCTCGGTCTCGGCGCTGGCCAGCGCCATCAACTTGGCTCGCAGCGCCCCCTTGAAGTCGGTCAGGCTGCCGATGACGATGTTGACCACCGCCTTGGCCTTGTCGGGCAGGCGTGCGGCTGCCACCTTGACGGCGTAGTTGGCCGCCTGTTTGGCATAGCGGTCGGCGGCGGCGAGCATGCGGTTCCACATGCTCTCCTTCTTCGGGTTGTAGGTGCCCCTCTCGGGCTTGGGGCCCGCGATCTTGAACAGATCTTCGCCGCCAGTGCAGCGACGCAGCACGCTGATGAGGTCGTCGACGACGCCATCGGCCTTGTCCGCGCAATTGCTCAGGATGCCCGAGAGCTTGCTCATCGCACCGTCGACAAACTTCTCGATCTCGCCCGCGATCTTGTCGTTGAGGTGCATCACCAGCACGGAGATCAACGCGTCGCCGATGTTGGACGCACTGTGCTTGAGTTGCTGTTTGACGAGGTGCAGCGCCGGACGCAGACTCATGCGGGCAGCGGCCATGCTCGGCGGCGCGGGAATGACACCGATCAGGTTGATGCCCAGGTTGACCCACGCAAGAAAATCGACGGCCTCTTTCTTGATGAACCGTCCGCTGATCAGGACGATGTCCATGATCACGTCGATCAACGCCATGATGTTGCCGATGACAGGCAAACTGCCGGCCACGGTGCTCAAGCGCTCCAGCGTGACGTAGTCGTTGCTGATGTCGCGCAGCCACTTGTCGAAGCGCGCCGCACCGGCACCGATGTCCTGCGGCGCGATGGCGTTGAGCGGCGCGACCGCAGTCTGCTTTTCGCGCGGCTTGCTCTCTTGAGATCCGGGCGTTCCCTGCGTTGTCATTTTTGTATTTCCTCGATCTGACTTGTTCTGTTCAGGCTCTTGCAACCGGCGAGGCCTGTGCCGCCGTCAACCCGCGAAGCCGGGTGTTCTGCCGGTCATGGCTGTCGCAGGGTTCACGCTGCCCAAGGACGGCAGGCTGGGCAATGCACCAGGCAGCTTGGGGACGACCGACGCCACCGCACCGCTCATGCTGTTCTGCGCCGCGGCAGCCGCGCCCGCCAGACCGCCCTTCATGCCACCGGCCACCACACTGCCGACCGCTCCCGCTGCAGGCGCCCCCATCGGGCCGAGCATGTCGCCCACAACCTTTCCAATCGCTCGGGTCGCTGCGCCGGAGGCCAACTGTCCCGCTTGTCCCAGCAATGCCTGCGCACCGCCTTTCTGCACGGCCTGGACGGCAGCAACGGCTTGTTGCGCTGTTCCGGCCATCTGGCCGATCTGCCCCAACGCACCCTTGGCTCCGCCGAGGACGCCCTTGCCCGACAGCAGGTTCGCAGCAGGCATGGCGCCCGCTTCGCCTGCAGGGCTCGCCGTCGATTGCTCGTCCAGCGGCTTGGGCGGCCATTCGTGCGGTGGCCCGAAGTAGCTGCCCTCGTCCCAAGGATCGCGCGGGTCCGGGCCGAAGGTGATCTTGGCGCCACCGATCGGCAAGCCCGACACCGTCGCGAACCCTTTGGCATCGAGGTTGCCGCTGTGGGTGCCGCCTTCCGAATCCACCACCGTGTACTCGCCCTGCTTCACCGCCTGTCGCGGCGTGCCATCGCTCTTGATGTAGTGGTTGTGCAGATCCAGCTGCCCTTTCGGCAGCTGGGCCGGCTCCGGCAGTTTGGGCGACCCCTTGCTGTTCGGCCCAATCAGGCTGTGCACGGCCGCATGCTCGCGCCAGATGCCATTGGTGCCGCTCTCGATGCCGCTCGCGTTCCAGCGTGTGTAGCTGGTGCCGCCATTGACCAGAACCTCCTCCTTGGCGGTGATGGTGATGCGATTGGCCTCCATCTTGATGTCGAGCTTGGCGATGACATTGATGCAACTCTTGAGTGCAGTGATGTCGATGTCCGCCGCCGCCGCTACCAGGCGAATGCCTTTCTCGAAGGCTGCGATGCGCACCGCTTCCTTGGCACTCACCAGCAAACTCTTGCCCGCCGCAATGCTCGTGTGCGCCCCGCTGGTGATCGCGTGGTGCTCGGTGCTCACCAAGTGAATCGAGCCTCCCGTGGTGGCCTCGATTCCCGAAGGGCTGGCCAGCACGACATGCGGCTCGTTGAGTTCGGGGAACTCGCCCTCGGCCTTGTTGCCGCTGCCCGAGCCCTTGATCGCATCGTTCTGCGCCTTCAGGCTCTTGGTTACTTCGTCCTGATCGCCGGTCTCATGCGCCTTGGCCTGCTGCGCCGCTTCACTCAAGCCCTCGTGCAGGTCCCGCCCCTGCGTCAGGCGCTGCACCGTCTCGCCCATGTCGGTGATGTGGGCCTGGGCGTTGGCGCGCGCCTCGGTGCTGATCAAGAGTCCGTCCTGGGCCCGGATCGCACCGTGCCCGTCCGTGCGCAGCTCGAAGCCCTGGCCCCGGGCGTCCTTGCGTCCTGCGTTGTCTTCGATGCGGGTGATGTGTCCCAGGCTCAGGGAGCTGCTGTCGTGGTCGCTCTTGAGCTGCGCCTGGATCTTGCCTTCGGTGTCGTCCAGCAGCAAGTGGTTGCTCTTGCCTCCGGCCTCATTTCCGCTGGCGCCCGCGAGCTCGCGGCTCTTGAGACCCGTGAGGGCCTTTTGCTCGGGCAGCTTCCATGGCGGCATGCGCTGGGCGTTGTAGACCACGCCCATGACGATCGGGTGATCGGGGTTGCCGTCCAGGCACTGCACGATGACTTCCGAGCCGACGCGGGGCGTGGAGACGGCACCGGTCTCGCCGCCGGCCCACGGGCTCATGACGCGCACCCAGGCCGAGCTGCGTTCGTCGTTCTGGCCTTCGCGGTCCCAATGAAATTGCACCCGGATTCGCCCGTATTCGTCGGTGTGGATGCTGCCCTCGGCGGACGGGCCCACCACCGTGGCGGTCTGCGGCGCCATCACGCGCTGCTCCACGCTGTGGAAGCCGCGGCCGGGACGCCAGGGAACGAAGCGACGGCTGCAGGTGAAGCTGTTGCTGTATTGGGCGAGTTCACCTGCGGCTTGCAGGTAGTTGTTGCTCGCGCTGTGCTCGACCTCCAGGATCAGGAATTCGCTCTCGGGGCCTGTGCCCTGGGTGCGCCCGAAGTGATCGGTGAGGCGAAAGTAGCGCCCCGGCAGTACCTGCCGGTTGTTGCCGCGCGCATCGAAGTGCTTGGCAATGGCTTCGATCTCTTCGACGCGCCGTGTGGCCAGCGCATCGCCTTCGCGGCTGGTCTTGAAGTGCCGGTGGCCGCCGTATTCGTGCACTTCCAGCTGAGGGACCTCACCCTGCCGGTTGCCGCTGGGGATGTCGGCGTGCTGGGGACGCGGGTTCTTGAAGTCGAAGGCGCTGACAGCCGTGCGCCCGGACACGAGGGTGCGTGCGGCGCTCCACTGGTGGATGGCGTCTTCTTCCTGGGCACCGCCTTCGCGCTGGAAGCGGATGTCGGGCGTCGACCCGTCCACGGCCTGGGCCAGGGTGGTGTCATCAGCGAGAACGAGCGTGTGACCTTTGGCCGTGTGCTCGTACCAATAGCTGTAGCCGGCGGCTTCCCAGCGCCGATGCAGGTAGTTGTGGTCGCTCTCGCCTTGGGCACCGCCGCCTTGGGCGGCCATGGTGATGGGAAGGTCCTCGCTGCGGACTTGCCACTTCCATTGCGGCAGGGTGTCGTAGTCGTCGAAGATGGCCTGGGTCTGCTCTTTCAGGTTCTGGCGGTGGAACAGGCGGTTGTTCGAACGCAGGCGCAGGTATCTCAGCCAGGGGCCGAGTCGGGCTTCATAGAAGGCCAGGTTGCCGTCGGTCTTGACGAGACGGAAGGCGAAGACGATGCCGGTGAAGTGGCGCAGGCTGCCATCCGCGCGCACGAGATCGATGCACAGCATCTTGCCTTGCAGGTCTTTGAGCGCCAGGTCGGCATTGCTCGAGAGCAGTTCGGCCGCGTACTCGAAGTCGCGCGACACGCCTTCGCTGGCCTCCAGCCGGTTGATGACCAGTCGCGCACCCGCAGGTTCGCCGCCCTGGGGGAACGACAGGCGCAGCAGCCGGTCGTGCTGGCGGTCGAGAAGTGCCTCTCCGCTTTGGATACCTTCGGCCATTCGGCTCTACTCCCTGAAGATGCAGCCATCGTCGCGATGGGCAGCTGAAAATTGATCGGACATCCGTAGTCTTCCTGCGCCTCAACGTGGCAGCTTGATGTTGGAGCCTTCCAGCTTCAAGCTCCGACCTAGCCTCTTGAGGTCAGTGGTCCCACGTTGCTTGAACTCTTTGATCTGCGCCCCGCTCATATTCACAGACCTTGTGAAACTCACATCGTCCAGCTCCAACACCTCCGCGCGAGTGTTCGTGAAATCAGCTTCCCCAATCTCCACCTTCCTGAGTACGAGATTCTTGGTATTGAGATGCTGAGACTGCAGTTGGGGGATCTTGCTGTCGCGAATCAAAATAGATTGGCTGACACTCGACGTGCGGGTCGGTTCCTTAAGAGAGAAGCCTCCTGCGATCGTGACCCCATCGGTGCCGTTACCGCCTCGTATCGAGCCTACGCCGAAGGTCGTTCCCTCAATCGAGATCGCCCTAATCCCACCGGCGAAGGCCTCGAACACATCCATTCCGTTGCCTGCGATCTTGCTGTCTCGCACGGTGAAACTGTTGGCATTCTTGACATAGCCGAGGATCACACCGGCAGTCACTCGCTCCATCAGGATGTCGCCCTTGACCGTCGCGTTTGTCATGTCGAAGGTGCCTTCGATGAGAGTGTCACGGATGATGAGGGATTGGAAGTCTGCGGGGACCATGCTGAACACACCACGCAACTTGCTGTCTTCGATCGACACATCAGCGAAAACACCGCCCGACTCCTTGCTTCGGGGTGTGCACTTCGTATCTTCAAACTCGCATTGCCGAAGCGTGAGCTTTGCGTGTCCTTCAATGACAAAGTACTTTGCTGTGCAGCGAATGAATTCCGCTTCGCCATCGCTGCCGACACCTCCCCAGTGATTCCGATCGGGATTGGCGCCAACGAACCGACAAGATTCAAAAACAAGAGCCGTGCTCTTCTCGCCGGCATACCCTATGGAACCGTCCGTCCATGCGCATCGCAAGAAGTGAACACGGTTGGTCTTGCCGTATCCAAAGATGCCAGAGAACCGACAGTCTTCGTACCGAACGTCCGTGGAGTTTCCAATCTTGATCTGATACGCACCGACGAAGTCGCAATTCCTGAACAGGATGTGACTCCAGTCAACGTACTGAAAACTTTCACCGCTGATCTCCGCGCCCTCGACGGTAAGTAAGGCGTCTCCGACTTCCTTTTTGCGAAGCTCTGGGTCTTTGAGGTACTGGAAGATCTTTCCAAACTCGCGGATGTTCTTTTTGGACGTGGCCATGTTGCAAGCGGTCAAGAGTGGGCTTGAGGAAATGATCAGCGCGGGAAGCGCAGTCAAAGCGGAGCGACGATTCATTGAGTAGGAGATCACTTGGGTCTGATTGCCTCGAGCGGCGGTAGATATCCCACGGCGGGAAAGTGTTCGGCCAGAAAATACCAATCCGGCACCTCCCCCTTCTCTCCTCCGACACGGCCAAGACCGGCCATCGTTCTCCCTGCGTTCGTGCTCACCACAGCGATCGGAAAAACCCATGGATCGGTGCATTGCATGTGCAGGGCCCAGTCTTCGTCTGCTTTCATCGGTTCAGGCTTTCGCAGCCCCACCTCACAAAAGGTCGCCTGGATGCGCCGGAATGCCGAATCGGCCTGCTTGCCCACGACACCTGTTGCAAAGGCTCTTGAGAGTGCCGCCATTCCTTCGTTGCTGACCGTCGCGTTGCCGGGAGAGCCAAGCGTGTCCAGCTTTGTGTCTACGCGATGCCATTTGCGAACGTCGTTCTTCTCGGAATCCTTTCCGCCCTCAAACACCCACAGCGTCAAGCTCACGATGCAGTTGAGCTTTTTCATCTGTCGACTCAGTCGAAGCGGGATCTGCGTGTTGCCCATCGCGAACTGAGGAATGTCGCCAAACTCAAGCGGCTTGTCGATGTTGCCCTTCGCCGGCAGGCCACTCATCACATGCAGGTAGTCCAGCGCCACGCACAGCCTTGGCTTCTCGTTGTACGCCTTGCCGTCTTCGATGCGGCAGCGACGCGTGCTGACCTGGCTGATCTTGCCCGTGGCCGGCTCCAGCAAGGTGCCCGCAGGTGGCCGCCCTGTCCATGCGCCGAGTTCACCATCCAGGTTCTGATAGCCAATCGGACCACCGCAACTGCTGACGATCAGGGCCGTCTGCGTATCGGCGGGCACGGTCCGCACCTCGTGAATCCCCGGGTCCGTGGCCGATACGACCTGGATGTAGGGCTTGGTATCCGGCCCATCGCTTTGCCACTCGACCTGATAGACGCCGCTGCGATGGCTATGGCCTGACAAATGCCAGTCGACCTGTGCACCGCCCTTGGGTCTGCGGCGCCCCGCGCGCACGTAGTGTTCAAAGTAGTGGGCAAGCCCTCGCTCGCAGGTCCCCACATTGACGTGGTTGAAACCCGCCGGCTCATCCGGCAGACCGGTAGCGCTGTTGTGCGGCCACAAGCGCGCCTTGACCAACTTCTTCTTCACGTTGCTGTACGGCTGTGGTTCGTCAAAGCTCACGATCGTGAAGTGGCTGGCTACCGTAAGGCTTGCTTTGCTGCCGGCAGCCTTGTACTTTTGAGCCTGGGAAAGCAACTCGAATTGCGCTGTGCTCCACGACTCTGTAGCGCGCGGCAAGATGCCCGCGCCTTGCCTGTCAACACCACCGAAGTCTTCCATATGCGGCAATTTGGCGGGATCGGCCAGTTCGCCCAGGTTCTTGAAGTTTTCGTCGGTCCCCCAACCCATCGGTGCAATGACCTGAAGGGTTCCTGCCGCGCTCTCATCGTCGCTCTGGGCACCATAGGCGACCACCACATCGGCCAACGGCGTGAACAGCGCGTAGAACCAATCGAACTGGCCGCTGTGAAAATTGAATCCGGTCAGAGCCTGCCCGTAGGTTGGACCATATGCCAGGCAGGCTTCGTAGATGGTCATGTTGTGGTCGCGACTCATCCCTTCATTGGCTTTGCCGCGGGTCCAGTCGCTGGCCGCTTCGATCTGCTTGCGGTGCGCTGCAAGCTCGCTTCCATCCAGGGTGCCGCGTGCCGTCTTGAGCGCCTTCGAGAGACCTTCGTTGAGGCCGCCCAGCCGGTTCTCGGCAGCGCGGGCGACCTGCTCGACACCCTCTACGCCCCGACCTGCCGCCTCGCTTGGAGAAACGCCGGTGGCCGACTTGAACCAGCCGGATACCTTGTCGACGACGGTCCCCGCTCGATCACGCAAGGCACCGCCACTTCCAGTGACCGCGGCCCTGGCAATCTCGCTGCGTTTCGCGGGGTCGGCCGCAGTTTCCAGCACGCCCAGCTTGAATGCCCAGTTGGCCATGTCTCCAGCCTCTACCCGCGCACTGATGCCATAGGGCACCTGGTACGCCTCGTGATTGCCGCTGGTCATGAAGACAGGCAGGCTGTGCTTGCGGTACATCTCACGGACCAGGCTGAACACGAGCATGTCGTCCAGCCCGCGCGGGTACAGCCTCTTGCCGTTGGCCGGGTCATCGATGTTCGCCAGCAGGTTGAAGCTCTTCCATTGCTCGCCGATGGCCTTGTTGCCCGTCGCTTTTCCCGCAGCGACCTGCGCCGGGTTGAGGTTGCGGTTGAAATCGATCAGGTCGCCGGTGAGCAGCACCACGTCGGCCTTCTCGATCTTGTCGCCACCCAAAGCCATCTTCTCGAACAAGGCGCGCAGCGCATCGAAGCTGTTGCACACCTTGGTGCCGACAGGCGCATTCCATTCCGCGCCGGCCACATCGCCTTCGAGCACCTGGGCCATGCTCTTTCCCATCGCGGTATGGCGAACATTCACGTGCACGTCGGACAGGTGGCCCAGCTTCAGAGGACGTGCGGGCATGTACTTCACGGGGTGCCAGCTCTGCAGGCGTTCGCCCGAGCCGGTTTTTTGCGGCGGCAACTGGTTGGCCGTGGTGCGGGCGCCCTTGGAAAGGTCGAACTCCTGGATGTTCGCGAAGTGGAAAGGGTCCTTGGCGGATTGCTCGCGCAGGAACTTTGCAATCATCAGGTCCTGCGGCTCCGCGTGCGTGGCGTTGGGCAGAAGTTGCTTGCCGGCGTCGTTGAGTTTGACCATCCAGGCAAAGCTCATGAAGCTGCCCGAATTGATGCCCTGGAACGGCGCGGCCTTCAGATCGATCTCTATCTCGTAGATGTCGCCGCCTTGCAGATCCTTGTAGACCTGGGCCGCCATCGGTGCGATGGTGGCAAAAGGCCGCCGATGGCGATCCTTGATGAGCACCCCTGCTCCGAAGCGGCCGACGCGCCAGGCCTTGATGTGCTGCGGGGCCGTTGCACAGGTATTGCCATCGCCAAACAGCGTGCCGGTGGTCGTGTCGGTCTGGGTCCCCTTCTCCTTGATGGAGTAGAGCCTCAGATGACGGTCGACGAAGACATGCAGGTTGGGCGCAGGCGCGGGTATGAGACCACCCGCACCCGAAGCCGCCTTCAAGCTCGACTCGCCGACGATGAAGATGCTGCACTTGGTCTGCCCTTCTTTGAGCAGCAACGGCGTTCCCAGACTCGGATAAAGGATGAGTGCTGATTTGTCGACTGGGTCGCTGCAATCACAAACGCCCGGGATGCGGTTCTTGGCGGATTGCGCGTTGGCAGCGCTGCTTCCGAGGTTGGGAACGGTGGCCATGATTCAGCGAACCTCGGTGCGCGGGATGTGAAAGGGGTGTGCGGACACGGCAGCGAGACGCCGTTGGCGCAGGGGTTCAAGCAGTGCGTGCGAATGCAGCGCCAGCACCTGTGGCGCCTCTTCGACCAGGTCTCGCCACACCGCGTTGTCGATGTCCGCAATGGCGGCACCGAGGCCTTGCTCGCCCGTTGCCGCAGCGACAAGGATGGGTTGCAGTGCCTGTGCCTCGGCAATGTCGGGGTGCAGGCGCAACCCCATGGCCAGCAACATGTATTGATCGGCCCACTCGCCCAAGCCAAGACGCTGCGCTTCGTCAAGCAGCCGATGGGCCAGGCGGCGTTGCAGCGCAGGCGCAATGTGATCGAGTTCGCCCGGCTCGATGTCGTTCTCGCGCACGGAAGCGAGCATGGTTTCCGCCGTGTTGAGTTGGTCGAGTGCCAACAGCAGTGCCTGGTCAAGCGGCAGCGGCTCGGCGCGCGGAGCCGCCCTGTTAAGGCCGGGCCCCTGCATCACGCGCGGTGAAAAATCGGCGCCCCAGGCGGCCCACCAACGAAATGCCTGCATGAATTGCAGGCGATCCGCTGCAGGCCAGCAGCCGGGCATGTCCAAGCCGATGCGTGGGTCAAACCAGCGCAGCACGGCACCGCAGGATTCGTCACCGTCGATCGTTGGGTCCGGTGGAATCAAGCCTTCGATCCAGCTTCTCATGTGGTTCGCCAGATCGTCCAACGCGAGGGTTGAGGCCACCATGCTCAACGCATGATGAACGCCCGCATGCAGGGCCAGGGTCTCCAGCAGAGCGCCCGAAGGCTGTACCGGAAACTGGATCAGCCATGGCCCCTGGTCGGCCAGTTCGGATTCGGGCGTGCCGTCGAACAGGCGCTCCACCTCGAGCCCATGCGTTTGAACACCGAGGGCGATGGCCTCGCGATCGGTCATCTCGCACTGGCCGAGCTCAACCAATGCGTAGCGCGGCATGCTCGTACTGCAGGTCAGCAGCACACCCATGTCATGCGCCAGTGCCTGCGTGACTTCCTTGTTGAAGGCCGCAGGCTCGTGCGGCGGCAAGCCGTCGTCGACCCGCGTCGCTTGTGGGATTGGGTACGCGGACACAGTCACTGTCGGGGTGCCACCGCGGCAGCACGCGCTGCCGCCTTTGCCATGCACTCTTTGCACACGGCTTGAGGTAAACGAATCTCCGGCACCGGCAGGCTTTTGGGGCCCGTCGTGACATGGGAAGCCGCGTGCTCGCGCCAGATGCCCTTGGTGCCGTTCGCGATGCCTGTTCCGCCCCAATGGGTGTAGCTGGTACCGCCGTTGATGATCACTTCTTCCTTGGCAGTGATCGTGATCCTGTTGGCTTCGGCCTTGACGTCCAGTTTGGCCAGGATGTTGATGTTGTCCTTCAAGGCCTGGATGTCGATGTCGGAATTGGCGGCGATGAGCCGCATGCCTTTCTCGAAGGCTGCGATGCGCACCGCTTCCTTGGCACTCACCAGCAAACTCTTGCCCGCCGCAATGCTCGTGTGCGCCCCGCTGGTGATCGCGTGGTGCTCGGTGCTCACTAAGTGAATCGAGCCTCCCGTGGTGGCCTCGATTCCCGAAGGGCTGGCCAGCACGACATGCGGCTCGCTGAGTTCCGGGAACTCGCCCTCGGCCTTGTTGCCGCTGCCCGAGCCCTTGATCGCATCGTTCTGCGCCTTCAGGCTCTTGGTTACTTCGTCCTGGTCGCCGGTCTCATGCGCCTTGGCCTGCTGCGCCGCTTCACTCAAGCCCTCGTGCAACTCCCGCCCCTGCGTCAGGCGCTGCACCGTCTCGCCCATGTCGGTGATGTGCGCCTGGGCATTGGCGCGCGCCTCGGTGCTGATCAGGAGTCCGTCCTGCGCCCGGATCGCACCATGGCCGTCCGTGCGCAGCTCGAAGCCTTGGCCCCGGGCGTCCTTGCGTCCGGCGTTGTCTTCGATGCGGGTGATGTGCCCCAGGCTCAGGGAGCTGCTGTCGTGGTCGCTCTTGAGCTGTGCCTGGATCTTGCCTTCGGTGTCGTCCAGCAGCAGGTGGTTGCTCTTGCCACCGGCCTCGTTGCCGCTGGCGCCCGCGAGTTCGCGGCTTCTGAGCCCGGTCAGGGCCTTTTGCTCGGGCAGCTTCCACGGCGGCATGCGCTGCGCGTTGTAGACCACCCCCATGACGATCGGGTGGTCGGGGTTGCCGTCCAGGCATTGCACGATGACTTCCGAGCCGACGCGGGGCGTGGAGACCGCACCGGTCTCGCCGCCGGCCCATGGGCTCATCACACGCACCCAGGCGGAGCTGCGTTTGTCGTTCTGGCCTTCGCGATCCCAGTGGTACTGGATTCTGATTCGGCCGTACTCGTCGGTGTGCAAGCTGCCTTCGCCAGCAGGCCCCACCACAGTCGCGGTCTGCGGCGCCATCACGCGCTGCTCGACGCTGTGAAAGCCGCGACCCGGCATCCATGCAACGAAGCGGCGGCCGCAGACGAAACTGTTGCTGTACTCGGCCCGCGAACCCTTGGGTTTGCCTTCCGCGGTGGCGGGCTCCTGCAGATAATTGTTGCTCGCGCGGTGCGCCACCGAGAGAACGAGGAATTCGCTGTCGGCGCTTTCACCCTGCGTGCGCCCGAAATGGTCGGCCAGTCGGAACCATCGCCCGGGCAGCACGAAGCGGCTGTTGCCCTGAGCCTCGAAGCGCTTGGCCTTTGCCTCGATCTCTCCGATGCGCCGACGTGCCACGCCTTCGCCTTCGAGCGAGCTCGTGAAGTGACGCGCGCCGCCGTACTCGTGCACCTCCAACGGGGGCACGCCGCCTTGCCGGTTGCTGCTGGGCATCGCGGCATGCTGGGGACGCGCGTTCTTGAAGTCGAAGGCGCTGACGGCCGCTTGCGCCGAGACGAGTTCGCGCACCGCGCTCCACTGGCCGATGCCATCTTCTTCTTGCGCACCACCTTCTTCCTGGAACCGGATCTCCGGGGATGAACCATCCACGGCCTTGGCCAGCGTGCTGTCGTCGCACACATGGAGGGTGTGACCCTCGGCCGAATGCTCGTACCAATAGCTGTAGCCCGCCGCCTCCCAGCGCCGGTGCAGGTAGTTGTGGTCGGTCTCCCCGCCGGCCCCGCCGCCCTGCACGGCCATCGTGTGAGGTGCGTCTTCGCCGCGGACGAGCCACTCCCATCGGGGCAGCACGCCGTAGTCGTTGAAGATGGCTTCAGTCTGCGCGCGCAGCGTCTGGCGATGGAACAGGCGATTGTTCGCGCGCAGCCGCAGGTACTTCAACCACGGGCCGAGCCGGACTTCATAGAAGGCCAGGTTGCCGTCCGTGCGAACGAGGCGGAACTCGAAGACGATGCCGGTGAAATAGCGAAGGGTTCCGTCGGGGCGCACCAGCTCGACGCAAAGCATCTTGCCCTGCAGGTCCTTGAGTGCCAGATCGGCATTGCTGCTCAAGAGCCCGGCCGTGAAATCGAAGTCGCGCGACAGGCCTTCTGAAGCGGAGAGGGTGTCGACCACGAGGTCGCCACCTGCAGGCTCACCGCCCTGAGGGAACGACAGGCGCAACAGCCGGTCGTGCTGACGGCCCGCGACAAGTTCCACGAGATGACGGCTCGACGGGTGGCTCATCGGATGCGCCCGTGCAAGAACAATCTCGCCACGATGTGGTTCACGAGGACTCCCCCTTCTGATTCTTGTTTTTCAAGAAATTCGCGCAGTCACGCGCCTTGCCCAATTGCAGCTCAATACATCAGGCGCGCTCCCAACCTGATCATGTGAAACCGAATTTTCTTTCTATTTGATCGCTATTTTCTCATGCGTGCCAGAGGAGTTTTTTGTAGAGAAACGGCGAGTAAGCCATTGGTTTCCCAATCAGACGCCAAGTTGTTTTTTATTTCAAATACAACCTACTTAAGGCGTAAGACAAAACAGCGAACGATTCACCGAAAAGCAAAATAATATGAGCCGAAAGTTCAATTTTTCTGCTGTCCAAAATGACGAAGTAACGAGGCGTTTCGGTGCCAAAACTGCATGCGACCTCGATGTTCGCGAGAGCGATCGGCGCAAATGCGGGCGCGCTCCACAACTCCAATTTCCTAACAAATTTCTGCCACGCACAGCCTGTGCCATTCGCAGATGCTCCTGGCGCATGCGCTCGCGAATCTAAGAGGAAGCGTTCAGCTTGTTGGCAGCGGATTGGTAGCTTCACCGCAAGGCTTAGCCATCGCTCTCCATCTTGAATAGATCGCCCTCAATGCGGGCTCTCTTGTTGAGGCGGCACTTGAGGGGTGATGGGATTTTCTGCGGGCGGTCATCTCACGAAGTTGGCCGCCCGTGAAAAGAGTGACCGCGATCTCATCGCGAGCCCCGCGACCAGCGCCGGCCGGATCACCATCAGCCACAGGTCTGTGGTCCGCGCCCTCACACGATCTCGAGCACCTCAGCCAGCGGACGGCGCGGCTTCTGCGGCCAGTTGCCGGACGCGGCGCGGCCCACGGCCACCAGCACGACGGGCACCTCGTGCGCTTGCAGGCCGAACTCGCGGGCCACGCCTTCGGGGTCGAAACCAACCATCGGCCCCGACACCAACCCCTGCGCCTCGGCCGCATGGATGAGCGTGGCGGCACCGAAGGTGGCGCTGCGCACAGCCTCGTCGCGCGCCGTCCGCGGGTCGTTGGTGTATTGCAGGCGCGCGCCTTCGCGCCAGCCGGCCGCCGTGTCGGATGACATGAAGCCGGCCTCAATGAACGGGCGCAGCCGCTCCGGCAGCACGTCGAGGTTGGGCAACAGACCACAGACGATGAAGGTGACGGCCGCCTCGGTCACCTTGGGTTGGTCGTGTGCCGCTTGCCGCAGCCGAGCCTTCGCCTGCGGTGTGTGCGCGGCAATGAAGCGCCAGTTCTGCAGGTTGTAGGCCGTGGGCGCCCGCGTGGCGAAGCGGATCAGCGATTCGATCTCGCTGTCTTGCAACACGTGGGCAGGGTCGAAGCGGTTGGCCGAGGCACGTTGTTCGATCAGGGTCAGCGCGGGATGGGTCATGGGAATGGCAAAGGAGAAAGAAGAGGGAAAAGAAAAGCAAGGAGCCGTCACGGGTGGTCGGGCTGCGCCTGCGCGGCCATCGCCGCCCCCTGGGTGTGGGGTGTTCTGGCCGATGGCGATCACTCAGCCATCGCTATTGGGCCCACCGCCAGTGGCGCGCCGACTGCATCGACCGGACGCCAGCAAATAGAAAAGAGATGGAGAAGAAGCCCAATGCTCTCGCACGCGATCGATCCGGGCAATTGACAACGTTTAGACCAAATTGATCACGAAATCGATCAGGCTGGCGGCCCTCCCGCTCGAGCCACTGCGCGTCTTCGTCTCGATGGTCGACCGGGGCTCCTTCCGCGCGGTGGCCGGATGGCTCGGGCAAGCGCAGCCAAGCCTCAGTGCCGAAATTGCCAACCGCGAATCCGAACTGCGCCTGTCGCTCAGACCCCGCCGGCACCCACCGAATACCCAGAACGGGTGAGTGTGCTTGTTTGCATTTGTCGCAAGAATGAATACTTTCATTTCCCAGAAAGCCGAAGAGCCGCAGAGCTCGGTGAGGGTGGGGTCTGGACAGCCTGGTCGTTGGACACATGTCGTCATCGCATTCGGTTTCCGCCTGCCCCTGCCATCTCGCAGACATGGATCGCCAGCCGCGCACCGCGTGGATGCGCCTGCTGCCCTGGCTGCGCCTGTACCGCTGCTCCCGTTGCAACAAGCCCCGGCTCCTGTCCAAGCAGAAGGTAGACAACGCCCGCCTTCAGCACGCGGCCCAGGTGCGCGCACGCGGCGGCTGAAGGCGCCCGCCGGTTGCTTGCCTGCCATTCCTGCCGCGGGCAGTGCGCCTCGCCGCCGATCCACGGCCCCATGCACCTGAGGCTCCGGCGGTATACGGGATGCTGCTTTTGCGGCCCTGAGTCCGCCGGCCCCCTGGCTTCAGCGTGTGGCCGGGCTACCCAGGGTCCGCGCCTTCGCACAGGCAGTCAGACGCCTCGGTGAGGTACCTCACCCTCTCCAGAAGCTCCCGAACCTGCCCCATGCCCATTCGCCGCCCTTCCAGGGAGCCTATCTATCCGTATGCAATTCAATGCAAATATAGTTACCAAACGTTAACAGAATGCGATTTCAATTGCTTCTGAACACCAAAGTAGTAATGTGAACTCGTCACACGTTGTGGTCTTTGGTAAGAAAAATGTATTCCGAGCTGTCACTGCCGAGCGCTCCCGCCTGTACCGCGATGTCTCGCGGTGCCTGACATGGTCCATGCACCGGATGCGTCCCCATGCGAGTCCACGGCTCCGTCCCCCGCATCGACGCCAGCCTGGCGGCGGATGCGCTCATGGTGGGACGCATGCGGCTCGTGCTGTCGATCTCGGCCCTGCTGGCGATCACGGTCGACGCCGCCGATAGCCGGCAGCAGGTTCCCCCCGCGGTCTGGCTGGCCTTCTTCGGCTACATCCTTCACAGCCTGCTGATCCACGTCTGCACGGCGGTGGGACAGCCTCACTTCCAGGGCAAGGCGATCCACTGGTCCGACGTGCTGTGGTTCACGCTGATCCTCGCGGTGACCGACGGCACCCGCAGCCTGTTTTTCCTTTTCTACTTCTTCGCGATCCTCACCTCTTCGTTCCGCTGGGGCTTCGAGGAAGGCGCCCGCGTGACGATCGCGGCGGTCGCCTCGTTCATTGCCTGCGGGCTGGCCGCGGGCACCGACGACACGCCGCAGTTGCTCATGCGCACCGCCTTCCTGCTCGCGCTCGGGCACATGATCGTGTACTGGGGCGGCTCCAAGCTCGCGTTGCAACGGCGCCTCGCGCTCTTGGGCGACGTGAGCCAGCTGTCGAACCCGCGCTTCGGCGCCGGGCGCACCATCGCCCGCACGATGGAACGCACGCTGGCCTTCTTCAAGGCCAGCCATTGCATCCTGCTCACGCGCGACCGCGCCACCGGCACCTGGCTGCTGCGCACGCTGCACGAGGACGACGACTGCGAGCAGGTGAGCATCGAGACCATCGGCCGCCTCACGGCATCACCGCTCATGGCCCTGGCGCCCGACAGCATCGTGCGGAGCCACCGCCTGCCCTGGCCGCTGAACCACCTGCGCGCGCAGAACCATGTGTTCGAAGCGGGCGCGACCGCCTGGCGCACCGCCGACCAAGAAGGCGCGCAGCGCTGCAGCACCATCGCCGCCCTGCTGGAGGCCCGCGCCTTCATCAGCGCGCCGCTGCCGATGCGCCTGGGCGAAGGCCGGGTGTTCATCTCGTCGCGCGACGGGCGGCTCGGCAAGTCCGACGCGCTGTTCCTCGCCCACCTCATGGCGCAGATCTTCCCGGTCATCGAGACCATCGAGGTGCTCGACCGCATGGCCTCGGAAGCCGCGTCGACGGAGCGCCTGAAGATCGCGCTCGACCTGCACGACACGGCCATCCAGCCCTACATCGGCCTGCGCATGGGCCTGTGCGCGCTGCGCAAGCGGGCCGGCGCCGACAACCCGCTGCGCGAAGACCTCGACAAACTCTCGGACGTGGCCGACGGCGTGATCGCCGACCTGCGCCGCTATGCCGGCGAAGTCAGGCACGGCGCCGACGATGCCGGCGGGCTCGTGCGGCCCCACCTCGAACGCCAGGCCGCGCGGATCAAGGGCCTGTACGGCATCGACATCGACATCGTGATGGCCATCGACGCCCCGCTGCACCTGGACGACCGCGTGACCGCGGAGCTGCTGCAGATGGTGAGCGAAGGCCTGAACAACATCTGCAAGCACACCCATGCGCGCCACGGCAGCGTGCGCATCGACTGCAAGAACGGCCAGCTGGCGTTGTGCATCGAGAACGACGCCTGCCAGGAAAGCTTCACCACTTTCCACCCCCGCTCCCTCACCGAGCGCGCCACGGCCCTGGGCGGCCAGGCGCATGTCGACCGATGCGCGAATGGCGGCACGGCGGTGCGGATCGAAATCCCGATCTGACCGCGCCGCAGACACTGGAGAAATCCGTCATGCAAACCCTCGACCACCTTGACCACCCTATTGCCGTCCTGCTCGTGGACGACCACAAGACCATGCTGTGGGGCCTGTCGAAGCTGATCGACGGCGAACAGCCGCGCATGAAGGTGGTCGGCACGGCCAGCTGCTGCGACGAAGCGGTGGCGACGGCGCAAAGCCTCGCACCCGATGTCATCGTGCTCGACCTCGACCTGGACGGCCACAGCGCGCTGGACATCCTGCCGCGGCTGCTGGCCAATGAGAGGTCGCGCGTGATGGTGCTGACGGCGGAGAAAGAGCAGCGCACGCTCGACCTGGCCGTGCTGCGCGGCGCGCGCGGCGTGGTGGGCAAGGACGCCTCGGCGCAGCAGCTGCTGGACGCCATCGAGCGCGTGTTCCGCGGCGAGCTCTGCGTCGACGCGCAGGCCATGGGCCGCGTCTTCTCCGAACTCACGTCGGCGAAGAAGCCGCCGAAGGCCGACCCCGACACGGCCCGGCAGGCCACGCTGACGCACAAGGAACGCGAGATCATCCGCATCGTCGCTACGGGCTGCGGCGCCTCCAACAAGGCGCTCGCCGAGCGCGCCTTCGTCACCGAACACACGCTGCGCAACCACCTCTGCGCGATCTACCAGAAGCTGGGCCTCACGAACCGGCTCGAGCTGTACATCTACGCGGTCAAGCATCAGCTCGACACGCAGGCGCACTGAACCGCTGCGCGCCGGTCGCGCCCCTCACAGCTGCCCGCTCAACATCGGCCCGATCATCCGGATCACGCGGATCGCCGCCGGCGTGAGGATCACGAGCGAGATGCACGGGAAGATGCATAGCACCAGCGGCAGCAGCATCTTGGTCGGCACCTTCGCAGCCAGTTCCTCGGCACGCACCTGGCGCTTGTGGCGCAGGTCGTCCGAGAACACGCGCAGCGACTCCCCGATGCTGGTGCCGAAGCGGTCCGCCTGGGACAGCATGGTCGCGAAGGTGCCGATTTCTTCCACGCCCGTGCGCAGCGCCAGATTGCGCAGCGACTTCTCACGCGTGCCGCCCGCGCGCATTTCCAGGTTGGTCCAGTGCAGCTCCTGCGCGAGCGCCTGGCTCTTGATCTGGATTTCGTCGGTGACCTTGACCAGCCCGGCGTCCAGCCCGAGCCCCGCCTCCACGCACACCAGCATGAGGTCGGCCGCGTCGGGGAAATTCTCGAAGATCTCGCGGCGGCGCGCGCGGATGCGCAGGCGCAGCACCAGGTTGGGCAGGTAGCAGCCGACCAGCGCGGCCAGCGCGAGCCAAAGCAGCATGTCAACGCCGCCCTCCGCCCCCGCCGCGCGCAACACAACGAACGCGAGAGCCGCGAAGCCCAGTGGTAGCAGCGTCTTCAGGCCGAAGTAGACAAGGTATGCATCCGGGTGGCGGATGCCGGCGTTCAGGAAACGCACGCGCAGCGGCGACAGGTCGGCATCGCCGGTCGGCGACGACAGCTGCGCGAACGGACCGACGAGCTTGACGGCCGTTTCGGTCCAGCTCGCCTTGCCGGCCGGCAGCACCACCGCCTGGAGGCGCTGCGCCGCGCGCGTCGGGGACAACCACACCGCCAGGCCGATGACCGCCAGCGACACGGACAGAAAAACCAGGATGGGGAACAGCAGGGCCATGACGCTTCTCCTTCAGACGCGAATCTTCACGATCTTGCGCAGGAGCACGATGCCCACGAGCATCAGCACCAGCATGTAGCGCATCACCGACTGGCCGATCGGGTCGGTCCACAGCGGCGACATGAATTCAGGATTGAAGATGTTCATGAGCGCCGCCAGGGCGAACGGCAAGATGCCCAGGATCCAGGCCGACAGCCGCCCTTCGGACGACAGCACCCGCACCCGCGCGAGCAGCTTGAAGCGCGCGCGAATCAGCCGACTCAGGTTGCCCAGCACCTCGGTCAGGTTGCCGCCCGAATCGCGCTGGATCAGCACCGACACCACGAAGTAGCGCAGATCGGTGAGCGGCACGCGCTCGCTGAGGTTGGTCAGCGCTTGTTGCAGCGAAACGCCGAAGTTCACCTCGTCGGCCACCAGGCGGAATTCGGTCGCGATCGGGTCGGGCATTTCCTCGCCGATCATCTGTATGCCGCTGGCAAAGGAGTGGCCCGCGCGCAAGGCGCGCGTCACGAGGTCCAGCGCGTCCGGCAGCTGCTTTTCGAGACGCTCCAGCCGATGGCTGCGCTTATGCTGCAGGTACAGGACAGGAAGCGCTGCCGCCACAGCCCCGGCCACGAGCGCCAGCACCACCGGCTGGCGCGCCAGCCACACGGCGCAGAACGCGAACACGCCGAGCACACCGCAGGCCAGCAGGAAGCTGGACACCGTCCACTCCAGCCCCGCCTGCAGGATGAAGCGGTCCAGCCGGTGCGCCCGCGGCAGCGCCAGCAACTGGCGCTGCAGCCAGGGCATCTTGCTGAGCATGCGTTCCTTGGCGAGATGGGCCTGCGGCGTGCGGTCGACCGCGGCGGACATCGCCTGCAGCCGCTTCTCGATCTTGCGCGCGTCGGGCCCCTTGTAGGACCGCCACAGCAGGTAGAACCCCTCGATCATGAGCAGCGCGGTCACAAAGACCAGCACCGTGACCGTGATCAACGTGTCACCACCCAGGTTGTCGAACATGGCGAACTCCTATTCGTAGTGCTTTTCGGGATCGAAGATGTGGTCGGGCAACTCCACGCCGAACGCGTGCAGCCGCTCCATGAACTTCGGCCGCACGCCGGTCGCGTGGAAATGGCCGCGGACCTGGCCGTCGGGCCCCATGCCCGTCTGGTGAAAGGTGAAGATCTCCTGCATGGTGACGATCTCGCCCTCCATGCCGGTGATCTCCTGGATGCTCGTGACCTTGCGCCGCCCGTCGACCAGCCGCAGCACCTGCACCACCACCGTGATGGCCGAGGCGATCTGCTGGCGCACGGTGCGGTGCGGCAGGTTCAGGTTCGCCATGCCGATCATGTTTTCGAGCCGCGCCAGTGCATCGCGCGGCGTGTTGGCGTGGATGGTGGTGAGCGAGCCTTCGTGGCCGGTGTTCATGGCTTGCAGCATGTCGACCGCCTCGGCGCCGCGCACCTCGCCGATCACGATGCGGTCGGGCCGCATGCGCAGCGCGTTGCGCACCAGCGCGCGCTGCGTGATCTCGCCCTTGCCTTCGATGTTCATCGGCCGTGTCTCCATGCGCGCGACGTGCGGCTGCTGCAGCTGGAGTTCGGCGGCGTCCTCGATGGTGATGATGCGTTCGGTCTCCGGAATGAAGCCCGAGAGAATGTTCAGCAGCGTGGTCTTCCCTGCCCCGGTGCCGCCCGAGATCAGCATGTTGACCTTCGCCTGCGCCAGGCCTTCGAGCATCTGCGCCATCGGCGGCGTGAGCGACTTCAGATCGTTCACGAGGTTGCTCATGCGCAGCGGGATCTTCGCGAAGCGACGAATCGACATCATCGGCCCGTCGAGCGCCACCGGCGCAATGACTGCGTTGACCCGCGAGCCGTCGGGCAGCCGCGCATCGACCATGGGGCTGGACTCGTCGATGCGGCGCCCGACCAGCGAGACGATCTTGTCGATGATGCGCAGCAGGTGCTTCTCGTCGGTGAAGCTCACGTTGGTCAGCTCCAGCCGTCCCCGCCGCTCCACGTAGATGCTGGTGGGCGAGTTCACCAGAATGTCCGACACGGTCGGGTCGGCCATCAACAGCTCGATCGGCCCGAAGCCCAGCATCTCGTGCTGGATGTCGCGGATCAGCGTGCGCCGCTCGATGTCGTTGAGCGCCTCGGGCTCTTCCTGTAGCAGCCGCCCGACCATCGTCGAGATTTCCTGCCGCAGCGCGTCGGGCTTCAGGGTTTCGAGCGCCGCCAGGTCGAAGCGGTCCAGCAGCTTCAGGTGCATGCGCTCCTTCAGCAGCTTGTAGGTGTCCGAGGCGAAAGGCGACGTGGTCAGCTCCACGACCGGCCCAGTTGGCCCCACGGGCCGCCCGCCGGCATCGCCGTCGATCGCGTTGAGTTGGTCCCTGAATGACATGGTTGGCACCTCCGCCTGGGTATTGATGGAATCCGATCCGGCTCAGGCACGACGGAACAGCCGCCCCATGAAGCCGGGCGTCGCCTCCGGGCGCGGACTGAGCGTGTGGGCGATCTCGTCGAGGCGCTTGGCCAGCGCGCTGCCGCGCGACATCTCCGCCAGCGGCACGCCGCGGTTGATGGACGCGTCGACGTCCTTGCCGCCGTCCGGCACCGTGGTGAACGTCGCACCGGGCAGCGACCGGCGCATGTCCGACAGCCCGATCTCGCCGCCGCCGGCGCTGCGGTTCACCAGCAGTTCGACCTTGCCGGGCGCGTAGCCCAGCGACTTGAACACCTGCACCAGGCGCGTCACGTTGCGGATGTGCGGCAGGCTGGCCTGCAGCACGGGGAAGATGCGCTCCGCGCGGTCGAGCACGCGCAGCGTGAGCGTGTCGATGCGCGTGCCGAGGTCGAAGATCACGAAGTCGTACTGCGCGAGCGCCACCTGCAGGATGGCGTCGATGTGCTCGGCCTTGACGTCCATCGCGCGCGCCAGGTCCTCGGGCGCGGGCAGGATGCTGTAGCTTGGCGACACGCGCACCACGCTCGCCGCGAGCAACGAGGCATCGAGGCGCGCGATGTCGCGCGCCACGTCGGCCATCGTCGCGGTCGGGCGCAGGTCGCTCACATACGACAGCGCATCGCCGAACTGCAGGTTCAGGTCGATCAGCAGCACCGAGCGCTCGCGCGACAGCTGGTGCGCGATGTTGGTCGCCAGAAAGGTCGCGCCGCTGCCGCCCTTGCACGGCATGAACGCCACCACCCGCCCCGGGCTGCGTGCCTGCGAGCCGGCCATCTTGAGCGCGATGCGGTCGACGGCGGCCTCGAGCGCGGCGGCGTCGGCGGGCGACGGCAGCACCTCGCGCACGCCCGCGCGCATCGAGTGGATCAAGAATTCGGGCGTCTGCATCGCGCACAGCAGCACCACCGCCACCGTCGGATGCCGCAAGGTCAGCGCCTCCACCAGCGAGAGCTCCTGCGGGTCGCAGCACATGCCGTCGACCAGCATCAGGTCGGGCGCGACCTTCTCGACGACCGCCTGCATCCGGCTCTTGCCGCCTTCGAAGAGCGACACGGCATGGCCGCGCGGCTCCAGCACCTTGCGCATGTCCTGCAGGTGATTCGGATTGGGAGAAACGATGGCGATCTTCATGGTCGTGTCCGGTGTGCTGTCAGGAACAGATGGCCGCGCTGTGCGGGTCTTGCCGCATGACCTCGCGGGGCAGGAAGGTGGAGAAACCCGGCATCGGGATGAGCGGCGCAACGGCCCCCACGATCGGGGAGATCCATTGGTAGTTCAGGCCGGTGATGCTCACCGTGACACCCTGGCAGGTGCTCGCCGTGCAGCCCGAAGGAATCCAGGCCACGTCCACTGTTTGCACCTGCGGCAGCAACGCTTTCATCCGGGCGAGCACGAGGGCCTGCTGCGTGGTGTCGTCGCACACCACGGCATAGCGCGCGCCGGCGCGCGTCGCCTCGTTGGCCGCGTTCCAGGTGAACAGCATGCGGGCGAAGTCCACGATGCCCAGCACCAGCATCAGGAAGATCAGCAGACCCAGCGCGAACTCGAGGGTGGTCGCGCCCTTGGCGTGGTGTCTCATGATGGTGCCCTCATGGTGGCGGCGATGTCGCTGAAGACGATGTTGCCGTTGGCGTCGGCGAAATTCACTCCGAACACCGACGGAAACAGCGAGTGGAAGGTGTAGCCGGTGATGCGCACCGTGACCGTGTTGATGATCGGGTCCGCCCCCGCCGATTGCCAGGTGCAGCAGCTGCCGGACGGCACGTTGGCCAGGCTCAGGCCGCGCGCCAATGGCGCGCCGCTGCCGGCGGTGTTGCCGAACACGACCAGGTTGCGCGCCTGGTCGACGTTCGTGTTGGGCGTCTGCACCGAGAGATAGCGCACCGCGTCACGGGCCGACTTGGTGACCGTGTTGTATTCGTACATGGCGCGCCCGAACTCGGTGGTGATGAAGGTGAGCAGCAGCAGCAGCGGCGTGATCAGCGCCAACTCGATCAGCGCGGCGCCGCGTTGCCGGCGGAAAGAGGTTGTCTTCGTCGTCATGGTGCTCACCTCACAAGGACCGGAACCAACGGGCCCGCCGAACCGCCGGGAAGTCCGCTGGTGGTGCAGGGACTTCCGACCGCGCCGGCGTTGCCCAGGTATTCGAGCTGCGTGTCGGCCATGGGAATCTGCAGCGGCTGGAGCATCAGGAAGCAGAGGTAGTCGATCACATAGGACGACCCATCGACCACGGGCGCCGTGACGATGCGCCGGTCCAGGCCGTACTGCTTGTGCCCCCCCGTCGCGTTGCCGGGCGCAGCGAGCTTCTGGAAGCTGTTGAGCGTCAGGCCCGTGCGCGTTTCGCAGCCGCTCAGGCTGGTGCCGGTGTCGTCGCACGACGCGAAGGCCGCGCGCTTGGTCACGAAGTTCTGCGCGCTGGCTGGCGCACCGAGGGGCGGGCTGCCGTCGTAGGCATTGGGTGGCGTGCCGTCTGAACGCGCGGGCCAGTTGGTCGTGGTGTAGGCGTAGCCCGTGTAGTCCGGACGCCCCGCGCTCGGACTGTCACTGTTCTTGTAGATGCCGAAGCGCTGATTCCACACCTCTGCAATCACGGTCTGCACACCGGGGGTGCCGATCGGGTCGCCAACCCGGGTCTCACATTCGTTGCCGCTCAATTCATCTCTGGTTTCGCTGGCGCTGTTGGTGCCGTTGAGGTTGGCCCAGCCGATCTGGCCGCCGGTCGCGGCGTTCTGGGCCAGGAGCAGCGTCACCCACTCGCCCCGGACGAAGCCGTAGTCGGGTGCGGTGCCGCCGGACTTGGGCTTGACCAGGACGGGGATCGGGCAGGTGGTCTGGGCGCTGCCGCGGGTTGCCACGGCGTTGGCCGCGACGCTCTGCGTGGACGGATTGCCGGCATAGTCGCCGGAGAACGCGCCCATGGCCTTCATGAGCCAGATCTCGATGTTGGGCTGGGTGTGGGTGCACTGCGCATAGCGTGCGTTGGCGGACGCTGTGGTGACCGCGTAGGACGCATCGCGGAACGTGATATCGGCTGCGATGAGCTTGCCTTGTCCGCTCCAGGTGGCCGACTGCAGGTTCACGTTGTTGGCGTTGCCGGCGGTCTGGCCCGCACTGCGCGCCCGGCTGATGGCCGTGCTCTCCCCGTTGAGTTCAGTCGCAGCGGCCAGCGCACAGCTGTCCACCGCCGTCTGCAGCTCGGTGCGGGCGACGAAGAGGTGACCGAAGTCGAGCGCGATGCCCATGAAGCCGAGCAGGAACATAAGGAACAGCGCAACCGTGATGATCATCGCGCCGCGCTGGCGGCGAGGGGAGCTGCGGGCTTTCATGATCGGTCCTCGGTCTGGACGATAAAAAGAAGATGCCGGGCGCGCTATGCGCAACCGTTCCCGGCCAGGCAATCAGTCACGCGGGTGATCGCGGAGTCGATGCTCGCTGCGATCGACGCTGATTGCAGCGCGATCACCAGCACGATGGAAATGACGGCGATGATCAAGGCGTACTCGACCACCTGGGCACCGTCCTCGTCGGTCAGCAAGGTCTTGAACATGGTGATGACCCCGTGTCGTTGTGGTGGGAAGTCACGCAAAGGCATCGGGAATTGCGGAAGAAAGCGAACCTCGAGGTAAAGCCCACCTTCTTCCGCCCTCCCAACACACTTCAGACGCAGCCGCCCGACGTCGAGGTCAAGCACAGCTTGACGCGATCGATGAAGGTCGAGAAGCTGCCACCAGAGGACGTGAGGGCCTTCAGTGCGACAACCAGTGCGATCGAAACGACCGCGATGATCAGTGCGTACTCGACGACTTGTGCGCCTTCTTCGTCGCGCAGCAAACCGCTCGCGGATTGACCGATGGTCTGGAAAAACTTGTTCATGGCTCTTTCCTTTCAAGGTGTGGACTACAGAAAATCAGATTGAAATAACAAGGAAGTCGAATGTCATGCGTGTCGTGGCGTTCTCCTTTTCATGTGAAAGTTGCTGCGGAGCGGGTCCGCAATATCGCGGTCTCTCATTTCCCCGAGCCGGTGCCCTGGCCACCGATCTGTCCGCCGATGTTGATGACGTTGGTCACCGGCGGCGGCGTCTTGTAGGACTCCTGGTACTGCACCATCGCCTCGCGCGACGCGCGGCCGTCCATGCCTGTGACCGGATCGCCGTTCTTGCCGGCGTTCGGGTTCAGCGTCATCTTCTTTCTGGCGTCGCGCACGGCTTCGCCGAAGCGCGCGTCGTAGTGGGGAGTGACGCTCGAGCAGCCTGCAGCCAGGAGGCATGCGAGCACGAGGGGTGTCGATCGAATGAACATGGCAGGGCTCCTCACGGGGTTTCGCTGGCCGGGGCGGCCGGTGCCGGGGTGCTGCTTTCGAGGGCCCCGTTGAGGTAGACCTCGGCGCGGCTGGGCAGGACGTGGTTGTCAGTCGGCACGCGCGGCGACTCGGCCAGCGGTCGCACCAGGCGCGGCGTGATGACGAACATCAGCTCGGTCTGTTCGTTCTGGAACTCGGTGCTGCGAAACAGCGCGCCCATCACCGGCACTTCGCCCAGGCCCGGATAGCGCTTGATGGCCTCCGTCGCGTTGCTCTTGATGAGCCCGGCAATGACGAAGCTTTGTCCGTCGTTGAGCTGCACCGTGGTGTCGGCGCGCCGCACCGTGAGCGAAGGCACGACGGACGTCACGCCCCCGACTGTGGTGAAGGGCGAGCCGGTCTGCGACAGGTCCGACACCTCCGACACCATCTTCAGGTTGATGCGGTCGCCGTTGAGCACCGTCGGCATGAACTTCACGCCGATGCCGAATTCCTTCTCTTCCAGCGTGATGGTGCTCCCGGTCGTACCTCCACCGTTCTGCGCCACCGGAATGAAGATCTTGCCGCCCGACAGGAAGCTGGCCTGCTGGCCGCTGATGGCCATGATGTTGGGTTCGGCCAGGATGCGCACCAGGCCGTCGTCCTTCTGGCCGTCGATGGTCACCACGCCGCGGCCGATGCGCAGGGCCTCGACCAAGCCGCCGCCCGTGCTCAGGAAGTTGGAGATCAGCGAGTAGTTATGCAGGCCGCCGCCGCTCATGCGCGAGATGCCCACGCGCGCACCCAGCCGGTCGAGCAGGGTCTTGCTGACCTCGGCGATCTTCACCTCGAGCATCACCTGCTGAGGGGCCCCGACACGCAGCAGGTTCACCACCTTCTTGCCTTCAGCGCCGTAGGCCGAGGCCAGGCTCATCACGTCGTCGAGCTTCAGCGCGTCGCTGATCTCGCCGGTGAGCACGATGGAGCGCTCGGCGCTGCGCACGCGGATGCGGCGCTCTTCGGGCATCAGCTCGGCCAACTTGGCCTGCAGTGCCCCGGGATCGATGGTGACGATCACGTCCTTGATGTAGCAGGTGCCGTCGGCACTTTGCAGCACGACGTTCATCGAGCCGGCCTGGCGACCGCGGAAGAACAGGTCGGTCGGGCTCAGCAGCGTGACCTCGATGTCGCCGACGCCGTCGGTCCGTTGCGCCGGGGGCGCCGCCATGGCCGCCGCGCCCTGCGGTGCCGCCACCGGCGCGGCCGCCTGGTTCTGAGGCTGGCCGCTGACCACGATGCGCACGACACGCGCCTTCAGCGGAATGACCACCGACTTGCCGAGCACGGCATAGGTCGGCTCGGAATCCGGAATGATGGCGGTGCAGCGCCGGCTGGCCGGGGCTGCGGGCGCTGCCGCAGCAGCAAGTGCAGCGGGCGCAGGCATGGCGGCGGCCGTGACCGGGGCGGTTGCCACGACGTCCGCAGCCATGGCGGGTGTCGCCACTGTCGCGAAGGTCGCCAGCAGACGGGCGATGGTTGTTGTGAGTGGGCGCACTTGGTGTTCCTCCTGGCGATCGATCAGAAACAGGTGAGCGAGCGACTGGCGTGCTGGATCACTTCCACGCACTCGGAGGCTCGCGGCGTGGCGGGGCCTGCCTGCCGTGCACGCGGACGGGCCGGTGCAGCTGCGGTAGCGACGACCGGCACCAGGTCCTTCTTCTCGCCGAACAGTTGCCCCTTGGTGATGCCCAGGGTGGCGACGGTGGTCTTGTCCATCTGGTTGCGCAGCACCAGCGACAGGGTGCCCACGCTGCGTGCCAGGTCGAGCTTCTCGGAGTCTTCGAGCGAGAGCTCCAGCGTCACCGCGCTCACGACCTTCGGCTTGGTGTCGTCGCGGTTGGCCTCCTGGGCCACCGCCAGCACCAGCACCTTCTCGAGCACGGTCTTGCTGATCTGCAGCGCGTCTTCGCCGCGCCCCTTGTCCTGCTGGGCGTTGACCATCACGTCGACATAGTTGCCCGGCAGCGCGAAGCCGGCCACGCCGACGACGTCGTTGACGCGCACCGTCATGGCCCGTTTGCCGCTGGCGATCACCGCCGACAGCCCGCCCTGCGTGCCCACCGGCGCCAGCTTGCCCTCCATGAGCGCTTCGCCGCGCAACACGCCGACCTTCACCACGCGGTCGTTCAGCGCCTTGATGTCGCTGAAAGCGCCGTTCGGTATCGAGCCGCTGGGCCAATCGACCGTGGACAGCATCTGCGCGTTGACGCGGCTGCCCAGGTCGATGTCGACCGCGGCCACCACGACCTTGTTGGACGCGATGCCGCTTTGCCGCGAGACCCAGCCGGTCGCGTAGACCGCGGCCGCCAGCCCGAACAGCAGGGCCAGAAAGATCAGCCCGATCGCCTTGATGTTCTTCATACGAACCTCCGCCAAAGGTGAAACATGTAGAAGCTAGACAAAGCCCAGCTGGTGCGCCAGCACTTGGACCACCGTGCCCGCCGCAATGCACAGGCCGTAGGGCAACTTGCCCACGGACTGGCCCGCCTGCAGGCGCCCGTCGGGCCGCACGCCCACGATGCTGGAAATGAACATGCCCTGTGCCGCGGCCTTGACGTTGCCGAGCATGTGGACCAGGCGGCGGCGATGGATCGCGAAGGCCAGCGCCGCAACGCCGCCCGCAATGAAGGTGAAGAGCAACGCCGTCAGCGTCTGCTGGGGCCCGAGGAAAGCCCCGGTCATCGCCATCAGCTTGACGTCGCCCGCGCCCATGATTCCGAGCGCATAGAAGGGCAGCATCGCGGCGAAGCCGACAGCCAGGCCACCGAACGCACTCAGTGCGCCCGACGACGGCGTGCGTGCCGCCATGGTTCCGTAGACGATCGCGAAGAACGCGCCGCCGAAGGTCAGCCAGTTGGGAATGCGATAGAAGCGCCAGTCGTTGAAGGCGGCCGTGGCGAGCAGCGCGAGAAGCACGAGCATGCGCACGTCGGTCGCCAGCATCGCGAGCAGTTCCAGGAGAGCGTTGAATTCCTGCATGGCGGGCTCCCCGTGTTCAGGCGCTGCGCCGCAAGGCGAGCACCAGCAAAAGGGCCACGACCATCACCAGCGCACCGATCAGCGCGAACTCCATGAACGACATGCCGGCGTCTTCGCGCAGCAGGCTCAGGGCGGTTCTCGGCAGAACTTCGAGCGGTTCCATGCGACTTCCCCGGTGGTGGTGACCGGCCGAAACCGCTGGCCTTCCCGGCGTGGGAAGAAGCGTTCGGCATGGGGATGACTGTAGGAACCGGGCCGCGTCCGCACATGAGCGGAGCGCCCTTTTCTGGGGGAGTCAGGCGCCCCGCGACGGCGCGGGGGCGGGCATGACAAAACGCCTACCTGCCAGGGCAGGCGACAGGCAAGGCGACAGCGCAGGCGCGCTTCAGATCACCTGGGCGTCACGCAGCGCCGCGAGCTGCGCCTCGCCCAGGCCCAGTTCGCCATACACCTGGGCGTTGTGCTGCCCGGTGCGCGGCCCCGTGCCGGCCGGCCGAACGCCTTCGCGTCCCACGAAGCGCGGCACCGCCGCCGGTGCCGGCACCGTGCCGAACTGTTCGTCGGGCACGTCGATGAAGGCGCCGCGTGCCTGCATGTGCGGGTCGGCCTGCAGGTCGGCGATCGAATACACCTTGCTGTAGGGCACGTCTTCGCGGTCCAGCCGCACGACCAGCTCCGCGAACGGGAGGCTGGCGCACCAGTCGGCAATGATGCGGTCGAGCGCCTCGAGGTGGCGGATGCGCGCGGCGTTGTCGGCAAAGCGGACGTCGCTGAGCAGGTCGTCGCGACCGATGGCGCGGCAGATGCGCGCAAAGATCGGCCCGCCCGTGCCCACCAGCGTGAACCACACGCCGTCGAGCGCGCGGAACACGTTGGACGGCGCGGTGTAGGTGGCGCGCGAGCCGGTGCGCTCGCGCACCACGCCGCCGATGCGGTGCTCCGCCGCCAGCGGATCGAGCAGGCGCGACATCGCCTCCGTGGCCGACAGGTCGATCTCGGCGCCCCGCTGCTGTTCGCGCGGCAACGCGTTGCGCTCGGCCAGTGCGGTGCTGATGGCAAAGGCACCGAAGAGGCCCGCCACCACGTCGCCCAGTGGGTAGTTCATGTGCTGCGGCGGGCCGCCGGGTTCACCGGTCAGGTGCGTGAAGCCGCTCATCGCTTCGAAGATGCGCGCAAAGCCCGGACGTCGCGCATACGGCCCGGTCTGGCCGAAGCCCGTGAGGCGCAGCACGATGAGGCGCGGGTTGGCCGCGTGCAACGTGGCGATGTCCAGGCCCCACGCATCGAGCGTGCCGGTGCGGAAGTTCTCCACCAGCACGTCGAAGCCGGCGATGAGCTGCAAAAACAGCGCCCGGCCTTCGGGCTTGCGCACGTCCAGCGAGATGCCCTTCTTGCCGCGGTTCGCGGTCTTCCAGAACAGCGGATGGCCTTCGTGCACCGGCGTGAGCCCGCGCAGCGGATCACCGCCGCCCGGCAACTCGAGCTTGACGACGTCGGCGCCCATGTCGCCGCACAGCGTGGCCGAGAACGGCGCCGCGAGCACGGTTGCCATGTCGAGAATGCGCACCCCGTGCAAGGGGGCGTGGTCAGCGTGCAAGTTCATCAGTTGCCCTTCAGGTCCACGCGCTTGAGGACGGGGTCCCACAGCTTGCGGTCGGCGGCGATGCGTTGGCCGTAGGCGGGCAGCGAGGGATCGAGCGTGGCCGCACCCAGCTTGGCCAGCTTGTCCTTCACCGCAGGCAAGGCCTTGGCCAGTGCCGCGCGCAGCGGACGCATTGCTGCATCGGGCGTGCCCTTTGGCGCGACGATGCCCACCCACAGGCCGCTGTCGAAGCCCTGCAGGCCCAGCTCGGCGAAGGTGGGCACGTCGGGCGCCGAGGGCGAGCGCGTGCGGCCGGTCTGCGCCAGGATGCGGATCTGCCCGCTGCTCATGTAGGGCAGCGTGCCGCCGAGGTTGTTGCACATCACCGGGATGTGGCCGGCGATCAGGTCGTTCACCGCCGGGGCGTTCCCCTTGTAGGGCACGTGCTGCATCTTGATGCCGGCCTGGTGGTTGATCATTTCGCACACCAGGTGCGACGGCGTGCTCGGGCCCGCGGAGCCGAAGGCGAGTTGGCCCGGCTTGGCCTTGTCGGCGGCAATGAGCTCGGACAGCTTCTGGTACGGCGTCTTCGCGTTGACCGCGATGACGTTCGGCAGGTCGGCCACCAGGCCCACGGGCACGAAGTCGTCCACCGGGTTCCAGTTGAGCCCCTTGTGCACGTAGGGCAGGAAGATGTTGGTCAGCCCCGCCATGAGCAGCGTGTGGCCGTCGGGCGTGGACTTGGCCACGAGCTCGGAGCCGATGAGGCTGCCGGCGCCGGGCTTGTTCTCCACGATGACCGGCTGGCCGAGGGCTTGGCCCAGTTCCAGCGCGACCTCGCGCGCCACCAGGTCGGTGCTGCCGCCGGCGGGGAATGGCACCACCAGCTTCACGGGGCGGTCGGGGAAGGCAGCCACGGCCAGCGAGCCGGCCAGGCCGAGCGCAAGGGCTGCGGCCACGTGTGAAAGTTTCTTGGTCAAGGGCGTCATCGTCAGTCTCCGGTTTCTGTGTGTGTGTTCAGCGCGTCAGTGCGCGAGGAAGCGGCGGCCGAGCGTGGCGCGGTGCAGCTCGGAGGCGCCGTCGTAGATGCGGAACGGCCGCAGCTCGCGCACGATGAGGGCGACGGGCGCGTCTTCCGACATGCCCAGCGCACCGCACATCTGCGCCGCGCGGTCGGCCACGCGGTTCAGGGCTTCGGACACGAACACCTTCGTCATCGCCGACTCGGTCTTCACCGACACGCCCTCGTCCATGCGGCGCGCGCAATCCAGGCTCATGAGGCGGCTGGCATGCAGGTCGATGTGGCAGTCGGCCACCATCGCCTGGATCTGCTGCAGGTCGGCCAGCCGATCGCCGAACGAGGTGCGCTCGCACACGTAGGCCTGAGCAATGTCGAGCGCGCGCCGCGCGCGGCCCATGAGCCGCAGGCAGTGCGACAGGCGCGCAGGCTCCAGCCGCTGCTGCGCCTCCACGAAGCCCGAGCCCACCTCGCCGAGCACCGCGTCGCCGCTCACGCGACAGGCGGTGAAGCGCAACTCGCCGTGGCCGCCGACGGCGAACGGATCGATGGCCTTGATGGCGCGCACCAGCGAAAGTCCCGGGTTGTCCATGTCCACGATGAACTGCGTGGGCCCTTCGTCCGTCTGCGCCAGCACGATGCAGAAGGCCGCGCCCACCGCGCCGGTGATGAACCACTTGTGGCCGTCGATGACCCACCCATCGCCCTCCCGCCGCGCGGTGGTGCGCAGCATCGATGGGTCGGAGCCCGCGCCGGGCGCCGGCTCGGTCATCGCAAAGCACGAGCGGATGCGGCCCTCGGCCAAGGGCCGCAGGTAGCGCTGCTGCTGCGCGGGCGTGCCCCGGCGCAGCAGGCTGATCATGTTGGGCTGGTCGGGCGCCGCGCAGTTGAGCGCGGCCGGGCCGAGGTAGCTGCGTCCGGCCTCTTCAAACACCGCGGCGCGCTCGACCCACGACAGGCCCAGGCCGCCCTGCTCTGCCGGCATCTGCGGCAGGTACAGGCCCAGCTCGCGCGCGACCGGGCGCAGCTGCGACAGCGCGGCATCCAGCGCCAGCGGGTCGTGCACATGGGCGTTCGATTCGAGCGGAATGCAATGCCGCTCGACGAAGTCGCGCACCCGTGCCGGGAGGTCGGCGCGCAGGTTCATCGCGTGCCCGCTTCGCGCAATGCCAGCTTGGCGATGTTGAGCTGATGGATCTGGCTCGTGCCCTCGTACAGGCGAAACAGGCGCACGTCGCGGTAGTAGCGCTCGATGGGGCTGAAGTCGGCGACGTAGCCGGAGCCGCCGAACATCTGCACCGCGCGGTCGGCCACGCGACCGCACATCTCCGACGCGAAGTACTTGCACATCGACGCCGACATCGCCACGTCTTCGCCGCGATCGCGTGCACGCGCGGCCTCGAGGATCATCGAGCGCGCCGCGTAGATGTCGGTGCGGCTGTCGGCGATCATGGCCTGCACCAGCTGGAAGTCGGCCACCGCCTGGCCGAACTGGTTGCGGCTGCTGGTGTGCGCCATGGCCAGGTCCAGCATGCGGATCGCCGGGCCCGTGCACAGCGCCGCCAGGTGCAGGCGCTGCTTGTTGAGCACCTTCATCACCGTCTGGAAGCCCGCGCCCTCGCGCCCGCCGATGAGCTGGTCGGCATGCACGCGGCACTCGTTGAAATGCACGTCCGACACGAACGAACCGGCCTGGCCCATCATGCGGTAAGGCTCGCCCGTCGTGAGGCCGGGGCCGCGCTCGACCAGGAATGCCGACACGCCCTTGCTGCCCTTCGAGCCCTCTTCGGTACGGGCGATGACGGTGAACACATCGGCCACCGGCGCGTTGGTGATGAAGCGCTTGCTGCCGTTGAGCACGTAGTGGTCGCCCTCGCGGCGCGCGGTGGTCTGCACGTTGCTGGCCTCCGAGCCCGCCTCGGGCTCCGTCAGCGCCAGGCAGCCCGTGAGTTCGCCGGTCGCCATGCGCGGCAGCCAGCGCTGCTTCTGCGCCTCGGTGCCGTCGGCCACCAGCGCCTCGGAGCCGATGCCCGTGTTGGTGCCCACGCGGGCACGCAGCGCCACCGACGACTGCGACAGCTCCATCGCGCACAGCACCAGCTCTTCGGTCGTGAGGCCCAGGCCACCGTAGGCCTCGGGAATGCTCCAGCCGAAGTAGCCCTTGCGCCGCAGCTCGTCGACCACATCGGGCGGGATGTCGTTCTCGCGGCTGACCTGTTCTTCCAGCGGATGCCAGCGTTCGCGAACGAAGGCGCGGATGTCGGCCCGCAGGGCCTCGAAGTGAGTGGTGTCTCGGATCATGGTGAGCGCGACTGTAGGAAGCAGGTCCACAATCACCGGCACTGAATTTCAATTATTGAAACTGCGATTCACACCCATGCCCCGCCCTGTCCAGAATCGCCGCCACCCCATGAAGGACTCCGACGACCTGCGCCGGGTACGGGACGAAGACCCGTACTTTGCCGGCACCCTGGCCAAAGGCCTGCTCATCCTGCAGACCTTTGTCAGCGATCCGCGCGCGCACGCCAACAGCGAGTTCGCCACCAAGCTGGGCCTGCCGCGCCCGACCGTCTCGCGCCTGTGCCGCACCCTGCTGGCCATGGGTTTCCTGGACCACGACGAACGGCTCGACCGCTACTTCATCGGCCCCGCCGCGGTGGCGTTGTGCTACCCCTACGTCATCAACACGCCCCTGCTGGCCATGCTGCGCCCGGCCATGCAGCAGCTGGCCGACCGCATCGAGGGCGCGGTCTCGGTCGGTGTGACCAACGACCTCGACGTGGTCTACCTGGAAACGTGCGCCCACGAAGGCGGCACCCTCAAGCGCCCCGGCGTGGGCGCCGTGCGTGGCATCGTCGAAACCGCCATGGGCCGGGCGTGGCTGGCGCAAGTGCCCGCCGGTGAGCGCCAGGAGTTCCTTGCCCGCGTGAAGCGCGAGCGGCCCGAAGAGCACGCGCGTTGCCTCGAGGGCGTGCGCGAGAGCGTGGCGAACTACGGCAAGCGCGGCTTCGCGATCAATCTGGGCGATTCAGGGTTCGGCGTGCTTGCCGCGGGCGCGGCGGCGCGCGTTCGCTACGGGCCCCGGCGGTTGCTGTTCAACTGCGCGGTGCCGGGGTTTCACTGGAAGAAATCGCAGTTGCTGGACACGATCGGGCCGGGGCTGGTGCAGCTGGTGGGGGCGGCGGATCGGCAGTCGGGGTTGCGGTGAGGTCAGGCGGATTGCGGAGGTCGCGATCAGCCCTTTGGAAGACACCCCGCTGCGTTGCGCAGCCTGCCGAACCCTCGCGCAGCACGCCACGCCGCGATGCTCTTAAAATGCGAGTAATTCTCAATTGCATCGCTTCCCCTCTTCATGCCTTCCGCCGACACCCGCACCGTGCAGGCGCTCTACACGGAGCACCACGGCTGGCTCAGCACGTGGCTGCGTCGGCGCCTGGGCTGTGCGCACAGCGCCGCCGACCTGGCGCAGGACACCTTCGTTCGCGTGCTGCTTCGCCCGCAGGTGCTGCCCACGTTGCGCGAACCACGCGCCTACCTGACAACGCTGGCCAAGGGCGTGGTCAGCGAACACTGGCGCCGGCAGGCCTTGGAGCGTGCGTACATCGAAGCGCTTGCGCTGGCGCCCGAGGCGCTGGCGCTGTCGCCTGAAGAGCGCCTGCAATTGCTGCAGACGCTGGACGCCATCGACGCGATGCTGGACGGCCTGCCGCACAAGGCGCGCGAAGCCTTCGTGCTGTCGCAGCTCGAAGGCCTGACCTACGCACAGATCGCCCAGCGCCTGGCGATCAGCGAACGCACCGTCAAGCGCCACATGGCCCTGGGCTTCGAGCATTGCCTGGCGCTGGTGGAATGAGCGCACGGCCACCCGCCCCCACACCCGACACCGCCGTGCTGCGCGAAGCCGCGCAATGGCTGGTGCGGCTGCACTCCGGCCGCGCAGGCGACGCGGACCGCGCGGCCTGCGAAGCCTGGCGACATGCAGACCCGGCGCACGAACGCGCGTGGCAACGCGCCGAACGCCTGTCGCAGAAGTTCGGCGCCGTGCCGGCGAGCGTCGGCGTGCCGGTGCTGGCCCGGCAGGCGCGCGGCAACCGGCGGGCCGCGTTGCGCACGCTGGCCGTACTGGCGACGGCCGCACCGGCCGCCTGGCTCGGCTGGCGCCTGGCGCCGTGGGACAGCTGGGCTTCCGACCACGCCACCGCCACCGGCGAACGGCGCGACGTGCAGCTGGCCGACGGCAGCCGCGTGCTGCTCGACACCGGCAGCGCGATCGATGTGCGCATCGACGGCACGCAACGCACGGTGCGGCTGCGCGCGGGCGCCATCCGGGTCACGACCGCCGCCGATGCGCGGCCTTTCATCGTGGAGACGGTGCAGGGCCGGCTGCGCGCGCTCGGCACGCGCTTCACCGTGCGGCAGGACCACGACGCGCACGAGACCGCATCGCCGCCCGATGTGCGTTTGGCCGTGACCGAGGGCGCGGTCGAGATCACCTTGCGCGGCGCGTCGTCGCCCGCGGGGATCGTGCCCGCCGGCCAGCAGACCGTGTTGAGCGCCCAGGGTGCCTCGACGCTGGCCGCCGTCTCGCCTGAGAGCCAGGCATGGACACAGGGCGTGCTCTACGCAGAGAACATGCGCCTGGCCGACTTCTGCGCCGAGCTGTCGCGCTACCGACCCGGCCTGCTGCATTGCAGTTCGGAGGTGGCGAACCTGCGCATCTCCGGTGCGTTCCAGTTGCGCGACACCGACTACGTGCTGTCGATGGTGGCCACCACGCTGCCCGTGCAGGTGCTCACGCGCACGCGGTGGTGGGTGACGGTGGTGCCGGCCTGACGCAGAAATTTTTTCGCTGATTCCTGTCCCTTTTTGAAGCTTCGTCGGGCAAGCCATGGAGCCGTGCTGTGAGTACGGCAAGAACAGGACCACCGAACCATGGCATTGCCCTCCTCCCGCACCGCGCGCCTGCGCCCACTTTCCACTTGCATGCTCCCGCGCCCGAGCGCCGTGAGCCAAGGCGTGCGCTCCCTCTGCCTGGCTTTCGCCCTCGCCGCTTCGGGCGCCGCGACCGCACAGGCGAACCCGCCGGCAGCCACCACCGCGGCCTATGACATCCCCGCCGGCGCACTGGGCCCCGCGCTGTCGCGCTTCGCCGCACAGGCCGGCGTCACGCTGTCCTTCGAGCCCTCGCTGACCGAAGGCCGCCGCACCGGCGGATTGCGCGGCACGCACGCGGTCGGCGACGGCTTCTCGCGGCTGCTCGCAGGCACGGGCCTCGAAGCGGTCGCACGCGCGGGCGGCGGCTACACGCTGCGCCAGCCGGCGCCCAACGCGGCCACCTCTGCCGCACCCGCAGACGCGCAGAGCAACCTGCTCAGCGAAGTGCGCGTCACGGCGCAGGCCGAGCGCAGCGCGATCACGGAGGGCTCGAGGTCGTATGCGAGCCGCATCGTCACCGTCGGCAAAGGCGAGCAGACGCTCAAGGAGATTCCCCAGTCGGTCACGGTGGTCACGCGCCAGAAGATGGACGACCAGAACCTCTACACGATCGACGACGTGCTGGCCCAGACCACCGGCATCACGATGTACGACAGCCCGATGGGCGGGCGCTATGTGTACTCCCGCGGCTTTCGCGTCGACACCTACCAGTTCGACGGCGTGAACCGCGCCTTCTACTACCCCCAGGCCAACAGCTTCACGAGCAATGCCGCCACGCTGGACCGCGTGGAGGTGGTGCGCGGCGCCACGGGCCTGCTGCAAGGGGCGGGTTCGCCCAGCGCCACCATCAACATGGTGCGCAAGCGCCCGACGGCCGACAGGCAATTGCAGGTGTCGGCGAGCGCGGGTTCATGGAACAACTACCGCACCGAGATCGACGCCAGCGGACCGCTCAACGAAGCCGGCACGCTGCGCGGCCGCGTCGTCGCCAGCGGCAACGACCGCGACTATTTCTACGACACCGCGAAGAGCCGCACCGGCGTGCTGTACGGCGTGCTCGCCGCCGACCTCGGGCCGCAGACCGTGCTCACCATCGGGGCGAGCCACGAAACGCTGCGCGCCACGCCGTTCTTCCAGGGCTTGCCGAGCTACAGCAACGGCGCCGACCTGCACCTGCGCCGGTCGACCTACCTGGCAGCCGACTGGAACCGCTGGAAGAGCGCGCAGACCTCCGCGTTTGCCGAACTGGCGCACCGCTTCGACGCCGACTGGTCGCTCAAGGTCACGGCGGGTTATGTGCGCGAGGCGCAGGACATCAAGTACGCCTTCCCGCTCGGGGCCGTAAACCCCGTGACCGGGGCCGGCAACGTCATGTACGGCGGCCTGTTCGACTTCAAGACCGACAACAAGACCCTCGACCTCGCCGTCGACGGCAAGTTCGACGCCTTCGGCAGAAGGCACGCGGTGAGCTTCGGCGCCAACACCGGGCGCATGTTCAACCACAGCGACTTCTCGCTGATGCAGCTGCCGGGCGTGGCCAACAACGTCTTCCATCCGGTCTCGGCGATCCCCGAACCGAGCGATGCGACCTTCGTCGCCAGGCGCTATCGCGGCGGCGACACCGAGACACGCATCACCCAATCGGGCGCCTACGGCGTTGCACGCCTGAGCCTCACCGACCCGCTGACGCTGGTCGCCGGCGCACGTGTCACGCGCTACAGGGCCAACGACCGCGACCGCATCACCGGCGAGCCGGCCACCGAGCCGTACCGCGAGAACGGTGTGCTGACGCCTTACGGCGGACTGATCTACGCGCTCAACCCGCAATGGTCGGCGTACGTGAGCTATGCCGACATCTTCCAGCCGCAGAACGCGATGACCGCCGCCGGCGACATGCTGCCGCCCGTCAAGGGCCGCAACTTCGAAGCGGGCCTGAAGGGCGAGCTGCTCGACGGCAAGGTCAACGCCTCGGTCGCGCTGTTCCGCCTCGACCAGAACAACCGGGCGCAGGAAGACCTGGTCAACGTCTGCACGCGAAGCACCTACTGCTACATGTCCACCGGCAAGGTGCGCAGCGAAGGACTCGACGCAGAGATCAGCGGCGAAGTGGCGCGCGGCTGGCAGGTGTTCGCGGGCTACACGCTCAACCACTTCAAGTACATGAACGACACGGCCAATGCCGGCATCGACTTCGCCAGCACGTATTCGCCCAAGCACATGCTGCGCGTGTGGACCGAGTACCGCCTGCCCGGCGAACTGAACGCCTGGACACTGGGCGGCGGCGTGAACTTCCAGACTGCGAGCTCGCGCACCACGGGCGCGATCAAGCTGGAACAGGCTTCGTATGCGGTCTGGAGCGCACGTGTCTCCTACCAGGTCAACCGCAACTGGTCGGCCGCGCTGAACGTGAACAACCTGTTCGACAAGACCTACTACCAGACCGTCGGCGCGCCGGCCTGGGGCAATGTCTACGGCGAACCGCGCAGCGCCATGGTGACCTTGCGCGGCACCTTCTAGACCGGATGGTGGCAACGGCAACGGCAATGGCAATGGCTCGGCAGGCAATCAGGGAACCGGCGATGGCTCTCTGAAGTACCGGGTCGCCGGAGAAAAAATCCGCGTCTGACCTGTGACGGATGTCAGTTCCGCCATCGCCTGCAAAAGCGCGGCGGCGCTCACCGGCTTGAACAGCATCGGCACCCCCGACGACTGCGCACGCCGCAGTTGTTGCGGGGCCGTCTCGCCCGTGATCAGGAGCAGGGGAATGTCGAGCTGAAAGCGTTCGAGCAGGCGCAGGCCGACCTCGAGTCCATCTCGCCCGTCGGCCAGCCGGTAGTCGCACAGGAGCATCGAGAAAGGACTGCTTTTCGCATTCGGGTGCGTCAGGGCTTCGACCGCATGCGATTCGTCGGTCACCGCCACGACATCGACGGCGTGTGCACGCAGCAGTGCCGCCATGGCCAGGCGAATCTCCGCTTCGTCATCGATCAGCAGCACGGGCCCGTGCAGGTTCGGCGCGGCAAGGCTGCGATGCGTGGGAATCTCCAGTTCATCGAGCAACAGTTCGGCCGGCGGCGCCAGCGCTGCATCGGCTTGCGGCAGGACCACGCGGAAATGCGTGCCGCGTCCCGGTCGCGAGTGCACCTCGATCGGGTGGGACATCAGGTGCGACAGGCGCTTGACGATCGACAGCCCGATCCCGAGTCCGCGCGCCCGGTCGCGGCCCGGATTGTCGATCTGATAGAACTCTTCGAAGATGCGGCTCAGCTGTTCCGGCGCAATGCCGACGCCGGTGTCGCGAACCTCCAGCCACACCTTGTCTCCCCGCCGCCGCGCGACCACGCTCACACCGCCCTCATGGGTGTACTTCAAGGCGTTATCGACCAGATTGGAAAGCAGGCGAAACAGCAGCTGGATGTCGCTGCGCACCCACATGCCACTGGCACGGACGCGCAATTGCAGACCCTTCTGTTCAGCGTAAGGGGTGAAGGTCTGGTTGAGGACAAGAAGCAGCGCATCGAGTTCCAGTGCCTGCGGCTCGGACACGACAACGCCCGCGTCCAGATGCGACACGTCGAGCATCGTGTCCAGCGACGCGCCGAGCGCATCGACGGCGCGCATCAGGCGTTTGGCATTCGTTCTTTCAGGATGGTCGTGCAGTGCGGTTTCCATGGCCGCGCCGAACAGTGCAATGGCATGCATGGGCTGGCGCAGGTCGTGGCTGGCCGCGGCAAGAAAGCGGGTCTTTTCTGCGCTGGCTCGCTCCACGGCGGCGATGCGTTCGCGCAACTGTGCAGCCAGCATCTCGTTCTCGAACTGCAGCATCAAGGAGGCTGTCAGCCGCCTGTTCTGCTTCACCCCTTCGTGCAGAGTCAGGACCAGATTGGCAAAACTGAAAAGCGCCAAAAACCAGTGCAGCGTGCCGCCGTGCCAGATCAAGGCAAGGATCAGCCCGCCCATCACGGGGATGCCGCAGCCGAACATGGCTCCCTTGATCGGCCAACGCGCCTGAATGGCCCGGGTCCAGCTGACCATGATCACGACGATCACCACGGTCGTCATCGCCGGACTCTGGATGAGCACGAGGAACAAGGCACAGGGCAGCGCCGTGGTCACGCTGACCAGCGTGACGATCCACGTGTACCGGCGCGCCCAATCGCGGCTTTCGGACAAGGGGACTTCCGGCGTCCACCGCGGCGCGAGCAAGGCATACAGGTTCATCGACACGACGGCGGCGACCATGCCGATCACCAGCAGGTGGTGGGTCGGATCGATGTTGAAGTAGCCGAAGATGCCGATCGCAATGGCGCAGCCGATGTGCGCACAGGTGGCCGTCGTGTGTGCGGCATACACCGAGGCCACGTGTTCGCGGAGCACCCGAAGGTCCAGATCGGCGGCCGCCGTGGCCTGATGCACCGATCGCGCAGCGTCATTCATGAGTTGGGCCCCTTCCTTCGTTTTGCGTCGGCGATCGCGTTGCACCTCCTCCGGTGAATCAACGCAGGCTGCTGATCAGTTCCGCCCGCGATTGCACGCCGAACAGCAAGAGAATCGTCGAGACATAGTTCTTCACCGTGCCTTCGCGCAACTCGGCCAGCTGTGCGATCTCCTTGTTGGACTTGCCTTCGAGAATCATCTGCAGCACACGTGCCTGGCTTCCCGTCAGGGCGCCCAGGCCACCGCTGGCGGAACGGCGGGGCGCCCGGTCGACCCACCTGGAAGCACCTGGAAGGCCGTCGACCACGTCCTTTCCGAGCAGACCGCAGGCACGGATGAAGCTCACCACCTCCTTGAGGTTGGCCGACTTCGGCAAGAACGCGCTGGCGCCTTGGGCCAACGCACTTTGGGCAATGGCGTTCTGGGCCAGCGCGGTGGCGCCGGCGCCCGACAACGCGACCACGCGGGCCTGGGGATAACGCTCGAGAAAAACGGACACGCCGCTCAGGCCTCGTGTGTCGGGAAGTCCCAGATCGAGCAACACCAACCCGATGCGCTCCTGAGAGCGCTCATACACAGCCAGTGCCTGCGCCATGCTGCTGGCTTCGAAGACTTCGACCGCAGGCCCGTGGGGCGAGGCTTGCGCCTGGAGCAAGGCACGCACACCCAGGCGCACCAGGTCGTGGTCGTCCACGATCAGGATGGCTGATGCCCGGGTCGACACAGGAATGCTCATGGCGCGCATGTTAGGGTCATGCGTCGCCGGCTGATAGTGACGAAAGTCAACTCGCCGGCGCGCAAGCTGCCACGGGCGGCGGATCGGCGGTTGGCTTCGCGGGCCGCGGCGTCAGGCGGCCAGCTTCCGCGCAATCAGGTCCTTCATGATTTCCGTCGTGCCGCCGTAGATGCGCTGGATGCGCGCATCGGCGTAGAGCCGGGCAATCGGGTACTCGGCCATGTAGCCGTAGCCGCCGAAGAGCTGCAGGCATTCGTCGACGACCTTGCCCTGCTGCTCGGTGCACCACCACTTGGCCATGTAGGCGGCCTCGTTGTCGAGCATGCCGTCGAGCATGCGCTGGGTGCAGTCGTTGACGAAGCTGCGCACCACATGCGCAATCGTGGCGCACTCCGCCAGCTTGAAGCGTGTGTTCTGGAAGTCGAACACCGTCTGGCCGAAGGCCTTGCGCTCCCGCGTGTAGGCCACCGTGAGTTCCAGCGCGCGCTCGATCACGGCCGCGGCCGGCACGCACAGCAGCAGGCGCTCGAAGGGCAACTGGCTCATCAGCTGCACGAAGCCCTCGCCCTCCTTCTCGCCCAGCAGTTGGTCAGCCGGCACGCGCATGCCGTCGAAGAACAGCTCGGCCGTGTCCGACGCATGCTGCCCGAGCTTCTCCAGGCGCCGTCCGACGCGAAAGCCCGGCAGGTCTTCGGTTTCCAGCACCACCAGCGACACCCCGCGGCTGCCGGCATCGCCGGTGCGCACCGCCACCACGAGCAGGTTGGCGGTGAAGCCGTTGGTGATGAAGGTCTTGGCACCGTCGATCACGTAGTCGTTGCCTTCGCGCCGGGCGCGGGTGCGCAGCGCCTTCAGGTCCGAGCCGCAGCCCGGTTCGGTGAGCGCGATGCCGGCCAGCAGCTCGCCGCTGGCGAGCCGGGGCAGCCAGCGCTGCTTCTGCGCCTCGGTGCCGTAGTCGAGGATGTAGTGCGCGGCAATCGAGTGCACGGCCACGTTGGCCGGAAACTCGGCCCTGGCCAGCTCGTCCTGCACGACCAGCTGATGGGCCAGCGTGGCACCGGCGCCTTCGTAGGCTTCATCGAGTTCGGGCAGCAGGAAACCCATCTGCCCGAACGGCCGCCAGACCTCGCGCGGAATGAAGCCCTGGCGGCGCCAGCCGTCGAGATGCGGAGACAGCTCGCCGGCGATGTAGCGGCGCACCTGGTCGCGGAACGCGTCGATTTCTTCGTCCATCCAGCGATGGCGATGCAGTTGGGGCAGCATGCTCCGCGCTCCTAGGCCGAAGCCCGATCGGCTTCCTGCTTTCTCAGGATGAACCGTTGGATCTTGCCGCTCGGCGTCTTCGGCAGTTCGGCGATGAACGCGATCTCGCGCGGATACGCATGCGCGGCCAGCCGGCGTTTCACCAGCTGCTGCAGTTCGCCCGCGAGCGCCTCGCTCGCCGCCACCTTGGCGCGCAGCACGACGAAGGCCTTGACGATCTCCGTGCGCTCGGCGTCGGGCTTGCCGATGACGGCCACCTCCGCGACGGCCGGGTGCTCCATGAGCGCGCTCTCGACATCGAAGGGGCCGATGCGGTAGCCGGCCGACGTGATGATGTCGTCGCCGCGTCCGACGAAGCTGATGCTGCCGTCCTCGTTCAGCTCGACGGTGTCGCCGGTCAGGTAGTAGACGCCGGTGAACGATTGCGTCGCCTGCTTCCAGTAGCCTGGAAAGTAATACAGCGGCGAGCGGCTGCGGTCGATGGCCAGCGTCCCCGGCACGCCCGGTGCGAGCTCGTTGCCCTCGTCGTCGAGCACCGCGACGCGCACGCCGGGCAACGGAAAGCCTGCGCTACCAGGATGCACCGCGTGCTTCAGGCCATGGAAGTTGCACACCACCATGCCGATCTCGGTCTGGCCGTAGTGGTCGCCGATCGGGCAATCGAGTGCGTCGCGGAACCAGCGCATCACCTCGGGGTTGAGCGGCTCTCCCGCGCTGCTGACCACGCGCAGCTTGCCGCGAATGCGTGCGGCCAGTTGCGGGTCGGCCGCCATCATCAGGCGGAAGGCGGTCGGCGCGCCGGCGAGGTTGGTGATCTCGTATTTTTCGATCAGCCGGTAGGCGGTCTCGGCGGAGAACGGGCCGTCGTAGAAGAGCGTGGTGTTGCCGCTCAGCAGCGGCCCGATGGCGCCGAAGTAGAGCCCGTAGGCCCATCCCGGATCGGCGATGTTCCAGTAGGACTCGCCGTCGCGCAGGTCCACGGCGAGCCGCATGTACATGCCGATGGCCATCAGCGCGCGATGCGGCACGGCCACGCCCTTGGCCAGGCCCGTCGTGCCCGAGGTGAACAGCATCATGCAGGCGTCGTCGCCGCCGCGCATGACGGGCTCGAACGATGGCGGTTGCTGCGCCAGTTCGCTCAGGTAATCGACGTCGCCCGGCGGCAGGTGTTCGTCCGCGCCGCGCGCGATCGTGACGATGCCGGGCCATGTCGCGCTGTCGTCGAGCTTGTGGCGGTTGGCCGTGTCGGTGACGATCAGCACCGCTTCGGAGGCCGTGACGCGGTGCTCGATGGCCTTCGGACCGAAGGCCGTGAACAGCGGCTGGTACACCGCGCCCGCACGCCATGTGCCGAGGATCACTGCCAGCAGTTCGGGAATCCGCGGCAGCAGGCCCGCGACCCTGTCGCCGGGCTTGACGCCCCGGCTTGCGAGCAGGTTGGCGAAGCGCGCCGATTGAGCCTGCAGTTCCTCGTAGCTGAGCTCGCAGGTGTTGCCGTCCTTGTCCTCCCAGCGCAGGGCGATGCGGCCCGGCGCAACGTGCCGGTCGCAGGCCTCGACGCAGGCGTTGATGCCGTGCTCGAAACTGCCTGCGAACGATGTCTTGAAGTCTTCGAGGTCGAAGGCCTCGACGAAGGACGCGTAGTCCGGGGCGGCGACTGCCGAAGAAGAATGGGGCGATGGCACGGTGCGTCCTTTGTCTCTCGTGGTGTTCATGCGGCACTTGGGAGGCCGATTCGGCCGCACTTTATGCCGCGGGTTTCGATTGCGCATTGCGCGTTCCCGCCAATGTGATTGGCGGGATTTGCCATGCCCGCGCGCCGCGGGCTATTCGGGCAGCGTGGCTCTGTAGGCCCCGGGGCTGGCCCCGGTCCATTTGCGGAAGGCGCGATGGAACGCACTGGGCTCGGCGAACCCGGCCCTGGCGGCGATCTCGCTGACGCTGAGGCCTGAATCGCTCAGCAGGCTGATCGAAAGATCGCGCCGCAGCGTGTCCTTGATGGCCTGGAAGGGCTCGCCTTCCATCGCGAGGCGCCGTATCAGCGTTCTCTCGGCGAGCCGGAGTTTTCGCGCCATGTCTGGCAGATCCGGCCACGCCGACGCGTCGGTGCCTCGCAGGACTTTGCGCACCCGGGCCGCGGCGCTGTCCTGGTCGCGGTACTTGACGAGAAAGTTCGTGGGTGCGCCGCGCAGGAAGCGCTGCAGCGTCTCTTCGTTCTGCACCACCGGCAGGTCGAGAAATCGTTCCTCGAACACCAGCGCCGTGCGGTCGGCGCCGAAGCGGATTTTCTGTCCGAACAGCAGGCGGTATTCCTCGGGGCTGTCGGGCGCCTCGGGCGAGAACTCGGCGCGCAGGATGGGGATGCGCCTGCCGACCAGCCAGCAGGCCACGCCGAAGAAGATCACCAGGATCGTGCCGTGCGCGAACAGGCGCTGCGCGCCGGGCCGCTCGTTCAACCGGAATGCGGCCTCGCCGTGCGGCAGCCGTTCGATCGAAGGCTGCATGTCATCCATCACGCCGCCGTAGAACCGCATGATCCGGCGCAGCGCCTGCTCCAGGTTCTTCGCGCCCATCGCGCAGCGGCATGCGAGCGCGAAGCTTCCGTAGCGCACCGGATGGGCGTCCATGCCGAAGAATTCATCGCCCGTTCTTTCAGCCACCCCGTGCCACACGCGGCCATAGCTTTCCGGTGACACCCGCGCCTGGTCCTGGTGCAGCAGGCCCACCGGAATGCCGGCCGCGCCGAGGATGGCGCCGATGTCGACACCGCGCTGCATGGCGTCGTGCAGCGCTTCGCGCACGAAGCACATCGCGATGGTGTCGCCGCCCCTCGTGTGCTCGGGCGTTTTCATGGCGCAGCGGATCGGGTCACGACTGGCAATCGGCCGCTTCGCGGCGCGTCATCTTCTTGTCCGACAGGTACTTGTCGGCATTCGCCTTGACCAGCGGCTTGATGATCTGTTCGTCTGCCTGGACGAACTCCGAGCTGGCGTTCCACTTGCCGCCGTCCCACGTCTGAACGCGCGCCCAGGCCGAACCCATGTGATCGGCGCAACTGGTGGCAAGAGGACGCATGACATCGGCCAGCCCCAGGGCCTCCAGGCGCTTCGCATCCAGCGCCAGGTTTTCCAGGCCCCAGCGCACCTGCTCGCCGGTCATGACCTTGCCCTTGCCGAAGCGTTCCTGCGCGCGGCGCACACCTTCGACGGCGAGCATCTGCATCAGCATGCCGCGCACGTAGAGCACCGAGCCGACCTCGTCCCGCGGCCCGCTGCCGTTGCCCTTGTCGTGCACCTTCTGCAGGATGTCCTGCATGACCTTCAGTTGCTGGCCCGAGGCATGCAGCGTGAGGGCGTTGTAGCCCTTCGCGCCCTGCCCCACGTCCTTGACGTCGGGCTCGGCGCCCGACCACCACACGCCGTACATCTTCTCGCGCGGATAGCCTGTGGCCACAGCCTCCTTGAGCGCAGCCGAATTCATCACGCCCCAGCCCCAGAGGATCACGTAGTCGGGCCGCTGCTGGCGCACCTGCAGCCATGCCGACTTCTGCTCGATGCCCGGCGCAGTGACAGGAATGAGCGGCAGCTCGAAGCCGTGCATCTTCGCGCGCTCCTGCAGCAGCGGAATCGGCTCCTTGCCGAACGGCGAGTCGTGATAGACGAGTGCGATCTTCTTGCCCTTGAGTTTGTCCATGCCGCCTTCCTTCTTGCCCAGGCCCTGGACGATGATGTCGGCCGCGGTCCAGTAGCTGCCCATCAGCGGAAAGTTCCATTTGAAGGACTGGCCATCCTGCGAGATCGAGAGGCCGTAGCCGGGCGTGATGAGCGGCATCTTGTCGGCGGGCACCTTGTCGGTCAAGGCGAAGGTGACGCCCGTTGTCTGCGGCTCGAAGAGCGCGACACCGGGCCGGCCCTTGAGCCGCTCGTAGCACTCCACGCCCTTGTCGGTCGCGTAGCCCGTTTCGCATTCCTCGTAGGTCAGCTTGACGCCGTTCACGCCGCCGTCGCGGGCATTGACGAGCTTGATGTAGTCCTGCTTGCCGTTGGCCAGGGGCGTACCGTTGGGCGCATAGGGGCCGGTGCGGTAGACCAGCAGCGGAAAGAACTGCTCCTTGGCTTGCGCATGCGCGGGCGTCGTTGCGAGCACGCTGCCGAAGGCGCCGGCGAGCAAGGCGGTGGTCAGTGCGAGCGATTTCAGTGTCATGGCTGTCTCCTTGTGAGGTACCTGGGTACCGGATCTTCGAGATCTCGATGGCGCGAAGTGCCTGCGCATCGAGATTCGGGCCGATGGTAGAAACCGCTTTGACGGGGACTTGTCTTGCCGATAACAATCCAAGGGAAGTTCCCTATCCGTACGTCCCCATCTCTCATGAGCACCAGCAAAAGTCTCCCCGCACGACGGCGTCCCGCCACCACCGCGGAACTGCAAGGCATCCCGTGGTTGCCTTCGCTGTCGGCGGCAGAGCGCGAGCGCGCGGTGGCCGAACTGGTGGTTGGAGAGGTTCTTCCCGGCGAGCATGTGTGCCGCCTTGGCCGTCCGGCGACCTATTGGTTCGGCGTGCTGCACGGCCTGCTCAAGATGAGCAGCAACAACAAGGCCGGCCAGACCATGACCTTCCTGGGCGTTCCGCCCGGCGGATGGTTCGGCGAAGGCACGATGATCAAGAGGGAGCCCTACCGCTACGATTCCCTGGCATTGCGATTGAGCCTGGTCGGAGCGCTTCCTGTCGACACCTTCCATTGGCTGCTGGATCACTCGATCGGCTTCAACCGCTTCGTGATGGGACAGCTCAACGAGCGGCTCGGGCAGTTCATCGGCGCATTGGAGATCGACCGCATGACCGACATCGACGCGCGCGTGGCCCGAAGCCTGAGCGCGCTTTTCAATCCGGTGCTGTATCCCGGCGTGGGCGACATGCTGCGCATCACGCAACAGGAACTCGCGTCCATCGCGGGCCTGTCGCGCCCCCGGGTCAACACGGCGCTCGCCGCGCTGCAGAAGAAGGGCCTGATCCGCGTGGAGTACGGCGGGTTGAAGGTGCTGTCGCTCGACGGCCTGCGGTCATCCGACTAGACGCTCGAAGGCGGGGCCACGCAGGCCGTCACTCCTTCTTCAGTCCGATCTGCTGCGCGATCTGCCCGAACCGCGCCAGGTCCGACCGGGCGCGGTCCAGCGCCTCGCCGGGTGAGCTGACCATCGGCATCCACCCCGCATCGACCATCTTCTTGCGCACCTCGGGCCGGCTCATGCCCTGCACGATCACCGCGTTGAGCCTGTCGATGACGCCCTGCGGCGTGCCCTTCGGCGCGGCCAGCCCGAACCATCCCGAGGTCACGAAGCCCGGCAGCCCGGCCTCCTGCGCCGTGGGCACGCCGGGCAGCGATTCGCTGCGCTCGCGCGTCGTGACGAACAGCGCACGCACCTTGCCGGCCTGCACGTTCGCAACCTGCGCGGCGGCGTTGTCGATCATGGCGTCGATGTGGCCGCCGAGCAGGTCGGCGATGGCGCCGGTGCCGCCCTTGTAGGGAACGACGTTGGCCGAGATGCCGGCCTCCTTCATGAACATCATCTGCGTCAGGTGGGCCTGCGTGCCGACGCCCGCATTCGCGAACGACACCTTCCCCGGGTTCACCTTGGCATGCGCGATGAATTCCTTGAGGGTGCGCGCGGGAAAGTCCGGCTTCGTCACGACCACGAAGGGAATGTCGACCAGGATCGTGATCGGCGCCAGGTCTTCGACCGGCTTGTACTTCAGGTCGTACAGGTAGGGGTTGACGGCCATCGTTCCGCTGGCCATGAGCACCAGCGTGTGTCCGTCCGCTGGGGCGCGCACCACCCGCTGCAACGCCATCGATCCACCGGCGCCCGGCTTCGCGTCGACGATGACCGGCTGGCCGAGCGCCTTGGCCATGAGGTCGGCAATCTGGCGCGTCATGGCGTCGGTGGCGCCGCCGGCCGCGTAGGGAAAGACGATGGTGATCGGCTTGCTGGGGTAGCCCGGCCCGGCCGCGCGCGCCCCGGTGGCGAGCGATACCGCACACAAAGACGCGGCGGCATTCAGCACGAAGGTTCGGCGAGGGATCGTCATGCGGGCATCTCAACGTATCGGAGCGAAAGAAGCAAGGGCGCGGCCTGTTCGGCAAAGCGCATCAACGCGGGGACCATGTCGGCTTGGTACCAGTGTTCCTCGTGCAGCAGGTTCAGCGAACCGATGGTGCAGCCGCCGTGCCGGATCGGCACGTTGATGGCAGACCGGCAGCCCAGCGTGTCGATCAGCGCATGGTCGGGAAACGCGCGGCGACAGGCGTCCTGATCCGAACAGATGCGCGCGCGACCGCTCTGCACCACCTCGCGAAAGAAGTCGTTGTCGTGGTGCAGCGGCTTGGTGCCGCCGCACGGATAGGCCACGGGGTCGCTCGTGTACAGGCGCCGCGACACCGCAAGGCCGGGGTCGATCGCCAGCACGGTAAAGAGCCGGTGCCCCGGAGACCGCCGCAGCGCGTGGTCCAGGGCCTCGAAGGAAACCTGCGCCATGTCACTCACTGCGCGATGCCCAGCTTGTCGATGATGGGCCCCCAAGCAGCCGACTCGCGCTGCGTGAACTTCAGGACATCGGCCGGCGCCGACTTGACCGCGATCAGCATCTGGCCGGCCAGGCGCTCCTTCATCTCGGGCGTGTCCAGGGCCTTGTTGATCTCGGCGTTGAGCCGCGCGACCGCGTCGCCGGGTGTGCCCGTGCGCGCGACCAGCGAGTACCAGCCCGGCACGTCCATGTCGATGCCCAGCTCCTTGAACGTGGGCACGTCGGGCAGCTGCGGCAGCCGACGCTCGCCGGTGACAGCCAGCGGCACCAGCTTGCCGCTCTTGACCAGCGGCACGACGCCGACGGGAACGGTCGTCATCACCGGCGTGTCGCCCGCCATCACGCTGGTCAGCGCGTTGGGGCCACCGGCGCCGCTGATGGGCACGTGCTGCATCTGGATGCCGGTGCGCGACTTCAGCAGCTCGCTCGCGAGATGGGTGGAGTTGCCGATGCCGGCGGATGCGAAGCTGAGCCGCTGCGGCTCGGCCTTGGCCATCTTGATGAGGTCGGGCAGTGTCTTCACGCCCAGGCTCGGCGCCACGACGGTCACGAACGGGGTGTTGGCGATGACGGCGACGCCGGTGAAGTCGCGCGCCGGCTGGTGCCCCAGCGACTTGTACAGGTGCGGGTTCCACGACATGTTCGAGACGCCGGCCAGGAACAGCGTGTAGCCGTCCGCGGGCTGCGACAGCACATAGGCTGCAGCCAGCGTGCCGTTGGCGCCGGGCCGGTTCTCCACCACGACGCTCTGCCCCAGGCTCTTGCCGAGCACATCGGCCAGCGTGCGCGCCAGCGTGTCCGGCCCCGAGCCGGACGGCTGCGGAACCACGACCTTGATCGGCTTGGAAGGGAAGCCCTGCGCGAAGGCGGGTGCGGCGAGCAGCGAAGCTGCAACGGCCAGCGCGGAAAGCATGGTGCGGCGGGTGGTCATGAGGAGGTCAAGGTCCGTAGGTTGCGAAAGCAGATGTGGGCGGGCGTCGGTCTCAGCCCACGGTGGCGTAGTCGAGCGACTTGGGGGTGGCAGTCAGCACGCGCGGCGTCGCGCCCACCACGACCGTGTCGTCGATGCGAAAGCCGCCCACGCCGTAGACGTACAGGCCGGGCTCGGCCGAATAGACCTCGTTGTCCAACAGCGGGCGCTGGCTGAAGGCCATGTCCTCCGGATACTCGTGGTGCACGATGCCGATGGCGTGGCCCGTGCGGTGGCGGATGCAGTCGGCAAAGCCGGCGCGCTCGATCACGGCCTGCGCAGCGGCATCGATCCCGCACACGGGCCGGCCTGTCACGGCCGCGCCGATGGCCGCATCGGTCGCGTCGCGCGCGGCCGTCCACAGCGCCTTCTTCTGGTCGTCGGGACGCCCGCAGAACCAGGTGCGCTCGTTCTCGATCGTCAGGCCGTTGAGCCGGGGAATGATGATGTTGACGAGCACGTCGCCTTCTTTGATGCGCGCGCCGCAAGAGGCACCGTCGCCATGCGGCGAGGCCGACGCCGGGCCGCTGAGCGTCCAGCACCGCACGACCTCGAACTGCTCGCCGGGAAAGCGCTCGGCGGCCTCCTGCACGAACAGGCTGGCCATGGCGCAGTCCATCTCCTGCACCAGGCGGCCGGGCTTGATGGCATCGCGGTAGCGGTCCTGCAGCCAGTCCGTGAGCCCGGCCATGGCCTGCATCACGGCCAGTTCCTCGGCATGCTTCTGCCAGCGCAGGCTGCGCACTTCCGTGGTGGCGACGCGCACGTTCAGATCGGGCAGCAGGCGCTGCACGGCGGCCATCACGCCGCTGCCGGCATCCAGTGCGATGCGCGAGCGGCGCAGGCCGGCGCGGCTCAGGCGCTCGGCAAGGATTTCGGGGAGCTGCGACACGAGCGGCAGGCGGTTGCTCACCATCGGATGCTCGGCATAAAAGGTGACGTCGGTGATCCACACCTTGTGCGCTTCCATCGAGAAGCGCATGTGGTTCGTGGACAGCTCGTTCATGACCAGGAAGCCCTCGCCCTGGCGCGGCACCACCGCGAAGATCGGCCGCTCCCACGGCTGCACGTCGGTGTGGAAGTTGGTCGCGAACTGAAAGAAATCCGCAGTCGTGAACACCAGCGCATCAACGGCGAGTTCGTCCATCAACCGGACCATCTGGTCGTGGCGGTACCGCCAGACGGCTTGCGTCAGCTTGGGCATGTGTCGTTTCCTTGAAAGAGCCGGAGGCCTCCGGCGGGTTGTGTTCTGACCAGCTCGGGGGTGCGGGCTACAGCGCGTCGAACTCGACCACGCCGGCCTTCATCACCAGGGGAATGCGCTCGCCCTGCCCCATCAGGCAATCGAGGTTGCGCATCGGATCGCCATCGACCAGCAGCAGGTCGGCCAGTGCGCCCGGGATCAACCGGCCTAGCCGGTCGCTCATGCCCAGCACCTCGGCGCCGATGAGCGTGGCGCTGGCGATGATCTCGGCCGGCGACAACACTTGCGCGCGCAGGCGGAACTCGTCGCTCTGCAGGCGATGCGACTCGCCCAGCAGGTCGGTGCCGAAGCCCATCTTCACGCCGGCCGACTTGTAGATCTCGAGCGAGCGCAGCCCGGCGCCGCGCACGTCTTCCACCTTGGCCACGCTGGCGGGTGGCAGCCCCAGGGCCGCGCCTTCGTTGGCGAGCGCGTCGTAGGTCACCAGCGTGGGCACCACATAGGCGCCGTGCTCGGCCATGAGCGCCGCGGTGGGCGCATCGACCAGGTTGCCATGCTCGATCGTGCGCACGCCGCAGCGCACCACGCGCTGGATCGCGGCCGGGGTGTAGGCATGGGCCAGCACGTAGGTGTTGCGGGCCGCTGCTTCGCCGACGATGGCGCGGATCTCGTCCTCGCTGTAGCCCAGCGCGTCGACCGGGTCGGTGGGCGACGCCACGCCGCCGCCGGCCATGATCTTGATCTGGTCGGCGCCCATCTGCAGTTCTTCGCGCGCGGCCTTGCGCACGGCGTCCACGCCGTCGGCCACGCGAGCCAGCATGCCCACGCGGGCACAGCTGGGGCACACGCCGTTGGCGATCAGGTAGTCGGAGCGCGCGCGGCCGTCGCCATGGCCGCCGGTCTGGCTCAGCGCGCGGCCCGAGACGAACAGGCGCGGCCCCTGCGCCAGCCCCGACTGCACCGCCTGCTTGAACGCGTCGCCCGCGCCGGCCGCGTCGCGCACCGTCGTGAAGCCTCGGCGCAGCATGCCGCGCAGGATCGGCAGGCTGCGCAGCGTCACCAGCACGTTGGGCATCTGCGCCTGGCGCTGCAGGTTCAGGTCGATGGCCACCACGTGCACGTGCAGGTCGATCAGGCCGGGCATCACGGTCTTGCCGGCCGCGTCGATGACCCGTGCATCGCGCGCCACGATCGGCCGGTCGGACACCTCGCGGATGGTGTCGCCCTCGATCAGGATGTCATGGCGGTCCTGCAGCTCGGGCTTCAGCGGATCGAGCAGGCGGGCGTTCTTGACGAGGATGGTCTGGGTCATGGGGTCTGTCTGCCGGGTTCCGGGGCATGGGCGGTGAGGAATGACGGGATCGTAGGATCGCGTCACAATTCCGAAAAATTTATATGCTGAATCCACTCCATTGACCGCGTGAATGGTTTCAGCCTCCCCTGCCCATGAACTACCGCAACGCCGATCTCAACCTGCTGAAGGTCTTCGAAGCCCTCATGAACGAAGGCAACGTGACGCGCGCCGCGTCGAAGCTTTCGCTCACGCAGCCCACGGTCAGCAATGCGCTGCGCCGGCTGCGCGAGACCTACGGCGACCCCTTGTTCGTGCGCAACGGCGCGGGCATCCGCCCGACGCGGCGCGCCACGGAGTTGTGGGCGCCGCTGGCGCGCTCGCTGCGCACCATCCGCGGCACGCTCGAGGGCGAGAGCTTCGATGCCTCGCAAAGCGACGCGCGCCTGACGGTCTCGATGACCGACTACGTGGCCTGCATCGTCGCCCCTCGCCTGCTCGAGCGGCTCGGCGAACTTGCGCCGGGCATGCGCTTGCACACGCACCCCGGCACGGTGGTGGATTTCGGGCAGTCGCTGGACGACAACCGGGCCGACTTCGCCATCGGCGCCTACAACGACGACGTGCAGCGCCCCGGCTTCATGCGCTCACGCCGGCTGTGGTCGGTGGACTTCGCCTGCTTCATGCGCAACGACCATCCGCTGGCGAAGCTCGACAAGATTCCGTTGAAGAAATTTCTGACCGCCCGCCACCTCGACGTGAGCCTGGCGGGCCGTGTCGGCGGCATCTACGACCGCGTGCTGCAAAGCCGCGGCCTGCAGCGCAACCTGGTCAGCACGGTGAGCCACTACTCCGCAGCCTATGAGGCCGTGCGCCGCTCCGACCTGATCGCCGTGCTGCCCTGGTCCGAGGGCCTGGAGACGGTGCGCATGACGGGCCTGAAGCGCGTGGCGCCACCGCTCGCGGCGCCGGCGCGCACCGTCGAGCTGGCCTGGCACGAGCGGCACGAGACTTCGGCGCTGCACCAGTGGTTCATTGCCCTGGTGGTCGAGATGCTGGCGCGGGAGCCGGCTGCGCGCACTGCGCGCGCTAAGCCCGGAACCAGATCTTGAGCGTCACGTACATCGCGTAGCCCAGGCCCAGGACGCACCACGCGATGAAAAACAGGTTGGCCCAGTACTCGCCCGCATGCGCCGCCAGCGTATAGACCTGTCCCGCGCAGCCTTTGCCGACGCAAGGAATTTCGCCCCGAACCAGGGCGCGCAGCATGGCGAAGAAGAGGTAGCAGGTCACGCCACCGGCCATCAGGAATCCGACGGGCCCCACGATGCCCTGGGTGAGTTCGCCCTTCTCGTCGCGGTACCCTTTGCGGAGCAGGTTCTGGCCGGCCCTGTACCAGGCGTATCCGAGCAGGAGCATCAGAGCGTAGTAGAAGAAGGTGCGCATGTCGGGGGTCGTCGGGGTGTGGCGGGAGTGGGTGCTTCGGCAAGGATCGTAGCCGAGCGAAGCCCCTTCTCCGCCCGACCGCGCGCTCCCGCTACCGCGCGCTGGCCACGATGGCGATGCCGCGGATCTGCCCGGCGCTGGACGCATCCACCGGCTTCGCGTAGCGCGATGGCGCAAAGCGGTGCAGCAGCTCGGCCTCGCGGATGCGCGCCGCGTCCAGGTTCGCCAGCTTCACATGGCCGAAGCCACGCACCGACAGCGGCAGCGCTGCGATGCGCGCGGCGGTCGACTGGTTGTCGGGCGTCAGCTCGGTGGCCATCTCCTGCAGCAAGCGGTCGAAGTGATCGATCAGCCCGCGCTCGGTGCGGCGCTCCGCCGTGTGGCCGAACAGGTCGAAGGGCGTGCCGCGCAGGCGCTTGCCGTGGGCCAGCCATTTCATCGCCGGCAGCATCCACGCACCGAGGCGAATCTTGGCGGGCGCCTGCCCATGCGCGGGGCGCGAGAGCAGCGGCGGGGCCATGTGGAACTCGAGCTTCAGGTCGCCTTCGAACTGGTCCTTCAGCTTCTGCAGGAACGCGCCGTCGGTGTACAGGCGCGCGACCTCGTACTCGTCCTTGTAGCTCATGAGCTTCAGCAGGCTGCGCGCCGCGTTGCGTGTGAAAGGCAGGCTCGCATCACCGCCCGGCAATGCGGACTCGATCGCCTGCAGTGCGCGAATGCGCTGGTCGAAGCGCTGCGCCCATGCGGCGTTCTGGTAGCCGGTGAGATGGCGGCGTGCATCGGCGAGCAGCGCGTCCAACGGGCGGTCGTCCGCTTGACGCGCCGCAGCCTCGACCGGTGCTGCGCGCAGTTGATCGAGCGCCGCAGCGTCGCCGGCCGCGAGCCGCCCCAGCGAGAACGCCGACTGGTTGGCCGCCACGGCCACGCCGTTGAGTTCGATCGCATGCATGAGCGCCTCCAGGCTCAACGGCACGAGGCCGCGCTGCCACGCATAGCCGGTCGCGACGATGTTCGCGGCCAGCGTGTCGCCCAGGAACTCTTCCGCCAGGCTCTGCGCGTCGAAGGTCTCGACCTGTTCCTCGCCCGCGACGAAGCGCATCTTCTCCAGCAGCAGGTCGACATGCAGGTCGGCATCGGGGTTGCGCAGCGACTCGGCCACGGGAATCTCGTGGATGTTTGCCAGCACGCGCGTGCGCCCGTGCCGCACGGTCTGCAGCGCGTCGGGCGAGGCGCCCACCACCACGTCGCACGCCAGGATGGCGTCGGCCTGCTGCGTGTCGATGCGCACCTGGTTCAGCCGCTCGGGCGTGTCGGCCAGCCGCACGAAGCTCAGCACCGAGCCGCCCTTCTGCGCGAAGCCCATGAAGTCGAGCACACTGGCCGACTTGCCTTCGAGGTGCGCGGCCATCGCGATGACCGCGCCCACCGTCACCACGCCGGTGCCGCCCACGCCGGTCACGAGCAGGTCGTACGGGCCGGTCCACGCATGCGACGCGGGATGCGCTAGCGCGCCCACGCGGTGCAGGAAGGCATCGCGCCCGGCCGCCAGCGCCCCGCTCTTGCGGCGCAGCTTGCCGCCGGTGACGCCCACGAAGCTGGGGCAGAAGCCCTTGGCGCAGGAGTAATCCTTGTTGCAGCTGGTCTGGTCGATCTTGCGTTTGCGACCCATCGAGGTCTCGTGCGGCAGCACGGCCACGCAGTTGCTCTGCACGGTGCAGTCGCCGCAGCCTTCGCACACGGCCTCGTTGATGAACAGGCGCTTGGGCGGATCGGCCAGCTCGCCCTTCTTGCGGCGGCGGCGCTTCTCGGCGGCGCAGGTCTGCTCGTAGATGAGCACGGTCACGCCGGGCATCTCGCGCAGGCGGCGCTGCACCTCATCGAGCGCGGCGCGATCATGGAACTCGGTGCCGGCCGGAAACTTGTTCCTGATGGCGTCGTACCGGTGGATGGCATCGCTCACGACCACCACCTTGGTGACGCCTTCCGATTCGACCTGCCGCGCGATCGCATCGACGCTGATGACGCCGTCGACCGGCTGCCCGCCCGTCATCGCGACCGCGTCGTTGAACAGGATCTTGTAGGTGAGCGTGGCCTTGGCCGCGACGGCCTGGCGGATCGCGAGGTATCCCGAGTGGTAGTAGGTGCCGTCGCCCAGGTTCTGGAACACGTGCGGCGTCTTGGTGAACATCGCGTGCGAGATCCAGTCGACGCCCTCCCCGCCCATCTGGATCAGGCCCGCCGTGCTGCGGTCCATCCAGTTGGCCATGAAGTGGCAGCCGATGCCCGCGCGCGCCGTCGAGCCTTCGGGCACCTTGGTGCTGGTGTTGTGCGGACAGCCCGCGCAGAAGTACGGCACGCGCTTGACCGCATCGCTCGCATTGCCGAGCAGCTCGGGCGGCGTGAAGTCGCGCACATGCTGCAGGTGATCGCCCAGGTCGTGGTTCTCGGGAAAGTGCACGGCCAGCCAGTGCGCGACCAGTTCGATGAGACGCGACGGCCGCAGCTCGCCGAGCGCCGACACCAGCGGCTGGCCCGCGTGGTCGTGCTTGCCCACGAGCACGGGGCGCGCATCGGGCGGTGCGTTGTAGAAGATGTCGCGTAGCTGCGTCTCGACCACCGCGCCCTTCTCTTCCACGATGAGGATCTCGTCGAGCCCCTGCGCGAACGCCTTGAGGCGCGTCTGCTCGAGCGGGAAGCTCAGCCCGATCTTGTAGAGCCGCACACCCGCGCGCGCGAGTTGGTCGGGCGAGAGTTCGAGCCGGCGCAGCACCTCCATCAGATCGTGGTGCGCCTTGCCGCAGGTGACGATGCCCACCTTGGCGTGCGGGCTCACGATGACGTGGCGGTCGATGCTGTTGCGTTGCGTGAAAGCAGCCACGGCCGCGAGCTTGTCTTCGAGCCGCGACTCGATGCGCAGCGACGGCAGGTCGGGCCAGCGGTAATGCAGGCCGTCGGGCGGCGCGGCATGGCCGGTGGCAGCGCGCACGGCATCGGCGTCTTCCCAGGCGGCCACGCGTGCGTTCACCGCATCGAGGTCCACCGTGCCCGCGCTCTCGACGATTTCGGACAGCGCCGCCATGCCGACCCACGCGCCCGCATAGCGCGACAGCTCGTAGCCGTACAGGCCGAACTCCAGGTACTCGGCGACGCTCGCGGGCTGCATCACCGGCATGCGCCAGGCCATGAAGGCGTGGTCGCTCTGGTGCGGCATCGACGACGACACGCAGCCGTGGTCGTCGCCCGCCACCACCAGCACGCCGCCGCGCGGCGACGAGCCGTAGGCGTTGCCGTGCTTGAGCGCATCGCCCGCGCGGTCCACGCCCGGGCCCTTGCCGTACCACATGGCGTACACGCCATCGACCGTGCGCTCGGGGTCGGACTCCACGCGCTGCGTGCCGAGCACCTGCGTGGCGGCCAGCTCCTCGTTCACGGCGGGCACGAAGCGGATGCCGGTCTGCTTGAAGCGTTCGCCGGCCTTCCAGATGGCCTGGTCGACCATGCCCAGCGGCGAGCCGCGGTAGCCGCTCACGAAGCCCTGCGTGTGCAGGCCGCGCGCCGCATCGCGCTGGCCCTGCATCACCAGGATGCGGATCAACGCCTGCGTGCCGGTGAGGAAGACCGAGCCGGCATCGGCCCAGAGGTTGTCGGACAGTTGGTAGTCGGGCCGTCGGAGTGCGGTCGCTGGGTGTGGGGCGTTCATGCCCGGAATTGTTCTGCCGCCCCCCGAGTAAGTGTTTCTTCAATACACTGGCGCAGACCCTTGTTTGAAGAAGAATCCACTCGAAAATCACGATGAACGTCGGTTCTGTTTCTCTTGACGAGCATTGCCTCAAGATTCTTTCTGCACTGCAGCATGACGGCCGGCAGACCGTGCAGCAGATTTCGGAGGCCGTGGGCCTGTCGCCCACGCCCTGCTGGAAGCGCATCAAGGACATGGAGGCGGCCGGCGTCATCCGCGGCTACACCGCGCTCGTCGACCCCGAGTTGGTGGGCCTGCATGTGTCGGCCGTGGCCGAAGTGAACCTCGACCGGCACAGCGAGGCGATGGTGCAACGCTTCGAAGAAGCCGTGGCCGCGAGCCCGCAGATCATTCGCTGCGTGTCGGCCACCGGGCCCGCGGACTACATCCTCAACGTGACCGTGCCGGACATGAAGCACTACGAGCGCTTTCTGCACGAGGTGCTGTTCAGCCTGCCCGGCGTGACGCACGTGCGTTCGAGCATCGTGCTGCGCGAGATCAAGTCGGAGGCGGCGCTGCCGCTCGGGCATCTGCTGGATGCGAAGGCCGGCCTGGTGGGCTCACGCCGGACATAGTGAGCCGCTGAACCGCGGCCCTACTTACTTCTTTCGTCGGATGACGTACGCGTTCTGCGCCAGCTCGAAGCCGAGCGTCGGGTAGTAAGACATCGCGTCGGGGGCCGACAGCAGGATCAACGACACCTCGTCGCCGATGATCGCCTGCGTGCGCTTCACGAGTTCCGTGCCGATGCCATGGCCCTGGTACTTCTTGTCCACCGCCAGGTCCGACAGGTAGCAGCAGTACGCATGGTCGGTCAGCGAGCGCGACAGCCCCACGAGTTCGTCGCCGCCCCATGCCGACAGCAAGAGGCTGGGCGCAGCGAACATGCGCGCGATGCGGGCAAGGTCGCTGGTGGGACGCTTGATGCCGGACTGGTCGAAGACGCGGGCGACGTCGACCGGGTCGAGGGGAACGTTGTGACGGTAGTCGATGGTGATGTTGTTCATGAGGTCGATGGCGTGGAGTCGATTCCACTTTAGCCGGACAGGAAGCGCGATCTCGATCGTTCGATCTGCGACGCGACGTCGTCCGGCGCGGCGTCACTGCAGAAACGGGCGCACGGCATCGCCATGAATTTGGGGAATCGCTCCCGTATCCGTCGCTCCTCGCTCGCCCTGTCACCGCGCAGATACGGCCTCGAAAGCTGGCGTTGCACGATGGCTTCAACGCATGCTTCGAGTTCGGCCGCACCTCAAGCAAAAGACCGCCGATATTTGACAAGGCCGCGCTTGATCGAAGCATCAAAGCCGCAGCGCGCGAAGAAGCGGTGGGCATCCGTGCGGTCCACCGAACTCAGCAACATGATCTTCGAGCAATCGCTCGCCGCGCAAAAAACCTCGACCTCCCGCATCAGCGCAACCCCGACCCCTCGGTTGCGAGCGGCCACGTCGACAACGACGTTCTCCACGACGGCGAACGGCTGCCGCTTGAACATCACGTCCTCGCACAGCGAAACCAGCGCCGTTGCGCACACCTGGCCGTCGATCTCCGCGACAAGGAGCGCTGTCCTCGGATCTACGGACAACTCCTGCAGGCGCTCGGGCAGCACACAGCGCGCCGTGTCTCCGACCAGTTGGCCGTAGAGCGCATCGATGCGGGTGGCGTCGTCGGACACCGCGCGACGGACGCCGAGGGATGGGATGGACATGCAGGCGGTCTCCGTGAATGAGGTCGGGCTCGGGCGAGGCCCGCTTCTGGCGGGATTCTGCTAGACCCTACGCCTGCGAAGCGCGCAACGCCCACATAGACTGGCGAAATGTCCCAGCCCAGCTCCGCCTTCGGCACCTCCTCCGCCACTAAAAACTACGCCGAGAAGACCGCCCGCCTGGTGCCGGGCCTGCACGACCTGCAGACCATGTCGGCCCTTCTCGTCGCCGAGCGCGCGCCAGATGCAGCAAACGTGCTGGTCATCGGCGCCGGTGGCGGCATGGAGTTGAAGGTGCTCGCGCAGGCACATCCCCGGTGGCACTTCGTCGGCGTCGACCCGTCGCAGCCCATGCTCGACCTCGCCTCGGAAACGCTCGGGCCGCTTGCCGAGCGGGTTGCACTGCATCACGGCTACACCGACACCGCGCCCGACGGCCCGTTCGATGCAGCGACCTGCCTGTTGACGATGCACTTCCTGACGCTCGATGAGCGCAGGGCGACGTTGATGGAAATTCGTCGCCGCCTGAAGCCCGGTGCGCCGTTCGTCATGGCGCATCTCAGCTTTCCCCAGGCGGACGGCGAGCGGGAGTTGTGGCTCTCGCGTTACGTCGCTTTTGCGGCGGCCTCCGGTGTCGACCCGGACAACGCGCGCAAGGCGGCATCCGCGATCGGTTCCACGCTGACGTTGCTCAGCCCCGCACAGGAAGAAGCACTGCTGGAGGAGACGGGTTTCACCAACGTCCGCTTGTTCTATGCGGGCATGGCGTTCCGAGGCTGGGTCGCGCAAGCCTGAGCTGAATCCTCACTCCGGCGTCTGCAACTCCACCCACTCCGTCAGCATCTTCACCTGCGTGCGCAACCAACTCGTCGGCATCGACTGCGTGCCCCACACCGCGATGCGGCCGGCGTGTTCGCCCATGAGCCAGAACTGCCGCACGGCGAGGAAGGCAGCAATGGCATCGACGTCCGCCGAAGGCAACGGGCCCGCGCTGCGGTAGCCCGCCAGGTAGCTGCGCCAACGCGCCAGCGACGTCGCGTCGAGCGTTCCGTCGGCGGTGCGCGGATGCATGGCCCACAGGTACACGCACAGGTCGTAGGCCAGCCAGCCCGGGCCCGCATCGTCGAAGTCGAAGAACGAGGCGACGCGCGTTCCGTCCGGGCCTTCCGTCACAAAGTTGTTCATGCCGTGGCAATCGCCGTGCCCGTGGACACGCGTCAGGACCGGCATCGCGGTGATGCGGGCTTCGAGCGTGCGCGCGATGGCGGTGAACTCCGGGCGCAGCGCGTCGGTCATGGTGGGCGCGGCGTGCAAGCGCTCCAGCGACGCGTGCAGCAGGTCGGGCAGCTCCAGGGCGTAGCGGCTGGCGGGGCCGTGGTAGTCCTGCGCGGCGTCGTGCAACAGCGCCAGACCGCGGCCGGTGGCTTCGACGTCGGGCAGCACGTCGCCGGGGATGTCGCCATCGAGATGCTCGAACAGGATCAGCGGACGCTCGCCTTCAGGCAAGGCCATGGCAACGGCATGTGCGCCGTCGCGTGCAGTCAGCGCGCCGGCCACCGGCACGCCCTTGGCCTTCAGATGTGCGAGCAACGCTGTCTCGTAGCCGACGTTGGGTGCGCCGCGTGGACGGTCGGCGCTCAGGCGCGCGACGGCGCGGCGGCCGTCGACAAACTCCAGGCCGTAGACGTGATTGAAGCTGCGCCGCAGCAGCTCGCACGACCGGACCTCGCCAAGGTCGTAGGCCTGCGCCACCGTCTCTGCGATGGCGGCGCCCGTGGGCGTGGTCTGGGCGATCTGCGCGGAGCGGGTGGGCATCGTCACGGGTGCGGCCTTTCGGGAGCGTGGGGCGGGCGATTCTGCCCTACCCGTTCCCCGCCGCTATCGCCACGCCGTCAACGCCCCAGATCACGATCCAGCGAAGCCCCCTCTTCCCCCACATGCCGCCAAGCAGGCATTAACGCCTTGCGCGCCGCATTGAGTTCGGCCATCGAGATGTGCAGCTCCGCCATGGTCTGCACCAGCAGTTCGAGCAGCGCGGCGCGTTGGCGCAGCCGCACGGTCTCGGCGCGGCGCGCACGTTGGGCCTGGCGTGCCGCGGCCTGGATGGCGCGGCCCGTGGGCGAGTCGTGCGAGGGATGGCTGTGGTGGTCGTCCATCGACAGGCCGGGTGCGGCGCGCATGGGCAGCATCACGCGGCGGCGGGCACACCCTGGACGGCGGCAGCAGCGGCAACTTCGCCGTTGGCCGCATCGCCGCGCGTCTCGGCGGCGGGGCCGTAGTTGCGCAGGTGCAGGAAGAACTCGCCCATCATCTGCATCCACAGGCGCACGGCGAAGGCCAGGTAGGCGGGGCTGACGCCGCCGGCCACGACGACGTCCATCTCCAGCACGACGAAGTCGCCGTGCTGTGCCACGCGCGCAAAGCGCTTGCTGCGGTGCCATGCGGCGAGCACGGCCTCGGGCAGCGTGCCGCCCTGCACGCGCAGCGGGCAGCTCAGGGTGAAGTCGGTGTACTGGGTGGTGGTGACGGCGTTGCCCCACAGCACCTGGAAGCCGATGCCGTGGCTGGCGCTGTGCAGGCGCACCACGCCGTCTTGCTCGATGGCGGTGACGGCGCCGCCGGCGGCCTTGATGGCGTCCGACACCTGGTCGGGCGTGACGGCGTCGAGCATCTCGAATGCGACTGGTGCGGCGGCTTGGTCGTTGGCTTCCGGGGTCGTGACGTTGGTGTTCATGTGTGGTTCTTCTTTCAGGAAAAAGGGGAAATGGTTCAGTTGGTCTTCTTGAGCGCGGCGTCGAGCGCGGCGCTGTCGATGCTCACTTGCGCCGGCGGCGCCAGCTGGGCCATGTAGGCCTGCACCAGCTGCTGTTGCCGCTGCTGGCGCAACGCGGCCTGCAGTTGGGGCTTCATCTCCTCGAGCGTGGCGGTGCGCGCGGGCTGGGTGTCGAGCACCTTGACGATGTGAAAACCGGCCTCGGCCTGCACCGGCTCGCTGACCTGACCCTGCTTGAGCTTGGCCACGGTGTCGCGCAGTTCGGGGAGGATGCGCGCGAGCGGCAGCGTGTCGACCTCGCCGCCGCGTTCAGCACTGCGGCGGTCCTGCGAGCTGGCGCGCGCCACGGCAGCGAAGTCGCCGCTGCGGGCCTGCTTCGCCAGGCGATTCGCTTCGTCGCGCACCTTGGCAATGGCAGCCGGGTCGCGGTCGGGCGTGGCCAGGTAGATCTGCGCGACGCGGTAGGCGGCCGGCAGGTTGAAGCCGGTCTTGCCCTGGTCGTAGGCGGCCTTCACCTCGGCGTCCGACGGAAAGCCCGCGGGCACCTGGCTCACGGACTCGAGGTAGCTGGTGGCGACGATGCGCGCAGTGATCTCACGCGTGGCGGCGTCGATCTTCGCCTTCACGTCGGGCCGGTCGGCCCAGCCTTTGGCGCGGGCGTCGCGCAGCAGCGCTTCGCTCACGAGGCGCTGGCGCAGCCAGCCGTCGAGGCTCGCGCGGTCGGCCTTCACGGCAGCACGCTCGGCCTCGGGCAGGGTCTGCAGCAGCTTCTCGATCTCTTCCTGGCCGATGGTCACTTCGCCGATGCGCGCGACCACGGCGGGGCCGGGCGCAACGGGTTGCTGCGCGGCGGCCACGCCGACCGACGAGACGAGCAGCACGCCGGCGGCGGCGCGCAAGCGCCGGCCGATCACGGCTGCGGGGGTTGCTTGTGGGTGGGTCATTGCGGCTTTCCTTGCGTGGTGGGTGCAGACGCGGCAGCAGCGGCCGCCGGTGCCGGCGCGCTCACGGCGCGCACGTCGAAGCGGCTCTCGTAGAGCTTGTCGCCGTACTGCTGCGCGATCTGTTCGTACTTGACGCGGCTTTGCGCCGCGAAGGGCTGGCGCGAGGCGAGCACGCTGCCCACGTCCATGGTTTCGTAGGCGCGCAGCACTTCCTGCCCGACGGCGTACAGCTGCGTGTTCTTGGCCTCGCACTGCGTGAGCGCGGTGCGCTGCAGCGCGGCCTCGCCGGCCAAGCGCTGGCGCTCGGCTTCGGAGGCGCGCGCCATCTTCAGCAGCTCGTCGTAGGCGCCGCGGTATTGCGCGATCTGCGCGCCCGCCTTCTCGCTCGCGGCCTGGGCTTGCTCGCGCAGCTGCGCGTTGCCGGCACTGGCCTGCCCGCGTGCATGGCGCTCGGACGCGAGCTGGGCCTGGCTGGCGGCCAGTTCCTTCTTCAGCGTCTCGAGTTCGGACGCAGCCGGTGCCGCGCCGGGTGCCGCGGGCGCCTTGCCCGCGGGCTGGCCGGCCTTGAGCGCGGCCAGCTCGTTCTGCGCCTGCTGCAACTGCGTGGTGGTGGTGCGCAGCTGCGCGCGCAGCCGCTCCTCCATGCTCGCGCCTTGCGCCTGCTGGGCCTGCGCCACGCCGGCCGTAGCGGCCAGTGCGGCCAGGGCCAGCGCGGGGAAGATCGTTCTGGACACGGCGAACTCCTTCTTCGGCTTAGAAACGCGCATTGAATTCAAGCTGCAAGGTGTCGATCGACAGCGGCGGGCCGTAGACCTCCTTGGTCGAGATCCAGCGGCCGGTGAACCACATGTTCTTGTCGATCGCGTACGAGCCGCCCAGGAAGTAGCCGCGCGCGTTGGTGCCGCCGCCGTGGAAGCTCGAGTCGTTGTAGCCGTCGGGCATGGCGTCGGGCTCGATGCGCTTGTAGCCCGCGAGCACGTTCCAGTCGCCGCGCGCGGCCGGTGCCGGCTTGCCGTAGGTGGCCTGCACCATGTAGGCGTTGCCGCCGCTCTTGAAGTCGGACTGGGTGGTGCCGCCGGTCGGGCCGAAGTTGTTCACGATGGCGCCGCGAATGCCGCCGCGGGCCCAGATGCTGTTGGCGTCGTAGGCGGAGTTGCGCACGAAGTTGGCGTCCAGGCGCAGGTTGTTGCCGGCCACTTGGGTGTCCCAGCGCAGGTTCAGGTCGATCAGGCGGAACTTCGAGGCCAGGCCCACGTACTGCGGCTGCGGCGTGCCGGCCGGGTTGAGCGGGTCCAGCGAGATGTCGCGCAGCAGCATGAGCGTGTTGCCCTTCTGCATGAAGGCCGGGCGCGACCAGTCGGTGCTGCAGCCGTCGGCGCCCGCGTACAGCGCGCAAGGCTCGGAGACCTGGCCGCTGATGTTGCGGAAGTTGTAGTACGCCAGCGCGCCGCGCACGCGGTTGTCTTCGTTGATCTTCCAGTCGGCGCCCACCTGCGCGCCGAGCAGCCACTTGTTCTCGCTCTTCATCTTGCGCTGGCTGCGCGTGGGCGAGCCGTCGGCCGAGTACTCGAGCGGAATGAGGCCCAGTGTGCCGAACAGCGAGAGGTCGCGGTTCGCCGACAACTTCTTGTCGAACTGCGCGGCAATGCCGTCGAAGTTCAGGTCGCTCGAATACAGCAGGTCGGTCGACATGAAGGGGTTGCCGAAGCGACCGCCGGTCACGGTGAGCCAGTCGGTCGGCTTGTGCGAGATCCACATCTGGTCGAGCCATACGCTCTTCTTGCCCAGGCCGCCGCCCAGCGTGGTGGTGGTCGAGACGGGACTTTCGTCGCTGCCCGAGGCCAGGCGCACGCCGGCCTTGGTGTTCTCCGACAGGTCGGCCAGCAGGCCCACGCGTGCGCGGGCGCGGAACAGGTTGCGGCGGTCCTGGCGGGTGTTCAGGATCGACGGCAGCGACAGGTTGGTGTTCGGGTTGACGTCGTAGCCGCTGCCCTGGTTGAGCGAGGGCCAGTTGATCTCGATGTCGCTGTTGTTGCCGGCGTAGCTGCGCGATTCGTTGCGCACGCGCACGTCGCCTTCGAAGCGGATGCGCTTGCTCCACTCGGGCGTCTCGTTGGGCGCGGCCCAGCCTTCGTCCTTGGCCTGCGCCATGACCTGCGCCTTGACCTCGTCGCGGATCTGGTCGCGCACGGTCTGCGAGATGTAGGGCACGCGCACGTCGCCCGCTTCGAGGCGCATGCCGCCTGCGACCGTGGCCGATGCCGCGGTGGCCGACACGGCCGCCTGGCGCTGCGCCTGCTGCGCGGCGATGGCTTCGGTCTGGGCCTGCGCCAGCAGCGCTTCGCCGACGTCCTTGGCGAGCGTGCCGCTTTGAATGAGGCCGCGGATCAGCTTGACCATGGCGGATTCGCCGGCGGGTGCGGCGGCGGTCTGGGCCAAGGCGGTGCCGGCCGACAGCACGAACGCGGAGGCCACGGCCGCCGCGAGCGCGCACTGGCGCAGGGCCGGCATCGCGCCCCGGCGCGGGAAGGTGTTGTGGAGGGTGTTCATCGCTTCGTTCACTGGATGGAAGAGGTCGGCCGGGCGTCGGCCGCGGAGAAATGGAAAGGCATGCGGATCACGGCCGGCGTCCCTTCATGGACACGCGCATCGGAAAGCGCATCGAGGCCGGCGGACGTTCTTCGATGCGGTCGAGCCCCCGCAGCAGCGCCAGCACGGCCTCGTCGATGTCCTCGGTGCCGGTGCCACGCACCAGCTGGGCGCGCGTGGTCTTGCCGTCGGCGCCGAGCCACAGGTCGATCTGGATGTCGTCGAACACCAGCTGGCGCGTGCGCGGGTCGCGCGACAGCGCCTGCTGCAACATGCTCGACACGTAGCGCGCATACGAGCCGCTGCCCAGGCCGCCGCCACCGCCGGTGCCGCTCATGCCGCCACCGCTGCCGGCCTGGATGCCGAAGGCGTCGTTGCCGGCCTGGCCGGCGCTGTCCATGGTCACCGGGTCGCCCAGGTCTTTCGACGGGCTGGGCGGTGCGTCGTCCTTCGGTGCTTCGAGCGGCTCGAGCGGTTTGGGCTCGGGCTCGACCACTTCGGGCTTGATCTTTTCCGGCTCGGGCTCGGGCAGCTTCTCGGGTTCGGGCGGCGGTGGTGGGGGCGGCGGCAGCATCAGCGTGGGCGCATCGGCCACCACGCGCTTCTGGCTCGCGGTGTCGGACAGGAGCCGCCACACGAGCAGCGCCAGCGCCACGACGACCGCCACGCCGATGACCATCCCGCCCCAGCGGCGCCAGAGCGCGGCCGTGCCGCCTGCACCGCGGGAACGCGGCGCTGGCGAGGCAGAAGAAGAAATCGGGTCGCGAGGGTTCACGCTGCGGTCCTCACTTCTGCTTGCCGGTCACGAGGCCGATCTGGTTCAGCTCGATGCGGCGCAGCAGGTCGAGCACGTCGACCACCTTCGCGTACTGCACGCTGGCATCGCCGCGCACGATCACGGGAAAGTCGGGCGACAGCGCCTTCTCGGTGCGCAGGCGCTCCTCGAGCTCGGGCAGCGTGACCGGATACGCGTCGAGGAACACGTTGCCCGCGTTGTCGATCGTGATGGCCTTGGTCTTGGGCTTCTCAAGCGCCACCGAGGCACTGGCCTTCGGCAGGTCGACCTTGATGCCCGGGATGCTGGCGTTGCTGGTGAGGATGAAGATCACCAGCACCACCAGCAGCACGTCGACGAAGGGCGTGATATTGATGCCGCCCGTGCGCTTGCGCACGGCGAACTTCGCGGCTGTGTTTGCCATGGTGCGCGGTCCTCAGGCGCGGCGCGCCTGCACGGCCACCGGCAGCGAGCGGCCCTCGCCCTGCTCTTCGGCCAGGCGCGTGACGAACTCGTCGACGAACACGGCCATGTCGGCGCCAATGGCGTCCGAGCGCGAGGCCAACCAGTTGTAGCCGAACAGCGCGGGGATCGCGACGCCCAGGCCGGCAGCGGTACACAGCAGCGCGGCGGCCATGCCGGGCGCGACCGAGTTGATGTCCACGGCGCCGGCCATGGCCGCCACCACGAACACCAGCATGATGCCGATCACGGTGCCGAACAGGCCCACGTACGGCGCGCCTTCGATGGTGGTCGAGAGCCAGTTCATGCGCTTGGACATGCGCTCGGTCTCGCGCACCATCACGCCGTCCATCGCGGCGCGGATGGCGCCGATGGTGGAGGCCGACACGGCGTTCAGGTCGTAGCCGCGGTCGTGGCGGCGGCGCATCTCTTCGATGGCCACTTCGTACAGGCGCCACAGCGACGAGTCGGCACGTACCTCTTGCGGCACCGTGTTGTTCGTGGCCATGCGGTCCAGCGGCGCGCCGGCGCCTTCACGGAAGTGCTCGATGAAGGTCGCGTTGGCGCGCGAGGTGGCGCCGAAGCTGCGGCCCTTGCCGATCATGATGGCCCACGACAGCACCATCATCAGGCCCAGCAGGCCGACCACGATCCACGCGTCCAGCGGCATCGCGGCCAGGATGAAGCCGAAGTGGCTCTTGCCCGCCTGCTGTTCGTCGGCACCGAAAGCGGCCAAGCGCGACTCGGCGCCTTGCGACACGGCATCGGCCAGCAGCAGCGCGTCGGGGCGTGCGACCTTCGACAGGCGCACTTCATCGATCGCGCCGGTGAACGGGGCGAAGCCTTCGGCGGGCGCAGTGCCCGACGCAGCGGCTGCGGCCGGTGCATCGGCGCCAATCGCGGCGGCGGTGTTCAGCGCGGGCAGCTTGGCCGCCAGCGACACGGCCGGACGGCCACCCACATACAGCGCGACGCTGTCGCCTTCGGCCTTCACTGCAAGGTGCGACCACTGGCCGGCCTGCATCGGCTGGCCCGGCGTGCTGCGCTGGCCGTTCACCTGCACGAAGGGCACGCCCTGGTCGATGCCGACCACGAGCTCGCCGGCGCCGTCGCGGCGCGCATAGATCGCCTGGCGCGCGCCGAGCGAATCGGGCTTCACCCAGGCGGAGAAGGTCAGCGTGCCACCGGCCGTCACGGCCAGCGACGGCGTGGCGGGCAGCATCAGCGCGCCGCTGCCGAGTTGCGCGCCCTTGCCGATGACCGTGCCTTCGACGGGCACCGCCGCGGTCTGGCCGTTGTTGCCGTAGGCGGTGGTGTCGCGCGGCGGCACCGCGCCTTCGGCGAAGTGGTAGACCAGCGTGTAGTCGGGGTCGAAGCTGCGCTGGCCGTTGCCCGAGGCCGGGGCCTTGGGGTTGCCGTAGTACATCCAGAGCTTTTGCGGCGTGCCGGCCGAAACGTTGGGCACGTCGACCCAGATCAGCGCCATGCCCAGCAGCGGATCGAACTGCTCGATCTGGTGGTTGAGCACGGTCTTGTCGTCACCCGCGACAAAGCGCAGGTCGGCGCCGGTCTCGCTCACGCCCTCGAACTTGAAGTTGCCCGTGTGCAGGCGCACCAGCACCGGCACGCGGCCGGCATCGCTGCCGATGGCGCCGGCCTGCGGGCCGCCGTCGATGGTGACGGGTTTGCGGTAGGCCCATTCGGCCTGCCACCAGGCATGGGCCAGGCCCGGCAGGAGCGTGCTCAACAGCGTGAGCGCGATGAAAAGAAGTCGTCGCATGACAGGGGTTCTCCGGAAAGCTCGTGGAATGAGAAAAAAATCGAATGAAAGAGGAAAGGCCGTCAGTAGCTCGCGGTGATGCTGAAATTCACCTGCGGGTCGTGCTTCTTGGTGCGCGGCCCGTCGACCAGCGGATAGCCGATGTCGACGCGGCCCGAGAAATAGGTGCCGACCTTGAAGGTCGTGCCCACGCCCACCGAATACAGCGAGAAGCGCTCGGCCTGTTCGGGCAACGGCGTCTTCAGGCGCAGCCGCGCCGCATCGGCGAAGGCGTACACGCGCCAGTTCTCGACCGTGCTGCCCAGAAACGTGAGCGGCTTGCTGCGCAGCTCGACCGAGCCGACCACGCCGTAGTCGCCGGTGGCTTCGGCCGAGAGATAGCCGCGCACCGAGTTCATGCCGCCCGCGGCGATCTGCTCGCTGGACACGAGCGGCGAATCGGTCATCTGCGCATTGACGCGGAAGGCCACCTGCGTGCCGCCCTCGAAGCTGTGCGCGCCGTTGAGGTCGGTCTTCAGCACCATGAAGCTGGGCGAGGCCTTGTAGCGCTTGTAGTCGAAGGCCTCCCAGTCGCTGCCGTACTTGAACGAGCTGCTCGTGCCCGCCACCAGCGACACGCCCACGCCGTACTGGCTCTTCTCGGTCTGGCGGAAGCCCGAGTACGACAGCGTGATCGGCGCGTACTTGAGCGGCACGGTGTCGCCGCTGCCCTTGAGCGTCAGCGCTTCCTTGTTGTTCTTGAAGTCGATGCCCACGCTGAAGGCATGCCACCAGTTGCCGCTGTTCGGCACCGTGTAGGTCGCCTTCAGGCCGATCGAGTGGCCCTTGCCCAGCACGGTGGTGCCGCCGACGGTGGCCACGTTGCTGTCGGACACGAAGGCGTTGGCTTCGAGGCTCCAGTTCGTGCCCTTGAGCGGCGCGTTGTACGAGGCCGAGAACACCTGCGTCTGGTTCAGGTCCTGCGGCGCGCCGAAGAAACTGATGGAGGCGCTGTGGCCCATCTGCCAAAGGTTGTCGTGGCCCAGCGAGGCGCTGGCGCGCAGCTTGCGCGTGTCGGCGCTGTAGTCGTTGTTGAGGCCGACGCTGCCGCGCCACGGACTCTGGTCTTCGACCTTGAGGTCGACGTCCATCGTGCCCGGCATCGCGCCCGGGCGCACCAGCGGCATCACCTGGCGCTTGGGGCCGCGGTTGAGCGCGGTGAGCTCGGCCTGGGCGGTGTTGAAGTTGGGCACGCCGCCCTCCTTCAGCGCCGGCACCTGGTCGCGCACGTCGAGCGGCGAGTTGTACTCGGCGCCCACCACGCGCACGCGGCCCACGCGGGTCTCGTTGACCTGCAGGAACACCACGCCCTGCGTGACCTGCTGCTCGGGCAGGTCGACGTACACCGACTGGTAGCCCGCCGCCTGGTAGGCCGCGAGCAGCGCGTCGCGCGCGCCCTCCACGTCCTTCAGCGTGCGCTCAGGGCCGAGGAACGGCGTGACCGCGTTTTCGATGGCGCGGGCGTCGAGCACGGTGTTGCCGCGCACGATGTATTCGGCGATGTCGACCTTGCGGGCCGGCTCGGTGGCCGCGGCCGCGGCCGGCGCCGGCGTGGAGACAGCGGCAGGTGCCTGTGCGAAGGCGCCCGCCGGGGCACCGATCGCCATCACTGCCAGCCACACCGCTCTCCAGCAGGTCGGCGGCGCGTTGTTCTTCATGTCATGCATTTACAGCTCGGTTCTCAAGGATGAAGCTCGCGTGGCAGCGGCTCATGGTGGAGAGCCTTCATGTCGCTGCTGCGTACCGATACCTAGACGCACGGCGCGCGCGGCGACTGCCGTTTGTCACGAAAACTTCATCAAGAAATCGGGAGGAGGTCCGGCGCGGTGGGTTTCGCGCGGATAAGAAGAAGGGCCTCGGCGTGGGAGGCCCTTGTTTATTTTTGGTCGCGAAGCGGTGCTTCATCGGAGGCCGCTTGCCCCCATCCCAGCCTTCCCCCGGGAGGGGAAGGAGCAAGACCTCAAGGCTTGCGCTCGGCTGTGTTTGTATTTCTCCCTCCCCTCCCGGGGGAGGGTCGGGGTGGGGGCACGACGGCCTTCACCACAACGACAGTCAGCCCTTCGACAACCGTCTTCTTCCTGTCTTGCAAGCAGTCCAGACTGCGCGGTCGATTGCCGCATCCGCTCGGCGATCCTTCATCTTTTCTTCAGGGGGCGACGATGCACGTCGGTGTGTGGCTGTGGGGTGTGGCGCTCGGCGTGGCTTGCGTCGGCGCGGCTGCGCAGCCATCGTCGGCCGACGACCGCGACAGCAGCTGCGTCGAAGTGGTCGTGAACGGCGAGCGCACGCCCGCCTACGACTGCCTGACCCGCAAGCTCTCGCCCACCCTGCCGGCGCGCGGGCCGGACGACACGGCACCCGGGCTCGCCTCGGAAGCGATCACGCAGCGACCGGGCAATCAGCTGGGGTTGTTCAATCGCGCGGCGACCGGGCATCGCATGGGCAACACCTTCGGCACCTCGGTGCATCCGCAGCGTCCGCCGCCGGTGGTGCCGACGTCGCCGCTGCTGTCGCCCCGCCGCTGAGCGACGCCGTGCGCAAAGAAGGGACGGGCGTTCAGAGTTGCTGGGTCACCAGCACGACGAACCCGGCCAGTGAAATGGCGGCGCCTGCGGCTTTCCTGAAGTTTTTCAACATGGCATGCACTCCATCGGTAGCACCCGATGGTGCCCCGCCGACGGGCGCAGCGGGTTTGGCAATCCCGATGGCTGGAATAGAAAAACTTCAACCGCCAGGCGATGCGTCCGGTCAGCCCGGCTGCAGGGCCGTGCGGGTTTCGGCGAGCGACAGGCGCTCGCGGGCGAACTGGCTGGCGCGCAGGCGCACGCGCGCCACCGCGGCGTCCATCGAAGGCTGCTGCATGAAGACGACCACGCCGCGCTTGAGCCCGCGCAAGCTGAGTTCGGCGACGCCCGCATAACGGCCAGCTGCGGTCTGGCGGATGTCGATCTTGCTGGACCAACCGTCGGGCAGTTCGACGAAAAGATGTTGCTGTGTGGCGCTCATGACGGAGTGAATCCTAGGGCTACTACCGACGCCAGCCGAGCAAATAGTCCCTAGGTATTAGCATTTAATTTCTTTTGATAACAATTTCACGCCCAGCGCGAGAAAAGGGGACCTCATGTGTAAACACCGGCATGACTTTCGGCACTCGAACCGAAGCGCCGCGCCGTCTAGGATGGAGCGGCCGTGACCCGTCTCTCCCTTTCCGCGCGTCCGCCCGACCTGCCTGCCTCCCCCGCCGCCGCATGAAGGATGAGACGCACACCGCCGAACACCTCTACACCGTCGAAGTCGAGGGGCGCAACGTCACGGTGCGGGACGTGATGGTGGCGGCGTTCACCTACCGCATCAAACTCGAGGAACTGCTCGGCTCCCCCCGACAGGTCGTGCACTGCTACCGGCTCTGGCGCCGGCTCGAGCAGCCCGACGAGCCGCCCATGACCCGCCTGGACATCAAGTACGCGACCGCCTGGCGCGACGCGCACGAACAGGCATGGCAGGTCGCGCAGGTGTTTCTCACCGACCCGCACACCAAGACCTTCGTGCTCCGGCTCGCCATTCCCTGACCTCTGACCCCTGACGCTGCGCGTCAGCGCATGTGCGCCATGTCGCGGATGTCGGCGCGCAGTGCGCTGCGGTCGGCGCCCAGAAGCGGAAGGTTGATCAGCAATTCGAGCCGCCGGCGCAGCGAATACAGCACCTGGATCGCGCCGTGCGCGGCGTCGTCCGGGCCGGTATTGGCGCCCGCCACGTCCGGATAAGGCCACAGCGCCGCATCAGGCTGGCCGGGCCAGCGCGGCTGCAGCGGTTCGAGCGCCGGATCGAGCGTGATGACGAAATCCACCCGGGGCGACCCCGCGCGCGCGAACAGGTCCCAGCCGCGCGGCGGCGATGTCGGCAAGGCCATGCCGGCGCTGCCCAGCGCCTCGACGGCGGCGGGGTGCACGTCCGCCGCGAGCCGCCCGGGCTGCCCGCACGAGCGCGCCGCGAAACGCTTCGAATCCAGGTGAGCGAGGCAGGCCTCGGCCAGCACGCTGCGCAGCGAATTGCGCCGCGAGACAAAAACGACTTCGATCCGTTGCTGCATGTCGAACGACTATAGCCACGGGGTGTGGCAGGTGTGTGCCGGGGCGCGCCGACCCTCTTGCGCTCGTCTGTTTACCTTTGGCAATGCGGGCATGACAAATTAGTGTAAACACTGGTAAACCGTGGGGAGATGCCCGGCGTTAGAACCGAATGTGGACATCCGACCCTTCCCTTGTTGCCCTCGCCTTCCTGGTCGGTCTTGCTGCGGGCGTGACGCTCATGAGCATGCTGGCGGTCCTGCGTTCCGACCAGGATCTCCCGCCCTCCGAGCGCACGCGGCTGTAAGACGCAGAACCCGAGGCCCTCTGCCTCCAGCACCGCACCGGCCGGTGTAAGCGGGCGCGCTTGTTTTTGAGCGCCGCGGGCCGTGTCGCCGTGCCGTCCCGTCGAGCGTTGCACGCCACCTGCCATGCCTGCTCCGGATGCAAGTTTGTCGGCCTGCGTCAACCGCCGGTCCGCTGTCGCATCGCTTGCGACGACGAGGTAACACCAAATGATTAGCCGCCTTGCGCGACCTGCGCACCGCCTGTGAGCGCCCCTGTTTCGCCCCGGACAAGTGCCCTCGCGCGGGCACTCACCGCAACGCGCCCCACACCCGGCAATATTTAACGCAAAGCAACGATTGTTACGTTCTTTGTGTCGTTGCAGATGCACGTCTGTTGCATTCGTGCGGCCTTCCGGACACGGCACGACGATACTGTTTCCGCCTCAATGCTTGCGTTCCTTGCGCGGCAACTGCGCGCCGGGGGACACGACGTGAGGCACATCATCCAACTCGCTCATGTAAGAAGAAATGAACAAACTGCTCGCACTCGTCATCGTGGCTGCTGCCATCACCGCTTGCTCCAAGCAAGAGTCCACGCCCGCAGCACCGGCCGCACCCGCAGCACCTGCTGCCACGGCACCGGCCACGCCGGCACCCGCTCCGGCCGCCAGCGCACCGGCCGCCGCAGCGCCCGCTGCCACCACAACGGCATCGGCCGACGTGCCCAAGGAATGCCAGGAATACCTGGACAAGGTGAGCGCCTGCGTGGGCAAGCAAAGCGGTGCCGCCGCCGACGCGCTCAAGGGCAGCCTCGAGCAGACCAAGGCCACCTGGGCCAGCTACGGCGCCAACGCCGCACAACTCGGCGCTGCCTGCAAGGCCGCTTCCGACGCCTTCGCCGCACAAGCCACGGCCATGAAGTGCTGATGCGCTGAGTCGCTGACGCCGGCGAGGCCACCCTCGCCGTGCGACGCGACACACACCTCCTCGTCCGCGACGAGGAGGCGCCGTCCCCACAGCGGACGGCACCATCCAGGCCCGCCGGACTGCAAGCTTCCGCGTCAGCCACGGACCGTCCGTCCGAACTCACCGTTCCAGCACAAGAACCGTCGCGAGCCCGACTCAGGCCACGGCTGCCGCCGCCCCGCGCTCGCTCGTGATCTCGGCGCCTTCACGCATCGTCTTCGTGACCGGCGTGTTGGCCACCACCTCGAGCAAACGGCTCCACTGCGCATCGGTCAGCGGTCCGCTGGCGTGCAGCACGCGATGGATGTGCGCCTTGCCGTCCGCATCCTTCGTGAAGCTCAGCTCGGCCTTGAACTCGCCGAGCTCCCAGCCCTTGCGCTGGGCATACATGCGCAGCGTGATCGCGGTACAGGCGGAAAGCGCGGCCAGGTAATAGTCGTAGGGCGCAGGCCCTGCGCCCTGCCCGCCCAGCGACGCCGGCTCGTCCGCCACGAGCTGGAACTTGCCGACCTGGATGCGGTGATTGAAATTGACGTCGGTCGAGACGATCGTTGCGCTAACGCCGTGGGCCATGGGGTGTGCTCCTGTTGACAAGCACGCATTCTGGCGCGGCCGGAACGCCCAAGACATCGGTGCCATCGGGGTTGATCCAGGCGCCCATAATCTTCGCCGGGCGGCCATGCCAGGGGTCGCCAGCCACCCGTTACCCATGCCCCTGTACACGGGCGCGCCGCCTTCCTGCCTGGCATCGACGGAACGACACCATGAGCGCACTGCACATGTTTCTACCGGTCTCCGAGCCCGCGCGCAGCGAGGCGCTGGCGCAGTTCATCAAGACACACCACATTCCCCGCCATCTCGTGAGAGGCATCTCGCGCAAGACGCCCGACGAGTGCGGGCCGCCTGCGCCGGTTCGCACCCCACAGGAATTGCCACAGGCCTCGGGCCTGCCAGCGACTGCATCGGCGCAAGGCTGACCGCCTTCGTCTTGCCGTTCGTGCACAAGGTGCGCGTGCGCGTGCGCGTGCGTGCGTGCGCGCCCTTCTTCCAGCGCAACGCGCCAACTTCGGCGCCGGCCTTTCGCATCGAAAATCCACGATCACTACACCAACAATCGGTCACACTGGCGACACCACAAAAAGGAAGTACGCGTTGGTGCGACATACTTCACGCATGCGAATTAATCACATCGAAGCCAGCCATCCATCGATGCGCTCGTTTCGCGGCCGGCCATGACGGAATTGAGGGTCAGCTGGGAGCACACCTTTCCCGACGACGGTTCGAAGCTGGTCGTTCATTCGAACTGGATTTCCAACACGCCCGCGACGCTGGCCTACCTCGAAGCGCTGGTGTCCCGCGTCGCGGAGATGGACCCCGCGCCCCGCTGCGTTTTCGAGAAGCGCAAGGCTGTCGTGCCGCGCTCGTTGCCCCCGGACCTCGGCACGTTCACTTCAGCCGAGTTCTGGCAGGTGGCGGAGATCCTGCACCTGCAGGCCACGCCCTCGCTCGCCGCCGCGCGTCTCGTGCTGGTCGAAGGCATGCGGCCGGCCAAGGCGGCACGCCAGCTCAACACGAGCCCGCAGGCGTTGACCAACACGCTGCGAAAAATCCGCACCGAGCGCGCGACCTCTTCGCGCCTGGGGCGGTTGCCGCCCGAGCGGCCGCCCGCAGAAGACGCGCCGCCAGAGGCCTGAGTTCTGCGTCGGGACCGCGCGGTCGTCAGCCTTTCTGTTCGCCCTCGCCCGCCACGGGATGGCGGGCCGCATAGCGCTCCAACAGCAGGTACAGCACGATGCCGCCGGCCAGCGGCAGCAGGTAATAGAGCGCGCGGTACGCCAGCACGGCGCCCATGAGCGTGCCCTGGCGCACGGTGCCCGAGAGCAGCGCCAGGTAGACGGCCTCGAGCACGCCGAGGCCGGCCGGGATCGGCGTCACCACACCGACGATCGACGCCGCCAGCAGCACGCCCAGCACGGTCGCGTACGGCACCTTCTGGCCGAGCAGCAGGTACATGGCGCCGCCCATCACGGCCCAGTTGACGCTGGAGAGCGCGAGCTGCACCAGCGCCAGCTGCGCCGACGGCAGCTCGAGCCGCCGTCCCTTCACCTGCCAGTGGCGGCCGTGCAGGAAGACACAGGCCACCACGTAGGCGACGGCCAGCAGCACCATCAGCACGCCGAGCGCGCGAAAGGCGTCGACGCCCAGGTGCGCCTCGCGCGGCGGCGCGATGGCGCCCGCCGCGAACAGGCCGCCGGCCAGCAGGCCGTAGCCGAGCCAGTTGGTCGCCAGGCTGATGCCGACGATCTGCGCCACCGTGGCCTCGTCCAGCCCGGCGCGCGCATAGAGCCGCGCACGCAACGCGATGCCGCCGACCAGCGACCCCAGGTTGAGATTGAAGGCGTAGCTCACAACCGCGATGGCCCAGCTTCGCCAGCGCGGCAGCCGATGCCGCGTGTGGCGCCGCCCGATCAGGTCGAAGCATCCGTACAGCGCATGGCTCAGCGTGGCGACCCCGAGCACGCCGAGCAGCAGCGTCGCGGGATAGCGCTGCAGCGCCTCCCATGCACCTGCCCAGTCGACCTTGTGCGCGTGCGACAGCAGGAGGCCCAGCACCACGAGCCCGAGCACCGGCAGCGCCCAGCGACGGCAGCGGTGCCACAGCGGCGGCTTGCCCGCGCCCGCCGCGGGGCCCGACGCGATCGTGGTGGCATGGCGGTTCATGAGGAACCTCCCGTGCCGCGCAGCACCGCAAGGAGCGCCGCCAGGTCGAGCGGCTTGAGCAGGTGGTGGTCGAACCCGGCGGCGGCGATGCGCTCCTTGTCGCCCTGCTGGCCCCAGCCCGTCAGCGCGACGAGCACAAGGCCGCTCAGTGCCGCGTCGGCGCGCAGCCGGGCCGCGAGTTCGAAGCCGTCCATGCCCGGCATGCCGATGTCCAGGATCGCGAGCCCCGGCAGCGGCCCCTCGGCCACCAGCGCGAGCGCGGCATCGCCGCTGTAGGCCACGCGCGGCGAGGCGCCCATCGAGCGCAGCAGGTCGCCCAACGCATCGGCCGCGTCGCGGTTGTCGTCGACGATCAGCACCGTGTCCGGCAGCGTGGCGGGCCAGCCCGCGATGGCAGGCGCCGGCACGGGCTGCGGACCGCCCCGGTCGCCGATCAGCGGCAGGCGCACGCAAAACGTCGCCCCTTGCCCGAGCCCCGCGCTGGTGGCCTCGACGCTGCCGCCGTGCAGTTCGACCAGGCTCTTGACCAGCGTCAACCCGATGCCCAATCCGCCCTGCGCGGCCTTCGACGTGCTGCTCACCTGCACGAACATCTCGAAGATCGAGCGCAGCATGTCGGGCGCCAAGCCGGCGCCGTTGTCGCGGACCTCGATCAGGGCGCTGCGCGCCTCGCGCCGCAGCGCGACGTTGATCTGCCCGCCCGGTGCCGTGTACTTGGCGGCGTTGTTGAGCAGGTTCGAGAACACCTGCGTGAGCCGGACCGCGTCGCCGCGCACCACGAGCGCTTCGCTGGGCAGGTCCATGCGCAGCGCATGCTTGGCGCCCTCGAGCATGGGCCGGCTCAGCTCGAGGGCGTCCTTGATCACCGCGGGGAGCGCCACGGCTTCCATGCGCAGTTCGATCTTGCCGCGCGTGATGCGCGAGACTTCCATGAGGTCGTTCACCAGACGCACCATGTGGTCGATCTGGCGGCCCATGAGCTCGTAGTAGCGCAGCGCCTCGGCGGGCTCGTGCGCCTTGCGCTTGAGCAGCGTCAGCGCGGTGCTCATCGGCGCCAGCGGATTGCGCAGTTCGTGCGCCAGCGTGGCCAGGAACTCGGTCTTGCGCTGGTCGGCCTCGCGCAGCCCGCTGAGCAGGTCGCGCATCTGGTACTGGCGGTTGCGCGCGCGCAGCGCCGCACGCACCGTGCTCACCAGCGAGGCCACGCGCACCGGCCGTTCGATGACCGTGACGTTGGCCAGCCGGCGCATCGCATCGGCAATGACCGCCGAGTCCGCGCCCTGGCGCGCCAGGATCAGCACCGGCAGGTCGGACCACGGCGGCTGCGAGGCGAGCGCCTCGGTCAGCGCGGCGGCGGCCGGATCGGACAGCGCCTCCTCGGCCAGCAACACCGCGCCGGCGCCCTCCTGCACGCCGTGCACGAGCGCGCAAAGATCGGGACATGCGTGCGAAGCGACCTGGGCGCGTTCGAGCACGGCGGTGGCCATGACGGCGTCCCTCGAGGTCATGGTGCGCAGAAGGATGCGCTGTTCGATGGCAGCGGGCGGCGTCGCACTCACGATGTGCGCTGCACGCCGTCGATCGGCACGGGGATGCCCGTCAGGATGCCCCGGAAGTTGCGCAGCGGCTCACCCACCTGCAGCCCGGTGCCCGTCATCGAGAAGTCGCGGATGCTGCGCTCGTGCGCACCGCCGCGTTTCTTCAGCACCGAGATGGCCTGGCGCACTTCGCCGTCGAGTTCGAAGTAGCGCAGCAGCACCACCGCGTCCGCGAGGTAGCTGGCGTCCACCGGCGTCTGCATCTGCATGCCGATGAGGCCGTGCTGCGCGCCCACCAGCAGCGTGGCCACGCCGGCCTGCCCGAGGTACGACAGCAGCTCGTGCAGCTGCGCGATGAGAAAACGCTCGTCGGGCATGGCGTTGAGGTAGCCGTTGAGACTGTCGATCACCACCACCGCGGCCTTCGACTCCGTCACCGCCAGCCGGATCAGGTGCACGAACTCGCCCGGCGACAGCTCGGCGGGATCGACCTGCCGCACCAGGATGTGGCCCGAATCGATGTACTGCGACAACGGCATGCCCATGCTCTCGCAGCGCGTGCGCAGCGTCTGCAGGCTCTCGTCGAAGACGAAGAGCGCCGCGCACTCGCCGCGCTGGGCCGCGGCCAGCGCGAACTGCACCGCCACCGTCGACTTGCCGGTGCCCGGTGCGCCGACGAACAACGTGCTCGTGCCGCGCTCGATGCCGCCGCCCAGCAGGATGTCGAGCGCGTCCAGGCCGCTCGGGATGCGCGCCTGGTTGGGCGCAGCCGCATGCTCCGACGCCACCAGCCGCGGGAACACGCGCAGCCCGCCGCGCTCGATGCGGTAGTCGTGGTAGCCGCCGCGAAAGCGCTGGCCGCGGTACTTGCTCACCAGCAGCCGGCGCCGCGCCGTGCCGTAGTCGGAATGGGTCTGCTCCAACCGCAGCACCGCATGCGCGATGCTCTGCACCTGCAGGTCGTGCTTCATGGCGGTCATGTCGTCCAGCAGCAGCACGGTGCACTGGCGGCCCGAAAAGAACTGCTTGAGCGCCAGGATCTGGCGCCGGTAGCGCAGCGAACTGCCGGCCAGCAGGCGCAGCTCGGACAGCGAATCGAACACCACCCGCGAGGGCTTGATCACGTCCACGTCGGACAGGATGCGCAGCGTCGTCTCGCTGAGCTCGACCTCGGACGGATGGAACATCGTGTACTGCTCGTCGGGCTCGAGCGTGGCTTCCGACGGAAGCATCTCGCGCACGTCGATGCCGGTCAGGTCCCAGCCGTGCGACTGCGCGACGCCCTTGAGCTCTTCCGCGGTTTCCGACAAGGTGACGTAGAGCACCGATTCGCCGCGCCGCGCGCCTTCGAGCAGGAACTGCAGCGCGATGGTGGTCTTGCCGGCACCCGGCGTGCCTTCGATGAGATAGAGCCGGTTCGATGTGAGGCCGCCGCCGAGCACGTCGTCCAGGCCGGGCACGCCGACCTTCATCAGGGTCTCGGCGTGCTGCGCCTGCGCCTGTTCCTGTGCTTGCTTTTCCTCTTCCGTGGCCGCGTCGGCCGCGCCATCGCATTTCATTGCTTCCTCCATCGTTGTGGCACACGGGAAGGATTTGACGGGGAGACCGGCGCCGCGGCTGTAGGGCATCGCCGTTCCCGCGCAGAAGAAAAAACCAACGCGCCGCGCGGGCCGGCGCTGAACGGCGCGCCCGGCGCCGGCATTCTCCGGATGTCAGGAGGTGTCGCGCGTCTTGTGTTCGGCGTCGCCGGGCTCCTTGAGCTTGTCGTTGCCGACCTTCTTCATCAGGCTTTCGCCTTCGGTGTCCTTGCCATCCGTGGGCACGGACTCTTCCTGCGTGATCTCCGGCTCGTCGGAGGCGGGCTTGCGGGGTTGGTGCTGCGATGCGGGGTTCGGGGTCATGAGGCGATCTCCTGGATGAGCCTCCCACCGTGCGGCGTGCCTTGCCGCGGCACGCTCAGGCAATGGCGGCAGCCGCCGTCAGCCAAGACCGACGACGGCGCGCTTCATGCCGTCGCGGCCGCGTCGACCGGCGCTTCGCTCGCTTCGATGAAGAGCCGCCGGATCATCGGGAAGCGCGCGCGCACCTGCTGCTCGATGGCGGCGATGGCGTCGGCCGCCTCGCCGGTGGCGGTGCCGTCCTTGAAGTTCACGTCGACGATGGCCAGCACCTCGTTGGCGCCGATGTACATCGAGAGCACGCGGCCCACGTCCTGCACGCTGGGCTGCTGCATCGCCAGGCTGCGGATCGCCCGCGCCGTCTCGGGCCGGATGCCCTCCCCGATGAGCAGCCCGCGCGCCTGGCTGATCAGCAGCACCGCCACGCCGGCCAGCAGCAGGCCGATGACGACCGACGCGGCGCCGTCCAGCGCCGGCATGTCGAAGCGGTGGCTCGCCCAGATACCGAGCGCCGCCACGCCCAGCCCGGCCAATGCGGCCGAGTCCTCGGCAAGCACCGTGTAGGTCGTGGGGTCCTTGCTCTGGTCGAGCGCCTGCCAGAACGGCCGGCCCCGCGCCTCGCGCCGGAACTCGCGCAGCGCAATGAAGAAGCTCGTGCCCTCGAACAGCGCCGCCAGGCCCAGCACCACGTAGTTCCAGGTCGCATCGCGCATCGGCTCGGGGTGGCGGATGTGCTGGATGCCTTCGTAGAACGACACCCCGCCGCCCAACCCGAAGATGAGCACCGCGACGATCAGGCTCCAGAAGTACAGCTCCTTGCCGTGTCCGAAGGGATGCTCGGCGGTCGCGGGCCGCTGGCTCAGGCGGATGCCGACCAGCAGCAGCACGCCGTTGAACGTGTCGACCGCCGAATGGATGCCCTCCGACAGCATGGCCGAGCTGCCGGTGATGCCGGCCACCACGAACTTGGTGACCGCGATGGCGACATTGGCCCCGATCGCGCCGTAGATCGCGATCTTCGAGGCGGCCATCAGCGCCCGGGCTCAGGGAAGGCCAAGGTAGATCCGCAGGTCGTCCTTCACCGTGCCCGCGGACGCGACCGCCATGCGCAGCCGCTCCTCGGTCACGCCGAAGCACCGGGTCCAGTAGTCGACCGCCTTGGGGTCGGTGATGTCGATGCGCTCGTCGTCGTCATCGGGGGGAACGCGGATCTCCATGGTGTCCAGCATCGCAGGCCTCCGGGCAGTTTGTGCAGTTGGGGGGGGAGACGGCAGTGTGGCTGCCGGCAAACACGATGGTGCCGGTCGGATGCCACGGTTGATGCAGGACATTTGCTACAGGCGGCCCCCCTGCCCCGCCCGCGCCCGCGTCATTCGGTCTCGGAAGGCCCCAGCGTCTTGAGATCGGCGAACTTGGCCGCCATCGTCGGGTTGCCGCGCGTCAGTTTCTTGATCGTCACGTCCTGTGCCTTGTCGTTCGCCAGGCGCAGGTTCCGGTCGGTACCGAGCAGGGCTTCTTTCGTCTTCTGCAGGTGGTCGATCGACTTGTCGATCTCTGCAATGGCTTTCTGGAAATGGCCGGAAGCGAGGTCGTAGTTGCGTGCGAACGCGGTCTTGAAGGTTTCAAGCTCGGACTCGAACTTCGTGATGTCGATGTTCTGCGCCCGCACGAGCGCCAACTCCGATTTGTACTTGAGCGAGTTCATCGCCGCATTGCGCAGCAGCGTGATGATCGGCAGGAAGAACTGCGGCCGCACCACGTACATCTTCGGGTAGCGATGGAACACGTCGACGATGCCGGTGTTGTAGAGCTCGTTGTCGGGCTCCAGCAGCGACACCAGCACCGCGTACTCGCAGCCCTTCTCGGCGCGGTCCTTGTCGAGCTCCTTCAGGAAGTCTTCGTTCCGGTTCTTCGTCGCGGTGCGGTCGCTCTCGTTTTTCATCTCGAACATGATCGAGACGATCTCGGTGCCCGCCTCGTCCGCGTCGCGGAAGATGTAGTCGCCCTTGCTGCCGGTGCGCGCGTCGTTGTCCTTCTCGAAATAGGCCCGGGGGAACGCCATCGAGCGGATGCGGTTGAACTCGGTCTCGCAGTGCTGCTCCAGCGTTTCGCCCACCATCTTGGTCGACAGGCGCGCCTTCATGTCCCGCAGGCGCTCGATGGCGTCGTCGCGGTCCTTGATCTGCGTCTCGTACTTGTCCTTGAGCGCCTTTTCGGCCAGCTGCTTTTCGAGTTCCGCCCGCTCCAGGCCGCTCTTGAGCTGGTCGCGCTCCTTCTCCACCGCTCCGACGGCCTCGCTGATCGCGAGCTTCTTCGCCACCTCGATGGCGTCGAGCCGGGCCTTCAGTTCCTGGATCTGCGCGTCCTTCTCGGCGGCGCCCTTCTGCAGTTCGCCCACGTGCCGGGCCTCGGCGAGGGCCTGCGCGGCCAGCTTGTCCTGCCTGGCCTTCTCCAGTTCGTTGGCGAGCGCGTCGCGCTCCCTCTCGACGGTGCTCAAGGCCTCGCTCACGGCGAGCTTGCGGGCGACGTCGCCGGCGTCGAGCCGGGCCTTCAGTTCCTGGATCTCGCCGTCCTTGGCTGCGGCGGCTTTCTGCAATTCGCCGGCGGCCTGGGCCCGGGCGAGCTCGACGGCGTTGCGCTTGTCCTGCTCGGCGAGCGCCAGCCGTTCGTGCAGCTGCTTCTCGAAATCGCCGTCGCGCACCTGCTTCAGGATGTCCGCGTACCCGGCCTCGTCGATCTTGAATGCCTTGCCGCAGTGCGGGCAGATGATTTCATGCATGGCGGCTGCCTCCGGCCATGCGTGGATGACTGGGGCGGGCGGATTGAACTCTCATGTGCAACTTCCAATGTGTCTTCGTTGGGGGGATGTTAGGCGCTGCCGGGCGCACCCCCGCGCCGGGGCCTGGGGCAACCAGCTTGCATCGCCGCGGTCAATCCCGTACGCTGGCCCGACGTCCACGCGCAGCACCCGAGCCCCTGCGGGCCGCCGGGCCGCCCTTGCGAAGGCGCAAAGGAGTCCAGCCATGCCAAGCCGATCGAACGGCCTCGCGGCCGAAATGGAAGCCGTGCGAACGCTGGCGCTCGTGGGCGCCGCGGCCGCCGGCAAGACCTCCCTCGCCGAGGCCTTGCTGTTCAAGGCAGGTGCCATCGGGGCGTGCGGCAGCATCGAACGCGGCAGCACCGTCAGCGACCACGACCCGCTCGAGCGACGCATGCTGCATTCGCTCAACGCCTCGGTGATGCACCTCACGCATGCCGCCACGCGCATCCACCTGATCGACACGCCCGGCGGCCCCGACTTCCTCGGCCAGAGCCTGCCGGCGCTGGAAGCCGTCGAAACCGTGGCGGTGGTCATCAATGCCGCCAACGGCATCGAGCCGATGGCCGTGCGCATGATGGACTACGCGGCCTCGCGCCACCTCGCCCGCATGATCATCGTCAACAAGATCGACTCACAGGGCGTCTCGCTGGCGGGCCTGCTGGCCGACATCCAGGCCACCTTCGGGCGCGAATGCTTGCCGCTGAACGTGCCCGACGGCGTCAACCGGCAGGTGATCGATTGCTTTTTCAACCGCTTCGGGCGCTCCGACTTCGGCCCCGTCGAAGCATCGCACCGCGCGCTGGTCGAGCAGGTGGTCGAGGTCGATGCGGCCTTCGTCGACCGCTACCTCGAGGAAGGCGACGTGGACCCGTCCGAGCTGCATGCGCCGCTCGAGCAGGCGCTGCGCGAAGGCCACCTGATCCCGGTGTGCTTCACCTCGTCGCGCAGCGGCGCCGGCGTGGCCGAGCTGCTGGACGTGATCGTCAAGCTCCTGCCCGACCCGACCGAGGCCAACCCGCCGGCCTTCATCTTGGGCGAAGGCGCGCAGGCCCAGCCCATGCGGGCCCGGCCCGACCCGTCGCTGCACGTGCTGGCGCATGTGTTCAAGGTCACGATCGATCCGTATGTCGGCAAGATGGGCATCTTCCGCGTGCACCAGGGCACGCTCACGCGTGACAGCCAGCTCTACATCGGCGACGGCCGCAAGCCCTTCAAGGTGGGGCACCTGTTCATGCTCCAGGGCAAGGACCATGTCGAGGTGTCGCGCGCGCTGCCCGGCGACATCGTGGCGGTGGCCAAGGTCGACGAGATCCATTTCGATGCCGTGCTGCACGATGCCGCCGAAGACAGCCACGTGCACCTGGCGCCGCTGCCGTTCCCGGTGCCGGTGTACGGCCTGGCCATCGAGCCCAAGCGCCACGGCGACGAACAGCGCGCCTGGGAAATCCTCGGCAAGCTCGCGGCCGAAGACCCGTGCCTGCGCATCGAGCACGTGGCCGCGACCAACGAGACGGTGCTCTACGGACTCGGCGAGCTGCACCTGCGCATCGCGCTCGAACGCCTGCGCGAGGTGTACCACTTCGAGGTGCTGACGCGGCCGCCGCGCATCGCCTACCGCGAGACCGTGACTGCGCCGGCCGAAGGCCACCACCGCCACAAGAAGCAGTCCGGCGGTGCCGGCCAGTTCGCCGAAGTCTTCCTGCGCATCGAGCCGCTCGCGCGCGGCGCAGGCTTCGAGTTCGCCGACGAAGTCAGGGGCGGCGCGATTCCGAACCAGTTCATTCCTGCGGTCGAGAAAGGCGTGCGCGAGGTGCTGGCGTACGGCGCGATCGCCGGCTACCCCGTGGTCGACGTGCGCGTGGTGGTGTACGACGGCAAGCACCACAGCGTCGACAGCAAGGACATCGCCTTCGCGACCGCCGGCCGCAAGGCTTTCATGGCCGCGATCCGCGAGGCCCGCCCGGCGGTGCTCGAGCCGATCGTGCAGATCGAGATCGCCGTGCCCGAGCATTCGGTCGGCGACGTCACGAGCGACCTGTCGTCGCGGCGCGGCCTCGTCACCGGCACCTCGGGCCAGGGCGGCGGCACGGTGGCCATCGGCGGGCAGGTGCCCGAGGTCGAGCTGGCCAACTACCAGTCGCGGCTGCATGCGATGACCGCCGGCCAGGGCCGCTACACCATCGCGTTGTCGCACTACGAGGCCGTGCCGCCGGCTGTGCAGAAGACGCTGATAGGGCAGTACCAGGTGCGTGAGGACGATTAGGACCCGCGGCTAGAAGAGCCCGCGCTGTGACGTCGTCAGCGCCATGAAGCTGTCCCCCATCGGCTGAAGGATGGCATCGGCGATCGGCTGCAGCTGCCGCGTCAGGTAGTGCTCGTAGTCGATGCGCGAGCGGCGGGTTTCCAGCGGCTCCGGCCCGTTCTGCGTCATGACGTATTGAATCCAGCCGCCCTTCTGATACTGCTGGGGCCGGCCGACGCGGCCGTTGTGGTCGTCGGCGATGCGCGCGGCCCGCACCTGCGGCGGCACGTTGACCAGGTACGCATCGAGCTGGTGGCGCAGGCGCTTGCGGTAGATGAGCAGGTCGTCCTTGGCACCTGCCAGCGTCGACCTTGCATAGTCGGCCACGAACGCCTTGTACGGCTCGCCCTGGAAGATGCGTGACAGCAGGCCTTCCTGGAACTGGCGCGCCAGCGGGGTCCAGTCGCTGCGCGCCATCTCGAGGCCGCGGTACACCATCTCCTCCTTGCCCGCCGCGTCCATGCTCAGGCCCGCGTAGCGCTTCTTGCTGCCGACCTCCGAGCCGCGGATGGTGGGCATGAAGAACTTCTTGTAGTGCGTGTCGACCTCGATCTCGAGAAAACTCTCCAGGCCCTGCTCGTCGCGCAGCGTGCGCGCCCACCACGCGTTGATGTCGGCCGCCAGGCGGGTCGCGACGGCGTGCGCCTCGTCGTTGGTGTGAGCGCGCCTGAGCCAGATGAAGATGGAGTCGGTGTCGCCATAGATGGCCTCGTAGCCACGCTGCTCCACGAACTCGCGCGTGAGCTTCATCATCTCGTGCCCGCGAAGGGTCACGGCGGACACCAGCTTGGGGTTGAAGAAGCGGCACTCCGACGCCCCCAGCACGCCGGCGAAGGAGTTCATGAGCAGCTTCAGCGCCTGCGACAGCGGCTCGTTCTTCGCGCGCTTGGCCTCGTCCCGCGCGCGCCACAGCGTGGTGACGATTTCCGGCAGGCAGTGCCGGTCGCGCGAGAAGACGGTGCCCTGCGGTCCCTGGATGAGCCCGGTCGGATCGGCGGCGTTCGAGCCCTCGACGAGCCCCACCGGATCGACAAGGAAGGTCCGGATGATCGAGGGGTACAGGCTCTTGTAGTCCAGCACCACGACGGAGTCGTAGAAGCCCGGCTTCGAGTCCATCACGTAGCCGCCGGGATAGGCCTTGCTCGCGATCTCGCCCACGCTCGGCGCCACGTAGCCCAGGCGGTGCATGCGCGGCAGGTAGTGGTGGCTGAACGCGGCAATGGAGCCGCCGAAGTGGTCGGCCTGCAGGCCCGTGGCCTGGGCCCGCTCCATCATGAACTGCAGCAGCTTCGCCTTGTCGAAGATGCGCAGCACCAGCTCGCAGTCGCGGATGTTGTAGAGCGCCAGCGCAGGCTTGTCTTCCTGATACCGCCGCTCGATCTCCGCCATCTTGTCGTACGCGTCGCCGATGGCCTTGCCTTCGCCGAGCAGCGCTTGCGAGACGGACTCGAGGCTGAACGACGGAAAGCTCCACACCGCGGCCTTGAGCGCATCGATGCCGTCGAGGATGACGCGGCCCGGCGTCGGCGCGAACAGGTAGCCCTGCTTGCCGGGATGGGTGCGCCACTCGATGGGGCGGCGCTCGCGCCCCAGGAGGAACGGCACGCCGCAATCGTCGGCGGTCTTCTGCAGCACGCGCAGGTCGAACTGGATGACGTTCCAGCCGATGACGACGTCGGGGTCGTTGCGCTCGAACCAGTCGTTGAGCTGCTCGATCATGGCCTTGCGGGTCGGGCAGTAGACGAGCGAAAAATCCATCGGCTCGTCCGGTCCGGACGGCGGCTCGCCGAGCATGAAGACCACACGCTCGGGCATGCCGTCCAGCGCGATCGAATAGAGCCCTTCATGCTGGCTCGTCTCGATGTCCAGCGACACGACCTTCAGCACCGGCCGGAACTCGGGCGCGGGCTTGAGCTTGCAATCGACGATCGCGGCGCCCTCCGCCCGCCCGCCTTCGACCCGCACGCCGGCGGTGATGAAGCGCTCCATCAGGTAGCGGTCGTGCGGGCGCACGTCGGCTTCGAGCAGCGGGATGCCCTGCGCCTGCAGCGCGCGTGCCAGCCGACCCAGCTGGCGGAAGTGCGTCGCATAGACGCCGAGGACGGGTTCCTGCTGGAAGCTCTGGAGTTCGAGCTCGCGCAGCTGCACGCCCGGCATCGCCGCGAGGTGCGCTTCCACCGCCGCCCGGTGGCGGACGGCGACGAACGCGACGCTGCTGCGGGAGGTCAGCACCACTTTCCTCGGCCCTGCCTCCGTGGCCAGCCAGTACGCGATCTCGGTGCCGGCGTGTGCATCACGCCAGTGGCGCGTGAGGATGAAGCCGTTGAGGTCGGTGGATGTCACGGGCGCTTGGAGATCGGGTCGAGTGGAAAGGCGGACTGGGAGTCGGGAGATTTTCACCCGGCCGTGTCGGCGGCTGTCGCCGCAACTTCCAGCGCACGCGTCCGGCTGCATCCCAAGGATTACCATCGACCGGGCCACGCCGCCCCTCTCATGCCCATGAACGTCGACACCGCCTCCGTGCCTCCCGCCATCGCCCAGGAAATGCCCGCCCCCGACGGCCCGCTGTCGCGCGCGCGGCCGGGGCGTGAACGCATCATGGCGGCCATCCGCACGGCGGCGGTGACCGAGTTCAGCCTGCACGGCCTGAAGGGCACCTCGACCCAGGCCATCGCGGCGCGCGCCGGCCTCACCAAGCCCCAGCTGCATTACTACATCGCCGGCAAGGAAGAGCTCTACGAAGAGCTGCTGATGCAGGTGCTGCATGCCTGGAAGGTGGTGTTCTCGTTCGAGGACGCCAGCGGCCCGGCCACGGTGCTGGGCGACTACATCCGCAAGAAGCTCGACCACGCGTTCGACAACCCCGAGATCTCGCGCATCTTCACGCGCGAAGTGCTCGACGGCGGTCGCAACCTCGACCGCTACTGGCCCAACGCGCAGGCCTGGACGCAGAAGAAGGTCGACATCATCAACGGCTGGATCGCGCGCGGGCAGATGCGCCCGCTCGATGCGCGCCTGCTGCTGATGCACATCTGGGCCATGACCCAGAGCTACGCCGACTACGCGATCCAGACGCGCGTGATGCTCGGCTTGCCGCCCGACGCGCCCATCGACCGCGAACCGATCGCGCGGGAACTGGTGGCGTTCGTGCTGGGCGGCTGCGGCATCGAAGCGTAGTCATCCGGTCCGGGGAGGACCTGTTCGGCGAGTGACTTTCGACACTGTTCGCCGCAGTGCCGCGCCTCTACCTTCGCACGGTCCCAGCCGGATATCCCGGCCTGGTGCATCCGTACACAGGAGGAAGAGGATCATGAATACACGAATGTTCTTGGCCGCAGCAGGTGTCGCCGTGGCGCTGGCGGCCTGCGGGGGTGGCGGCGGAGGCGGCCCGTCGTTCGGGCTGCCGCCGCCGCCGGACCAGGTCCCACCGCCGCCTGCGCCGCCCCTCCACCGCCGCCGCCCCGGCGCCCGCGCCCGCCCGGCACCGGCGGCGATCAGCGCCCACTACAAGTTCCTGAACTTCGCGCAGGACCGGGACCCGGCCACCGAGCCGGCCGAGAAGCGCTACGACGACTACATCGCCCTGCTCAACCGCGAAGGCGCCGCGGGCTACCGCTACGTCGACGGCCTGTCGAGCGGCAACATCGTGTCGCTGCAGGACCATTTCATGATGGTGAAGGACACCGAAACCACCTACGCCTACGAGTACAAGCGCTTCGAGGTCGACATCATGTCGAGCGACGCGCTGCCGCGCCTGCTGCAGCAGATGAAGGAGCAGGGCGCCAAGGGCATGGTGTTCGTGAAGCTGCTCGGCATGATCGACATCAACTCGAACAACAACGGCGAGTTCGGCATGCTCTACCGCAAGGACGCGGGCTCGTCGGCCACCTTCGACTTCGCGGCGGCCGACATTCCGCCGACCTCGGGCGACTTCGCGAACCTTGCGAACGCGATGGGCGCCCAGGGCTTCAGGCCGTGGGTCACGCCGCTGCTGCGCGGGCACACGCAGCAGTTCTTCGTCAAGGACCAGAGCAGTGCAGCACGCTACGAACTCAAGGCCGTGCTGAGCCCGCTGAGCGTGGTCGACGGGGACGAGGACGACGTCAAGGCGCAGATCCGCGAACAGGGCGCGGCGGGCTACCGGCTGCTGAAGGCGCGCTTCATGGAGGACTCGAAGCAGTTCATCTTCTACGTGAAGGACACGACGCAGTCGAGCCGCTTCGAGTACGAGTTCCTCGACAACCCCGACAGCATCTTCGGCCTGCAGGAAGCCAATGCGACGCAGGCCAACGGCCAGACCGCGCTCGGCCTGCGCTACTTCGGCCTGCCCGACACGCCCGTGTTCCTGCGCTCGCTGTCCTGCACCGGGCCGCTGTGCCTGACGCCGGACGGCAAGGAAATCTCGGACGGCAGCTGAGGCCGGACGACGGCCGCTCCGCCGGGCTGCTTCGACCAGTGCTCGAGTCCGTCGAGCAGCGGCAGCAGCCCGCGCGAACGCGGCGTCCGCGTGCAGCGCACTGCGCACGGAAAGGCCGACGCCGCCTCCCCCGGCGCATCGGCGGCTGGCGCTACGTGATCGACCGCGCGCTCGATTAGACCCCCGGGGCGGTTTCCGCCCGCGCGAGCCCCAAGCCGGTGCACCCGGACTGGCACGCCGTTTGCATAACCTGACCACTTGCTCTGATTAATTGGTCAAATTCATGCAGCCGTGCGTCGCCCGCTCCCTTTCGATGGAAACCAGCGCCCCCGTGCACCCGGCGGGGGCGCGTTTCCCATGAACGGCATGAACGGCATGAACGGCATGCCCGCGCCCGTGCTGCTCGACAACGCACGACTGCCGCGCTGGCTGCTGCCCGCCGACTGGCCGCAGCGCGACGGCGTGCCCGAACTCGCACGCGTCGCCATCGAGGCAGGCCGCGTCCGGTCGGTGCAGCCCGCGACGCACAGCGGCACGCCCGGGTCCGGTTGGGACCTCGCCGGCACGCTCGCCCTGCCCGGCTTCGTCGACGCCCACACGCACCTGGACAAGGCCTTCACGCTCCCGCGCATGCAAAAGGTGCGGCCCGGCCTGCTCGGCGCGATCGACGCAATGCTGGCCGACCGCGTGCGCTGGACGCCCGCCGATGTGCGCGAGCGTGCATCGCGCGGCCTGCAGTGGGCCTGGGAATGCGGCACCACGCATGTGCGCACGCACGTCGACTGGTGGGAGCCCGATGCGGTGCCGCTGGCCTGGCCGGTGATGGCCGAGCTCGCGCAGGAATGGGCCGGCCGGGTGCGGCTGGAGCAGGTCGCGCTCATCAAGCTGCCGCTGTTCGAAGACGCGGCGCAGGCGCTGCGCCTCGCGAAACAGGTGAAGGCCACCGGACCGCATGCGCTGCTCGGCGGCTTCGTGCATTCGACCAACTGGAGCGAGAACGCGCTGCGCAATCTGCTCCATGCAGCGCAGGCTTGCGACCTGGACATCGACCTGCACGTCGACGAAGAACTCAATGCCTCGGCGGTGGGCCTGCAGACCACCGCGCGCATCCTCCGCGAGATCGGCTTCGAAGGCCGCGTGGTCTGCGGTCACATCTGCGCACTCGCGGTGCAGCCTGAATCGCAGGCCCTTGCCACGCTCGATGCGGTGGCGCGCGCACCGATCACCGTGGTCTCGCTGCCCGCCACCAACCTGCTGCTGCAGGACGCGGTGACGGGCCGCACGCCGCGGCTGCGCGGCATCACGCTCGTGAAGGAAGCGCGCGAGCGCGGCATTCCGCTGCTGTTCGCGAGCGACAACGTGCAAGACCCTTTTTGCCGCCTCGGCAGCTTCGACCCGGTCGAGGCGCTGGGCACGGCCGCGCTGGTGGCGCAGCTGGACGAACCCTTTGACACCTGGTCGCAGGCGCTGTGCCGCGGCGACTGGCTGCAGCGCGCGCCCGCCACGGCGGCGCCCACGCTGGTCGGCGCGAAGGCCGACCTGGTGCTCTTCACCCAGGCCGACCGCCACGGCTGGCCCTCGCGCACCGCCACCCGCGTGGTGCTGCGCGACGGCCGCGCGACGCACGGCGACGCCACACCCTTCCTCCCCAAGTAAGCAAAGAACAAGGACGCCCATGCTCCACGGCTACATCCCGCCCCACCGCTTCCTGCCCTACCTGAGCTGGACCGAAATCGCCGCGCTGCCCGATCGCGAGAACACGGTCATCGTGCTGCCCTGCGGCGCCATCGAGCAACACGGTCCGCACCTGCCGTGCTCGGTCGACAGCGTGATCGCCTCGGGCGTGATGGGCAGGGCGCTCGAAAAACTGCCGGCCGAGGTGCGCGCCTTCGCGCTGCCGACCATCACCTACGGCAAGTCGGAAGAGCACCTGCACTTCCCCGGCACGATGACGCTCACCGGCACCACGCTGCTCTCGACCGTGACCGAGATCGGCGAGTCGGTCTACCGCGCGGGTTTTCGCAAGCTGCTGTTCGCCAACGGCCACGGCGGACAACCGCAGGTGCTGGAGATGGCGGCGCGCGAATTGCGGCTGCGGCATGGCGACTTCGTGGTGGTGCCGCATGGCGTGTCGCGCCTGCCGAACGCATCGAGCAAGCAGATCAGCGAGCAGGAAAAGCGACTGTCGATGCACGCCGGCCATTCAGAGACCGCGCTGATGCTCGCGCTCGCGCCCGACACGGTGCGCATGGAACGTGCGGCGGCCAACTTTCCGCCGCCCTTCCCGATCAAGCTGCTGTCGGCCGACGGCCGCCCCGCCTGTGCATGGACCGCGCGCGACTTCGGCCCCAGCGGCGTCATCGGCGACCCGACCAGCGCCACGCGCGAACAGGGCATCGAGATTCTCGAGACGCTCTCCGACAGCTGGGCGCAGGCGCTGACCGAGCTGCATGCGCTGCGCTGGGTGGTGCGCGACGAGCCCACCTGGGAGCGCGGCCACCAGCAGGGCTTCATCCAGCAGTCGTTCGTTGCCGCGGCCTGAGGCGCGCGTCTTGCGTCGGCTTTCTTCTTCTTTTTCATCCCGCCTTCGAAAGGTCTCCACCATGCGTTCCTTCGCTCTTTCCCTGGCCGGCGCCGCCGCGCTGTCGCTCCTCACGGCTGCTGCGCCCGCGCAGGCCCAGGACAAGTTCACCTACATGACCAACTGGTACGCGCAAGCCGAGCACGGCGGCTTCTACCAGGCGGTGGCGCAGGGCATCTACAAGAAGCATGGCCTGGACGTGACCATCAAGATGGGCGGCCCGCAGGTCAACATCACGCAGATGATGGCCGCGGGCCAGGCCGACTGCATCATGGGATCGAGCGACATCCAGATGATGCAGGTGCGCGAAGGCGGTGTGCCGGTCGTCAACGTCGCGGCCTTCTTCCAGAAGGACCCGCAGGTGCTCATCGCGCACGACGACGTCAAGAAGTTCGAAGACCTGAAGGGCAAGACGCTGCTCATCGGCGCGCAGGCCAACCGCGGCTACTGGCCCTGGCTCAAGGCCCGTTTCGGCCTGAAGGACGAACAGACGCGCCCCTACACCTTCAACATCCAGCCCTTCGTGGCCGACGCGAACACCGCGCAGCAGGGCTACCTGACCTCCGAGCCCTACGCGATCCAGAAGGCCGGCGTGAAGAGCACCGTGCTCATGTTCAGCGACCACGGCTATCCCTCCTACGCCGTCACCGTGTCGTGCATGGACAAGACGGTGAAGGAGCGCAGCAAGCAGGTCGCCGCCTTCGTGAAGGCCTCGGCCGAAGGCTGGAAGAGCTACCTGGCCGACCCGGCACCGGCCAACGCGCTGATCAAGAAAGACAACCCCAACATGACCGACGACCAGCTCGCCTACAGCGTGGCCAAGCTGAAAGAGATGGGCATGGTCACGGGCGGCGATGCGGCCAAGCTCGGCATCGGCGTGATCACCGATGCGCGCGCCAAGGCGAGCTACGACTTCCTGGTGGCCTCCAAGCTGCTCGACCCGGCCAAGGTCGATCTGGCCAAGACCTACACGACCGAGTTCGTGAAAGAAGCCAAGGTCTTGCCCTGAACCTCGCCGCGCCATGAACCGCATCGAACCCCACACCCTCGCGCCGCCGGTGGCGCCCGCCGTGCCCGCGGTGGAAATCCTCTCGGCCGAGAAGACCTACCCCAACGGCACGCAGGCGCTGCTGCCTGTGGACCTGTCGATTGCCGAGGGCGAGTTCGTCACGCTGCTCGGCCCCTCGGGCTGCGGCAAGAGCACGCTGCTCAAGATGGTCGCGGGGATGCTCGAGCCCAGCGACGGCCGCTTGCTGGTGTGGCGCAAGCCCGTGAGCCAGCTGCATGACAGCACGCGAAAGATGTCGTTCGTGTTCCAGTCGGCCACGCTGATGCCGTGGGCCAGCGTGCAGACCAATGTGCGCCTGCCGCTGGACCTGGCCGGCGTGCCGCGCAAGGAAGCCGATGCGCGCGTGACGGAGTCGCTCGCGCTGGTGGGGCTGGAAAAGTTTGCCGACGCCTTGCCGCGTGCGCTGTCGGGTGGCATGCAGATGCGCGTGTCGATTGCGCGCGGCCTCGTCACGCAGCCCGACCTGCTGCTCATGGACGAGCCCTTCGGCGCGCTCGACGAGATCACGCGCCACAAGCTCGACGCCGACCTGCTCGAGCTGTGGCGCAAGAAGAAGCTCACGGTGATCTTCGTGACGCACTCGATCCACGAGGCGGTGTTTTTGTCGAGCCGCGTGGTGATGATGGCCGCGCGGCCGGGTCGCGTGGTCGAGCAGTTCCAGATCGACGAACCCTATCCGCGCCAAGCCGACTTCATGGTCACGCCCGGGTTCGCGCGCTACGCGAAGCAATTGCAGGACAGCCTGCTGCGCGCCAGCACCACCGAAGAAGAGGCCGCGCCATGAAGACAGCGACCAAACCCGCAACGCCGCTGCTGAGCCAGCCGCGCGTGCAGCGCGTGCTCTACCCGGTGCTCATCGGCGTGGTGCTGGTGGCGCTGTGGCAATGGATGGTGGTGGCGATGGAGCTGCCGCCCTACCTCGTGCCCTCGCCCTATCTCATGATGCAGACGCTGGTGACCGACTGGGCGCCGCTGGGCAGCGCGCTGCTGGTCACGCTGAAGATCACGGTGCTGTCGTTCGCGCTGGCGACGGTGGCGGGCGTGCTCATCTCGTTTCTCTTCGTGCAGAGCAAGCGCATCGAGACCGCGCTCTTTCCGTACGCGGTGCTGCTGCAGGTCACGCCGATCGTGGCCGTGGCGCCGCTGATCATCATCTGGGTGAAGAACCCCGTGGCGGCCATGACGGTGTGCGCGGCGCTGGTGGCGCTGTTCCCGATCATCAGCAACACCACGCTGGGCCTGCGCAGCATCGACCCCGACCTGCAGAGCTACTTCAAGCTGAACCGCGCCACGCGCTGGCAGCAGCTGGTGCGCCTGCGCATTCCGAGCGCACTGCCCTACTTCTTCGGCGGGCTGCGCATCTCCAGCGGCCTCGCGCTGATCGGCGCGGTGGTGGCGGAGTTTGTCGCGGGCACGGGCGGTTCGGGCGCGGGGCTGGCTTACCAGATCCTGCAGGCGGGCTTCCAGCTGAACATTCCGCGCATGTTCGCGGCCCTGCTGCTCATCTCTCTTACCGGCGTCGCGCTCTTCGTGCTGATGGCCTGGCTCACCAAGGTGGCGCTGGGCTCGTGGCATGCGAGCGAACTTTCCCAGGATTGAACTTGACCATGAACGCTCCCGCTTCCACCATCGAACACCTGCTGCTCGAACTCCCCGACCTTGACTGGATCACCGACGAAGGCCGCGTCACGCGCCTGTCGCAAGACTTCTCGTGGTTCAGCCCGGTGCTCACGCGCCAGCTGAAAGACAAGCGCGCCGACGTCGTGGTTCGCCCGCGCACCGAGGACGAGATCCGCGCCGTGGTCGGCGCCTGCGCACGCCGCAGCGTGCCCATCACCATCCGCGGCAGCGGCACCGGCAACTACGGCCAGACCACGCCGCTCGCGGGTGGCGTCGTGCTCGATATGACCGGCTACAACGCCTGCCTGTGGGTGCAGCCCGGCGTGGCGCGCGCCCAGGCCGGCATCCGACTGGGCGAGCTCGAGAAGCAGACCAAGCCCACCGGCCAGGAGCTGCGCTGCGTGCCGTCCACCTACCGCAGCGCGACCTTGGGGGGCCTCTTCGGCGGCGGCTTCGGCGGCGTGGGCTCCATCAACTACGGGCCGCTGAGCGCGCCGGGCAACGTGATCGGCATCCGCGCGATGACCATCGAGCCCGAGCCGCAGGTGGTCGAGCTGCGCGGCCCCGACGCCATGCGCATGCACCACCTGTGGGGCACCAACGGCCTCGTGCTGGAACTGGAGATTGCACTGGCGCCAGCGCACCCGTGGCTCGAAACGCTGGTGACCTTCGACAGCTTCGAGCACGCGCTGAACTTCGCCGACAAGCTCGCGAACGCACCCGGCATCATCAAGCGTGGCGTCACCTTCTTTGCCGCGCCCGTCGCCGACCATCTCGCGCAACTGGCCGCGCACCTGCCCAAGGGCTGCCACACCGTGCTGTCGCTGGTGGCCGAGTCGAACGAGCCCGCGATGATGCTGCTGGTGGAAGCGCACGGCGGTACCGTCGGCTACCGCAAGACCGCGGCCGAGGTGCAGAAGAGCAACCGCACGCTGATGGAGTTCACCTGGAACCACACGACGCTGCACGCGCTGAAGATCGATCCGACATTGACCTACCTGCAGAGCGGGTTCATTCCCGGCCAGCACGTCGCGCAGATCATCGAGATGGAAAAGCTGCTGGGCGGCGAGGTCCTGATGCACGTCGAGTTCCTGCGCAACGTGGCCGGCCTCCTGACCTGCAGCGGGCTGCAGCTCGTGCGCTTCAGCACCGAGGAGCGGCTCAACGAGATCATCGACATCCACCGCGCCCACCAGGTGCACATCAACAACCCGCACGTGAACATCGTGGAAGACGGCAAGGCCGGCGGGCCGCTGCCACCCGAAGTGATCGAGGTGAAGAAGCGCTTCGATCCGATGGGTCTGCTCAACCCGGGCAAGCTGCGCGACTGGCCGGTGCCTGCCGCGGGTTGACGGGCCTCGCGACCGATCAGTTCGCCGCGTCCATCCGCAGCCGGTACGCCACGCCATCGCGGCCGGGGTCGGCGCCGCCGTGCAGGCCATCGGCCTGCACCTGCACGCCGTGCACCCAGCCGATGGTGTAGTTGTACGGGTTGCGGCCAATCGCGTAGCCCTGGGCTTCCAGCGCGCGCGTGGTGGACCGCGGGATGCGGTTGCACACGTCGATGGAATTGCTCGTGGACGAAAAGCGCGGCGCCGACACCGCCGCCTGCATTTCCATGCCGTGGTCGATCACGTTGAGCAGCACCTGCAGCACGCCCATGGCGATCTGCGTGCCGCCGGGAGCACCGAGCACCACGTCGAGTTCGCCGTCCTTGAAGGTCATGGTGGGGCATGACGAGGTGAAGCGGCTCTTGCCCGGCTGGATGCTGCCGGCGCGACCGGGGCGCGGGTCGAACACGCCCATGCAGCCGTTGTAAAGGAAGCCCATGCCCGGCGTGATGATGCCCGAGGGCATGGCCAGCGAGTGGGTCAGCGAGACGGCGTTGCCGTCGGCGTCGACCACGCTCAGGTGCGTGGTGTCGCGCGGCACGGGCGCGCCGGGGTTCACGCGCGCCACGTTGAAGCGATGGCCCGTGCGAATCTGCCCGGCCACGTCGCGGGCCATGTCCTTGGACAGCAACTGATCCAGCGGCACGTCGAAGAACTTCGGGTCGCCGATGTTCTGGTCCTTGTCGATGGTCGCCTTCTTCATGGCCTCGCACACCGCCTGCAGGTAGGCGGGGCTGTTGTGCGCCAGGCCTGCCAGATCGAAGTGCTCGAGGATGTTGAGCATCTCCAGCAGCATGGCGCCGCCGCCCGGGGGCTGGTTGGTGGTGATGGTGCGGTCGCGGTAGCGGCCTACCAGCGGCGCGTTGCGCTGCACCTGGTAGCGGGCCAGGTCGCCGAGCGTGATCAGCGCGCCCAGCGACTGCAGGTGCGTCACCATCTTGTGCGCCAGGTCGCCCTCGTAGAACGGGCGCGCGCCTTCTTCGGCAATCTGGCGCAGCACGGCGGCCATGCCTTCGTTGCGCAGCGGCGCACCGATGGGCTTGGGACGGCCGTCGGGGCGGCAATACAGCTGGCGGCTGTCTTCGCAGTACTGCAGTCGCTCCAGGTTGCCGACGCGGCCCATGGTGGGCTCGTCGGTCCAGAAGGCATGCATGCCGGGCCGCACGAAGTAGCCGTCCGCGGCCCAGCGGATGGCGGGCTCCACCACCTGCCGCCACGGCAGTCGGCCGTGCGCCTGGTGCATGGCCTCCAGGCCCTTGAGCGTGGCGGGCGTGCCGATGGACTGGGGGCCGATGTCGTTGACGCGGCCCTTGAGGATGAAGCCGAAACCGTCCTTGGTCTCGCCCTCCAGCAGGTGCGCCCACATGTCTTCCCTGGCCGCCAACGGCGCGGGCGAGTGGAAGTCGAAATACTCGTGCACCTGCGCGCCGGGCAGGTACACGGCAGCGGTGCCAAACCCTGCGATGCCGCACATCAGCGGATCGACCACCGTCTGCGCCAGCGCGGTGGCCACGGCGGCGTCCACCGCGTTGCCGCCTGCGCGCAGGATGTCGATGCCGGATTCGGCGGCCTCCGGCTGTGGGCAGACCACCATTGCTTCTTTTTTCATGGCTTGTGTTGCGCGGTCGCCGGCTTACTTGGCGCTGAGGTTCAGCGCCCCGAGCGTGGGGCCCCAGGCCTTGGTGTCGCGCGCCGCCGTTTCCATGACCAGCGCGGAAGGGCCCGACATGGCAATCACGCCCATGCTCTTGAGCTTGGCCTGCACGTCGGGACTCTTGTGGAAGGCGGCCGTCGCCTTGTTGAGCTTTTCCACGATGTCGGGCGGCGTGCCGGCGCGTGCCACCACGGCACTCCAGCCCATGTTGTCGAAGCCCTTCACGCCCAGCTCGCCCAGCGTGGGCACGTCGGGCAACTCGGGGGTGCGCTGCGGCGACAACACGGTCAGTGGATTGAGCTTGTGGTTCTTGATGTGGGGCAGCGCCGTGCCATACACCGGCGCCATCACTTCGGTCTGCCCACCGATGGTGGCCAGGATGCCGTCGGCCTCGCCCTTGTAAGGAATGTGGGTCATCGAAATGCCCAGGGCATTGCTCACCAGTTCGACCGCCAGATGCGTGGAGTTGCCCAGGCCGGCGGACGCGAAGTTCAGCTTGCCCGGCGCCGCCTTGGCTTTTTCCGTCAGGTCCTTGAGCGTCTTGATGCCCGTGGCCGGATTGGCCGACAGCACGAACGGCACCGTGGTCAGCATGGTCACGCCCACAAAATCCTTCTCGGGGTTGTAGGGCAGCGGCTTGTAGGTGAACGGGTTGAGCACCATCAGCGACACGCTGCCCAACAGCAGCGTGTAGCCATCGGCGGGCGCATTCAGCGCGGTCTGTGCGGCAATGATGCCGCCCGCGCCGGGCTTGTTCTCCACCACGATGGTGGCGCCGATGGCCCTGCCTGCGTGCTCGGCCCACAGGCGCGCGATCGTGTCGCTGCTGCCGCCCGGCGCCTGCGATACGACCAGGCGCACGGGCCGGCTGGGGTAAGAGGCTTGCGCGTACACGGTGGTGGCCGTGGTGACCGTGACGGCCGCAACCGCGACACCCATCAGGATCTTGTAGACGTTCGTGATTGCTTCAGGCACAGGAATTCCTCTGAGGGTCTGACATAAAAGATGAAGTAATTTTCATGACAACGCTGCCATCCACCTAGTGAAAATGCAAAATGGAACCATGAAGGTTTACTCATGATCGAGCGCTCGGAAGGCCTCTCCTGGGCCCGCGGCATCAAGGTCCGACATCTGGAATCCTTCCTGGTGCTGGACGAGGCGGGCACGCTGACCGAGGCGGCGGCGCGGCTGCACATGACGCAATCGGCCATGTCGCACTGGCTGGCAGAACTGGAGCGCGTGGCGGGCACGCCGCTGGTGGTGCGCGGGCGCAAGGTGCAGCTGACGCCTGCGGGGCATCTGCTCAAGCGGCTGGCCATCACCGTGCTGGGCGACATCGCCCGCACCGGCCGCGAGATGCATGCGGTGGCCGCGGGACGCGTGCCGCGTCTGAACGTAGGCAGCGTCTGGGCCGGCATCGCCGGCGGCCTGCCCGAAGCCGTGACCGCGTTCCAGCAGCGCCATGCCGACGTGGCCGTGTCCATTCACGACGGTCTGTTCGACGACCTCCTCAAGGGCCTGGACACGCGTGCGATGGATGCCGTCATCGGCGTTCTGGATGCGCGGGCGCACCAGCCGCAGCTGGCGCACCACGTGCTTTTCGACGACCAGGTGAGCATCGTCATCGGCCAGGGCAGCAAGCACTGGCACAGCAACCAGCCGCTGGGCTTTGCCGACGTGCTGCGCGAGCAATGGGTGATGCCGCCCCTTGGCACGCTCACCCGCATCCAGATGGATGCCTACCTCATCGAGCAACAGGCCTCGTGGCTGGTGCCCAAGGCAGAAACCGCCTCGCTGGCCATGATGCAGGCCCTGCTGCACAAGGGCGACTATGTCGGCGTGTGCGCGGAATCCATGGCGGACTACATGACCTCGCTGGGGCTGTTCAAGAAGGTCGCCATTGATTCGAACATCCGCTTCGGCCCCATCACCGTGGTGTGGAACCGCGAGCATGTTTCAGCCACGCTCATGGACTTCATTGACTGCCTGAAGGCGCATGCGCGGGGCTTGCCTGCGGCACAGGGGCAGGAGGCGCCCGGCACCTAGCGGCCGGCGAAGGCAAGTGCCTCAGTTCGAATCCAAAGCCTCGTAGACCACCACTGCCGCGGCCAGGTCCTCCAGGGCGGTGCCCACGGCCTTGAAGACGGTTCGTCCATCACGATCGCCGCGACCCTGGATCCGGCCCGCAGCCAGGTCGGCCAACTCCCCCGCCACGTCGTCGGCAGCGAACACGCCGCGCGACATGGGCCCGAGCAGTTCGCCACTCTTTTGCAACGCTTCTTGCGTATCGACAAACAGACGTGCGCCTGCAAAGCAGGCATCGTCGGCTTCGCGCATCTGCGGCGTGAAACTGCCGATGAGGTCGAGGTGGCTGCGAGGCCGCAGCCACGCGCCCTGCACCACCGGCTGCGTGGCAAGCGTGGCGCAGCTCACGATGTCGACGTCGTTCACCGCATGGGCGAGGTCCGGCGCAACGGCCGCCTCGATGTTCTGCGCGCACAGCCGCGCAGCGAGTGCCTTCGCCGCAGATGCGTCGCGGTCCCACACCACCACGCGTTCGATGGGACGCACGGCGCGGTAGGCCTCGGGAATGAGACTGCCGACACGCCCGCAGCCGACGACCAGCAGACTCCTCGCCCCTGCAGGCGCGAGATACGACGCGGCCAGGGCCGATGCGGCAGCGGTGCGGCGCGACGTGATCTCGTTGCCGTCGATCTGCGCCAACGGCTCGCCCGTGCTGGCGTCGTACAGCACATAGGTCGAGAACAGTCCGGGCAGGCCGCGCCGCGCGTTGTCCGGGAAGATGGTCACCGTCTTGATGCCCAGGTAGCGGTCGGGCTGCCACGCCGGCATGACCAGCACGGTGCGGGGCGAGGCGTCCGTTTCGGCCTGGAGCGAATGCGTGTGCCGCAAGGGCACCTCGCAGCCGGCGATGAACATCTCACGAAGGGCCGGGATCAGGCGGTCGAAGGGCAGCGCACGGCGGGTGCTTTCGGTATCGATGATTTTCATGAGGTCGCAGATGGAATCAGGTGAATGAAGGTGCCGGCCGTCAAGCCTCGAGCACCACGTCTTCGAGCGGGACGGCCTGGCAGGCAAGGCACACGGCCGGGTCTTCCGGTTCGCTGCCGTGCAGATGGCGCACCTTGCCGCTCAGCAGGCGCACGGCGCAGCTCTCGCACTGGCCCACGCGGCAGCCGCTGGCCATCTGCACGCCGAGCGATTCGCCGAAGGTCAGCAACGTGCCCTGTTTGGGCGTCCACGTCGCGGGAGCGCGGCCCGAGCGCGCAAAGCTGACGGCGAACTGCTGGCCGCCGTCGGTGGGCGGCGTGGTGGGCGAGCGGAATACCTCGCTGAAGATGTCGAAGCGCGGAACGCCCCGCGCCACGAGGCCGGCGGTCACCGCGTCCATCATGGCCGGCGGTCCGCACAGGTAGAAGCGGGCGCGCTGCGCGATCAACGCGTCGTCCACCACGCGCGCGTCGATGAAGCGGTCCGACTGGTAATCGATGCCCTGCCGCTCCTGCAACTGTGGTGCGTTGTAGTGGTCGACGACCTGCAACTGCGGCAGCCGCGCGCGGTGCTGCGCGATGCGCTCGCGAAACGCGTGGGTCGTGCCGTTCTGGTTGGCGTAGTAGAGCCAGATGGCCGGCCCCTGCGCGCCGTCGGGCAGCGATTCGAGCAGGCTGATGAAGGGCGTGATGCCGATGCCTCCCGCGAAGAAGACCAGCGGTTGCGGCGAGTGGCGCGGCAGCACGAAACTGCCGGATGGCGCCCGCAGCGCAAGGGTGTCACCGACCTTCAACGCGCGGTGCAGATGGCTCGACACGCGCCCCTCGTGCGGCGTGCCGTCGGCCGAGCGGCCGCGCTGGTGGCGCACGGCCACGCTGTAGCTGCGCCGGCCCGGCACCTCGGCCGCGCCCGTGAGCGAGTAGGCGCGCGTGACCTGCGTGCCGTCGTCCAGATGCAATTGCATCTCGAGGTGCTGACCGGGGCGGTAGTCGGGCAGTTCGCCGCCGTCGACCGGCTCGAAGTGGATGCCCAGCACGCCGTCGGCCTCGGGCCGCAGTGCGCTGATGCGAAAGGGCCGGTAGCCGGACCACTTGCGCTGCCGCATCTCTGTGGCCGGGTCGCGTTCGATGTCGCAGAGAAACGAGCGATGCGGCACCGAGCCGCTCACCGGGTCGCAGCTGTCAGCGGAGATCAGCGCGTTGAAGTTGCTGCCCAACGCGCCTTCGATCGGCAGGCCATCGCGGTCGAGCTCGGGGCAGCCCTGCCACCAGCCGAACTCGGCCACGATGACGTCGTCCGCCAGCTGGGGCGTGACGCGTGCGACGAAGCGGGCCTCGCCCACGCGCGTGCGGATGCGCATCCAGTCGCCGTCCACGATGCCCTTGGCGGCCGCCAGCGCCGGGCTCAACTCGGCCACCGGATCGGGCGCGCGCTTGCGCAGCGAGGGCAGACTGCGGTGCTGGCTGTGGCAATAGAAGCCGTTCTTGGCCGAACTCAGCACATACGGAAAGCGGCCCTGCCGCGTGGCCTTCGCATCGCGCGGCGTGTCGGCCGGTTCGACGAAGGTGGCGACCGGCGGCTGGCCGTGGCGCAGCAGGGTTTCGGAATAGAGCTCGACGCGGCGCGTCGGGGTGTCGAAGCCGCGCACGCCGGTGGGCGTGGCGCGGGCGTACTTCTGCTCGCTCGCGTCGATGGCGCAGGCCATGCCTTCGGGCCGGGCGCGCAACTGGTCGACCGTGAGGCCGAGCGGCTCGAGCATGTGGTTCCAGCCCGCGTCGAGACTGCCGCCGAAGAAGCCGTCGCCCATGCCCAGTCGAACGGCCAGATCGAACAGCACGTCGTTGTCGGATCGCGATTCGCCGCGCGGCGTCACCATGCGCTGGCGCAACTGCACCCAACCGGCGGCGCGGTCGTCGATCTCGAAGCCGACGCGCAGGCCTTCGCGCTCCCAGGGCGTATTGACCGGCAGCAGGATGTCGGCATACCGGGCGGCAGGTGTTTCGAACAGATCGCAGTGCACGTGGAATTCGAGCTGCGACAGCGCCCGGTGCGCGAGCGCGGTGTCGGCCTGCGACACGGGCAGGTTGGTGCCGAAGGCCATCATCGCGCGCACCTTGTAGGGCTCGCCTTCGAGCATCGCGCGGTAGGTGTCGCGCGCCGTCACCCACCCGTGTGCGGGAGGGCCGATCGGGCGCTGCGCCAGGCCGAGGGCCTTGGCGCGCTGCGCGTCGGGCAGCAGTGAGAGCGCGTTGACGGCATTGACGCGCGGACCGACGCGAACGCGGTTTGCACCGATGCGGTCGAAACTGCCGCACAGCGCATACAGCGTGGCGACCGCGCGCTCGGCTTGCGTCGCGTTGGTGTGCTGGCCGATGCCGGTCCAGGCGTGATAGGCCACGCGGCGGCACGTGCCGAAAAGATCAGCGACCGCGCGCAAAGACGCTTCAGCAACGCCGGTGATGCGTTCGACATCCGGCGGCGTGTAGGCGGCGCAGCCCTGGGCCAGCAGTTCGAAGGCTGGCGCGCACGACAGGCGATGTGCGCCCACGTCGATCTCGACCGCACCGCGCAGGCGGAAGTGGGCGGCATCCTGGTCGTGCGCCGCCTGCTCGGTGTCATAGGGCATCGCGCAGCCGCGCGCGTCGTTCCACGCCATGAAGCGGTTGCCCTGGGCTTCGGGCCACAGGTCCTGCTCGCGCAGGAAGTGTCCGTTGTCGCCGCGCACCAGCAACGGGGCATTGGTCCACGCGCGCACGAAACCTTCGTCGAAGCGCGCGTCCGCGATCAGCAGATGGACCAGCCCCAGCGCCAGTGCCGCATCAGTGCCGGGCCGCACGGGCAGCCAGGTGTCGGCCTGCCGCGCGAGCGCGGTGGGGCGCGGATCGATCACCACCATCTTCGCGCCGTTCGCGCGGCCCCGGCCGATGGCGTTGGCCTGTGCCAGCCAGGTGTTCGCGGGGTTGTGACCCCAGAGCACGATCAGGTCGGCCTGCGCGTAGTCGGCCGCGGGCATGCCGCAGCCGAAGGTGAACGCGTGCGCGAAGTCCTTGTGCCAGTTGCAGACCTCGGTCGCGTAGCAGATGTTGGGGCTGCCGAAGAGGCGCACGAAGCGCTCGATCCAGTCGATGCTGTCCGTCAGTGGCGTGCCGCTGGGCGTGGTCACGGCGAACACCACCGACTCGGCACCGCTCTCGGCCTTGATGGCGCCCAGGCGCTGCGCGGTCTCGGCCAGTGCTTCGTCCCAGCCAATGCGCACCCAGCCCGGGTCCGCGTCGGTCTTGGGCCGGGTGCGGCGCATCGGGTAGCGCAGCCGGTGCGGGCTGTGCACAAGCTCGGGCGCGGCCTTCCCCTTCATGCACATCGCCTGGCCGGTGGGGTGCGAGGCGTCGGGCCGCACCGACACCAGCATGTCGCCCTGCACCTCGTTGAGCGTGCCGCAGCGCGAACGGCAGAGCGTGCAGTAGCCCTGTCTGGTTTGCGTGGGCGCCGTCGTCGTCATCACTTGCATCCGGAATCTGGGCGGCTCAAGGCATCACCGGCGCGACATAGCTCAGCGTGCGCCCGAAGGCCCAGAGCATGAAGAGCACCAGCGGCGCATGCACCAGCAACTGCAGGAAGGTGAAGCCCACGATGTCGCGTGCCTTCAGCGACAGCACGCCCAGCAGCGGCAGCATCCAGAACGGGTTGATCAGGTTGGGCAGCGCCTCGGCCGCGTTGTAGACCTGCACGGCCCAGCCCAGGTGCACCTTCAGGTCGTTGGCCGCCTGCATGACGTAGGGCGCCTCGATGATCCACTTGCCCCCACCCGAGGGAATGAAGAAGCCCAGCACGGCGGAATACGCGCCCATCACCACGGCGAAGCTGTCGACGCTGGAAATGCTCACGAACAGGTGCGCGATGCGGTCCGACAGCGTGATGCCTCCGTCGCCTTTTGCCGCGGTCAACATGGCCGCGATGGCACCGTACAGCGGGAACTGGATGATCACGCCCGCCGTCGACGGCACCGCACGCGACACCGCGTCGAGAAAGCTGCGCGGGCGCCAGTGCAGCAGCAGCCCGATCATGAGGAACAGCAGGTTGTAAGTGTTGAGGCCCGAGATCGCGATCAGCGGGCTCTTGGCCATGAACTCCTGCGCCAGCCAGCCGAAGCCCAGCGCGCACAGGAGCAGTGTGAGCAGCGGGCTGCGCTCGAACCACTCGCCGGGGCGGCGCCCGGCGGACTCGGCGGCAGCGGGCTTGGCTTCCGTGAGATCCACGCCCAGGTCCTGCGCCGTGACCGCGTGCTTCGCGTCGGGCGCCGACCACAGCGCGATGGCCACCGACACGACCATCAACACCAGCGCCATGGCGACCGACTGCCACAGGAAGATGGTCTGGCTGAACGGGATCACGCCGGTGATGTCCAGGATGCTCTTGGGCAGGCTGCTGGCGTTGGCCTGCAGCTGCGCCGCCGACGAACTGAGCCCCAACGCCCAGGTCGCGCCCATGCCCAGGTAGGCCGCCGCACCGCCGGCGCGATAGTCCATGCGCAGGTCGAGGCGGCCGGCCAGTGCGCGCACATAGAGCGCACTGAAGATCAGCGAAATGCCCCAGTTGAAGAGCGACAAAATCATGCTGATCGCCGCCACGTACGCGATGGCCTGGCGCCCCGACACGGGCAGTGCGGCCAGCTTTCGGATGAGTCGCGCGGCCGGCGGCGAGGTCGCCACCACGTAGCCGCCGATGGCCACCAGCGCCATCTGCATCGTGAAAACAATCAGGCTCCAGAAGCCGTCGCCGAAGGACTTGGCCACCGCCTGCGGGCTCGATCCGTTCAGCAGCGCGGCGCCCGCGACCACCACCACCGCGATGGCCGCGAACACGAAGGCGTCGGGAAACCAGCGCTCGGCCCAGGCGGTGAAGCGCAGGCCCAGCCGGCTCAACAGCCCGGCATCAGCCGAGGCCTCGTGGGGTACAGGAGGATGGGCGCCGGGGCCGGCGGAAGTGTGTGATGTCGATGGCATGGGTTTCTCCTGCTACTGCGGCTGCTGGAACTGTGGGCGTCCTCGTCACACGCCTGACATGGCGTGCTGCCCGGATGTTAGGAATTGCCATCGACAATTCATAATCTCTATTTTCAATAGAGCGATATAGGATGCATCTATGTCGATAACGATCAAGCAGCTGCAGCACTTCGTGGCTGCAGCGCACACGGGGCAGGTGTCCCGCGCGGCCCAGCGCTGCTATGTGAGCCAGCCGTCGCTGACCACGTCGCTGAAGAACCTGGAGTCGACGTTGAAGGTGCAGCTCTTTACGCGGCACTCCGACGGGCTGCGGCTCACGGTGCAGGGCGAAGGCTTTCTTCGACACGCGGAGCACATGCTGCACACGCTCGAGGCGGCGGTGGAGGAAACGCGCAACTCGGTGTCTGCGGTCGAGGGGCGGGTGCAGCTCGCCATCACCGACACCGTGTCCGAATACATGCTGCCGAAGATCATCGGTGCGATGCGCAGGCAACTGCCGCTGGTCGAGTTCGAGCCCGTGGAGCGCAACCGGCTCGAGATCGAGAACGGCCTGCGCAGCGGCGAATTCGACCTGGCCGTGGTCCTGGTGTCGAACCTCTCGCGCGCGCCGGACATCCGTCGCGAGAACCTGCTGAAGTCGGAGCGCCGCCTGTGGACGTCGTTCGACCATCCGCTGGTAACGCAGAAGTCGGTGTCGCTGCGCGAGATCGCGCAGATGCCCTTCGTGCTGCTGGACATGGACGAGCACGTGGACACCGTGAGCCGCTACTGGAGCGCGATGAAGCTCAAGCCCAAGGTCGTGTTCCGCACCAAATCGATCGAGGCCGTGCGCAGCCTCGTTGCACAGAACGTGGGCGTGACCATCTTGTCGGACCTGGTGTTTCGCCCGTGGTCGCACGATGGCGGGCGCATTCGCCGGACGGTGGTGTCGAGCGCGGTGCCCTCGATGGACCTGGGACTGGCCTACCGGCGCGGGGCCGTTCTGTCCGAGGCCACGGCAGCCTCTGCGAGCACCTTGCGGTTGCTGGCCAAGACACTCACGAGAGAGTCACAGCCGCGCATGGACGACGAGCCGCAGTAGCTTTCGAGTCAGGCAGCGAACGGCGACGCGCCGCCGCAGCCACTCAATGCCCGGCGCCGAGCCTCAGCACCTGCCCAGTCAGAAACTGCGCGCGCGGGCCGGCCACGTAGTCGAGCAGCGGCAGGCAGGCCTGCGGCGCCAAGCCGTGCGACAGCTCCAGCGCGTTGATGCGCAGCCCGTGCGCGCCCCATTCGGCGGCCAGCGTGGCCACCAGCATCCGCGCCGCATCGGCGTCGCCGGCCAGCGGCCAATCGAGCCCCGCTTCGGGCGCGGGCAGCAGCAGCGTGAGGCTGGCCCGCGCGGCGTGGCCCGCACGGAAGCAGCGCGCCGCACCGAGCGCGGCATCGAGCCGCGTGCCGGGCAGCGCATCCAGCGCGCGCGCATCGATGACCGCCGAATAGCCCGCGCGGTCGGGGTGGCCTGCATGCGCACGCACCCACACGCCCAGCGCGGCATGCCAGGCCGGCTCGCGCACGGACTCGGCATGCGGACGCAAGGGTGCATCGAACGGAAGGGGCGGATGCGCGCAGGCCGGCAGCGGCAGGCTTCCTCCGCACACGGACGAGCCGCCGTCGAGCACCAGCAGCTGTCCGGTGAGCACGCGCGCGCCGGGGCTGGCCAGGAAGCACAACGCGTGCGCCATGTCCTCGGGCTCGGCCATCCGGCCCAGGGGAATCTTCGACACCGCCTGCGCCGGGTTCAGTCGACCGCCATCGATCAGGCGCTGCACGAGTTCGGTTCGCACGAAGCCCGGCGCCAGCGTGGTCACCGTCCAGTCGGGCCGGGCTTGCGCCAACGCGCGGCCCTGCGCGATCAGTCCGGCCTTGCTGGGGCTGTAGAGACCGCGCCACGGAATGGCGCGCAGGCCCGCGCCGGAAGCGACGTTGACGATGCGCGCGCCGGGTCGCAGCTGCGGCGCACAGGCCTGCACCATGCGCGCCGGCGCGGCCAGGTTGAGCGCAAGAAGGCGAGCCGCCGAGCCGTCGTCGTGGCCCGACGTGGCCTCGGCCCCACCGGCCGACAGGCCCGCGTTGTTGATCAATGCATCGAGCAGCGGAATCTCGTGCCCCAGGCGCTCGATGCGGGCTCCATCCGTCAGGTCGGCCACGAGGCGCATCGGTGGTTCGGCATCGGCCGGCCAGGCGGCTTCGAGGCGCTGCAACGCGTCCGCATCGGCGTCGACCAGCACGCAGCGCCATCCTTCGCGCGCCAGGGCCAACGCCGTGGCGCGGCCGATGCCCGCAGCGGCGCCTGTGAGCAGAACGGTGGGCATCAGGTGCCGCGCACGTCGCGCAACAACGCGTACACGGCGTCGTGCGGCGCTGCCGTGCCGACCGGCTGGCGCACGCCGAACAGCGTGGTGTCGTCCTGCGCCAGCTCGGGCCGCGTGCGCTCCTCGATCCAGTCGTAAACCACGGTCCGCGCGGCCACGCGCCACTCGCCGCTACGACGTTCGAAACGGTCCACATAACGGCCGCAAAGAAAGGTCTCGCGGTCGGGCTGCGTGGCCGTGGCCTGCAGCGCGAAGAAGCTGCTTTCCACCGCGGCCACATCGCCATGCAGCTCGATCAGCACATTGGTGATCTGGTGGACGCGGCGTCCGCCCTGCCGCAGCCTGGGCATCGCCTGCGCGATGAAGCCGTCGGCGCTGCCGTTCCACGCGCCGTGGCAGTCCGTGGCGTCCTCCCAGTAGGCCGAACGCAAGGCGGCCTCGTCGCAGCGGTCGATGCCCCGGCAATAGCGCAACAGGCAGTCGCGGATCGCTTCGCGGTCCAGCAGCGACTGCAAGGCCGCCGGCATCGGCTCCGACGCGCTCATGCAGCAGCGGGCGCGGCGCGCCGGAACAGCTGCACCAGGTTGCCCTCGGGATCGCGCAGCGACAGCACGGCCCCGTGGTCGCCCATGTCGCGCAGGCCCAGGACCTGCCCGCCGGCGGCAACGATGCGCTCCTGCGCGCCCTCGAAGTCGTCCACCTCCAGCACCATCACCAGCCCGCTGGTGGCGGGCGCCGCTTCTTCAAGGCAGGCCAGGGCGACGTTGGTGTGGCCCACGCCGTACTGGATCCAGCGGTCGCCGTCGCGGAACTTCATCGGCAGGCCGAGCGCACCTTCGTAGAAGGCATGCAGGCTGGCGGGCTCCTTCGCCACGACGAACACGTTCTGCACGCGCTTGGGCGATGCAACGGCGCCGCTCACAGCGACGTCTCCGAAGCGCCGCCGTCCAGGCGCAGCACGTCCGCGTTGAAGAAGCGCGAGCCGTCGCCCGCCAGGAAGCAGATGGCATCGGCGATGTCCTCCACCGTGCCCAGGCGGCCCAGCGGTGTGCGTGCGATGCGCCGGGCATCGAGTTCGGCGTTGCGGTTCTTGACCGTTCCCTCGGTGGGCACGGCACCGGGCGCGACCGCGTTCACGCGGATGTTGCGCGCGCCCAGGTCGGCCGCCGATGCGCGGGTGATGCCCAGCACGCCGGCCTTGATGCCGCTGTAGACCACCGATCGCATGGGCGACTTGAAGGCTGCGATGGAGGCCACGTTGATGATCGAGCCGCCGCGCTCCGGGTCCATGGCCTCCGCCGCGGCCTGGATGCCCCAGATCACCGACTTGAAGCCGATCTCCACCATGCGGTCCATGACCTCGGGCGTGATCTCGGCAAGCGGCTGATAGCGCACCCAGGCGGCGTTGTTGACCATGATGTCCAGCCGTCCCGCGTCGCGCGTGAACTGCGCCACGGCCTCGCGCATGCCTTCGCGCGTCGACACGTCGCAAGGCAGTCCGATGGCCTGGCCGCCCAGCGCGCGGATCTCGGCCACGGCCTCCTCCACGAACTCGGGCTTCAGGTCGTTGATGCCGACGGTGGCGCCCAGGCGGGCCATGGCGCGTGCGGTGGCGCGACCGATGCCGTGGCCGGCGCCGCTGATGAAGGCCGCTCGGCCTGAAAGAGACATCGTCATGGGTGGGCTTTCGTGAGGGGTGGCTCGGGCACCAGCAGGGCGTCCAGCGCATGCGCGCCGCGCCCCTGGTCCAGCACCACCAAGGGATTGATATCGATCTCGGACACGCTGTCGGCATGGCGCACGGCAAACCGCGACAACGCCACGATGGCTTGCGCCGCCGCCGTCACATCGGCCTTGGGCCGGCCGCGCGCGCCGTCGAGCAGCGCAAAGGCCTTGAGCGACTGCAGCATGGCGGTGGCCTGCGCCTCGTCGACCGGCGCGGGCTGCAGCGCCACGTCCTTGAAGATCTCGGCAAAGATGCCGCCCAGGCCGACCATCACCATCGGACCGAACATCGGGTCCTTCTTGGTGCCCAGGATCAGCTCGACGCCGCCCTGCACCATCTGCGCGACGAGCACGCCGGCGATGCGGGCCGCGGGCGCCTTCTGCTCCACGCGTGCGAGCAGGTTGTCGTACTCCTCGAGCAGCTGCGCTTCGGAGCGCACGCCGACGAACACGCCGCCGACCTCGGTCTTGTGGGCGATGTCGGGCGAGACGATCTTGAGCACCAGCGGAAAGCCCATCGCGCGCGCCGCGGCGAGCGCCTCGTCGCGGTTGGCGGCGATCGCTTCCCGCGGCACGGGCAGGCCGGCTTCCGCCAGCACGGCCTTGGCGCTCGCCTCGGTGGCGAAGGCCTGCGCGGCCAGCGGCACGCGCTCGATGACTGGCGCTGCCGCCCGTGCGGCGTCGCGCGCACCGAAGCGCAGCAGTGCCGCCAGGGTCGCGCAGGCCGCATCGATGCCTTCGACCACGGGAAAGCCCATGGCGTTGAGCGTGGCCCGCACGTCCTGCGGCGCGCGGGCACACAGCAGGATCAGGCGCGACGGATGGTCCTTGCGCACCTGTTCCAGCGCGGCAAGAAAGACATCGCGCAGCCGGGGCACATGGAAGGCATTGGCCGACTGCAGGATCAGCGCATCGCAGCTGTCGTCGCGCGCCACGGCATCGAGCATGCGCGCCAGCACCTCGGGCCGGCTCGACACCTGTGCCGTCATGTCCACCGGATTGGAGGGCGACGCGAAGGGCACGACCGCCAGGATGCGTTCCTGCGTCTGCGCGGCGAGCTTGGGCAGCGCCAGGCCTTGCGCGCTTGCCGCATCGGCCAGCAGCACGCCGAAGCCACCGGAAGCCGTGAGCACGGCCACGCGGTGGCCGCCGGGCACATGCGCCGGACCGACGACCGACAGCGCATGGCCGACTTCGAGCAGTTGCTCGATGCTGGGCACGCGGATCGCGCCGCCGTTGCGCAGCACCACATCGAACACGGCGTCGGAACAGGCCAGCGCGCCGGTGTGCGAGGCCGCGGCCTCGCTGCCGGCCTCCGAGACGCCGACCTTCAACACCACCAGCGGCTTGCCCGCCTCGCGGGCCATCGCCATGGCCTGCGTCAGCTTGGCGCCGTCGCGGCAGGTTTCCATGCAGCACAGGATCACGCGCGTGCCGGGGTCGGCCGCCAGCGAAGCGATGGCATCGGCGATGTCCACGTCGCATTCGTTGCCCGTCGTCAGCATGCGACTCACGCCCAGGCCGCGCTCGCCGGCCAGGCGCAGGGTGAAGCTGCCGAGGTTGCCGCTCTGCGAGACGATGCCCACGGGGCCGGCCACCGGAAAGGACGACTCCAGCGCCACCGAGAAGGTGGCGATGCTCTTGTCGGGCACGCCGATCGCGCCCAGGCAGTTGGGGCCGACCACGCGCAGGCCGGTGGCCCGCGCGACGTCGCCGATCTGGGCCTGCAGGCGGCTGCCCTCCTCGCCCATCTCGGAAAACCCGGCCGACAGGATGACGGCGGCTTTCACACCGCGCCGGGCACAGTCTTTCACCGCGTCGAGCACGCCCGCGGGCGGCACGGCGATCACGGCCAGCTCGGGCACTTCGGGCACGTCGTCCAGGGTTGCATAGGCCGGCAGCGACTGCACGAGGCCCGCCTTGCGGTTGATCGGATAGATGCCGCCCGCGTAGCCGTACTTCTGCAGGAACTGCAGCGGCCGGCCGCCGATCTTGGTGACGTCGTCCGACGCACCGAAGATGGCGATCGAGCGCGGCTCGAACAGCGCGTCCATGCCGCGCCCCACTTCCACGACCAGCATCTCAGCGCCCCTTGTAGACAGGTTTGCGCTTCTCGAGGAAGGCCGTGCGGGCTTCCTGCGCGTCTTCGGTGCGGGCCAGCGCCATGGTGAAGTTCTGCTCGAAGCGGTAGCCGTCGCGCTGCGGCATCAGGTCCATCATGTTGGCGGCCTGCTTGGCATAGGCGATGGCCAGCGGCGCCTTGGAGGCGATCTCCTGCGCAATCTCCATCGCCAGCGGCATCAGTTGCTCGGCAGGCACCACCTCGTCGATCACGCCGCGGCGGTACAGCTCGGCGGCCGGCACCTTCATGCCGGTGAAGAACATGCGGCGCGTGAACGAACGCCCGACCATGGTCCGCAGCATCGAGACACCGCCCGCGAGACCCACGTTGATCTCGGGCATGGCGAAGGTGGCGTCCTCGCTCGCCAGGAAGATGTCGCACGAGGCCATGAGGCCGAAGCCCGCGCCCAGTGCGGGGCCGTTCACGGCCGCGATCACGGGCTTGGCGCATTCGCGAATGGCATTGCCCGTCTCGCGCGTCCAGCGGTTGTGGTCGAGAAAGTCGCCGGCCTTGTCGGCATTGGGGCGGTCCTTCAGGTCCGCGCCGGAGCAGAAGAACTTGCCGGTTCCCGTGAGGATCGCCACGCGCACGTCGGAGCGCTCGGAGACCTCGTCGAAGATCTCGATCAGGCGGCGGCGCGTGGCGCGGTCCAGTGCGTTGACCGGCGGCTTGTCGAGCCGGACGACGGCGATGTGTTCGGAAACTTCCAGATTGATGCTCATCGCACACTCCCGGTTTGGTTGGAAAAAGAAACGTGTGGTGCGCTCGCCTGTGGCGCCAGCGCCAACAGGTAGGCGACATGCAGGAGGCGGTCGCCATAGCGGAACTCGGAGGCAATGAGCCGCTGCGCCGTGCGCGTGGCCAGCACCTCTTCGCTCACGCCCATGCCGCCGTGCATCTGGATGGCCGCTTCCGCACAGGCGCGCGCCGACTCGGCCAGCGACACCTTGGCCAGGCGCAAGGTGCGGCGCAGATCGGGCGCGTCCTGCTCGTAGTCGTTGAAGCAATGGATCACCAGGCCCTTGGCGCCCAGGTACTTCACGTACATATCGGCGACGCGATGGCGCAGCACCTGGAAGCTCGAGAGCGCCACGCCGAACTGGCGCCGCTCCTTCAGGTGGGTGACGGTCTGGCGGATGAGCGTGGCCAGCGCGGCCACCGTGTCGGCGGCGGTAAGCAGCAAGGCGGCATCGGTGGCCTTGGCGCGCGCGTCGCGTGCGGCGGCACCGCGCGCGATGCACGCGCTCTCGGGCACGGCCAGCTGTGCCAGGACGAAGTCCGCGCCCACGCGGCCCTCCATCGTCCGGTAGCGGGCCTTCGGTGCGCCGATGCGTTCGGCATCGACCAGGAAGATGGCGTCCTCGCCATCGACCTGCGCAGGAACGAGGTAATGCGTGGCAGGCAGCGTCGCGTCGACGCCCTGCACGGTGCCGCTCAGCTCGTAGCCGATGTCGAGGTGCCGAGCCGTCACGGCATTGACGTCGGGCGTGGCGGACAAGGCGGTCAGCGGTGCCATCTGCACGCTGCCCTCGGCCACGGCCTCCAGCCAGCGATGGGCCGTTTCGGCGCCCGCGGCCTGCAACAGCAGTGGCACCACGGCGCAGGTCTCGACCACGGGCAGCTGCAGGCCGTGCGTGGCGAGCCCCTCCACGATCGACGCGAGATCGCTCAGGCTGCCGCCGACACCGCCGGCCTCCTCGGGCACGAGGGTGGCCGTCCAGCCCAGTTCGCGCACGGGGTCGCCCTGGATCGCGACGACGATGTGGTCTTCGGCATAGCGGCTCGCCGCGTCCAACAGCATGCCGGGAAAGAGCGACGGAAAAGAGGTGGACATGGCTCAGGCTCCCAGGAGTTCGTTGGCGACCACGTTGCGCTGCACCTCGGAGGTGCCGCCGGCGATGGTGCGGGCGCGCGTGAACATGTAGTTCTGGATCCAGGTGGCATCGGGCACGTCGTCCCCGGCCTCGGCAAGAAAACGATGCGCGGCATCGGGACCGACCGCATCGAGCGCGATGGTCGTCAGGCGCTGCGCGACGTCGGCGCAGGTCATCTTGATGACCGAGGGCTGCACGCCCAGCGGGCGCTGGTGGATCAGGTCGTCGGTGGCCTGCGCCATCATCACGCGCGCACCCTTCACGTCGGCCTCACACAGCAGCAGCTTGTGGTGCAAGCCGCTGAAGTCGCGCAGCCCGGCGGCGGCACGGCTCGCCTCTTCCACCAATTGCGTGACCTGGCGGCGCATGAGTTCCAGCCGCGCCACGTTGGCCGGCGGAAGGCGTTCACGCTCGAGCAGGAACTTCGCGCAGGTCCAGCCCTTGCCGACCTCGCCGACGAGGTTGTCGGCGCGCACGCGCACCTCGTCGAAGAACACCTCGTTCAGGTGATGCCAGCCGTCGATGGTCTGGATAGGGCGCACGGTGATGCCCGGGGTGTCCATGGGCACCAGCAGCAGCGAGATGCCCTCCTGCTTCTTCGCTTCCTTCGACGTGCGCACCAGCATGTAGATCATGCTGGCCTCGTGGGCATGCGAAGTCCAGATCTTCTGGCCGTTGACGACCCACGCGTCGCCGTCCAGGCGCGCGCTGGTGGACAGCGAGGCCAGGTCGGAACCCGAGCCGGGTTCCGAATAGCCCTGGCACCACCAGTCCGAGCCGTCGAGGATGCGCGGCAGGAAACGCGCCTTCTGCTCGGGCGTGCCGAAACGGATGATCACCGGGCCGATGTGGCCCAGCCCGTGGTGGTACAGGGGCGGGCAGTCGTTCTCGGCCATCACCTCTTCGAAGATGAGGCGCTGGCGGATGTCCCAGCCCGTGCCGCCCGCTTCGCGCGGCCAGCTCGGCGCGCCCCAGCCCTGGGCGTTGAGGATCTGCTGCCAGGCCTGGTACTCGCGCTTGGTGATCTTCTGGCCGGCCGCGACGACGGCGCGGATCTCTGGCGGGCAGGCGCCGCGCACGAACGATTCGAGTTCGCGCCGGAAGCCGGCGTAGTCGATGGACATCTTGTCTCCTGTGGAATATCGGAAAGGCTCAACCCTTGCGCAGCTGTGCGATCAGCTCGTCCAGGGCGGCGGTGGCACCGGCGGCGTCGCGCCGGCGCAGGGTGTGCGCCACCTTTCGGCGCAGCGGATAGAGGTCGGGCCGCGGGCGCACCGACAGCACATGCGTCATGCGCTCGCGCAGCACGCTGGTCATGGTCTGCGCCATCAGCGTCAGCGCTTCGTTGTGGCCCGCCGCGGCAATCGAGGCGAAGAACGCGCTGGCGGAGGCGATGCGCTCTTTGAGCGGTGCGTCGTCGGGGTGCGCCTCGATGGCACCGGCGGCTTCGTGCACGGCGTCCAGCTCGGCCTCGGTGGCGCGTTCGCTGGCCAGGCGCAGCAAGGTGCCGTAGAGCGTGCGATAGGCCTCGTCGATGTCGGCGTCGCCCAGCCGCCCTTCCACGACGAGCTTGCGCAGCGACTCGGCCAGCTTCATGTAGGCGCCCTTGTAGAACACCAGCGCCTGGTCGGTGGCGCCGGCGCTCAGGTGCCGGACCTCGCCGATGAAGATGGTGTGGTCGCCGGCTTCGTGGGCCGCATGCACACGGCATTCGAAGCTCGCCAGGCAATCGTCGATGAGCGGCATGCCCAGCGCGCCGGCGCGCCACGGCACGCTCTCGAACTTGTCTTCGATCTTGCTCGATGCGAACCGGCCCGACAGCGCATCCTGCTGCTCCGAGAGGATGTTGATGACGAAGCCGTCCGCCGCCTGGAACGTGCCCAGCAATCGGCTCGCATTGCGCAGGCTGAACAGCACCAGCGGCGGGTCCAGCGAGACCGAACTGAAGGAGTTGCAGGTCAGGCCGGCCGGCTGGCCGTCCGGCGTGCGAGTGGTGATGACCGCCACGCCGGTCGGAAAGCAACCGAGCAACTGACGGAACTGGGCAGGCTCGATGGCGCCGCGGGTGCTTTCTTCTTCAGCGACTTCGGACATGGCGTCTCCTGGCGCTCGGCTTCAGGCCGCAGCGAGTTCGCTCTGGGCCACGGGCCGGTGCGGCGGATCGTTGGCGATCTCCTGCTGCACCGTCGGAATGATGACCTTGCCCCAGACCTCGAGCTGGCGCAGCATCGTGGCGTGGTCGAAGTCGCCCATCTGCGTCTGGAAGCAGTAGTGCACCGGCTTGAGCGTGCGGATCTCGTTGACCACGCGCTCGATCACGGTGTCGATGTCGCCCACGGGCAGCAGCGCGCGCATCTCGTCCAGCGTGGGCTCGCCCTCGACGATGCCCTCTTCGACCTGGTAGTCGTCGGCGATCTGCGCGGTGCGGCGCTTCAGGCTCACGGCGATGCGGCGCTGGTAGCGGGCGCATTCGAGGTAGCTCTCCACCTCGTCCTTGTTGTTGCTGGCATAGGCCGCGCGCAGCAGGCCGACCTGCACGCCGGCCGGGTCCTTGCCCTCCGCCTTGGCCACCTTGTCGATGAGCGCGCGGGTGCCCGCCAGCTTCTCCAGGCCGCCGTCGCCGCCGGAGACGAACACATGGTGGTCGGACTTCACGGCGCGCGACAGGAAGGCCGGATCGACGCTGGTGATCCACATCGGCGGCATGGGGCGCTGCACCGCGCGCTGGCTGATGGCGCTCATCGGCTGCTGGTAGTACGCGCCGTCGTAGCTGAACTTGGGCTCCCGCAGGCCCGCCTCGAGCATGTCGAGCATCTCGAAGGTGCGGCCCTTGGCGGATTCGAGCGACACGCCGAAGCGCTCGAACTCGAACTGCTGGTAGCCCGAGCCGATGCCCAGGTTCAGGCGGCCGTTCGACAGCTGGTCGACCATCGCCACGTCCGCGATCAGGCGGGCCGGCGTGTACAGCGGAGCGACGACAATGCCGGTTCCCAGCCGGATGTTGCGGGTGACCGCGGCGCAGTGCGCGATCATGGTCAGGGGCGACGAGCACATGCCGTAGTTGCTGAAGTGGTGCTCGGCGTACCACGCGGCACCGAAACCCAGTTCGTCCGCCAGGCGCGTCTGCTCGATGGCGTCGCGCAGGATCTGGTGGGAGGTCTTATGCTTGTTCCGCTGCTGCATCAAAATGAAGATTCCGAAATCCATCGCTGTTGCTCCTGGTTGGCTGGTATTGATCGAGGTCCATCGTAGGAACTCAACGCCTGCGTGGATCACCAGCGAACGCACAGCTTCTTTGCGTCTTTCGAAATGAAGGCCCTCGACTCGCTGCGCATCTTTGTGGCCACCCAGCGCAAAGGCAGCCTCTCGGCCGCGGCCCGCAGCCTCAGCCTGTCGCCCGCCACCATCTCGCGGCGCATCAGCGCATTGGAAGAAGAACTGGGCGTGCAACTGGTGGACCGCACCAGCCGCAACCTCAAGGTGACCGAAGCCGGCCAGGCCTTCCTGGAGCGGGCCGAGGCCATGCTGGAACTCATGAGCGAGGCCGAGCAGGCGGTGCACAACGCACGCCAGCGGCCCGAAGGCCGGCTGCGCGTGCATTCGCGAACGCACATCGGCCTGCGCGTGCTCGCACCGCTGCTGCCGCGCTTCGCGGAGCTCTATCCGGACATCCGCGTCGAGCTCGAGCTCTCCGAGCATCCGATCAACCTGGTGGAGCACGACTTCGACGTCGACATCCGCACGGGCGAGTCCAACGATTCGGGCTTCGTCATCAAGCGGCTGCAGTCCAGCGACGAGGTGCTGGTCGCCAGCCCGGCCTTCGTGAAGACCTACTCGCGCATCCGCCACCCCAGCGACCTGCCGCAGGTGCGCTGCCTCACCTACCGGCGCGAGCGCGAGGTCATCACCTGGAAGTACATCGACCCGGCGGGTGAGCAGCAGGAACTGGCCATCCAGGGCGTGCTGAGTGCCAACAACGGCGAGCTGCTGCGGCTGGCCGCCATCGGCGGCATGGGCGTGGCGCTGCTCTCCGAGGCCACCGTGCGCGACGACCTGCGCGACGGCACGCTGGTGCGGCTGCTGCCCGACTACCGCTTTGCCGTGCGGGCGTTTTCCAACGGCGTCTTCGCCGTCTTCCGGCAGAGCCGCGTGCTGCCGCTGAAGGTGCGCGCCTTCGTGGACTACGTGGCGGACGCACTCAGAAGCGAAGCGCGCTAGACGTCTGCGAAGCGATCGGGCAGCCGCCCCGTGGCGGGCAGGCCCGTGATCACGAACAGCCCGCCATCCTGCGCCTGGTTGCCCTCCAGCCGCGCGCTGCGTGAAATGCTGGTCAGGTACATGTGCTCCAGGCGGGCCCCACCGAAGCAGATGCTCGTCGGGTAGCTCACCGGCAGCTCGACGAGGCGCTCCAGCGTGCCGTCCGGCGCATAGCGCGCCAGCTTGGCGGCACGCGTCAGCACCGTCCAGAGGAACCCTTGCGCATCGACCGTCGCCCCGTCGGGCCCGGAGTCGAACGCGTGCGTCTTCGCGAACAGGCGCTTGTTGCGCAAGGGGCCGTCCGGGTCGTAGTCATAGGCCCAGAGGGTTCGCTCCAGGCTGTCGGCCAGGTACAGCACGCGGCCGTCGGGGCTGAAACAAGGCCCGTTGGCAAAGCCGATGTCGTCGGCCAGGTGCTCCACGCGCAGGTCGGGGCGCAACCTGTAGAGCCCGCCCTTCACCGCCTCGCCGGCCTGCCGATCGACGTGCATGGTGCCCGCCAGGAAGTTGCCCGCCGGATCGCACTTTCCATCGTTGAAGCGGACGTTCGGATGGTCCACGGGAATGCGGGCCAGGTGCGCCAGCGTGCGCGTGGCGAAGTCATAGCGCGCAAAGCTGTGGCGCAGCGCCACCACGACGGCCTCGCTGCGGCACGGCGCGATCGACCCCACGGGCGCGGGCAAGGGGTGCTGCTCGGGCAGCCCTGCCCCGGGCTTCAGCCGCCACAGCGTGCCGGCCAGCGCGTCGATCCAGTTCAGCGCCTGCGCATCGGCATCCCAGCAGGGGCTCTCGCCCAATTGGTCTTGGGTCGTCCCGACCCGGGTGATCTTCACGGTCATCGGGCAAGTGTGCGGGCGCACTGGCGCCCCTGCCGGCGCATCCCGCAAAGCTGCTTTTCATTCCTTGCAGACCACCACCGGGGGCTGCGCTCTAGACTGAATCCAGCGTTCGATTCGAACCAGAACAGGAGACAAGAATGAGCTATCGCAAACTCGCCATGGGGTTGGCGCTGGGGGCCTGCGCACTCGCCCCGGCCCTCGCCCTTGCCCAGCAGGTGACCCGTCTCGTCGTGCCCTTTGCGGCCGGTGGCGGCACCGACCAGTACTGCCGCATCCTGGCCCAGGAGCTCAACAAGCAGGGCCTGAACGTCATCATCGAGAACAAGCCCGGCGCCAGCGGCATCCTGGCGGCCGACTACGTGGCGCGCGCCAAGCCGGACGGGCAAACCGTGCTCGTGTCGTCGCTGGGCACGCTCGCGAACAACAGCGTGCTCTACGAGAAGCTGCCGTACGACCCGGTGAAGGACTTCGCGCCCGTCACGCAGATCGCCTACCAGCCCGCCATCGTCGTGGGTCGCACCGACCTGCCCTACAAGAACATCAAGGAAATGGTGGCCTACGCCAGGCAGCACCCCGGCAAGATCAACCGCGGTTCGCCCGGCGCGGCCATCCTGACCAACCTGGCACCCATCGCTTTCGAAAAGGAACAAGGCATCAGCACCTTGCACATTCCTTTCAACGGCGACGCCCCCGCGTTGCAGGCCCTGCTGGGCAACCAGATCGACATCCACGGCACGTCGATCACGGGGTCGCTGCCCTACGTGAAGTCGGGCAAGTTGCGCGTGCTCGGCGTGATGGACGCACAACGCCTGCCGCAGGTGCCCGACGCTCCCACGTTCAAGGAACAGGGCTTCGACATGGAAGCCACGCTGTGGTACTCGCTTTCGGTTCCCACCGGCACGCCCAAGCCGGTGATCGATCGGCTGAACAAGGCCGTGAACCAGGTGATCGCCGACCCCGAGTTCATCGCCCGTGCCCGCGCCATCGGCATGGAGCCGCGCGGCGGCACGCCCGAAGAACTGGCCCGGTTCATCAAGGTCGAGGCGGACCGCTGGCTGCCGATCCTGCGCAGCCTGAACCTGCCCAAGCAATCGCACTGATCCTCGGGTCCCGATGCACAACGCCCCGCAACCCGAGCCTCCAAGGGCTTCGGGTTCCGGGGCGTTACTGCGATGGCGCCGGCACCCGAGGGCGCCAACCCCCAATCAGATCGAGATGTCCTTCTCCGACGCCACCTTGTTCCAGCGCTCGAACTCGCTGGCCATCCGGCGCTTCATGACTTCGGGCGGCTGGTAGGCGCTGAGCGCGCCGATGTTTTCGAGCCCGCGCTTCGTGTCCGCTTCGGCCAGGATGCGGCGCAGTTCCGAATCGAGCCGGGTCACCACGGCGGCCGGCGTGCCGTTGGGCACGATCAGGCCGCTCCAGCTGCTCACGTTGAAACCGGCGAAGCCTTGCTGCGCGACGGACGGCACCTCGGGCAGGAAGGCCCGTGCATCGGCAGAGCCGAGCGCCAGTGCCTTGAGCCGACCGCTGCGGATGTGCGGCATGGCCGCGACCAGGTCGACGAACATGGCGCCGATCTGCCCGCCCAGCAGGTCGGTGATGGCCGGCGCGCTGCCCTTGTAGCCCACGTGCTGCATCGGAAAGCCGCCCATGTCCTTGAGTTGCTCCATCGCCAGATGGCCGATGCTGCCCGACCCCGCGGTGGAGTAGTTGACCGGCTGCGCCTTGGCGGCCGCAATGAAGCCCTTGAGATCGTTCACGCCCGGCAGCACCAGCGGGTTGATCATCAAGACCAGCGGCAGGTCGTAGACCGACGCCACGCAGGTGAAGTCCTTGCGCACGTCGTACTGGTTGTTCCTGTAGACGATCGGTGCGACCAACGCGGGCATGCCGAACATCGACACCGTGTAGCCGTCGGGCGCCGACTTGATCAGCGACGCGGTGCCGATGGACCCCGAGGCGCCGGGGCGGTTGTCCACGATGACGGACTGGCCGAGCGCGCCGGTCAGCTTCTGCGCGACCAGGCGCGCGGTCGCATCGGTCGGGCCGCCGGCCGGAAAGGCCACGACCATGCGAACGGTTTTCTCGGGCCAGCGGCTCGCCGCGTTGGCGCCACCGGACAGCGACGCCAACCAGGGCGCCGCGCCGGCCGCGAGGCACGACTTCAGCAGGAGCCGGCGCGGGGCGGCGGGTTCGGTTTCGCGCATGCGATGCAATTTCATTTGATGACGCTTCTTTGGCTCAGGGAATCAAGTTGGCCGTCGCCCATGTCGAGCAGCTCACGCAGCACTTCGGCCGTGTGCTCCCCCAGGTGCGGCGGATGGTGGCGCACGCCCGCGCGTGCGCCGTCGATGATGTAGGGCGGCGCGTGGACGGCCTGCGGCCCCGCCTGCGTGTCTTCGAAGCGGTGCCAGACCTGCGTCTGCGCCGTGCGGTCGGACTGCAGCGCGTCGTACAGGCCAAGCACCTCGCCGCAGGGAATGCCCGCCGAGTTCATGCGCGCGATGAGATCGGCGCGCGAGAACTGCCCGATCTTCGCGAGCAGCAGCGGCAGCAACTCGTGCCGGTGCTTCGAGCGTTCGGTGTTGGTGGCGAACTTCGGATCGACCGGCAGCTCGGGGCAAAAAATCACTTCGTCGCAGAACTTCCTGAACTGGCCGTTGTTGCCGACCGCGATCACCACCGGGCCGTCCGCGGCCTCGAACACGCCGTACGGCACGATCGACGGATGCGAGTTGCCGAACTTGGCGGGGTCGCCTTTGTTGAGCCAGGCCGTGAGCCCGTAGTACGAGGTGATCATCATCCCGCTGTCGTACAGCGACATCTGGATGTGGCGGCCCTCGCCGGTGCGCGTGCGCTCATAGAGCACGGCCAGGATGGCCTGCGCCGAATACATGCCGGTGAACATGTCGACCGCGGCAATGCCGAACTTCAGCGGGCCCTGGCCTTCTTCGCCGTTCATGGCCATCAAGCCGGTTTCGCCCTGGATCACGAGGTCGTAGCCTGGCCGCGCTTTTTCCTCGCTGAGCACCGAGTAGCCCGAGATCGAGCAGTAGATGAGCTTCGGGTTGAGCTTGCGCAGGTCGTCGTAGCCCAGGCCCATCTTCTGCGCGCCGCCGTACTTGAAGTTCTGGATGACCACGTCGCACTGCGCCGCGAGCTTGCGCACGATGTCCTGGCCCTCCTTGTCCTGCAGGTCCACGCAGATGGAGCGCTTGTTGCGGTTGCAGCTGTTGAAGTAGGACGTGTTGTGGCTGCCGATGCGCACGCCCCAGTCGCGCGTGTCGTCGCCGCGCTCGGGGTGCTCGACCTTGATCACGTCGGCGCCCAGGTCGGCCAGCGCCATGCCACACAGAGGGCCGGCCATGACGCGGGACAGGTCCAGCACGCGCACGCCGGCAAGGGGTTGCATGAAAGTTGGGTTCATTTGGGTTCTCGGGTCTTGTCTTCGATGCGGTTCGCCATTTGCCCAGGCGATCGCCGGACGATCGCGCACGGCGCAGCCGCGCGACATCCGTCAGTTGGCGGTGTAGCCGCCGTCGACCGGCAGGATGGTTCCGGTGACGTAGCGCGCATGCTCCGACGCCAGGAACACCACGGGGCCCGCGATGTCCTGCGGATCGCCCACGCGGCGCAGGAATGTGCGGCGCACCATCCGCTCGTGACGCTCGGCGTCATCGGCGATGTGGGCGGTCATCGGTGTCATGACCAGGCCCGGCGCAACAGCATTGACGCGCACGCCATGCGGTCCGAAGTCACGCGCCAGGAATTTCGTGAGCTGGCCGACCGCCCCCTTCGACGCGCCATAGGCCATGTGGGCCGAGGTCGCGACAAGCGACGTGATGGACGCCACATTGACGATGGCACCCCGCGTCTTGCGCAGGCCTTCGGTGCATGCCACCGTCAGGTTGAGCACGCCCTTGACGTTCACCGCCATCACGTGGTCGATGTCATCCGAGAGCGACTGCGCCTCGAACGCCGCGCTGCGGCCACCGACGCCCGCGTTGTTCACGAGCACGCCCACGGGGCCCCAGGCTTGCTGCAGGTCGGCCACCACGGCCTCGCATTGCGCGGCGTCGCGCACGTCCAGCGCGTACGGGCGCACGCGGTCGGCGGCATGGCCCGTGCGCGCGGCGGCCTCGCGCGTTTTGTCGGCATCAACGTCCGTCAATGCCACGCGACAGCCGGCCTCCAGCAGGCGGATCGCAATGGCGAAGCCGATGCCCTGGCTCGCCCCGCTGACCAGAGCCACCGTGTCATGGAACAACCGATGCATTCAATGCCCCTGCTTGGGCAGGTCCAGGCGCTGGAGCAACGGCACCCAGCGCTCGGTCTCGGCCTTCACATAGGCCGCCAGCGCCTGCGGCGTGCCGCCGCGCGGCTCCATGCCGATCGCCTGCGAACGTGCAATGAAGTCGGGATCGACCAGCACCTGGTTGACCGCGCGATTGAGCTTGTCGATGGTGTCCTTGGGCGTGGCGGCCGGCGCGGACAGCGCGTACCACAGCAGCGCCTCGATGTCGTAGCCCTGCTCCTTGAACGTGGGTGCATCGGGCACCTGGGGCAGGCGCTTGGTGTCCATGACGCCCAGCACGCGCATCTTGCCCGCCTTGACGTGCTGCAGCGGGCCGGTGATGGAGGTCCCCTGGATGTCGATCTGGCTGCCCAGCATCGCCTGCAGGCCGGGCGAATCGCCATTGAACGGAATGTGCGTCGTGCGGATGCCGGCCATGCCCTCGAAGGCCAGCGGCGCCAGGTTGGTCAGGATGGAGGCGCCCGGCGAGCCGCGGTTGATCTTGTCCGGATGGGCCTTGGCGTAGGCCACCATCTCCTTGATGTTCTTGTAGGGCAGGTCCGAGCGCCCCACGACGATGGTCGGCTGGTAGGCGATCTGCGTGACCGGCGCGAAGCTCTTCACCGGGTCGTAGGGCAGCTTGTCATACATCACGGTGTTGCTGGCCAGGATGCTCAGCGAACTCATGAGCACCGTGGTGCCGTCCGGCTTGGAACGCGCGACGTTGTCGGCGGCCAGGATGCCGCTGGCGCCGGGCTTGTTGTCGACGATGGTCTGGGTACCGCGCTTGGTCAGCTCCGCGGCCAGGAGGCGCGCGTACTGGTCGGTGCCGCCGCCGGCCGCAAAGGGCACGACGATGCGAAGGGGTTGCTGGGCCTGCGCCGTGCCGACGGCGAGGACGAGGCCGAGCAGAAAGCCGCCGAGGCGCTTCCGGGATTGCATGGCGATGTCTCCTGAATGGGGTGCCGAGATGGCTTTCCCCAGTTTAGGAGCGCGGGCTCGGCGGCATGCATCAAGGGATGAAAAGGTGCTTTGTAGTTTCGGGAGGAACGTCCGGGAGGTGTCCACCTACAGTGAACCGCCCTCGGAAGCTGGATGTCAGCTGGCCACCGGCGCTGCACGGGGACGCAACGCAGCTTCATCTTCGCAAGATTTCACACCCTCACATCCATCAGAAGGAAAAGCGACACCGTGAACGTCCTGAAACCACTCCTGTGTGCAGCGGCCATCGCCATGCAAATGGCCACCGCTTCCGCGGCGACACCGCAGCCCTTGCTCGAGCGCGCGCTCGCCTTGTCCGATGCGGCCGAGTCCGACGTCATCGCGTGGCGTCGCCATCTCCATCAGCATCCCGAACTTGCGTATGCAGAAGTCGAAACGGCCAAGTACATTGCGGCCGCATTGGGCAAGATCCCAGGCATCGAAGTCCAGACCGGCATCGCCAGGACCGGCATCAAGGCCGTCTTGCGGGGCGGCAAGCCCGGCCCGGTGGTTGCGTTGCGCGCCGACATGGACGCCCTGCCTGTCGAGGAGCGCAACAACCTGCCGTTCCGTTCGACGGCCAAGGCCCTCTGGCGCGGCCAGGAAGTTCCGGTGTCGCATGCCTGCGGCCACGACACCCATGTGGCCATGTTGCTGGGCGCGGCCCAAGCCCTGTCGGCCCTGCGAGAGGATCTGCCCGGCACGGTGGTCTTCCTGTTCCAGCCGGCCGAAGAGATCGGCCCTGGCGCCGAAGACCCCAGCGGTGCGCTGGCGATGGTCAAGGCGGGCGTTCTGGACAATCCGAAGGTCGATGTCGTCTTGGGCCAGCACATCGGCGCACAGGCGCCCAAGGGCTCCATCTCGTATCGACCGGGCGCCATGCTGGCCAGCATCGACGTGTTCAACATCAAGCTCAACGGCGCTGGCGGGCATGGCGCCGCGCCATGGGCGGCCAACTCTCCCATGTTGGCGGCGGCGGAAATTGCCCTGGGCTTGCAGAACATCGTCAGCCACCGCACCAACCCGACGATCGATGGCGGCGCCACCGTGGTGACGGTGGGCATGCTGCAAAGCGGCAACCGTTTCAACATCCTGCCCGAGACCGCTGAACTCTCGGGCACGGTACGCGCGCTGTCGACGCAGAACCAGAAGGTCGCCCACGAGCAGATTCGCATGAAGGCCGAGCACATCGCGGCCAGCTACGGCGTCAAGGCCAACGTGCGCATCGACACCGGCGGGGGCTACGGCGTGCTTGTCAACGATGCGCCCAGCACGATGGCGCTCGTCGATGCATTGAAGGCTGCAGCAGGAAAAGACAAGGTCGCGGAGATCTTGCCGTCGATGGGATCGGAAGACTTTGGCGCCTTCGGCGGCACGGGCGTGCCGGTGGTGTTCTGGATCCTGAACGCCTCGCCATACCCCGATCGGGCGGGCCCGACCAATCATTCGCCGTTGTTCACCATCGATGAATCCGCGATGCGCATCGGGGTGAGAGCCCTGACCAGTGCGACCCTGGCGCACATGACACGCGCAAGGACTGGCACGCCCTGATCCCGCTGCGGCGGTCCACCGCCGCGAGCCGGCCTCCTGGCGCCGGCCCTCTGTCTTACTACAACCACCCGCGCTGCGCCATCTTCTGCGCCACGTACCCAGCCAGCAGCGCGTGGTAGTACGGCGTCGGGTGGATCTCGTCGGCATAGGCGTAGTGGCTCACGTCGCCGGGCTTCAGGTTGGATCCGTTGCAGGCCAGCGAACTCTGCAGCGGATTCCTCGCGGCGTTCAGGTCGCAGGCGGTGTCGGTGACGTTGGTGAGCCCGTAGCCGGCCGGGTTGGCAGCAGTTTCCCGGCTCAGCGCATGGGCGTCCACGAGCAGCACGCGGGCGTCGCCCGACAAGGCGGTGTCCAGCTGCGCATTGAAAGCCTGGACCATCGCCGCGATCAAGCGCTGGCCTCCGGCCGATTCTTCGCGGCCGGCCGGTGTCCCGGCGACATCCGGCAGGTTGTTGACGACGACGAACTGCGCGCCCTTTCCGAGGATCTGGTCTTTTACCAGCGCAGCCAGTTCGGCGCCGGCCGTGGTCATGCGGTCCACGAGGTCCGGCGCGTGGGCATTGAAGTAGGCGTTGCCCGCGGCAACGCCTGCAATCGCGGCATCGTCCTGCGCCTTCTCCACCATCGGCCCATACACGGCAGGCGCGCTCACGGCCGAATTGCCAGGTTGCACGACAGCCGCGCCAACGGCGGCCTGGAGCACGCTGGCGGCAGTGCTGCCCGGCGTGGCTTGCGCGGTGGCGACGGCCGCGCTGATCGCCTGCGCAGCCGCCGTCGGATGGGTGGCACCGGCCGCCAACAACTCCACCAGCGTGCTGACATACACCGTGCTGCCAACGCTCGTTCCCGCGCCCTGAACGGCAGCATTCAACGCGGCCAGTTCGAGCAGCACGTCGTTGCCGCCCGCCATCACCAGCACCATGTCGTCTGCCTTGAATCGGCCGCCGGAGAGGGCCAGGTGGTTGGCGATCTGCGTGACGACCGGCACGGTCAACGCGCCCAGCGCGCTGCCGGTGAGCTTGTTGCCCGGCCCCACTGGATGGGTGACGCGCGCACCGCCCTGGGCGTACCCCAGGCAACCCGCGTGGTTTTCCACCGGCACCGCAAAGCCTGAGGCGGCGTCGCCGTCCAGTCCGGTCTGCGCCGCACAGGGCACCGCCAGGCCCAGGCGCGCGGCCAGCACCGCGGTCCAGGTCTTGCCGGTCAGCGACGCATCGATCGCGGTGTGGTCGCCGTTGACGGTGAAGGTCCCGCCGCCCAGCGTCTTGACCGCGCCGACCGCGTAAGTGCCGACGTCGGACAGGCTGTCGCCGAACGAGACCTGCGCGCCGAAGGTGGGCTTCACAGGCGGTGCAACGGGCGGCGCAACGGGCGGCGCAACAGGCACGACCGGATCGCTCGGGGCCGGCGAAACAAACAGCGGTGCGGCCGCACCGACACCGTCGGAGCCGCCGCAGGCGCTCAGGAGACATGCGGCCAGCAGGCCGGGCAGGAATTTCGTTCGCATGAAAGCAGTGGACATAGAGCGCCTTGAAGCCGGATCGGCCGCGCGACTCTAGAAGGGCTGCTTGCCGCGCGCATGGGACCAAAGTCCTATGCGGCAGGAATTTCATGCGTCGAAGTCGACTTGTCGAACGGAGATGCGATGCGGCCGCCTGTCATCGGGCATGCCCCAAAGCACCACGCCCGTCAGTCCCACGTCCGATTCCCGCCCCGCTGAAATTGCCGCCGGTACGCGGAAGGCGTCGCCCCCACGATCTGTCCGAAACGGCGCGCGAACTGCGTGGGCTCGCCGAAGCCGGTGCTCTCGCCGATCTCCGCCGCGGAGGCGCCGGTGAACACCAGCAGCGTCTTGGCGCGCTCGATCCGGCGTTCGGTCACCAGCTCCAGGAAGGTCTTGCCCGTTTCGCTCTTCAGCAGGTGGGCCAGGTGCGTGGGCGACACATGGCTCGCATGCGCCGCATCCGCCAGGTTCAGCTCCTGCGCGAGGTTGCGGCTGATGTAACGGATGCAGCGCAGCACCGCCGGCCGGTACGACTGCAGGGCCAGCCCCTGCGCCTCGCAGTTGCGAAACGCCTCGCCGTAGCGCCGCCACACCATGCCGATCAGGTGCAGCAGATGGCTGCGAATCAGCAGGTGGCTGGCGGTGTCTTCGCCCGGTGCGCGTTGTGCCTCCTGCGCCATGCGTTCGCACAGGTCCTGGAGTTGCTGGGTCTCGCTCTCGTCGAAACGAAAGTCCAGGCAATGCTGGAAGCGGAACGGCGCGAGCTCGGGCGCGCGGGACAGCGGCACCTCCGACAGCTCGAACACATCGAGGTCCAGTGCCGGCAGCAGGTAGTCCTTGCTGATGTTGATCACGTGGAACACGCCATCGGCCGCGTTCGGGATGTAGTGCACCAGGAAGGGCAGCACGAAGCTCACCGTGCCCGCGCCGATGGCGCGCTGGTTGCCGCCGATGTAGTGCGTGGTTTCGCCCCGCGTGTTGACGTAGATCTGGAAGTACTCGTGCCGGTGCGGCACCGGATTCGGCAGGCAGTTGCTCTGGTCATGAATGCCGAAATAGGCGCGCTGTGCCCGCGCCGCCATCGTGTAGTTGCTGATGGCGGCACGCGCGGCACCGGCGCGGGGCGGCGGCACGAATTCGTCGGAGGAAGGCGTGGGTGGCATGAAGCGTCGATCTCAGGATCGCAAGGATTGCATATCTTTGCGCAAGCCTGCGCGTTGAGGTGAGAAGGCCTCGTTCCTAGACTCTAGCCACTCCTTACCCAACCTTCCAGAGAGACAAACCCATGCCCCTCCATCCGACGGCCGAACGCGCGACCGATACCCGTAGCGACGCCCTTCAAGTCCAGCCCGTCTCCATCGACATCGTGGGCAGCGACCAGCGCTTTCCGGTGCGCCGCGTCTACTGCGTGGGCCGCAACTACCTGGCCCACATCCGGGAGATGAAGGAAGGCGACGAGCGCGATCCGCCGTTCTTCTTCCAGAAGCCGTCCGACTCGGTGGTGACCGACGGGCGCGTGCCCTACCCCACGCTGACGGACGACTTCCAGTTCGAGTTCGAACTCGTCGTGGCCATCGGCAGCGATGCATCGAACGTGTCGCCCGAAGACGCGCTGGACCACGTCTTTGGCTACGCCGCAGGCCTGGACATGACCCGGCGTGACCGCCAGCGCGAATGCAACAAGCGCGGCCTGCCGTGGGAACAGGGCAAGTCGTTCGACCACTCGGCGCCCTGCGGCCCGATCCATCCGGTGGCGAAGGTCGGGCACATCCGATCGGGAACGCTCAACCTCTCGGTGAACGGCGCGGTGCGGCAAGACTCGGTGCTCGAAAAGATGATCTGGAACGTCCATGAAATCGTCAGCGAGCTCTCGAAGCAATACCGCCTGCTGCCCGGCGACCTGATCTTCACCGGCACGCCCGAAGGGGTCGGACCGGTGCAACGCGGCGACAAGCTCACCGGCCGCATCGACGGGCTCGCGCCCCTGCAGGTCGAGATCGTCTGAGCCCGCAACAGCAGCACACGGAGACCCCATGAAACCACTCGAACGCATCTCGTACTCGTCCATCGCGGACCGCCCCGCACTGAAGCTGCCCGGCGGCAAGCGGCTGGCCGTCTGGGTGATCGTCAACGTCGAGGAATGGAACATCGACGAGACCATGCCCCGCACGGTGCTGACGCCACCGGCGGGCGGCTCGCCGATGCCCGACATTCCGAACTGGGCCTGGCACGAGTACGGCAACCGCGTCGGCTTCTGGCGCATGCTCGAAGTGATCGACGCGCTCGGCATCAACGCCACGCTCGCCATCAACGGGTCGGCCATCGGCGCCTACGAGCCCATCGCCAAGGCGGCAAAAGAGCGCCAGTGGGAGTTCATCGGCCACGGCTTCGGGCAGCGCAACATGCAGAAGGTGCCCGACGAGGTCGAGGACATCGCCAAGACCACCGAAGCCATCCGCGCCTACACCGGCAAGCGCCCGCGCGGCTGGCTCGGCCCGGGGCTCACCGAGACCTGGCACACACCGGACATCCTGGCCGAGCAGGGCTACGAGTACGTGTGCGACTGGGTGCTCGACGACCAACCCGTGCGGCTGAAGACGCGCGACGGCGGCTCGATCGTGAACGTGCCCTACACGCAGGAATGCAACGACGTGGCGATGATGCTCATCCAGCACCACAAGGCCAGCGAGTACCGCGACCGCGCCATCGACCAGTTCGAACAGCTCTACGCAGACGCGAAAGATTCGGCCCGCGTCATGGCGCTGGTGGTGCATCCGTACATCATGGGCGCGCCGCACCGCCTGCGCTACTTCCGCGAGGCGCTGGCACACATCCAGCAACACGACGACGTGGCCTTCATGACCGGCGAGCAGATCCTCGACTGGTACGGCGCCGCAAGCCCCGCAGGCACCGCGGCGTGACCCTTCGCCGGCACAGCGCCGGCGACCCCGTGCAACGAACGAACAACAAACAGATTTCTCGCTCGACGAGAAGGAGACGACACGTGCATTCCTCAACCTCCGTCATTTCCCCGGCCGCCGGTGGCGCGCGCCGCGAGGCGCCCATCACTGCGCTGGAGATCGGCATGTTCCTGGTGCTGCTCGCCTCGTACGCGCTCAACGCGATGGACCGGCAGATCTTTCCGCTCATCGCCGCCGACGTGCGCAAGGAGTTCGGCTTCAGCCTGGCAGACACCGGCCTGCTGTCGACCATCTTCACGCTGGGCATGGCCGTGGCCGGCGTTCCCACGGGCTACCTGCTGGCGCGGCTGTCGCGCAAGACGGTATTGCAGATCGGCATTGCGATCTTCTCGCTGGGCACGCTGCTGGCCGCTTACTCGCACGGCTTCGCCGACATGATCGTCTACCGGGCCGTCACCGGCATTGGCGAGGCGATGCAACTGACGGTGGTGATCGCCATCGCGGCGAGCTACTTCGCGCGCTACCGGGCCACCGCTGTGGGCGCCATCAACTTCTCTTTCGGCATTGGCGCGATCCTGGGACCGCTGCTCGGCGGCCATCTGATCGGCGTCGAGCGCGACTGGCGCCTGCCGCTCATCGTGTTCGGCGTGGCGGGCTTCGCGGCCATGGCGATCATCGCGCTCACCGTGAGCAAGCGCATGACCGAGAACGTGGCGGCCACCGGCGGGCGCACCGACCAGCGCGGTGCCACCACGCTGTGGAACCGCAACACGGCCCTGCTGACCGGCATGAGCGTCATCGGCGGGCTCTGCATCTACGGCTACCTCGGCATGTACCCGACCTTCCTGCGCGAGCACCTGCACTACACGCCGGCGGACACCGGCCGCGTGATGAGCACCTTCGGTTTCGGTGTGTTCGCATCGATCTTCGGCGGCTGGCTCGGCGACCGCTTCCATCCCAAGCTCGTGCTCTCGGCAAGCTTCGTGGGCACCGGCCTGCTGGGCTTCCTGATGTTCTCGGGACCGACCGACATGGTGGTGCAGTCGGCGCTGTCCTTCGCGTGGGGCTTCGTGGTGAGCGGCGTGCTGTACGTGAACCTGGCGGGGTATCACATCAAGGCGGTGCATGCCTCGCTCACGAGCCGCGCCACGGGCGTGTTCGTCACCACGCTGTACGGCGCGGGTGCGGTCGCGGGCTTCGTCATCGGCGGCATCGCTTCGCGCTTTGGCTGGAGCACGGCCGGGCTGGTGCAGATCACGCTGCTGGCTGCCGTCGGTGTGGGGCTCACGCTGCTGCTGCACACCGACCGCATGTCGCTGCCGGCGCGCAAGCCGTGATGCTGCTCGACGGGGCGCTGCTCGGCGGCGCCGCGGCCCTGGCCGGTGCGCTCAATGCCGTGGCGGGCGGCGGCAGCTTCCTGACGCTGCCGGCACTGGCGATGGTCGGCGTGCCGCTGGTGTCGGCCAACGCCACCGGAACCGCCGCGCTGCTGCCGGGCTACCTGGCCGGTGCCTGGGCATTGCGCAAGGAACTGTCGGGCCCGATGTCGCCTTCGCTCCTGCGGCTGGGCGTGCTGTCGGTGCTCGGCGGCGCGGCCGGTGCGGCGCTGCTGCTGTCGACCTCGAACCATGCCTTTGCCCGCATCGTGCCGTGGCTGCTGCTGGCCGCGACGCTGCTCTTCGCGATCGGACCCGGTCTGGTGCGCCGCAGGCTCGCTACCGCCGACAACAACCACAAGCCACGAGGCCATTGGATCGCCGACCTGGGCATCGTCGCGGTCGCGGTCTATGGCGGCTACTTCAACGGTGGCCTCGGCATTCTGCTGCTCGCCGTGCTCGGCGCGCTGGGGCACACCGACATGGGGCGCATGAACGGCATCAAGAACTTCGTCTCCGCGATCCTGACGCTGATCGCCGTCGCGATCTACGCGGCCAGCGGCGCGATCGTCTGGACCTACGCGCTGTGGATGGCCCTTGGCGCCACGGTGGGTGGCTATGCCGGCGGCATGCTCGCACGGCGACTGAAGCCCGAGGTGGTGCGCGGCTTCGTCGTGTTGACGGGGCTGGCGATGACCGCGGCGTTTCTTCTCAAGGCGTATTGAGCGGGCTTTCGCTTCCTCTTCTTTCCATCACTTCAATCACTGGCAACCACTGGGTCTGGACATGCAAACAACCAAAAGAGACTTCACCCGTTTTGCAGGGGCGCTGATGGTCGCCGCCACCGGTGCGCCGGCGCTCGTCGGCTCGGCGTCGGTGTCGGCCCGCACGGCGCGCGCGCCCGCATCGCCCGGCCTTCGACGCGGCAATTACCTGATCCGCAACGGCGCGGTCATCACGGTCGACCGCGCCAAGGGTGTGCTGCCGCGTGCCGACGTGTGGGTCCGCAACGGCGTGATCGAGAAGATCGGGCGGGGCCTGAGTGCACCGGCCGGCACGGAGGTCATCGATGCGACCGACATGATCGTCATGCCGGGCTTCGTCAATTCGCACTATCACATGTGGAGCGCCATCGGCCGCAGCTTCACCGCGCGCGACGGCGGGTTCTCGTACTACCCCGCCAAGAACGCGACCTCGACCCTGTACACGCCCGACGACTTCTACAACAGCGTGATGCTGGGCTTCGCCGAGCTGGCGAACGGCGGCACGACCACCGTGCACAACTGGTCGCACAACACGCGCTCGCCGGCCCATGCCGATGCCGAACTGCGGGCGCACCGGCACTCGCTGCTGCGCGCCCGCTATGCCTACGGCCACGTCGACAAGATGCCCGCCGACGAGATCAACCGCTACGACGACCTGGCGCGCGTGCGGCGCGAATGGTTCGGCGAGCGCTCGCCTTTCGACGGGCTGGTGCACCTGGGGCTGAACCTGCGCGGCCCCCAGCAGAGCACCGACGCCGTGTTCCACGAAGAGATGAAGGCCGCCAAGGCCAGCGGATTGCCCGTTGCGATCCACGCGCCGCAGGAGGCACCGAACAACGTCGATGCGGTCGACTACGAACGGCGCGGCTACCTCGGCCCGGATTTCATGCTCGCGCACTACGTGCCCGCCAGCACCGCCGACCTCGCGGCCATGGCACGCACGAAAACGCCGCTGTCCTTTGCCACGCATTCCGAGCTGCGGCTCAGCAGCACCGGCGACGCGCGTGCCGCCCTCTTCGCGATGCGCAACGCGGGCCTGACCATCTCGCTGTCGAGCGATGCAACCTCCATCGCGCCACCCGACATGTTCGAGGCCATGCGCTTCACCTGGAACCTGGGCGTGCCATGGGCCGGCACGCCGAGCGCGCAGGCGAAGGCGGTCGGCGTGCCCGAGGCGATCGAGATGGCGACCCTCAACGGCGCCATCGCCATGGGGCTGGGCGACGTCACCGGCTCGATCACCGAAGGCAAGCGCGCCGACATCATCCTGGTGCGCACGCAGGACCTGAACATGGGCCCGGTCGGCAACGTCGAGACGGCGATCGTGCAAAGCGGCAGCGCCGCCAACGTCGACACCGTGATGGTCGACGGCCGCATCGTGAAGCGCAACGGGCGGCTGCTCGCCTACGACACGCGCGGCATCATGGGGCGCGCGCGGCAATCGGCAGACCGGATTCGCGCCGCGGCGAAGGAAACCCTCACGTCCTGAAGCCCGAGCCGCGCTTGCTGCAGCGGCTTCGCGGCAGACTCGCGCGGACCGACGCTGTCAGCAACGTCAATCGCGATCCTCGTCGTAACGGCGGTGCTGCTCGCGCTCCCATTGCCGGCGACGCCATTCACGGCGCTCTTCCCAACGTTGCGCGCGGCGCTCTTCCCACCGTTGCGCGCGGCGCTCCTCCCAACGAGCGTTGGGCTCGTAGTAGACCGGTGCCGGGGCGGAGTAGACCGGCTGTGCGGGCTGGTAGTAGGTCGGGGCCGGCCGCGAGTAGACAGGCGCCGGCTCGTAATAGACCGGTGCGGGCTCACCCACGACCACGCCGGGCAGGTTCACGCCGATGGACCAGCTGGTGCCCGCGTTGGCGGATGCAACGGTCAACAAGGCGCCGACAGCCACGAGACCTGCGGCAGCCGACTTGAGAGCGGCTCTGGGAAAAGTCATTTCAACTCCTTGGGGGCAAGAAATAGCCCCGATGCGTCACCAACGCCCGGCTGCACGGCGCCGCGTACATCGCCACGGTGAAGAACGTTCCCAAATGTCACGCCATCGGCCCATCGCCCGGTGTGGAACCGTTTTCTCTTTTTCGTTTTTGATTCGATTCCTGAGCGCGCTCTGTATCCGCAACTCTTCAGGGTTATCACTGTAGAAACGTTTCCACGCCCGCTTCAAACTTGGGCCATGACCGGCGCCGCATTCCTCTCTCCTGCACCTTCCGCACGGCTGCCGTTGCGGCCACCGCCCTACGAACCCGAGGTCGCGGCGGCGATACAAAGCACCGCGTTCAAAGGCCTGTCGCCGTTGAACCTCCGGCTGGCGCTCGCGAATCACAGCAAGCTCGGTCCGGCTTTCCAGGCCATGGCGCATGTGGTGCTGTTCCAGTGCGCGCTGCCCGAGCGCGACCGCGAGATCGCGATCATCCGCACCGGCGCGCTCACGCGGTCCGAGTACGAGTGGGGGATGCATGTCAGCATCTACGCAGAGAAATGCGGGCTCGATGCCGTGCAGGTCCGCGAGCTCACCGAAAGCGACGACTGGCACGCGCTGTCGCCGACGCGATGGACCGACAAGGAACGCCTGATCGTCCGGATGGTGGACGAGCTGCACCGCCATTCCACGGTGTCCGATCAGACCTGGCAGTCCCTTTGCGCGGGCTGGCCGCAGGCGCAGGTGATCGAGCTCATCTTCGCGTCGAGCTTCTATCACATGGCTGCCTTTTTTCTGAACAGCGCCGCCGTGCCGCTGGAGCCAGGCGCGGAGCGCTTTTCTGCCCCGCTTGCGCAAGCGAAGGTGGCGGCATGAAGGCCAAGGTGACCATCCGCGAAGTGGCCAAGGCCGCCGGCGTGGCCATCGGCACCGCGTCGCGCGCGCTGAACCGCACGGGGCGTGTCAGCGAACAGGCCATCGCCGCGGTCACCAAGGCGGCACGCGACCTCGGCTACACCCCCGACGCGGTGGCGCAGAGCATGCGAACCCGCTCCACAGGCGTGGTCGGGCTGCTGGTGTCGGACCTGGCCAACCCCCTGTATGCGCGGATCATCACGGCGGTCGAATCGCGGCTGCTGACGGCCGGCTATGCACTGCTGGTGGCCAGCACCCACAACGACGGCCAGCGGGAGAAGACGCTGGTCGACCTGTTCCGGCGCCGGCGCGTCGACGGACTCATCCTCGGCCCCTGCCAAGAGGAAGCCCCGGCGTACCTCGACCAGTTGGCGGCGGACGGCCCGGTGATCGCGCTGGACCGCGACTTCCAGGGGGACAACGCGGGCGTGCACGTCGACCATTACCACGGCGCCCTTCAAGCCACGCGCTACCTGCTGAACCTGGGCCACACGCGCATCGCGCTGCTCACGCCCGGCAGCGTGCTGCGCCCGGGCCGCGAGCGCATCGTGGGCTACCGGGACGCCTTCGCGGAGCGCGGCCTGCAGCCAGACCCGAAGCTGATCCGCGCGGAGAAATCGGCGATGGACTTCGCCTTCAGCGAGGCCCTCTCGCTGCTGGGTTCGCCCGCGGCGCCCACGGCCTTCCTCTGCCTGGGCACCCGCATCCTGTCGGGCGTGCTGCAGGCGCTGCGCCACTCGGGCCGCCTGGCGCCCGATGACGTCAGCGTCGTCAGCATCGGCGACACCGACCTGTCGCAGCTTTTCAGTCCGGCGATCACCTCGCTGACCTGGGACCTGGAAGCGGTCGGCACCGCGGTGGCCGAACTGCTGCTGCGGCGACTGGACAGCACGGCACCGCTCGAGCAGGAACGCATTCTTCTGACCACGCAGATGGTGCTGCGCGAATCCTGCGGCCCGGTCGCCAAGGCAGCCACCGGTGCCGTCACTGCCCGCAAGACAACGAGAACCGCCCCATGACGCAGCGCCTGAAGGACAAGGTGGTCCTCGTGGTCGGCGCCGGCTCCATCGGCGGCGACATCAGCAACGGCGCCGCCTGCGCCGTCACGTTCGCACGCCACGGCGCGACGGTGGTCTGCGCGGACCGTTCGCCGGAAGCGGCGGCGGCGTCAGTGCGCCGCATCGAGGCCATCGGCGGCATCGCCGAAGCCTTCGAGGCCGATGTGCGCAGCAGCGAGCAGATCCGGCAGATGGTGGCGCACTGCATCGCGCGCTTCGGCCGCATCGACGTGCTGCACCACAACGTCGGCATCGAGGAGTTCGGCGAGTTGATCGAGGTCACGGAAGAGTCCTGGGACCGCGTGCACGCCATCAACCTCAAGGGCCCCATGCTCACGGCGCGCGAGGTGGTGCCGCACATGATCCGCCAGGGCGGCGGCTCCATCATCAACATCTCCTCCATCGCCAGCCGCAAGTGGAGCCCGATGCAGTTCCTGTCGTACAGCACCTCCAAGGCGGCGCTGAACCACATGACGCGCGTCGTGGCCCGCCAGTACGCGCAGCACCAGGTGCGCTGCAACGTGATCGTGCCGGGCCTGATCGACACCCCGCATGCCGCCGCCCTCTTCAAGGACGAGAAGGAGGCGCAGGCGGGCCGCGAGATGCGCAACGCGCGCTGCCCCATGGGCCGCCAGGGCACGGCGTGGGACGTGGCGAATGCGGCGCTGTTCCTCGCCTCCGATGAATCCAGCTACGTGACGGGCCTGGAGCTGGTGGTCGACGGCGGCCTGTCCCTGTAGGTCGGTATCCGAACCATCCCAAAGAAGGAGACAACACCATGCGCAAACTGTGGATTGCAGCGCTCGCGGGCCTCGCGTTCGCCGCCCGTGCCGAAACGCCCGCGGACTATCCGACGCGGCCGATCCGCTTCGTCCTGATCTCGGCGGCGGGCAGCGGCGGCGACGCGCTCGGGCGGCTGCTGGCCGACAAGATGGCGCCGCTCGTCAAGGGCGTCTTCGTGATGGACAACAAGCCGGGCGCCAGCGGCGCCATCGCCACCGACTTCGTCGCCAAGGCACCTGCCGACGGCTACACGATCGGCATCGGCGGCGCGACCACGCACGTGCTGCTGCCCGCGAGCAACCCCAAGCTCTCGTACGACTCGGTCAAGGACTTCGCGCCCATCGGACAGGTCGGCACCGCCTCGATCCTGCTCATCGCGACCAACGACTTTCCGGCGAACAACGCCAAGGAGCTCATCGCGCTGGCCAAAAAGTCGCCGGGCAGCGTGCAGTACGCCAGCTGGGGCATCGCCTCGACCGGCCATTTCTGTGGGGAGCTGTTCAACCTGCGCACGCAGGCGCAGATGAGCCACATCCCCTACAAGTCGGTGGTGCAGATCCAGACCGACATGCTGGGCGGCCACGTCAAGCTGGCCTACGTGGACATGGCGTCGGGCTCGCCGATGGTGAAGTCCGGCAAGGTGAAGGCGATCACCGCCTGCACCTCGCGCTCGCCCAGCCTGCCCGACGTGTCGAGCTACGACGACGAGGGCATCGATTTCGCGGGCAAGCGCATGGGCGCACTGCGCTGGGCGCTGTACGCACCGGCGGGCACGCCCAAGCCCATCGTGAGCAAGCTGTCCGCCGCGCTCAAGCAGGTGCTCGAGATGCCCGACGTGAAGACCCGCCTGCTCGACCTGGGCATCACCGCCGCCTTCGTCGGCGGCGACGAGCTGCGCACCATGACCGCCGCGGACATCGAGGGCTGGAAGCAGATCGCCAAGGCCGCGAACATCAGCAATGAGTGACGCCGCCCTCCTCACGCTGCTGCAGGGTCGCGTCGCCCTGATCACCGGCGCCTCGCGCCCGCGCGGCATCGGCCTGGCGACGGCGCGGCTGTTCGCCCGGCACGGTGCCCGGGTGGCGCTGCTCGACCTGGACGAAGAAGAGGCACAGGCAGCGGCCCGGTCGATCGGGCCGGAACACATCGGGATCGGCTGCGACGTGCGCGATGCCGGCGCCTGCGCGTCCGCGGTGGCGCGCGTCCTGCAATGGGCCGGCCGCATCGATGTGCTGGTGAACAACGCCGCCATCACGCAAAAGCGCAGCGTGCTCGAAGTGAGCGCCGAGGACTTCGAACAGGTCGTGTCGATCGCCCTGCGCGGCACGCTGCAGATGGCGCAGTGCGTGATCCCCACCATGGTCGCGCAGCGCAGCGGCTCGATCATCTGCATCTCGTCGATGTCCGCGCAGCAAGGCGGCGGCGTGTTCGGCGGCAGCCACTACTGCGCCGCCAAGGCCGGCGTGCTGGGCTTCATGCGCGCCATCGCCAAGGAGCTGGGCCCGCAGGGCGTGCGCGCCAACGCCGTCACGCCCGGCTTGATCATGACGGACTTCTCGCGCGGCGCGAACTCCGACGACAACAAGCACGCGCTGGGCAAGACATTCCCGCTGGCCCGGGTCGGCCAGCCCGAAGACATTGCGGGCGCATGCCTTTACCTGGCGTCCGACCTGTCGTCCTTCATGACGGGCGCCACGCTCGACGTCAACGGCGGCGCGTACATGCGCTGAGCGCACCACCAAGGCACCAAGGCACCAAGGAGTCCATTCAATGAGCATGCTGTTCGGCGGCGCACGCCAGGTCGGCTATGTCGTCCACGACATCGAGAAGGCCATGGCCCACTGGTCCCGCACGCTGGGCGTGGGGCCGTGGTTCTACAAGGAAGAAGTCGGCACCACCGAGTTCAATTACTACGGCAAGCCCTCGCGCCTGCCACGGCTGTCCATTGCGCTGGCCAATTCCGGCGACCTGCAGATCGAACTGATCCAGCAGCGCGACGACGCGCCGTCGCTCTACCTCGATTCACTGCGCCGCGGCGGCGAAGGCGCCCAGCACCTGGCCTACTGGACCGACGACGGCTTCGACCCGGCCGTGCAGCACCTGCTGTCGATGGGCTACGTCGAGGGCCACAGCGGCCGCATGGGGATGCGCGGGCGCTTCGCCTACTTCGTCCATCCCGACCTGCCCGGCGGCATGTTCGAAATCTCCGAGATGGCCGGCGGCAAGGGTGAGTACTTCCGCGAGATCCGGCGCGCAGCCCAGGGATGGGACGGCAAGGACCCGATCCGCCGCATGGGCGCAAACGCCGCCGCGCCCACGCCATGACGGTCGCGGTTCAACCCATTCGACAAACAGCAGGAGACCCCGTGGACACAGCAACGCTTCAGGCGGCACGCATCCAGACCGTGCGCGACCACATGGCGCTCGAATGCACGCAGGAGTGGGATGCGGTGATCGACACGTTCCAGCATCCGCGCTACGAGATGCACGGAAGCGGCGTGGTGTTCGACGGCGAGGAGGAAGTGCGCGGCTATTTCAGCAGCTCGCGCACGCCGTTTCCCGACCTGGCCAACGAGATCATCGCCATCGCCGCCGACCAGCACACCGTGCTGGTCGAGTTCTGGCTCAGCGGAACGCACCTCGGCCCGCTGCATGCCAACGGCAAGGTGTTCGACGCGACCGGCCGGAAATTCCGCATCCGCATGGCCGCGACCTTCGAGTTCGCACCGGGCAGCGACAAGATCGTGTGCGAGCGGCCCTACTCCGCGGCCGATGCGAAGCTGCGAGCGCTGGGGTTGATCTGAAGCAGCGCGAGGCCCGGCCGCATTTCGCAGAGGCCGGGCTGCCGCCGCACGAGGCGCTGGCGCGCAACGCGCTCAGGCGGCGGGCGTGAAAAGCACCGTCCCTTGCGCGAGCACGCTGGTCCGGTCGTCCGCGCTCTTGATCGCACCTTGCAATTCGAGGACGCAGCCGCCCTTCGCATGCGCGGCCATCGACGTCACGCACCACTCGATGAGCACGGTCTCGCTCGCCCGCACGGGACGCAGCAGGTCGACCGAGAAGTTCATGCCCAGCACCTTCCCTTTCGTGGCGAAGTGGCTGGCGGTCAGCCCCATGAGCAGCGAGGTGGTGTGGGTCGCGCTGGCGATCAGGCCGCCGAAGCGCGTGCCCTGTGCAAACGCCGCATCGTGGTGCAGCGGGTTCTCGTCTCCCGCCGCCAGCGCGAAGGCACGCACCTGCGCTTCGTCGAAGGTGTGGGGTCGCGAGAAGCGGTAGCCGGGCGCGACCGGCGCCAGGGCTGCGGCGGCTTCGCACTCAGCCATGGCTTGCGAGCCGCGTGATGGCGTCCTGGCTTCCGGCCTGCTGGCGCAGGCGGAACTTCTGGATCTTTCCCGTGGCCGTCTTCGGCAAGGGCGTGAAGATCACGCGGCGCGGACACTTGAAGTGCGCCAGCCGCTCGCGGCAGAACGAAATGATCTCTTGTTCGGTGGGCGCGGCGACACCGGTTTTGAGCTCGATGAACACGCACGGCACCTCGCCCCACTTGGGGTCGGGCTGCGCCACCACGGCGGCATGCAGCACCGCCGGGTGTCCATGGACCACGTCCTCGATTTCGACCGACGAGATGTTCTCGCCGCCCGAGATGATCACGTCCTTCGACCGGTCGGTGATCTGCGCATACCCGTTGGCATGCAGGACGGCGACGTCGCCGGTGCGGAACCAGCCATCGGCGAGCGCCTTGCGCGTGGCCGCCTCGTTCTTGAAGTAGCCCATCATCACGGTGTTGCCGCGCAGCATGAGCTCGCCCGTCGATTTGCCGTCGGGCACGACGGGCGCGAGCGTGTCGGCGTCGCCGACCATGAGGCCTTCGAACATGGCGGCGCGCACGCCCTGGCGCACGCGCAGCGCGCCCTGCTCGGCGGGCGCCAGATCGTCCCAGCCGTCCTGCCACACGCAACTCACCGGCGTGCCCGACACTTCCGTGATGCCGAAGACGTGCTCCACGTCGAAGCCCATCGCCAGCACTGCATTCAGCACGGCGAGGGGCGGCGGCGAGCCGGCCGTGAGCACGCGCACGGGGCGCGGCAGCCGGATGTCTTTCGCCGCGTCCGCGAGCATCGCCATCACGACGGGCGCTGCGCAGAGGTGATCGATCGGGTGCCGTTCGATGGCCTCCAGCACCGCGTCGGCGGACACCCGGCGCAGGCAGACATGGGTGCCTGCGGCGGCCGTCACGGCCCAGGTGAAGCACCAGCCGTTCGCGTGGAACATGGGCAGGGTCCACAGATACGTCGGCGCGCGCGGCATCGCCCAGTTCGTGATCTGCAGCAGGCTCATGAGGTAGGTGCCGCGGTGGCTTGCTACCACGCCCTTGGGGTCTCCGGTGGTGCCGGAGGTGTAGTTCAGCGCAATGGGTTGCCACTCGTCGCCGGGCCACCGGCCGGCAAAGTCCGGGTCTCCGCTCGCCAGCAGCGATTCGTAGTCGGTCTCGCCGATACGTTCGCCGGGCGGTGCGAGGTGATCGTTGATGTCGATGACCGCGGGCGCACGGTCGAGCAGCTTCAATGCAGCGGCCACCGTGGCGGCGAACTCGCGATCGACCAGCAGCAACTTGCACTCGCCGTGGCGCAGGATGAACGCGATGCCTTCGGCGTCCAGGCGATGGTTGATCGCGTTGAGCACCGCGCCGGCCAGCGGAACGCCGAAGTGGGCCTCGAGCATGGCCGGCGTGTTGGGCGCGAGCACCGACACCGTGTCGCCCGGCGCGATGCCCCGCATCGCCAGCGCGGACGCCAGGCGGTGGCAGCGCTCGCGCGTCTGCGCCCAGGTTCGCGTCAGATCGCCGTGCACCACCGCCGCGCGGTTCGGATGCGCGAGCGCCGCGCGGTCGAGAAAGCCCAGCGGCGTGAGCGGCACATGATTCGCCGCGCAGCGTTCGAGGCCCCGTGCATAGGATGGCGCGCTCATGCGGTGGTCTCCTTGGTGGTGTCGTGGAAGGTCGTGAAGGCGGACACGGGCTCGCGCTCGGTGACGAGCGAGTTCTCGACCGACGCTGGGTCGGCATAGCCCAGGCTCATGCCGCAGACCAGCATCTGGCCGCCGGGAATGTCCAGCAGGTCCGCGATCTGGCGATGGAATTTCAGGAACGCGGCTTGCGGGCAGGTGTGGAGGTTGCGGCCGCGCGCGGCCACCATCACGCTCTGCAGGAACATGCCGTAGTCCAGCAGGCTGCCTTCCTGGAGTTCGCGGTCGACCGTGAAGAACAGGCCCACGGGCGCATCGAAGAAGCGGTAGTTGCGCCCGTGCTGCAGGTGCATGCGCTGCTTGTCGCCCTTGGCGATGCCGAGCAATCCGTAGAGGTCCCAGCCGACCTTGCGACGCCGCTCCAGGTACGGCGAAAACCATTCGCGCGGGTAGTAGTCGTAGGGTTCGAGCAGCTCGCCCGACCGGCCGGGATCGTCGTCGAGCGCGGCAATCGCAGCCGACAGGCGGGCCTTGGCGGGCCCGGTCAGCACATGCACATGCCAGGGCTGCATGTTCATGCCGGAAGCGCTGTAGCGCGCGGTCGAAAGGATCGCCTCGACCTCGTCCCTGGGCACCGCCCGGGGCAGGAACGCCCTGACGCTGCGCCGGGTGGCAATGGCCCAGTCGACCGCGCCCCGCAGCGCCTGTGCCTCCAGCGGCGATGCCATCGTTCGGTTCATTCCGGTTTCCTTTCGTTCTGACTGTCGCGAGATGCGGTGTCGAAGGAAGGTTAGTTCTGCACGCGCCGCGCTTCCATGCCCGCGCGTCCCGATCTGGATGGGGCGTTCGGACATGCCCGCCCCCCGGCAAACGCCGGGAGCTTTGGCTTATCCCGAGGTGGGCGCAGACGAGCGATAGGCGCCGGGGCTCACGCCCGTCCATTTCTTGAAGGCGCGATGGAAGGCGCTGGTTTCCTGGAAGCCGGTGCGGGCCGCGACTTCGGCCACCGTCAGCGAGGCGCTCGACAGCAGGTCGATGGCGATGTCGCGCCGCAGGTCGTCTTTCACGCGCTGGTAGCTCACGCCCTCCTGCTGCAGGCGGCGTTGCAGCGTGGTGCCGGAAACGCAGAGTTCCTGCGCGAGCTTTTCGAGTTCGGGCCACGCCTCGGGCATCTGACTGCGCAGCCGGTGGCGCACCTGGGCGCTGGTGCTGGCGTCGTTGCGGTACTTGACCAGCAGGTTGGCCGGCGCTTTCCGCAGAAAGTTGTCGACGGTGGCCGGCGACTCCGCGATCTTCAGGTCCAGCAGGTCGCTGGCGAAGCTGATGTGCGTGGTCTGGCCGTTGAACTTCACGTTCTCGCAGAAGCGCGTGCGGTAGTGGCTGTCGTCGGCGGGCGGCGGGCACCGGAACTGCATTTCGCGCAGGGGAATGCGCCGGTGCACGAGCCAGCACGCCAGGCCGTGGACCAGGATGAACCAGGTGCCGTAGCCGAACAGCCGGCGCAGCACGCCGCCGTCATGCAGCACGACGCGCGCCTCGTCGCCCTCGCAGACCAGCTCGCCGCGAAAGTCGTCCAACGTGGCGTGAAGAAACCTCAGGATGCGGCGCAGGGCATGGGCCAGGTTGTCGGCGTTGACCGCCGCGCGCGTCATGAGCGCATAGCCGCCGCGGCGAAGACCGTGGCTGTCGAGGCCGAAGAACTCGTCGTCCATCAGGTCGGCCAGCGCCACCCACATCTGCGAGTACGCCGCCGCCGAGACGCGCGCACGCGGCGCGTTCAACAGTTCGCGATCGATCTTGGCGCTTTCGAGGACGCTGCGGATGTCCATGTTCCGCAGCGCCGCGGCATGGATCGCCTCGTGCACCAGTTCAATGGACACGGTTCCCTTCAAGCCTGCAGACTTCATACGAACTCGCTCAAGAATCAGTGATGGGGCAAGCCCTTTTATAAGCGCGTTTCGCGCGCACGGGATGCGGCCTCGAGGAGCCCGCGGGTCCAGGGCGCCGGGCCGAAGAGCAGCCGCCGCGTATGAATCGATGGCGCTTTCGTATGAAATTCCCGGGTCGCTGTCCGACAAACCGGTCGCCCGCAGCCTCCGTATCCAAGTTGGGCCTCTTCCACAACCAGCTCCTACCGAGGGTGACAGCAATGAACTTCGTTCGAATTCCTCTGCATGCCTGCGTTCTCGCGGCATGCGCGATGACGGCATCCGGCGCTTTTGCCTCCAGCCACCGCGAGGCGCCCTCGATTGCCGGCATGCCGAAGGTGGACGCCACCGATTTCTACATGTTCCGCAGCTACGAAACGGGCCGCCAGGACTACGTGACGCTCATCGCCAACTACCAGCCCGACCAGAGCCCGTACGGCGGCCCGAACTACTTCACGATGGACCCCAACGCGCTGTACGAGATTCACCTGGACACCGACGGCGATGCGGTCGAGAACATCACCTTCCAGTTCCGCTTCAAGAACACGCTGCGCGACATCCAGCTGCCGATCGCGGGCAAGCAGGTCTCCATTCCGCTCGTGCAGGCCGGCGGCATCACGGGCCCGAACCAGGCCACCAGCAACCTGCGCGAGACCTTCACGCTGAACATCGTGCGCGGCGACCGCCGCACCGGCGCCAGCGAGGCCGTCACCGCGGCCGGCGGCACCCGGGAATTCGACAAGCCCACCGACAACATCGGCGACAAGACCTTCGGCGGCCCCTCGGGTTATGCCGCCTATGCGGCGCAGCATCTGTACAACGTCAACATCCCGGGCTGCGCGGCGCCAGGCCGCGTGTTCGTCGGGCAGCGCAAGGACCCGTTCAGCGTCGCACTGGGCCAGGTCTTCGACCTGATCAACCTGAACCCGCTGGGTGCGCCGAACGGCAACCCCGACGCGCTGGCCGGCAAGAACGTCACCACCATGGCGCTCGAAGTGCCCATTGCCTGCGTCACCACCGCCGGCAAGCCGATCATCGGCGGCTGGACCACCGCGAGCGTGCGCCAGGGGCAGCTCGTCGCCAGCCCGCCCAAGCGCGGCCACGGGACCACCACGCTGGCCGGCGGCGCCTGGGCACAGGTCTCGCGCCTGGGCATGCCGCTGGTCAACGAGGTCGTCATCGGCCTGAAGGACAAGGACCGCTTCAACAGCTCCAGGCCGAAGGACGACGGCCAGTTCGCCGACTACGTGACCAACCCGACGCTGCCTGCGCTGGTGCAGACGCTGTTCCCCTCGGCACCGGCGCCGACGAACTTTCCGCGCACCGACCTCGTGGCGGCCTTCCTGACGGGCGTCGAGGGCGTCAACAAGCCCGCCAACGTGACCGCCTCGGAAATGCTGCGCCTGAACACCGGCATTGCGCCGACACCCAAGGCAGGCCAGAACAACCTGGGCGTGCTCGGGGGCGACACGGCCGGGTTTCCGAACGGCCGCCGTCCGGGCGACGACGTGGTCGATGCCGAGTTGCGTGTCGCGATGGGCGTGCTGTGCGTGGCCACCGGCGCCACCGACACGCTCAAGGTCGGCTGCAAGCCGTCCGACGCGCCCGCAGGTGCCGCGGCGATCACCGACGGCGCGATGCAGAGCGCGGCGCAGTTCCCGGAGACCTTCCCCTACCTGAATACGCCGCTGCCGGGCGCGCAGTAAGGACAACGCCATGAACCACACGTTCTATCGCATCGCCGGCCCGCTCCTGGTCGTCGCCACGCTCGCGGGCTGCGGCGGCGGCGGTGGGGCGGCGGAGGTTTCAGCTTCTATCCGTTCCCGCCCGGCGCACAGGGACAACAGCCGCCGCCCACGACGCCCCCGCCGCAGGCGGATGCGTACGACACCTTCATTGCCTACGTGAAGGCGTTGGTGAACGGCGGCGGGCTCGACACGGCCGAAGCCGCCGACGTGGCGGTGTTCGACCCGCCGCCGACCTCCGAAACGAAGGACCCGGTTTCCACCGAGTGATGACCGTGCGACGACACCTGCTGCCCGCGTCCGCATGGCGGGCAGGTGCCGCCGTCCTCGCCATGGCTGCCGCGATGGCGTCTGCCGGCGCGGCCCCGCGCGTGCCCGCCGACGACAACGAGGTGGTCGAATCGCTGCCGACGGTCGCCGGATGGTCGCGCGAGGCGCGCGCGATGCGCCGCGAACTGCAGCAGCGGCCCACGGACGCGGCCGTGGCCATTGCCGCGGCCGCCCGCTATCTCGAGCTGGCGCGCTCGCAGGGCGATGCACGCTACGCCGGCCATGCCATGGGCGCCCTCGCCCACTGGGCTGCCCTCCCGCCCTCCGCGACACCGCCGGCCGTGCTGGTGATGCGCGCCACCATCGCGCAGTTCCTGCATGACTTCGACGGCGCGGAAATGCTGCTGAAGGCCGCGCTCGCGCGGCAGCCGTCCAATGCCCAGGCGCTGATCACGCTGGCCACCATCTACCGCGTGCGCGGCCGCTACGACGACTCGGACGCGGCGTGCCGCGCGCTCGGTCGCGTCGGCCCGGCGCTCTACGGCCTGGCCTGCATGGCGGAGAACGCGGGGCTGCGCGGCAACCACGGCGAAGCGCGCGACGCATTGAAGACGCTGCTGGAAGCGCCCAGCCTCCAGGCTCGCGAACAGGCGGGCACGCGCCAGTGGCTGCTCACCAGCCTGGCCGAAATCGAGGAGCTCGCCGGGCGCCCCGCCGAGGCCGGCGTCGCGTATCGCCTCGCCCTGCGAGCCGAGCGCTCGGGCTATCTGCTGCTTGCCTACAGCGACTACCTGCAGCGCGCCGGCCGGTCCCGGGAGATTCCCGCCCTGCTCGACACCGAGGCGCGCAGCGATGCGGTGCTGCTGCGCATGGCCATCGCCGCGCGCGGCCTCGAGGGTGCACGCACGGCCACGGCCGCGGCCGAACTCAAGGCCCGCTTCGACGCGGCGGCCGAGCGGCCCGGCACCGGCGCGGTCCATGCGCGCGAAGAAGCGATGTTCGCGCTCGACGTCGAGGGCGACGCAAGGCGCGCACTCGACCTCGCCAGGCTCAACGTGCAACTGCAGCGCGAGCCCATCGACCTGCTGCTGTTCGCACGCGCGGCCGTCGCGGCGAAGGACGAGCCGGCGCGTGCCGAAGTCAGGGCGCTGGTGCGGCAGATCGGCCTGCGAGATGCGCGCGTCGATGCGCTGCTTTGAACGCCATGCCATGACCCCACGCACCTGTCGTTCGCTGCTGGCCGCGCTGTTCTTCTGGATGCTCGCCTTCGCCGTGCTTCCGGCGCATGCCCACAAGGCCAGCGACGCCTACCTGCAGCTTTCGCGCGATGGCGACCGCATCGACCTGCGCTGGGACATTGCGCTGCGCGACCTCGATGCGGTGCTCGACCTCGACGCCAACGCCGACCAGAAACTCTCCTGGGGCGAGGTGCGCACACGCCTGGGCGACATCCAGGCCTATGCGCTGGGACGGCTGCGGCTTCAGGGAGGCCAATGCGTGCCTGCCGACACCCGACCGCCTGCGATCGACAACCGCATCGATGGCGCCTACCTCGTGCTGCAGATGCAGGCGCCCTGCAGTGCAGCGGCCGCGCTGTCCATCGACTACCGGCTCTTCCAGGACGTGGACCCGACCCACCGCGGCCTGCTGCGCGCGCAAACCCAAAGCGCCGCCGCACCGATGCTGCGCTCGCTGGACCCCTCGGCCGGCCCCGTCTCCATCGAATGGGCGGACACCCGGGAGGCATCGCCGCCTGCCCGCTTCTTCGCCGACGGCATCCACCACATCCTGATCGGCTACGACCACATCCTCTTTCTGATCTGCCTGCTGCTGCCTGCCGTGCTCCAGCGCAAGCACGGCGTGTGGACACCGGTGCTCGCCTGGAAGGACGCCGCCTGGCCGATGCTGGGCATCGTGACGATGTTCACCATCGCGCACTCGATCACGCTGGCGCTGGCGGGGCTGAAGATCGTGACGATCTCGCCGCACCTCATCGAGCCGGCGATCGCCATCACCATCATCGTCGCGGCGCTGGACAACATCCGGCCCGTGCTGCGCGGACGCCGCAGGCTCTTCAGCTTCCTGTTCGGGCTGATCCACGGCTTCGGCTTCGCCGGCGCCCTCGGTGAAATCGAGCTGCCGACGCGCCAGTTCGTGCTTGCGCTGCTGCAATTCAACCTGGGGGTGGAGGCCGGACAACTGGCGGTGGTGGCCGTCGCGCTCATGGTGCTGCTGGCGCTGCGCAACTGGCGGCGCTATCCGCCACTGGTGCTGCACGGCGGCTCGATGGCGGCAGTGGTCGTCGCCACGGTGTGGCTGTGCGAGCGCGTGCTCGACGTCAAGGTGCTGCCGTTCTCCTGAGCACATGGGAGACGGTGCCAAGGGAAGGCACACGCGCTGAATCCGACCGGCGGCGGATCGCGTACCCGCTGCATACCCCGATGAACCGCTTCACCATTTCACTCGACGAGCAGCTCGCGCGCCAGTTCGAGATGCTCATCGCGCAGAAACGCTACACGAGCCGCTCCGAGGCCGTGCGCGACCTGATTCGCTACGGGCTGGGTCGCGCCGGGCTCCGGGGCATGCAGTTCGATGCCGTGGTGTCGGCGTGCATCGCCAGCGTCAGCTACGTGTACGACACGCGCGAGGTCGCCCTCGCGGCACGGCTGCAGGCGCTGCGCCATGAGAACCACGGCATGGTGACCGCCTGCAACCAGACGCCGCTTGACCATGGCAGCTGCCTGGAGTGCGTGGTGCTGCGCGGCCCGATTGCCGCCGTGCACGACGTGGCGGATCAGCTGATGTCGCTGCGCGGCGTTCGCCATGGCCAGGCGAACGTGGTGGCGCTGGCGGACGATGCGGCACCGCACGTCCACACGCATTCATCGGCCCCCCCGCATTCGCACCTCACGCCGTTGAACTGATGCCGGATGGCATTGCTCAGAACGTCCAGCGCGCGCTGACACGAGCGCTGCGCGGCTCCATCGGATGCACATGCCGGTCGTTCACGCCGCCGTTGCACGCGCCGGACACCACTTCACCCGCCGCGCACGATGCATAGGCGTACTCGATGTCGTTGCCCTTCTTGCCGGCCAGGTTGAACACGTCGAGCCCCAGCGTCAGATGCCTGTGGACGGCATAGCGCGCACCGAAATTCAGCAGCGTGGCCGAGCGCGAACGCGTGCTGTTGGTCGTATCCAGCGCGCGCGGCCCCAGGTAGCGCAGCCGCAGCGATGCCGTCAGCGGGCCGTCGATGTACGTGAGGCCCGCGGCAAAGACGCGCTCGACGGCGTTGTCGACGTGGTTGCCTTCGCCTTCGGGCGCGAGCCCCCTGAAGCGCGCACGCGACACCGCGCCGTCGAGCTCCACGCGCCAGGCGCGGTCGAGCTTCCAGCGCATCGTCGCCTCGATACCGCGGCGGCTGCTCGCGCGCCCCGGCTCGGTCGACCCGGCATCGCCGACGTAGACCAGCTCGGAGTCGAGCTTGAGCTGCCACAGCGCCACCGTCGCCGTGAAGTTCTCGTCGGGCTGGAAGCGCCAACCCACCTCCGCGCCCCGGCCCTTGGCCAGCGCCGGCACGCGGTCGGCGGCGTTGCCGCTCGCGGGATCGATGGCGATGGTTGCGCCGCGCACGTCGTTGCTGTGAAAGCCGACGCCGGCGTTCAGGTAGATCTCGTGCTGCGGCGTCAGCGCGAAGGCGAGGCCGGCCTTGGGGCTGGCGATCGAATCGCGACCGCTGCCGCTATTGGCCGCGCCATGCACGGGCTCGCGCCCGTCGACCCGGTAGCGCAGCATGTCGCCGCGCACGCCCGCGTAGCCGCGCAGTCGGTCGGTGAAATAAACCAGCTGCTGGCCGTACACGGAGAACAGGTCTTGCGACACCTTGTCGTTGCGCACCGTCGAGAGCCGCTCGCGGGCCTGCGTGGCGTAGAGGCCCACTTCCGAGATCCTGTCGCCGCGCCAGCTTGCGCCAAAGCTCAGGATGCCATCCAGCCCGCCGAACCGGGTCGGCATCGTGCGCGCCGCCTGCGCGCCGAAGATGCGCCGGCGGTCGGTCTGCTCGAACTGGTCGCCGTTGACCGGGTTGTTCAGGAAATAGGTGAAATCGGAAAACAGGTCGAAGCGGTAGTCGATCGCATAGGCGCTGACCGTCGTCGTGTCACCCGCCGCGCCCTTGTCGAACCACTTGCCTGACAGGCTCACCCGCTGCGTGTTGCCGCCGTCGGTGGCATTGAGTGACCCGAAGCGCGACAGCTGGCCGCTGTCGACCAGGCGTTGCGGAACCTGGTCGGTCGAGGTCCAGCGGCTCTTGTAGGCCATGCCGGTCAGGCTGACACCGCGCGTGGGCGAGCCTTGCGAGTAGCGCACCGCGGCGCTCACCTTGCGCAGGTTCTCCGGCACGTCCCACGGCCCGTCGTTTCCCTCGAGCTCGATGGCGCCCAGCCAGGTCTGGTCCTCGCGGCTGCGCGAGCCCGCGGCCAGCAGGCGCTTGAAGTTGTTGGCGCCGAGCGTGACTTCGGCAAAGGGCGCGTCCAGCACGCTGAGGTAGTCGAGCGATGCACTTCCCGCCAGAGAGAAGTCGCCGCTCTCGGCGAAGTACGGCCCCTTGCGGTAGCGCACCCCCGACACGAGCTCGGGAATCAGGAAGTTCAGGTCGGCATAGCCCTGGCCGTGTCCATGCGTGGGCATGTTCACGGGCATGCCATCGACCGTCACCGAGAAATCGGTGCCATGGTCGAGGTTGAAGCCGCGCAGGAAGTACTGGTTGGCCTTGCCGTCGCCCGAGTGCTGCGTGGCGACCACGCCGGGTACGGCCTCGACGATGTCGCCGGGCCGCAGCTTGGGCCGCGTCTGAAACGACTCGCGCTGCGCCGCGCCTTCGCTCGCGCTGTCAGCCGAACCCACGCCTGCATCCCGCGGACCGCGCACCTCGATCTCGGGAAGATGGCTTTGCTGCGCACAGACGGCGGCGCTGCCGAAGAAAACGCCGAACCAGACGCGATGAAATCCCGTCGAAAACTTCGGCATTGCCGCTCCTGAAGATGAGGAAGAAACTGCCGGCCGGAACTCGCGACTCACGAAGCCGCGGCGGGCCGGGACGCCACGGGATGGCGGCCGGGGCGCTGTGCCTTGGGTCTTGCCTGGGAAGGAGAAGCTTGTCGACCGCGTGAATGGCGTCTGTTCATGGGTGAGATTCCAATGGGTTGCTGCCGACCCGACGCGCACCGGCTTGAGTCAATACGGGGACTTTGCGGGACTGGATTCGGATTGCGGGACAACCCTCACGCACGCATCCACGTTGTGAACTCGGCCGGCGTGTTGCAGCGCAGCTCGCCGCCGTTGTCGCGCCAAGGAAAAACTCGCCTGTCGAGCGCTCGACTGGCGCGCTGGCAGCCGACGCAAGCCAACGGCACAATTCCGCCATCACAAGGCATTCACCGAGTACCTTCCATCCTGCCTCGCGGCAAATTGCCCCTATCTCTGAATAGGCCGCGCCCCGTGCAACCTCTCCCACTGCGCTCCTTCGCCAACTGGCTCGTTCCCGTCGCGCTCGCCTGCCTCGTGCTGGCCTTGCAGGCGGGCGGTGAGCCGGTGTACGAAGCGCTGCGCTACGAACGCGCGGCCGTGCTCGGCGGACAGTACTGGCGCCTGCTTTCGGCGCATGCGGTGCATCTGGGCTGGGCGCACTGCCTGATGAACACCGGCGGGCTGGTGCTGTGCGCCGCGTTCGCGGCAGGCAGCCGTAGCGGGCGTGCCTGGGCCGCCGCGATCGTCGTGCTGGCCCTCGGCGTGGGGATGCTGCTGGTGGCGGCATCGCCCGAGGCCACGAACTACGCGGGCCTCTCGGGCGTGCTCTACGGGCTGTTCATCTGGGTGCTGGCGCCACGTGCGTGGCGCGGCGATCGCGTGGCCTGGATCGTCCTGGTGGCCGTCATCGCACGCATCAGCTGGCAGATGTTCCATCCGCCTTCGGATGCGCAGCGTGCGCTGATCGGCGGCGAGGTGATGGTCGAGGCGCACCTGTACGGCGCGCTGTGTGCACTGGCGCTGTGCCTCTGGCAGGCTGCGTGGCCGCGCTTGCGGCGGGCCCGAGCCGGCACCGAGGCCTGACCTCGGCGCCGGCGTCACCGCGTCAGGACCGGCGGCGGCGGGCGAGCGCAAGCGCCGCGAGGCCGGCCAGCACCAGGGCGAGGTCGCCCGCGCCGAGCGATCCGCCGCGTCTGCTGAACGGGAAGGCGATCGGCATCACCGGCGGCGGGGGCTCCGTCGTCGGCGGCGTTGTCGGCGGCGGCTCGTTGTTCGACCCGTAGGGCTCGATGTCGTAGGCATAGAGCTTGACACTCGTCCCCTCCTTGGGACTCTCCGCCTGCATGGCGACGAACCCGCCGACGGACCCCTGCCGCTGGCTGATGGCGTTCCCGGCGTCCCTGTTCGGCGTCTCGCCGTCGACCACTTCCTTCAGCACATGGTGTTGCTTGACACCGTCCTTCTCGGTGTACAGGAACATCTTCATCTCGCCGGTCTTCGGGTCGATGGGCGTGTTGAACCAGACCGCCTGGTCCAGCGCTCTCTCCGCGATCTGCGAACCCTCCTGGCCGTTCGTCTGTCGCGTGATCAGCGAATGCCGACCCGCCACGACGGTGCCACTCGCGCCGTTGCCTCTGAACATGACATGCGGGTAGGCATTGGTGCCATGGATGAAGCTCTGCATCGTGTGCCCTTCCTGGGCGGCGTAAGGTCCTGCGGCAGGACTCTTCGCTTCTTCGAAGACGAACTTGAGGTTGTCCTGCGCCAGGGCGGGCTCGCCCGCGGGCGCATTCACATTGGGCAATGGCAGCAGGGTGTCGCCCCGGACGATGACGGGCGTGCGCGACAGCGATTCCGGCGAGGCCGTCGTCGCTGGCTTGGTCCGGTTGGTCAACGCAGCGGCCTGTGTCTGTCCGTTGAATTCCGACTCGCCGGACACGACCATGTAGGTCCTGCCGGGTTCGATTCTCGTGACGAGTCGCCAGGCTTTTTCCGTCGCCGCATGCCTGTGCAACCGCAGTCCGAACGGGTTGGCGACCGGGTCCTGCGGTGACAGGACGAGCGTGTTGCGACCATGTTTCGGCACTGCCTTCGTTTCCACGACGCCGGACGCTCTCGCCATGCCGTCGCTCCCGTAGGTGGTCTTGTACTGTTTGAAGGGGGTCACGCCGTCGCTGAAGCGAACGTCCGCATAGGACAAGGGTGCCTCCAGGGCGTTGGCGGCATCCATCCACCCGACGGTCATCTTTCCAAAGGACAGGACGAACGTCGCCGTGTTCTCCGCGGACGCAGTGGCCGGTGCGGGCCCCCTGGCGGTCACCGTGACATGGCAGGGCTTGCCGGGAACCACCGCGCAGTCGGGCGGATTGAACTTCATGGTCTCGACGGCAAACCCCGAAGGCAGGGACACGTTGGCAGCGGTGAAGACGACGTTCTTCGTGTCGGCCGGCACGTTGATGTCGAGCATTGCCTGGGCGTTCTTGCCGCCCCAGGTGCGGGCTTTGAAGGATTCGCCGCCATAGCTGAAAGTCGCGGTGACGCCGTTCGGCGGCAAGCCTGCATCGATGAGGTACTGCTCCGGGTTCGTCGTGGCCCAGTACGCCTCCTTCGGTCGGCCGACGCCAGACCATGGATACCCATTAGTGTGATAACCCGGGTCCGTCATCCCCCACCAGGTGACCCGGTGCACGCCCCCCTTGTACTCGGGGTGACGACCTCCCGGGCCGGCGGCGTACTCCTTGAGCAGGCTGAAGAGTTTCGCGTACTGGATGCCCTGCTCCATGAACAGGGCTTCCATTTCAGGGCCATTCTGGATCCGCTGGCCCTTGTCCAGACCCAAGGTCGGCGCGAGATCCAGCTCGGTCAGATCGACATTCGCTCCGGTTTCGAGATAGGTCTTGAGGGTCCTCTCGAAGGCGTCCAGGTTGAGCCTCATGTCCCAGTGACCCTGCGTGCCGATGACGTCGACCAGCGGCCTGGGATTCCCCTTGGCGTCCCGAAGTACCCGCCCTTTGCCCGCAGCCGATTCGGCCACGTACCGTTCATTGAATTCCTTGACCATCGCGGCGATCGCCGTGGCCTTCGAGGCGCGCTCGTTGTCGTTGAAGTCGTTGTAGTTCAGGATGGCCGTCGTGTTCTGGCGCGCGTAATAGAACGCGTCGTACATGTAGTCCCAGCTTTTCCCTCCCTTGGCATAGGCCTGGGCCCATCGGGCCGGCCTCTCTTCGGGGCTGTAGCCGGTTCGCAGGGCGTTCCTCCAGTCGGCGGGGTTGTCGGGGTTGTCCTTGAACGCTTCGTTGACGACGTCCCAGGCATAGGCCTTGAAGGGTTCCCGATCGAAATGGCCGGCCACGGTCCGGACGTAATGTTCCAGACTCGTCTTCGCCGTTGCGTAGTCCCACGGCGTTTCCCATCCACCACTCGGCGTCAGGACGTTGGGGGCGGGCCATTGGGCCGACTGGTTGTGCCAGAGCAGCACGTGCCCGGTGACCTTGACGCCGCGCGCATTGGCCGCGCTGATGTCGGCGTTGATGCCCGAGGTCAGGTTGGTCAGGAAATTGGGGGTTGGATTGCTCATCCCCCCGTTCCAGAAATCGGGCTTCATCGCGTTGCTGGGCGTCACCGCGTTGAAGTGTTTCAGGGTCATGGCGGCGACCGAGTCTTCACCCGGCACCACGTCGGAGCCGAAGTTGCGCGCGTCGAGATTGGTGCTGCCGATCAGGAAGTGGTTCTTGTACACCTCCTTCAGCGCCGGCCAGTCGGCAGGGTTCGCAGGCCGCTCGGCCGCCAGGGCGGCGTTCGCGATCACAAGTCCGGTGGGCAGCGCCATCAAAAGACGCTGGAAGTCGAGTCTGCTGAACCTGGTCCCGATCCTCCTCATGATTCCGACGACCGGAGCGTTCTCGTTGGGTGGCTCTGCGGCAGACGCCTTTGCGCATATCGCAGATCGACGTTCGATGGTCAGATGCATGCTTGTCTCCTTGGGTTGAAAGGAATCACTCCCGGGCGGGAACGCGCTCAGGTCTTCAATGACGTCGCCGAACACCGGCACCTCCCTCACGGCGAGTGCGGGGTCCCCATGAGGCGCCCGGCTGTCACAGCCGCGCCCCCTGCAGCAGGCCGCGCTCGGCCAGGTTGCCGATGAAGGCACGCAGGCCGAAGCGCCAGGGCGGTGCGGCCTCGCAATGCGTGACCCGGTTTCTCAGGCAGCCCAGCCAGGGGCTGTGGATGCTGACCACATCGCCCAGCTTGTGGGTGAAGCCGCCGCCGGGCTCGTCGCGGTCTTCGGTGGGCGCGAACAGCGTGCCCAGGAACAGCATGAAGCCGTCGGGATACTGGTGGCAGGCCAGGGTTTGCGCGATCAGGTCGAGCGGGTCGCGGCTGATGCTGGCCATGGTGTTGATGCCTCGCAGCGTGTAGCCGTCGTCGCCGGTCACGTGCAGGTGCACGGTCTCGCGGCGCAGCTGGTCGAGGCCGAAGTGGCCATCGAACAGGCGGATGAAGGGGCCGATGGCGCAGGACGCGTTGTTGTCCTTGGCCTTGCCGAGCAGCAGCGCGCTGCGGCCTTCGATGTCGCGCAGGTTGACGTCGTTGCCCAGCGCGGCGCCGACGATGTCACCGCGGCTGCTGACGGCCAGCACCACCTCGGGCTCGGGGTTGTTCCAGGTCGATTCGGAGCGGATGCCGATGTCCTGGCCATGCCCCACCGATGCCAGCACCGGCGCCTTGGTGAAGACCTCGGCATCGGGCCCGATGCCGACCTCCAGGTATTGCGACCACAGCTTCTGCTGCTGCAGCAGGCTCTTCAGCGCCAGCGCTTCGGCCGAGCCGGGACGGATGTCGGACAGGCTGGTGCCGATCAGCGCCGTGATCTGGCTGCGCAGCGCGAGCGCACGACTGGCGTCGCCGCCGGCCTGCTCCTCGATCACGCGTTCGATCATGCTGCCGGCAAAGGTCACGCCAGCGGCCTTGACCACCTGCAGGTCGCAGGGCGCCAGCAGCCAGGGAACGGCGGGGTCCTGGCTTTCCGCCTTGCTGTTGTCGAGCAGCGCATCGACGCTGCACAGGTACTCGCCGGCCACCGCACGCACGGCTTGCGCCGGCTGGTCGGTTTCCAGCAGCGTACTCATGGTGGCGAAGTGCCGGCTCAGATCGAACACGCCGTCGGGGCGCAGCACCACCACGGCCGGGCCCGCGGGCGTGCCGGCACGCCAGACGCGACCGACGAGCGTTCCGGCCAGGCCGTCCTGCGGCAGCGCCTGGTGCAGGCCATCGGTGCGCACCGGCATGGCCGTCGTTGTTGCAGTCATTCAGATTTCCTTGGGGCTTGATCAATGGTTGTGGTGCGGCGTGCGTTCGGCGATGCGGCGGCACATGGCCTCGCAAGGGGATGGGCTGGGCGGCATCTGCAGCGCGGGCAAGTCGCGACGACCGGCCTTGCGACCGACGCGGATCACGTCACCGGCGTGCAGCCAGCGCAGCCCGCCGCCTGCTGCGCGAAGCGGGGCCGGCCCATGCGGCCGGCAGTGCAGTCGCCAGACCCAACGATGTGATTTTCATGATGTCTCCGGAATGGAATGTGCGGGGTGCAACGGCCTTGCCGCGCGTCGCCGGCTCTCTGCGAAGCCGTGCTTGATGGACCCGAAGGCTAGGTGACGGCCCTCTGCCGGTCCACTGACTTTTTCGCTAGCATCCATTCCAAATGCTGATGAGTTCAGGCAAGACCTCTGACAAACCCCTGATGCTGGCGCAAGTCTCGCGTCTGCGTTTCCGGCATCTGCAGTTCCTCGACATCCTGGGCAAGACGCGCAATTTGCGCCTGACGGCCGAGCAGATGTACATGACGCAGTCGGCGGCCACCAAGGTGCTGATGGACATCGAGGAGATGCTGGAAGCGCGCCTGTTCGATCGCCTGCCGCGCGACATGCAACCGAACGAGCTGGGACTCTTCACCTTGCGCTATGCGTACTCGGCACTGGACGGCCACCGCAAGTTCGTGGACGAGTTCAGCAACCTGAAACTCGGAGGGCACGGCCATCTGTCGATCGGTGCCATCTCGGGTGCGGCGGCGCATCTGCTGATTGCCGCGGTGGCCGAGCTGCAGCGCCTGCGGCCGCTGCTGGTGGTGAAGGTGCTGGAACAGAGCAGCGATCAGCTGATCGTGTGGCTGGCCGAACGCAAGATCGACGTGATGATCGGCCGCTTCACCGACGAGTCTCAGCGCGACCAGTTCCACTACGAAAACCTGACCAGTGAAGGGTTGCAGATCACTGCAGGCGTGCACCATCCGCTGCGCGGATCGAAGACTCCTGGACTGAGGGAACTGTCGAACTGGCCGTGGATTCTTTATCCGACATCCACGGCGCTGCGCAAGGTGTCGGATGACATCTTCCGCAGCACAGGCCTGTCGCTCACCTCGGGCATCGTCGAGACGCCGTCGTTTCTGTTCGCGCTGGAACTGATGCAAAGCACGACCATGCTGTCGCTGCAGCCCGCCGCGCTGGTGGACAAATATGTACGGCGCGGCCTGCTGACACGCATCGCGGCCGAGCTCCCCAACCGCATCCCCGACTTCGGCCTGATCACGCTGCAAGGCGAGCCCCCCAGCACGCCCGTGCTGGCGTTCATGGACGTGATCCGCAGCATGGCCGACCGCGAGGCCGAAGCGGCCTTGGCCGAAAGAGCGACGCCCGGTGCCAGGACCAAGCCACGGGGCCGCACGTCTTCTCGCTGTTGAGCAGCCGGTCGAGCCGCCGCTGGTTCCGCTTCTTCAGCGCATCTGGCTGCGCCATGAACCGTCGTCGCGGCAGGGCCGCGCGACCTACCAGCGATGCGAGTAGCTCACCTTCAACACCGCACCCGCTGCCGGCAACCGGCTCGTGTTGTTGCTGTTGCGCAGGAGCTGGCTGTACAGCGGGAAGTACCGGCGGTTGAACAGGTTCTCCACGCCGATGACGACGTTGTTCTTCTCGTCGATCTTGAAGCGGCTGATGAGGTCGACCGTGGTGTAGCCGCTGGCCTCGCGGCGCCCGAAGCTGTTCACGCCGTCGAGCCGGTAGTCCTTCGAGCCGTATGACACGGCCTGCAGCCGGTGGCTCCAGCGGGCGCTAGGTTTGTACTCGACGTAGGCGGTCAGCTTGAGCGGCGGGATGCGGTAGCCCCACATGTCCTGGTAGCGCGTGCCGCCCTGCGGCAGCTCGCGGCCCTTCATCCAGGTGAAGGAACCGCCCGCGGCCCAGCGGTCGCTGCTGCCCGCGTAGTCGATGGCGCCTTCGATGCCGTGGATGCGCTCCCGGGTGCGCGTCATGACCAGGCCGTTGAACGAGCTCTGCACTGCGCCCAGCGCCGATTGCGAATGAAACACGCTGAGGCTGGCCGCCGCGTTGTCGAAGCGGCCGCGCCAGCCCAGCTCCACCGTGTCGGTCTTCACCGGCTGCAGGTTGGAGCTGCGGATGTTGAAGCTGGGCGTTGCGTTGCGCACCTGCAGGCCGATGTCGGGCAGCTCGAAGCCCTGGCTGTACGAGGCGTAGATATCGTGGCGCTTGCTCGGGTTGAACACCACGCCGGCGTTGTAGGTCCAGCCGCTGTAGTCCACGGTACCGCCCGCCACCTGGGCGGGATGGCGTGCGCGCAACTGCGACAGCGGCGTGAAGCTGTCGAAGCGCGCGCTGGCCTTGTCGTAGCGCGCGCCGCCCTCCACCGACCACTGTTCGTTGAAGCGGTGCTGCAGCTGGCCGAAGACGCCCAGGCTGCGCGTGGTGATCGGCGGCATGAAGATCAGCGTGCCCATGCGCTGGAAGCTCAGCCCGCGGCTGCTGTCGTACAGCCTGGCGTCGAACACGTCCAGCGGCATGTCGGTGCGCTCCTGGTTGAAGTCGGCGCCCCAGGTGAGCTGCGTCTTCTTGTCGGCGCCGAACGGCGTCTTGACCGTGAGCCGCCCGCCGTACACGCGCGAGTTCTGCATCACCTGGTCGACGCTCGAGCCACGCGCCACGACGCCGCGCGCGTCGAAGGGCGCGAAGCGGGTGAAGAAGTCGCGGTAGTACAGCTGCGCGGCCAGCGTGCTGCCGGCGATGTCGCGGTTCGTGTAGTCCAGGCCGAGCAGGCTGTTGGTCACGCGGTTCTGCTGGTCGAGCTGCAGGCCCTTGAGCGGGCGCGCTGCGACGCTGCCCGCGGGCAGTTTGGCAACGGACGGGTCGGAGGCGTCGTCGGTGTCCTGCTTCGCGTCGTAGTGGCTGGCCGACAGCTGCAGCCGCTGGTTGGCGTCGATGCGGTAGCCGATCTTGGCGGAGGCGTTGTAGATGTTCGAGTCGAACAGGTCGCCCTGGCTGGGCTCGGGCGCAATGCGGTCGCCGCGCGCGTCGTACGAGCCGCCCACGCGCCGCGCGCCCAGGCTCACCGAGTAGTCGAAGACCTCGCCGCCGCCCGAGATGTAGTGCTGCACCTCGCCGCCGAGGCCGGCGCCGCCCGGACGCGACAGCGGCAGCACGCCGGTGACGGTGGTCTCTGCGCGCGGCTCGCCGCTGGGCTGGCGCGTGCGGATCGACACGATGCCGCCGGCCGCGCCGCTGCCGTAGATGGCGCTGCTGCCGCGCAGCACCTCAATCTGTTCGACGTCGGCGGGGTTGATGTTGGCGAGGTTGCGCGACGAATCGCGGTTGGTGTTGAGCGGAATGCCGTCGACCAGCACGAGCATGTTGCGCCCGCGCAGGGTCTGGCCGAAGTCGGTGATGGTGTGGCTCGAATCGGCCATGCCGGGCACGACCTTGCTGAGCAGCGTCGCGACGCTGTCGGAGCCCTGGCGCAGGGTGTCGAGCTCTTCACGCTCGAGCACGGTGACCTGCCGGGTCGGCGCCATGAGGTTGCTCTGCGTGCGCCCGGTGACGGTGACGGCGGGCAGCGCGTCGTCCGCCGGTGCGGATTCAACCGCCGGCGCGGCGGCGGCGGGCGCCGGCGCCGCATCCAGCGTGAAGTCGCCGCCGGCCAGCCGACGCGCGCGCAAGCCGCTGCCTTCCAGCAGCCGGCCGAGTCCTTCTTCGGCCGAGAACTCGCCGGCAAGGCCGGGCGTGGTCAGCCCGCGCGTGCGGGCCAGGTCGAAGCTGAGGTTGAAGCCGCCCTGCCCCGCGAAGCTCAGCAACGCCGGCCCGAGCGGACCGGCCGGCACGCGGTAGGCCTTGCGCACCGGGGCCGCCACGGCGTCGGCCGCATGGGCCGGCACCATGGCCAGCCCGACGGTGGCCAGGCCGAGGGCGCACAGCGCACCCCGCACGGCTTGCACGGCGAGGCGCTGGCGGTGCGTGGCGTCACGGGAGGTGGGGAGAACGGAAGGCCGGTCGGTCATGAAGGGTGTCCTTGTCGCATGTCGCATGTCGGGATGTGGATGGCGGTGTGCTTTCAATCGACATGACAGGCGAGACGCGAAAACCGGACACGCACCGGCAAGATTTTTTTGGGGGCGGCGCGCGCTGCGCCGGCCGATCACCGGGACGTGACCGTCACCCAGTAGCGCGTGCGTGCGTCGACGCGCACGGGCAAGGTCTGTGCGAGCACGGCGAGCACGCGGTCGGTGTCTTCGAGCTGGAACGCGCCCGACACGCGCAGGTCAGCCACGGCCGGGTCGCAGCGCAGCACGCCGCTGCGGTAGCGGCCGATGTCGGCCAGCACATCGGCCAGGCGCATGTCCTCGGCGTAGAGCACGCCCTGCGTCCAGGCCTCGGCGCCCGTCGCAGCCGGCGCCACGGGGCCCGTCGCATCGGCGGTGAAGCGCATCTGCCGGCCAGCCGGAACGATCACCGGCGTGCTGGCCGCGCGGGCCGGGCTCACCTCCACTGCACCGGCCAGCACGGTGAGGCGGCTGTGCCCTTCTTCGTCGATGCGCACGATGAAGCGCGTGCCCAGCGCGCGCAACCGGCCTTGCGGCGTCTCGACCAGGAACGGGCGCTGGAAGCCCGGGTTCGCATCGGGTGCGGTCTCGACGAGGATTTCGCCGCTTCGCTGCCGCACCAGCCGCTGCGTGGCGTCGAACACCACGTCGATGGCCGTCGCGGTGTTGAGCAGGGTGAGGCTGCGGTCGGGCAACTCGACAGTGCGGCGCTCGCCGGTCGCGGTGCGGTATTCGGCGCCCAGCGACGGCCAGGGCACGGCGCGGTAGCCGACCCAGGCGGCGGTCGGTGCGGCCAGCAGCACGGCCACGGTGCGCAGCAGCGCGCGCCGGTTGGCCGCGCCGCGGCGCCGGTCGAGCACCGGCATGCCCACGCCCGGCGGCACCGCGCCGAACTTGCGGCTCAGTTGCTCGGCGCTGTGCCACACCCGTTGATGCGCGGGACTCTGGTCGCGCCACTGCGTCCAGCGCTGCGCGTCGGCCTCGGACAGCCGGCCCGCATGCATGCGCGCGAGCCACTGCGCGGCCTCGTCCACCAGGCGCGGATCGACAGCGCCGTGTGCCTGCGTCGCGCTCACAGCGGCGTCGCCAGCATGAGCCGCAGGCACTGCGCGAAGCCTCGCGCCATGTAGCGCGTCACGGTGCGCACGCTGACGCCGAGCCGCGCGGCGATCTCTTCATAGGCCAGGCCTTCGAGCTGCGACAGCAGGAACGCGGTGCGCGCGCGGGCGGGCAGTTCGTCGAGCAGCGCGTCGAGTTCGTGCAGGGTCTCGAGCAGGATCGCGCGCTCCTCGACCGAGGGCACCAGCGCGTCGGGCAACTGCGCGAGCGAGGCTTGGTAAGCGCGCTCCAGCGACTGGCGTTCGCGGTGGTTGATCACGAGGCGCTTGGCCACCGTGGTCAGGTAGGCGCGCGGTTCGTGCAGCGTGGGAATGGCGCCGGCCCGCAGGCCGGACCACATGCGCAGGAAGGTGTCGTGGGCGATGTCCGCCGCATCGAAGCTGTTGCCCAGACGGCCGCGCAGCCAGCTGAAAAGCCAGCCATGGTGCGCGCGGTAGAGGGCGTGCGCCTGCTGGTGCGGGGTCGACTCGCCGACAGCCATCGATGCCTCTTTTCGGATGAAAAACTTTCGCACTCATTATAAATGCGAATACTTCTCAACAAATAAGGGTCCGCCATCGCTGGCTGTGAGGCTTCCCAATGAAAAAGGGCGTCCGGTTGTTGGTTGCCGCCGAAAATTGCCCCCCCTAATTCCCAGTAATTTCCGCCGAATCTGATCCCGATGGAGATCGCCGTGCGCTTCCGGCGCCTAGCATGCACAGCATGCCGGCGTATCGCCGGTGGTTTCGCAGTGCTGCTTCCGCTTGACCCAGCGGTAGCCTGTTTCACTCGTCTCGAGAGCTTCTGCCCTCCCACGTGCGATCTGCTCGGGCGTACGCACCACCGCATGCTCGCCACGCTTCATCTCCTCAACGGAGCGCAGCAGAGCTGCGGCGAACAGCTCGATTTCGTTGCCCTTGGCTCTCGGCATTCGAAGGCCCCTTCGCAGCGAGCATGCACACGATGCACACGACAGTCAGCGGCTCAGCGTTTCAGCCCCCGCTGCTCGCCCGGCGTGAGCGACTGCATCTGCGCGGTCGTGAGCGTGCCCGCGCCGAGCACCTGCACCACACCCTTGGGGTCGTAGGCCGCGCCGCTGCGCTCGGGTCCGGCACCGCCGCCACCGGCCTCGCCGCCCGCGGGTTCGTTGCCGAAGCCGAGCACGCGCACGGTGAACACCGACGGCAGCGCTTGGCGCTGGGCCGCGCGGTCGCGCTGCACGGCGTCCTGCGCCGCTGTGGCAGCCTGCGAGGCCGCCGCGCTGGCATTGGTCAACGCTCCCACATTGACGGCGGCGACCACCGGGATGCCCACCGACTCGCCCTGCACCTGGATGTTCTCGGCGTTGACCACCTGGAGCGCCGCCAAGTTGACATTGCCCGAGACGCGGATGCCCGCCTCGCCTGCATCGATGGTGCCCAACGGCGCGATCAGGTCGATGTCACCGGGCGGCACTTCCGGGATCGGGTTGAGCGTGGCGATGCCGGCGCCGGTGTTCGGCGTGGTCGGCGACAGGGACACGTTGCCGATGCTGTCGTAGGCACGCCGCTGCGGCGTGTAGACGACGGTGGTCTTGCTGCCCCGCCCGGCGTTGATGTCGCCTTCGGCCGACCACGCCAGGATGTGCCCGCCGAAGGTGGTGAAGATGCGGCTCTGGCCCAGCAGCAGGCTACCTTGCGTGTAGATCCGGATGTCGCCCGCGCCCTGCGTGAGCAGGCCCGAGCCTTCGCCCGGAGTGAAGCCGCCGTCCACCCCAACCAGCGCGCGGCCGCCCGGCACCATCAGGCTGATGTCGCCGCCGAAGTCGGTGTGCATGCCGGCGTCGAGCACCTTGTAGAACGGCACGTCGTAGCCCGGGCTGCCGCGCGCCACCCACTCGTCCTCGCGGATGTATGTCAGGCCGCGCTCGGGCCGGCGGGTGGCGGGGCTGTCGACGTACTGCCTGTAGTACAGCGCGCTGCTGAACATCGTGAGGTCGCCCTCGTAGCGCAAGGCGCTGCCTTCGGCATCCTGCGCCGGGAACAGCGTGGCGATGGCTTCGCGCCCGCGCAGGTAGCTGCCCGAGCGCTTGCCGTCCGCGTCGTTGTACTCGCGGCCGGCGGCCTTGAGTTCGGCGTAGTAGATGTCGCGCAGGAACACGTTCTGCTGCGCCGGTGGCAGCGCGGTGAAGAAGGCGCGCGCGTCCATGGTCGCGGCATCGAAATGCAGCCCCAAGCCGTTGGCGCCGCCGAAGCGCTCGCTCAGCCACTTGACCAGGTGCAGGCTGCCGCTGTAGATCTCGAGCGCCTTGCCCGGCTGGTCGGCGAAGGCCACCGCCGGATCGGCCTGGTTGGCCGGATCCAGGTAGCGCTCGGCGAATGCGCGCCAAGCGGGTCCGTGCGATCCGACGCCCGCCATGACCGCGATGCCGGCGCCACTGCCTCGGTCGCCGGGCACCGCGCTGGCCACCGGGCCGATGCTGCGCAGCTCGGCCTTGTCGGCCATGTAGACATTACGCCCGGCACTGAGGTCCAGCAGGCCCGGGCCCGCGACGTAGAAGGTACTGGTGAGAATGTCGCGACCCGCTTCGACGACCGACACGTCGTCCAGGCTGTTGTGCACGATCAGGTTGCCGCGGCCCGTTCCGCCCGGCACGGCTACAGGTTTCTGCGGGGCACCGAGATCACCTAGGTTCTCCATCGTGAGCCAGCCCAGCGCGCCCGGCTCGAAGCGATAGACGCTGCCCAGGTTGTCGTAGCTCCCCAGCGTGGTGCCGGCATTGACGATGTCGCGCCCCGCACGGATCGCCACCGGCCCGCCGCCGTCGTACCAGCTCGCGTAGCTGCCGAGCTGGCCGGTGTTGTTGCCCCGGTGGATGATCGATCCGGTACGAAGACCGATGATGTCGCCTTGCGCCGCGTAGTAGCGCGCCGGCGGCTGCCCCACGTGCACATGGCCGGAAGCCGTCGGCGGTGTGAACGAGAACAGCGGATACGTGCCCGCTCCGCCGCCGCCGCCCATGGGACCCGTGTTCAGCAGCACCGCCGGCGCGAGGGCGGCGCTGCTCACGTTGTGCACCTTGCGCGGGCCGTACCAGATGGTTTCCGCGTCCCCCACGAAACCGGGGTTGAACGGGCTGGGCAACGCGGTCGGGTCCGCGCCCGACATCGAGAAGCCGAAGCCGCCTGCATAGATGGAACCGGCGGCCAGCAGCTCGAGCTGGCCGGTGCCGGTCGCCTTGAAGTGCGGATCCACCGGGGATGGCGCCAGCACCACGTGCTGCCGCGTGATGGTGGTGTCCTCGTTGGCGGGCTTGTAGCCGTAGTAGAGGCTGCCGCTGGCGGCCGCCGCACGGAAGATCGACGGGTACAGGTTCGCGCCGTCGGTCGCCGTGGCATCGCCCTGCCCATTGCTCAGCCATGCCAGGGTGGGCGCCAGATGGCCGCCCGCAGACAGCAGGTCCACGGCCGTGGACGGCGTCCACAGCGAGAACCAGCTGAAGCCGCCGCCGTCGTGCTGCGCACCGTCCGCATGGAAGGGCGTGCCGCCGCTGAACTGGGGCACGCGGCCGGGATCGACCACGTTGGCGATCACCAGGTCGCCGCGCGCATCGATCCGCACCCCGGCATCGCCGGGCACCAGCACCGGCCCACCGCTGGCGGTGGCGGAGCTGGCCGTGGCCAGGCCATAGGCGCGCGACTCCTTGCTGTCCTGCCGACCATAGAGCAGCTCGACGCCGCCGACGCTGCCTGCCTCCAGCCGCAGCGCACCGCGCAGGTTGACGAGCATGCCGTTGAGGTCGACTCGGTGCGTGTCGCGCAGATAGGCGGTGTTGGCACTCTCGCCGGAACTGCGTCCGCTGAAACTGCGCAGCGCTGGATCGGCATTGAGCCCACCGCCGATGCGAACGTCGAGGTCACCGCCGCCCGTGAGCACCAAGCTGCCATCCGACGCCATGCGCCCGGTGCCGGCCACCGCCAGGTTCAGGCCCTGGCTGCGGTTGACGAAGACCGCACCCCAATCGCCGCGGCCGGTGAGCATGCCCGCATCGCCGCCGGCTTCCAGCACCAGGTTGCCGCCGCCCAGCGTTCCGAAGCCGGTGAAGCCGACGAGGCGCGGCATCGGACTGTAGGCGTTGCCGTCTTCCACGAACGACGGCACGTAAGTGCCGAAATTGATCCACCACGCGGTGGGCACGGCCTCGGGGCCGGTCTCCACGCGGCCGGTGCCCTGGCGCCACAGCCAGGTGCCGACCGACGCGCTGCCGGTGAGCGGCGCCACCGGGTAGCCGAAGCCTTCCTCGCGCTGTCGTTCCCCGCGCCGGCCGATGCTGTCGCCCATCACCTCGCCCTGCGCGCGCAGCAGCAGGTTGCCCCCGGCTTCGGGGTACCAGGCCGCATAGAGGCTCTGACCGCCGCCGTCCACCAGCGGTGCGAAAGACCTGCCCTTCGGACCCAGCAGCGTGCCGTCGTGGCCGACGCTGCGGCCCAGGTCATGGCGATCGGGCTGGCCCGCTGGCGCCAGGGACGCCGACGGCGTGCCCGCGGTGTAGACGCCGTAGAGCGAGGTGGTGAGGATGTCGGCGCCCGAGACGACACGCAGGTCGCCCGTTCCGGTGCGCAGCACGCTGAAGAGCTCCTCGCGCACGGGACGCGAAACCCGGGTGGTGTCGGGCGGCGTGCCGGGGCTCTCCACGGCCACCGTGTTGCCCAGACCCCAGTCGTTCAGCTCCAGCGGTGACGCGGATATGAAGCCGAAATCGAACAGTGTCTGCAGGGCCTCTGGCGTAATCGTGCCGCCCGGCACCAGGGTCCCCGGCGGCAGCCCCCACGTCTCCCACATCGCAACATCCGCATCGGCCGCCCACCGGTACGTGGCTGGCGTGCCGGTCCCCGGCACGGGCACCTCGTCCTGGCCCATGCCGTAGTGCAGGTCGGACACCCGCACGCCGCCCTTCGTACCGCGGGCCGTCGCCAACCGGTCGGCAGCCCCCGTTTCGGCGCCGCCGACCAGCGTGATGTCCCACGACTGCGAGCCCGAAGGCAGCATCGGGGCCACCGCCCAGTTGCGGCCCTGCATGCCGTCGGCTTCGCGCGGGCGCAGGTCCACCATCTCGGCGCCGCCGGGCAGCCTGACCACCGTCTCGCTGGGGACGAGCGAGCCTTTGCGCAGCGTCAGGTCCTGCGCAAGCTGCACGCCATTGGGTGTGCTCCATGCATCGGTCGTGTCGTTGACCGCGCCGATCGGGAACGGCAGCGCCACGCCGCGCGGCCAGGTCATGGCGGCGACCTTCGCGCCCACCGGCAGGCGCACGCCCGCACCCAGCCGGGCGCCCTCGGGCAGCGTGGTCCCTTGCGCCAGCACCGTGCCCGCCGCATGCAGCAGGTTGCCCGCGGCATCGGACACCGGGCCCGACAACACCGTGCCAGCCGCCAGGCTCAGCGGCTCGCTCAAGGTGGCGGCGACCGGCAGCAGCGTGTTCGCGGCCAGGCTCATCGCCTGCATCGGCAGGTCGTAGTTCAGGACCTTGCCAGACGGGAAGAAGGTGTCCCGCGCGAGCGTGACCAGCCCGCCGTGCGGCACGACTACATCGGCGCCCCAGGGCTGTCGGCCCTTGAGCAGGACCCAGCCGTTGTCGTCGGCGGTGGCGTGCAGGCGCGAACCGTCGAAACCGTCGCTGATGCTGCCGAACACCTCGAGGTTGCCCGCCGCGCGCACCACCAGCGCGCCGGCCTCGCCCGATCCGTACGCATCCGTCATCTGCGTGGCGGGGTTCACGCTGGCGTAGCGGTATCTCGACAGGTCGATGTCGCCGTCGATGTGCAGATCGCCATCGGTGTTGGCCGCATGGCTGGCAACCTCGAGCCCCGGACGCAGGCGGAACTGCGACGTGTAGCCGCGCAGGCCCGCGAGCTTGCCGTTCATCAGGCTGGCGTTGTCCAGCGCATTGCCGATGAACGCCACGCTGTCGGCATGACGAGCGTCCAGCCAAGCCTGGTCGATCCGCTGGTAGGTGCGGCCGTCGGCCGTGGCGTCAGTGCCGGCCGGGGCACTGTCGTCAGTGATGAAGGCATTGACGACGATGGCCTTGGCGCCGTCGATGGCGATGGTTCCGGCCGCGTCGATGTCGACGTCGTTGCCGCGCGCGCCGCCCAGGCGCGGTGCGTTGAGCACGACCGTTCCCTGGTGGCGACTGGCACCGGCCACGCGCAGGTCCATGCGCACACCGCTTGCGAGCGTGAGGCGCCCGTCGCCCGAGTCGACCTCGATGACCGCCCGGTTCGGTGCGTCGATGGTCTGGCCATAGCTGTCGACACGCTGCACGCTGGCATGGGCGTCTAGCACGGCCGAACCCGTGAACGTCACACCCTGCCGGCCCGCCAGGCGGATGCTGCCGACCTGTTCGCCGCTGGCGTCGATGGTGCCGTGGACCGTGAGATGGCCCCTGTCGACCGATACGTTGACTTCGCGCGCCTTGATCTCGCTTCCGATGGCCAAATCGCCTTGCTTCAGCTGGAAGCTGCGGCGCCCGACGACACCGCCGTCGGTGAGGCGCCGGTTGAGCCCGGAGAAATCGGCGATGTGCTGCGCGCGCACCTCGATGGCACCGGCAGCGAAAGGCACCTCGGTGCCGCCGGCGTCGTAGTGGCCGCTGCTCGCGCCTTCGAGCGTGCCGGCCAGCGCCACGGTGCCCGCGCCCTGGCCGAGCGCGATGGCCGTGAGCTTGCCGGCCCGGTTGTTCCGTGCCGACAGGTCGATGCGGGAGCCCGCGGACTGCGCGATGTCGCCGCCCCGGCTCTCGATCGCGACGTCGCCGCCCCAGCTGTAGCGGGCGGTGTCGAAGAAGCCGATGCGACGGCCGGCCAGGTCGATTTGCGCGCCGTCGCCAAGCTGCACGTTGCCCTGCGCGCCGAGGCCCAGCTTGCCGCTGGGCAGCAGCACGGCGGTGTCGAGCACCAGGCGGCCGGCCAGGCTGTCCAGCGCCAGTTCGGCGCCCAGCGCGCCAGCCGGCGTGGCGCTTTCGGTCGGCGCCGCAGCACCGGCAGGCCTGCCCACGCGGATGTCGCCGCCGGCCGAGAGCCTGTTGACGGAGCCTGCCCGGCCGGTCAACAGCGGCGTGCTGATGTTCAGGTTGCCGCCGCTGCGGTCGAAGGCCTTGGTGGCGTCGTTCCACGCACCTTGCGCCGCATGGACCGACAGCGTGCCCTTGTGGTTGGCCGTGATGCGCTCGGCCGCGTTCAAGTTCACCGACGCGAAACCCAACGCCAGCCGGTCGTGCGAGCGCACCGAATCCACGCGGATGCCGGGGCCGAAGCCGAACTCGATTTCGCGCGCATCGACCGTGAGCTGCCCGCTGCCGGTGCCCGCGCCGCCCGCCACGACGGCGCCCGCCGGATTGATCGTGCCGGTCCAGACCAGCGTGTCGGTGTGGATGCGCGCGGTGTCGCCCGCGCTGCCGCTGCCGTAGATGGCCGGCGTGCCGAGCACCAGGCGCTCCAGCGCGGAGCGGCCGGTGGCGGGGTCGATGGTGGACAGCGTCACGTTGCCGAAGAAGTTGACCGAATCGCGCGCGGTCAGCACCAGGTTCTCCAGGGCCGGCGCGCCCACGCTGGTGTCACCGAGCAGCAGTCGGCCGAGCACGTCCTGGTTGAGCGTCAGGCCCGCCTTCAGCACGCCGCGCGCGGCGGCGTCGCTCAGCGCTGGCGCGGTGCCAGCGTTGATGCTGCCCACGGCGAGCACGAGGTTGCGCGTGCCGTAGCGCACCGCATCGCCGAGCACGAAGCGGTTGTCCGTTGCCGCCGTGATCGTGCCTTCGGAATACAGCCGCGTGACGCCGCTGCAGCCCGCCGCCACGGCGCAGTTGCCGATCTCGATCGAACCCGCGCCGTTGCCCTGCGCATCTGCGGCCGACGGCGCCAGCATGTGGAGCACGCCGTTGGAGACGGCGAGCATCGAACTGCGCCCCGGGTCGTAGGCATAGCCCTGGCCGGCGTCGTACGACGCGGCACCCCGGCCCAGCGTGTTGATGGCGGCGCCCTGCTCCAGCACGATGCCGCCATCGACGCGGCCGGTCAGCAGGAACACCTCGGCCGCCTTCAGCTCTGCGCCCGCGCGCAGCACGATGCCGCCGGTGTTCGCGCCAGCCACGCTGATGATGTTCGCCGACTGGTGCGATCCGGTCTGCGAGTCGGTGTAGACGGACCTGAGCTCACCGCCGATGACCAGCCGCGAAGCGCCGAGCGCATTCAGGCTGCTCGCATGCACCGACACGCCATCGAAGCCGCTCGTGGGCGCGGCCCCGTCGGCGAGCAGCTCGTAGCGCGATGCGTTGCGGACCACCGCGGTCGCCCCATGGCCGCCGCCTGCGGCGTTGCCGCGCAGCGCGCCATCGAAGCGCAGCGCAGGCGCCGCGCCGAGCGCGCCAGCCTGGTCGGGCGACAGGAAATTGAAGTGAACGGCCTTTGCATCGCGTTCCAGCACCGGGCGCGGCACCCCGTCGCGCGCGGCCACGGCGGTCGCGAAGCCGGCGTAGCTGGTCTCGTTGTACTGCGAGTAGCTGCGCAGAGTGCCGGCCGGCGTGAGCACCACCTGCGTGGGCAGCACGTCCTGCACGCCCGACTGGGCCATGCCCAGGCGCGCCGACGTGCTCCATGAGCCGTTGCGCATTGCACTGCCGGTGCCGAAGGCGCTGACACTCGCGGCCAAGCCGTTGAGCTCGACGCGGAAGGCGCCCGGCAACAGCGCATAGGTCGAGGGCAGCAGCGTGTAGGTGCCTGCGGGCAGGCCCGGTACACCCGCGCCGATGGTGATCTGCCGGCCGATCGCCGGATCGCCCGCGCCCTTCTCGGGGGCGACGGGCGCCTGCCCCGCCTGCGCGCCGGGCACGATGGCGTACACCGGGTTGGTGGCCAGGCCCGGCAGCACGAAGCCGCGGCCGTCGCCCGACCGCTGCATCAGCGGATGCAGGCGTGCATCGGTGGAGCCGCCGCGCCCGCTCAGGAAGGCCGCGCCGGTCAGCTCGCCGCCGCCGGACAGGTCGATCACCGCGCCGCCGCGCACATCGACGGCGTGCGCGTTGAACAGGACCTTCGGCTCGAGGCCGACGCCGCGGTAGTCCACATCCGCGCCGTCGTAGTAGTAGCTCAGCCCGTCGACTGTGCCGCCGTAGGGCATGGTCAGGCCATTGGCACTGACCGACGTGACACTGCCCGGCAGCAGGTTGACCTGCCCGGTGTAGCCGCTGCCGTCGGCCCGCCCCAGCGTGATGCTGCCCAGGGGCGCGCGCAGCACGCCGCCCTGGTTGACTGTGGCGGCGAAGAAAGCCATCTCGCCGAACACGCTGTACGGCATCGGCGGCAGCACCTCGCCGACGCGTTCGATGTCCAGGCTGCGTGCCGGGTCGAGCGCGATGCTGGCGTTGCCCCAGGTGTCGAAGGCGGTTCGCTGGCCCACCACCACCGTGCCGCTGCCGTGGATCTGGCGCGCCGCCAACACCATGTCGCCCGGCGAGAACAGGGCCGCGCCGCGCAGGCGCAGGTCGCCGCGGCTGCGCAGTTGCACGTCGCCGAAGGCATCGCGCTCGACCTTCAGGGGCGTGCCGCTGTTGTGCACGATCTCGCCGCGCGCACCCATGCCGAACTCGCCCACCACATCGATCAGGCCGCCCTCGAGCAGCAGCCCCGCGCCCTCGGCGACCAGCGGCACCCCCAGCGTGCCGCTGCCCGCGCTGACGTTCCTTGAGCCGAACACCGGATTGGGCATCAGGGTGCCGTCCCCTTGGCGGGCCGTGCTGCCAGCCAGCCGCAGGTACGGTGCCGACAGGTGCACCCGGCTGTCGCGGGGCGCCGACTGGCTCAGCCCGAGCGCACTCGCGGTGAGGTACAGCGCGTTGCCCATCTGCAGCTCGACGTTGCCATCGAAGCCAAGCAGTCCGTTGGCGAACAGCGACAGCGTGTCGAAGCCGCCGGCATGCACCGCATCCACGCCGTAGCGCGCCTTGCCGTAGGCCAGGCCCGCATCGGCAGCACCCGCTTTCAGGTCGGCGCGCAGGCCGCTGCCCGCATGGGTCTGCCCCAGCACCAGCTCGCGCGGCACGCGCACCTCGTCGCTGACGGCATCGCCCAGAAGGCTGTTGCGTTCGACGCCGAGATAGACCGGCGTCTCCAAGTTGAGCGCCAGGCTGCCGCCGGATGCGCCTGCCCCGCCCGCTGCGGCGCGCAGCGCGCCGTCGATGTAGAGTCCGTTGCCCGAACTCAGCGAGATCGCGCCGCCGTCGCTGGGCAGGAAGACCTCGCCCAGGCCCGGCAGGTCGAGCGTGGCGGACGCACCGGAGGCATCCAGCCGCGCGCCCTTGCGCACCACGACAAAGCTGTCGATCGCATCGAAGATCTGCGCCGCCAGGTCGTGCCTGCCGCCGATTTCGATGACGCCGCCATCGAGCACCTGCCCATGGCGCCGACCCTTCGCGTCCACACCGACGTATGCCTGGCCGGAAACGTCGAGCACCGCCTGCTCGCCGATCCAGAGCGAGCGCGCGCTGGGGGCGCCCTGCGACGAGCCCGTGCCGAAGGTGCCCGGCAATACGGAGATGCGTCCGCCGTGCGCCCGCAGTTCGCCCTCGATGGTGATCTGCGCATTGCCGGTCAGCGTGATGGCCTCGCCCGGATCAACGGTGATGCGCGCGCCCGCGCCGACGTGCGCGTCGCCCTCGGACAGCCGCGAGCCCGCCACCAGCGAGAGGCTGGCGCCTTCGCGCAGGCGCATCCGCGCCTTTGCCGGATCGTTCTGCAGCAGCGGCGGCAACCACGCCTGCAGCGCGAGCGACGGGTCTTCGCCGCTGGCAAGCCCGCGCGCCAGCGCAGGGTCCGCGCGCAGCACCGGCATGGCGACCGAGAGCTGCGCGCCGTCGACGACAACCAGTCCGTCCTGGCCCTCGACCGCGTAGTGGCGGAAGCCACTCTGGAACAGGCCAGTGCCCAGCGCCAGCGAAGGCTGCACCGCCACCGCTTCGGGCCAGAAGGTGCCGACCGGAATGCGCATGCCCGCCGGCACGACCACCGGCGCGGCCGCGATGCTGCCAGCCTGGTAGCTGCGCGTGGAGGGCGTGATCGGGAGGCCGTCGGGGAAGACGCTGGCCGGCAGCACGTAGCCCGCATCGAGCCTGCCGATGGTGGTCAGCACCGTGCCGGCGGGAAGGGTCGCGCCGGCGTGGACCTGCTGGCCGCCCGCAGTGACCACGGTCACCGGCACCAGCCACGGCGCCTGCAGGGTCACGGGGTTGCCGGACTGGACCAGGGGCTGCGTGCCGGTCAGCAAGGGCTGGCCCGGCAACAGGCGCGACACCGTGACCGAGAAGTTCATCGGGATGACCTGGCCCGCGCCGACGACGTAGTCGTTGGCCAGCCGCAGCGGCAGCGTGGTGGCCTGGCCGGCCTGCAACTGCTCGACGGCCTGCGGCAGCCTGCCGCCGATGCTGACCAGCGTGCCATGGGCGATATGGAGCTGACCGCCACCCTCGACGCCATGTCCGCGCAACGCACCGTCCAGCGAAAGCACGCCGGTGCCGCTGTGTTGCCCGGCGGCCAGGTCGACGTCCCCGCCGCGGCCGCCCCGCAGCGAGCCGTCCGCCATCAAGGCCGCGCCGGAAGACACATCGATCAGGCTGTCCTTTCCGATGGCCACGTTGCCGCTGCCGCGGATCGCCACCTTGCCGCCGTCGATGAAGGGCAGCCCGCCGGAGCCGGCGGGGTCCTGCTGCAGGTTGCTCCACACGCCCCGCACGTCCAGCCTCACGCCGTCAGCCACCACCGTCTCCAGGGCTCGCCCGGTCGGCACCGTGAGGCTGACGGGCTCTTCGAGCCACGCGCCGCCGGCCGCTTCGGAGCGGCGGACGAACAGGTTGCCCAGGGCGATGGAGCCGCTGCGTGCGGTGAGATCGGCATCGACGCGGACCTGCGTCGCATGCAGAGCGATGTCGCCGCCCGTGGCCACCTCGACGCCCTTTTGCACCATCACGGCACCGCGCGCATAAACCTCCAATGCACCCAGCCCGAGCCCGTTGAGCCAGCCGGCGTCGAGCACGATGCGCCCACTGTCGGGCATGGCGCCGTCGGGCATGTCGCCGATCAGGACCTCGTTCACGATCGCAGCGGGGCTGTCGCGCAGGCGGCCTGTCTGCTTGTCGTAGATCGGCGTGAGGCTGCCGAGCACAAGCCGCGCGCCGCGGGCGACCGCCGTCTGCGCCTGCTGGTAGCCGTCCATGTCCGCATCGCGGCCGCGCGTCTGGCGCTCGCCCTGGAAGGTCGTGCCTTCGACGTCGCCCTCGAGCACCGCCGCCTGCGTGGCGACCACGAGCCTGCCCGCGTCGCGGCCGACGGTGTAGCCGTTCTCCAGCCGCCGCATCGGCCCGATCAGTGGGCTGTAGAACGATTCTTCAGCTGCGTTGCCCCAGCGCACATGCTCGGTCCGGAAGCCCTTGTAGACGCCGCTGTAGAGCAGGTCGCCCGGTGCACGCGAGGCGTTGTAGAGCCGGCCGTCGGTTCCCACGAGCCACGACTGGTGGATATAACCGGTCTGCACGTCGAGCGTTCCGCCGGACACATTGATGGACGAGCCCGGCCGTGTGACGAGCTCGCTGCCGCCGAACTGCACGGTGCCCCCCAGCGCCGACCATTCGGCGATGCCGTGTCCGGTCACGCCGAGGTAGCCGCCCACCTCGAGCAGGCCGCCCGCCGTGTACCAGCGGTCGGTCTCGTAGCCGTTCGTGCCGGCGGCCACTCGGACCAGGTCGCGCCGGTCTAGCCAGAGGTTGCTGTTGTTCAGCCGCTTCGAGTCGCGGTTGCCGGGCGCATCGCGCTGCTCGTTGCCCTGCACATTGACCTGCACGTTGTTGGCCTCCATCGCGACGACGACGCCGACCGCGCCCGCAACGTCGATGGCGGCGCCCGCGTGCACGGTGCTGCGGCGGGGGGCATCCACCAGCACCTGGCCGCCCGTGGCAAGCGTCAACGAGCCGGCGTTGAAGTCGACGCTGCTCCCGCTGTCGATCCGGACCAGCGACTGGTCGCGCCGGTGAGACACGCCGTCTCCGGGTCTCTCGGAAGCCTGGACCAGCGTCTCGCGCTGCACGTCGAGCGCGGTGGTCGCGGACGCATCGAGCACCACCGCCGTCAGGCTGCCCTCGCCCATCGTCACCTGGCTCGCGGCATCGGCCCGGTCCGCCAGCAGGTGGACCGTGCCACGCGTGTGTACCGAGGTGGTGGCGACCAGCGCGCCTTCCTGGCGCAGGTTCTTCCCGACCAGGGTGATGTCGCCGGTCGTCGCCTGCACCAAGCCGCTGTTGAGGACATCTCCGGCCCCGCTGCCGCTGTTGCGCAACGAGCTCACGACGTTGCCGCGCGTGGTGGAGGCCTGATTCGAATCGGTGGCCAGGCCCTTGCGGATCACGAAGGCATCGCCAGCGCCGAGCACGGTCTGGCCGGAGGGCGTGGCAATCTCGCCGGCATTGCGCACTTCGCGGCCCAGCAGCAGCACATATCCGCCGCCCTCCGTCACCGACTGCGGCGCGCGCGTGGCGATGCGCGCGCCGGTTTCGACGGTGACGCCGGCAGTCGCCGCGCCGTGAGCGAAGCTGCTGGCACCGATGGCGAGGTCGTTGGCGAAGGTGGGAATATGGGCCGACCCCTGCGCCTCGCTGAACAGCCCCTTGCCAAACTGTGCGTCGCTGATGTTCAACGCCGATGCCGCCAAGTTGCGCGTGTCGATCTGGCTGCTGCCGCTGAAGATGATGCCGTTCCGGTTGACCACCATCACCGTGCCATCGGCCTTGATCTGGCCTTGTATCTGGCTTGGCCGAGCCTTCGGATCGTTCACCCGGTTGAGCACCGCCCAGTTGACCTTCTGGTCGAACTTCACCGTGGTGTTCCTGCCGACGTTGAAGGTCTCCCAGTTGAGGATCGCCTTGTCTGCCGTCTGCTCGACCATGACCACCGTGCGGCCCGCGGCCTGCCGCTGCGAATCGGCCGTGAGCGGGCGCGCGTTGTGCCAGCCGGCGGTGAGCGCATTCGTGTCGACCTTCAGGCCGCCTTCGGCAAGGCCGTCGGGCACCGACGGATCGTTCTGTGCAGCCGCGCGCGCTGCGGCCTGGGCCGATTGTTGCGCCGCGATGGCACGCGCCGCCAAATTCAAATTGCCGATGGACTGCTGCAGCTGTTCGTTCGCGCGTTGCTGCTGTGCCTGCGGTCCCGCGAGCATCGCGGCGGGCATGCCGTTGGGCAGGCGGCCGGTGGCCAGCGCGGTGCTCTGCGCCATGTTCTTCTGCGCCATCCAGGCGCCGCTGAAAGCCTGCTGCGCCTGCACGCCGTCGAACGCTGCACCGCCGGCTAGCAGCAGCGCGATGGCGCGCACCAGTGGCGTGAGCCGTGCCTGCACGACTGCCGTGGACGAGGAAGAGGACGCGTTCGGCTGACTACGCCGGGACACCGTGCGGCTGCTGCTGCGTTGCATGCGGACTTCCATGAGTTCGTGTTTCGTTGCTCGATTGGGGCCACGAACCGAAACGGCTCGTGGACTACCGAGCTATGACAGCGAAGGTCGGGTGCGACTGCACCATGTCACGAAATCTTCACGAACGCGCGGTTCGGCACGCCTCAGGCGTTCGCGGCGCCCAGCAGCACGATGCCGCCGGGCAACTGCGTGAGTTCGGCGCCATACACATCGCGCACGAGGAGGGCCACGTCGTCCAGCCGGTCGATGGAAAAGCTGGCCTGCACGCGGCTGCGGCCCAGCGCCTCGCTCGTGAGGATGAGCCGGCCATGGCGGTAGCGGTTGACCTCAGCCACCACCTGTGACAGCGGCACCTGGTCGAACACGAGCTGGCGGCGGCGCCATGCGATGACAGCGGCGGTGTCCACGGCCGTGGCAACGCCGAGCCCGGCAGCGCCGTAGCGCAGCTGCCGGCCCTCGTCGAGCCGCACCTGCTGCGTGCCTTGCGCCACGTCGACCTGTCCCGCAAGGCAGGTCACGCAGACCTCGCCGTCGAAATGGCGGATGTTGAAGCGCGCGCGCGTCGCCGACACCGTGCCTGCGCCCGCCGCGACCGTGATGCGCGCCGAGGTCGAACCGCCGGCCAGCACCTCGGCCTCGCCGGACACCAGCTCGATGGCCTCGCCTGCGGGCTCTGGCGCCGCGCCGCGCCGCAGGTTGATACGCGTTTGCGTGTTCATCTGCAGCACCACGCCGTCGCCCATGGCGACCTCGCGCTGTTCACCGGTGACAGTGCGGTAGTCGTCGCCCCACTCGGCGAGCGAGGGCCACAGCGCCAGCGGCGGCGACACAGTGAGGTAGGCGACCGATGCCGCGACCGCACCGCCCAGGAAGGCGCGGCGGCCGGGCACCGGAAGGCGGCGGGCCGCCTCGCGCCCCTCCTGCTGGCGCACGCGCTGCGCGGCCGGCGCCATGGCCTGCCACACCTCGCGCGCCTGCACGAAGGCCTGCGCATGGTCGCGGCTGCGCGCGCACCAGCGCCGGAAGGCCTGACCGTCGGCCTCCGTCGCCTGTTGCGAGCCGAGCCGCACCACCCAGGCTTGCGCTTCGCGTTGCAGGGTCTTCATGGCCTCGGTCGCTTCGGGTTCTTCAGCGGTCATCATGGGAAGACTGTTTTCCGGCGCCGGGACCGAAGCGCTGGATGAAATCCCTGCCGAGCCGCTCGCAGCAATGCTCGAGACCGGCGCGCAGTTCTTTTTCGACGGTGCGCGCCGACACGCCGTAACGCGCCGCGATGTCCTTGTGCGGCATCTCGTCGATTCGCGCGGCCAGCACGATGGCGCGGCGGCGGCGCGGCAGCTCAGCCAGCGCGCGCTCGAGCGCCTCGAGTTCGTTGCGCGCCTCGGCGCCGCGCGCGGGGTCGGCGGCCTCGTCAGCCATGTCGTACAGCGCTTCGATCTCACCCACGCTCAGCAGCCGCGCGTTGCTCTTGCGCTGGTCTTCCGCCACGTTCAGCGCAATGCGGAACAGGTAGGCCGAGGGATAGCGCACGGCGCTGCGCACGGTCGAGCTCTCCACGCGCAGGTAAGCCTCCTGCAGCGCATCGTTGGCGAGGTCTTCCGAGCCGAGGCGGTGGTGCAGGTGCTTGCGGAACTGCGCATAGCGCGCGAGAAACAACGCGCGCAGCGACGCCTTGATTGATTCGGACATGCGCCTCAGCCCACGGCACCGGCCGCGCGCGCACGCAGGTACGGGCGGCAGTCGCGCGCCGGGTCGGGACGCGGGGTCAGCAGGAGGGTGACGGGCTGCGTCAGCGCGGCCGGCAGCGGCGTGTCCAGGCCGAGCGTGCGCAGGCTGGCGAGCACCGCGGCGTCGCGCGCCGGCACGCCACTGCCCTCGAGCAGGCGGACCTCGGTGACGACACCCGCCGCGTCGATCCACAACTGGATCGCGAGCCGGTAGCGGCCGAAGGCGTCGGGTTGCGCAACGCACAGCACACGGGTGACTGCACCCTGCAGGACGGCCGCGTAGGCCTGCAAGGCACCGGCACTGCCTGCCGTGGGGGCGCCCGCCGGCGCGCGTTCGTCCTGAACCGCGGTTGTCGCCTGTACCGGCATGAGCGTGAACGCGCTGGCGCCGGTGTAGCGGGCCACCAGCCCGGTGCCGACAAGCATGCGCTGCAGTGCTTCATGCGGCGCGAAGTCGCCTTGCACAGGCGACGCCTCGCGCCCATCGGTGAGGCGGCTGGTGACGAGCACCGAGTGGCCTGTGAGGTGGCCGAAGACGGCAAGGGAGCGCGCCAGCGGCTGCGCCGGCAGATCGAAATGCAAAGGCACCGCGTCGGTCGCCATGTCGTCGGCTGCTGCCGCGTGGGCGGCGCACATCACCAGCGCCATGACAAGGCACCAGGACAGTGTCAGGGCACCGCCCGATGCGGGAGTACGTGTCATGTGACGGAGGATCAACAACAGGAAGAGTTTGGGAAGCGGCCGTCCGCCGCGCGGCCACGGTGAGCGTGCTGGCGAGACTAGCCGCCGCGCATGACCGACATGTGACGTTTTGTTCACACTTCCGGCGCAGTGCGATCCGCATCCCTCTATGTCTGCGGGCACACCATGACGCCAACTACGCGGCCTTGAACGCCAGAATCTTTGCCCCTTGACGAAGCTGGTCGAGGTGATCGGCCCACGCCTGCATCATCGCGGCGCGCGGCTTGAGGTACTTCGAGTGGTCGTAGGCGCCAGCAACGCGATTACGCTTCAGATGCGAGAGCTGCACCTCGATGTGCGCATCCTCGAAACCCATCTCGTGCAACTCGGTCGACGCCACGCCGCGGAACCCGTGCCCGGTCATCTGCCCGGCGTAGCCCATGCGCTTCAACGCACCCAGGATCGTGTTGTTGCTCATCGGCTTCTCGTGATCGCGCTCACCTGGGAACAGCAGAACGCCGTGGCCAGTGATGAGGTGCAAGGTGCGCAGCACCTCCACCGCTTGCTTCGACAGCGGCACGATGTGGGGCGTCTCCATCTTCATCCGCTCTTTCGGAATGCGCCACACGGCGCCGTCGAGATCGAACTCATCCCAGCTCGCGCCGATCAGCTCACCGGTGCGCACGAAGGTATACGCCAGCAGCTTCACGGCCAGGCGTGTGATGGCGGCTCCGCCGTAGCCCTCGATCTTGCGCAGCAGGTCGGGCAGTTCGTCGGCGCCCACGCGCGCGAAGTTCTTCGTCTTTCGCGACGGCAGCACGTCGCTGGGCTTGATGTCAGCGACGGGGTTACGTTCCGCGAGCCCGTGCGCCACGGCGTAGCGGAATACCTGGCCGGACATCTGGAGGCAGCGCTTTGCGATGTCGAGCGCGCCGCGCTCGGCGATCTTCTTGAGCATCGCAACCAGTTCGGCCGGCTTGACCTCAGACACAGGCCGGCTGCCGATGGCCGGGAACACGTCGATCTCCAGCCGGCGCCAGACGCTGAGCGCATGCCGCTCGCTCTTTGTGGGCTTCCACTGGGCCTGCCACTGCTCGGCAACCGACTTGAACGAGTTCTCCGCGGCAATGCGACTGGCCACCTTCTCAGTCTTTCGCTGCGCCATCGGGTCAACACCTGTCGCCTTCAGCTTGCGGGCCGTCTGGTGTGCTTCTCGTGCGTCAGCGAGTGGCACGTCGGGGTAGCTGCCGAATGCCATGGTCTTCTGCTTGCCCTCATGCCGGTAGTTCCAGCGCCAGAGCTTGCCGCCGGCGGGAGTGACCTGGAGATAGAGGCCAGCCGCGTCGGCGAGGTTGTAGGGTTTTGCCTCGGGCTTCGCCTTGCGAACGGCGGTGTCGGAGAGTGCCATTGAGCGCCTTCATGACGGGCCCGCACGGTAGATACCATCAGCTCGATCGGCCGATACCAGCGCTCATACCAGCAAAACCCGCTGGCTTTAAGCATACAACCCTGGACGCAAGCGGAAACAAAAAAGCCCTAAGTGATTGATTCACTTAGGGCTTCTTGGACAACGCTGGCCGTTGCCGGAACTATCTATGGTCGTGTGAAACCGATCGAAAGATGGGCTGTGCCCCGCATGAATACTGGTTTCTGCCAATTCAAAAAAACTTTTGTACCCCCTTTTGTACCCCCACCACGCTTTGCGCCGAAATCCCGCGGGGCCCCTCGCACGGCGATCAAGACGCGGTCGCCGTCTTAGTCCGGCTAGTTCAGCTGGTTCACATTGATCGATGTATTGATGAATCCCCCGCTTTCTGGCGAACACGTTCTACCCGAGGCGCACCCATCGGGGTGGGTCGATGGCAAGTCCGAGCCGATTTCCTCGCCCGACCCTGCTTGATCGCAACCACTTTCCGCATTTGGCCGCGCCCAGTGCGATAGAATTTCTCCGTGCGTTCGTCGACGCCAGCTGCTCACCATGGCCCACCCGGTTCGCCGGGACGACGTGAAGACCTTCTTCTGAGCTTCCCATGTTTCGCGGAGCGCGGCAGTGAGCACCGGGTACATCCGCGGCAACATGAAGGAACGCACGATGGAATTCATCTCCACCACGGCGACTGCCGCCGAAAAACTCAAGCGTCTGGCCAAGACGCTTCGTAAAGCCACGGGCACATCGCTTGCCGTCGCGCTGGATGCTATCGCCAGGCAGCACGGCTACGAGCACTGGAAGCATGTGACCGTGTGCATCGAGCAGACAGCCAACGTCAGTCGCAGCAGACCGCTTCCCGACTCGCTGAAGGATCTTCTGGATCGGGCCGCCATGCGCAAGCCCGCATCGGCCGAATCACAGAAGGCCTTCGCCCAAGGCTTTGTGTTCGCAATGGACGTCAAGGACGCGGAAGAGCTTTCCCTGACCTCCGAGTACGCTGAATGCGACGATGGCTGGTATCTCGCTGCCAGAGACCTATGGCGGGGGTTGGTCCACTACCGTGACGACGAGACGGGCACCACGCTCTTCGAGACACAGTCACCCGAGGACTTGGCCAGCACGGCGCTGGATGACCTGCAGAACTACAGGCTCTTCCGCTACTTGGGCACAGTCGCTCCCACCTCCCTTGAGGAGGCCTACAAACATACCCGCCAGCTCTCGTTCTTCCCGCCCACCCACATCTGGCTTGGCGGAAGGTTCATCGACATTGGCGAAGTTCCCGAAATCCGGGTGGACGGCCAAGTGGTGCTCTGTTGAATTCCGCCGACCTCTGACCCCGGATTTCCACTGAATACTGACCCACCCGCTTTGTGAGCCTGAAGGCTTCACGGTGTGGATAAGTGCTTGGTGTTCTCCTTTTTAGGTTGGGTGTGTGGATCTGCCGCAGATTGCGCCGCTGTTTGCGCGATTTGGTTGCCTCGATCGCGAGCCAGGTCGCGAGCTTCTCGGCATAGGGATCGAGCTTGCTTGAACTCGTCCGCTTGGCGTAGCGCGGCTCTTCATCGCCGGCTCGCAGGTACTTCTTTACGGTGTTGCGAGACAGGCCCGTACGCCTAGCTATCTCGCGAATGGACATCTGCTCGCGCAGGGCCCAGCGTCTGATGACACTCAATGTCGCCACGTCTATCACTCCTAGGATCCCCTGCTTTAAAAATGAGCAGGGTAGGGTTTTACGTGGGTCAGTCTTAGACGGAAATTACTGCGTTAGCAGGGTCAATTTTCGGCGGCAATCAACAAGCTTTCTCCCAGGAGTTGGTCAAACGTACCACTGGCCTGCGCTGAAACGCAGTTTGCAGTGAACGCTACTATGCTTGTCTGAAGTCAAGCACGGCACCCTCGGCTAAATATTTAGCCCAAGTCGCGTTGCCTTGCTGTCCAGACCCGGGGGAGCAGCTAGGCAGATTGCAGAGTTCGAGAATGACAGCAAACGTCGAAGACTGAAGATATCTACCTATGCACCGGAGTAGCCATGATCGATATTGACCGCGCGTCATTCGACGTCGAATGTCCTCGATGCAGTTTCGCGGCCAAGATCTTCTACCGCGATGCCCGGCTTCGAGATGTCTTGATTTGCCGCGGCTGTAAGGCGAACATTCAGCTAGACAATCATATGAACGAGTGCCGGAAAGTGCGCAAGCAGGTGGCATCAGCGATCGCCGATCTGGAACGGACGGTCGCAACGCTCAATAAAACCATCAGGATCACACTCTGACTATGGATTCCCAGTACCTTCAGCAGCAACGGTTCCAACTCCAGAAGCGAATCCGTCGGCTGAACTCTTGCGACGCGAAAGTTTTTCACAGCTCGCTCGTCCAGTTCTGGAACTACCTTCATGCGCAACCGCTCCTTGCGGGGGTTCTCGCGCGGCAAAAGGCCGAAGCTCCAGCCCACGTTGAGGACTTGGAAGCTTTGACGCACGGAAGCATTCCGATCTTTTCTCACGAAGGCGAGGCATCGGCTTTTGTCTATCGCGTGATCGAGCATTGCACTCAGCAGCCCCTTGGGGGAGGCATTGGACCGGAGATCATGATTGGGCGCGTTCTAGCACGCTCCGGGAAGACGGATGAGATGTTGGACGGTTTCCGCGAGTACTTCCTTGAGCCGTTCTACGAACATCTGGATGAATCGCTCGATCAGCAAGCTGCCGTTCTTTCCTTGCTGATCAAATACAAACGCAAGGTGGAATGGTTTGAGCGGGAGACTGCCTGCGCGCTCGCTGCCGAAGGCGAACGCGCACTGGCCAAGCACCTCTACGCCTACCTGTTCGATCAAGGTCTGGACTTCCACATCGAACCCCAGTCGGCCTCCGGCGAGGCCGATCTTGTTTCCCCCGATCTGGTTCTTGACGCGAAGATATTCGATGGTGACGCATCCTCGCGGGGCACTCGGTACATCAAGCATGGCGTCAATCAACTCATGACGTATGCGCGAGACTTCAACCAGTTGGTCGGATATCTTGTGATCTATCGCACCTGTCCTGAGGATCTGCAGTTTCCCTTTGCAAGCAGTGATGTGATGGTTCCGTTCGTCAATTTCGGAGGCAAGACGCTCTACCTGCTGGTCGTCGATATTTGCAGCTACGACCGACCCGCTTCAAAGCGCGGTGCACTCCGCGCACACGTGTTGGAGCAGACTGACCTGATGGCAGTTCTTACGGAGGCCACAGTAGAAGAACCGACCACCTCCTCGGAGGTCAGCAACGGCTCCACTGCGGGGACTTAAAAAGGCAGACACATCGCGCCTAGTGCCGATTTGTACCTGTTGGACATACATGTCCGGTGATCACGCCTTGATGTGGCGTCAATCCGCTGCCAACGCGTGGATGATCGGGCAGGCGCCCGTTGCTGCGCCCGTATCGCACTCACGCAGCAGAGCAGCCAATGCCTTGCGCATCGCCTTCAGGTCGGCCAGCTTGCTTTCGATGACCTCCAACTTGTGCGCGGCGAGTTCGCGAGTCTCGGCACAGGCGTGCGCTTCATCGAGTTCCAGCAGGCCGCCGATCTCTTCCAGCGTGAAGCCCAGCACCTGCGCCCGCTTGATGAAGCGCACACGCCTGACCGCGTCGCCAGCGTAACGCCGCTGCCCGTTGGTCGGCTTGTCCGGCTCCGTCATCAATCCGCGTCGCTGGTAGTAGCGGATCGTCTCGACGTTCACTCCAGCCTCGGCAGCCAGACGCCCTATGGTCAATTCAGCCATCGCAATTCCTCTTGACTCCGTACCATGGTACGGACTCTAGACTACCTGCCAATAAACAAGTTCACCCACTGATGGCAACGTTCAACGTCAAGGGCTCCCTCTTCGCCGGTGTGCTGGCTGCCATCGGCGCTTCGGTCTGCTGCGTCGGTCCGCTCGTGCTGCTGATGCTCGGCATCGGCGGCGCCTGGGTCGCCAATCTCACGGCGCTGGAGCCTCTGCGGCCCTGGCTCATCGGCGCGACGCTGCTGTTCCTCAGCTTGGCGTTCCGTCGCCTGTACTTGCAGCCGCAGGTCTGTGAGCCGGGCGCGACGTGTGCCAAGCCGATCGTGCTCAGGCGTCAGCGATGGACTTTCTGGATCGTGGCGCTCGCGCTTCTGGCCTTGTTGTCGGTGCCCTGGCTGGCGCCGTACTTTCTCTGAAGGACCCCCCATGCGCAACTCGTTTGCCACCCTGTTGGTCGCCTTGATGCCGTTCGCCGCGCTGGCGGCCGCGCCGCAGACCACTGTGCTTGACGTGCAGAACATGACCTGCAACCTGTGCCCCGTCACCGTCAAGAAGTCGCTGGAGCACGTGTCCGGTGTGAGCCATGCGCGGATCGACTTCGAGAAGAAGACGGCCACGGTCACGTTCGACGCCGACAAGACCACCGCCGCGGCACTGGTCAAGGCTACGACCGATGCGGGCTTCCCCTCGACGGTGCGCAAGTGACAGACGCGATCGCTCCTGTGCTGGACTCCGTCCTGACCTGCCCCCAGTGCGGGCACGCCAAGCGTGAGCACATGCCCACCGATGCCTGCCAGTTCTTCTACGAGTGCGAGCAGTGCAAGACGATGCTGCGCCCGAAGGCCGGGGACTGCTGCGTGTTCTGTTCGTATGGCTCGGTCAAGTGCCCGCCGGTGCAGATGCAGCGGGGCTGCTCAAGCTGCGGGGTCTGATGCCTGCCAGCGGTGCGGCAGCAGCTCCTGATGCGGCTTGCCGGCTGAGTCGGTAGTCGCTCGAGCACGTCCTTCAGATATGCCTGCGGCTCGTGGCCGTTCAGATGCGCCGAGTGCACCAGGCTCTTCTGTTCGGCGCTGAAGGCTTCGGACTTGGCGGCGAACTTCAGCCGCTTGAGCACGGCCGTCTCGTGCGTGATCGAAAGCTTGCCGGTCAAGCTTCGCGGCTCGCGAGCAACACCCGGTCCAGCTCTGCGGGCTATTCCGAGGGCGCGAGAGCGCCGACGCGGCCGGTGCCCGGGTTGAACTCGGGCAGGCACATCGATGCACGAGATCAGTCCTGATGCGCAGGTGGCGGGGAAGCAGGCGGCCCAAAGGCATCGAGGCCCCCGCTGCGACAGCGCGGATGCCGTGGCCCTCTCTTCAGACCAATGTCCCGGACCTTGTCCATTGCGTACGCCACCGTTCACCGGGACTCTTTTGCGGTGGCGCGATTCTCGACGCTCATGAGCGACCGTGCCACCAGCACGATCACTCCGCCCATGATGGCCACGTCAGCGAGGTTGAAGGCGGGCCAGTGCCAGCCGCGCAGGTGGAAGTCGATGTAGTCGATAACGTGCCCGCGCACGGCGCGGTCGAACGCGTTGCCCAAGGCGCCGCCCAGGATGAGGCTGTACGAAAGGCCTTCCGATTTGCGCAGCGGCCGGGAGAGCAGCCATGCAAGCCACGCCGATATTGCAAACGCGATCGCCAGGAAAAACCATCGCTGCCAGCCACCCGCGCCAGCAAGGAAGCTGAACGCCGCGCCGGGATTGAGAACATGAACCAGGTTGAAGAAGGACGCCACCTCGTGCGACCAGCCCAAGGAAGTTGTCGCGTCAATGTAGCTCTTGGCTGCCTGATCGCCGGCAAGTACAACGATCGCGAGTGAGTACCACTGTGTCTTGCGAAGAGATGGTTCATCCATTGCTCATGACGCCTTGAGCTTCAGGAGGCGCAAGCCATTGAAGACAACCAAAAGACTCGCCCCCATGTCGGCGAACACAGCCATCCACATGGTGGCATGCCCTGTGAACGTCAACGCAACGAACACCGCCTTGATGCCCAGCGCCAGAACGATGTTCTGTGTGAGGATCGCCGCGGTGCTGCGCGACAGTCGGATGAAGGCAGGGATCTTGCGCAGATCATCGTCCATCAGGGCAACGTCAGCTGTTTCGATGGCCGTGTCGGTGCCGGCCGCGCCCATGGCGAAGCCGATGTCTGCGCGGGCGAGTGCCGGCGAATCATTGATGCCGTCTCCCACCATGCCGACTTGGCCTTGACCGCCGGCCAAGCTCTCGATGGTCTTGAGCTTGTCCTCGGGCAACTGGTCACCCCGGGCTTCAGAGATTCCGACCTGGGCGGCGATGGCCGCGGCCGTGTGCTGGTTGTCCCCCGTCAGCATCAGCGTGCGCACGCCCAGCGCCTGCAGGTCGGCCACCGCCTCACGGCTGGTTTCCTTCACGGTGTCGGCCACTGCGAAAATGCCGAGCACGGTCGTATCGTCCATCAGCAGGATCGCTGTCTTGCCTTGGCGCTCCAGGGTCTCCAGCCGAGCTTGGAGCGCCGCTTCGCTCAGGCCCAGTTCCTGGGCGAGCCTGTGGTTGCCCATGTGCAACATACGCCCGGCGACACGGCCGCGCACGCCGCGCCCTGGCAACGCCGCGAAGTCGTCGACCTCGTGCAGCGTGATGCCGTCCCGGCTCGCCTTGCGGGCAACGGCCTGAGATACGGGATGGTCCGAGCGCGCCGCGAGGCTTGCCGCCCATGCGGCAACTTCCTGCGCGTCGCCGATCAGCGGCACGAAATCCGTCTGCTCGGGCTTGCCGTGGGTGAGCGTCCCGGTCTTGTCCAATGCAAGTGCCTTGAGCTTGCGCCCGCCCTCCAGGTAGACGCCGCCCTTGATCAGGATGCCGCGCCTGGCGGCAGCGGCCAAGCCGCTGACGATGGTGACTGGCGTGGAGATGACCAGAGCGCAGGGGCAGGCGATCACCAGCAGTACCAGCGCCTTGTAGACCCAGTCGAACCAGGCACCGCCGAAGGCGAGCGGCGGAACGACGGCGACCAGCACGGACACCGCGAACACGGCCGGCGTGTAGACGCGGGCAAACTGGTCGACGAAGCGCTGCGTGGGCGCGCGACTGCCTTGCGCGGACTCCACGGCATGGATGATGCGCGCGAGCGTCGAGTCGCTGGCGCCCGCGGTCACTCTGTACTCGAAAGAGCCGGTCTCATTGATGGTTCCGGCGAAGACCTGGTCACCTTCGGCCTTCTCGACCGGCAGGCTCTCGCCGGTGATGGGCGCCTGGTTGATGGCGGATCGACCCGAGGTGATCAGGCCGTCCAGTGCGATGCGCTCGCCAGGACGCACGCGGACCACCGCGCCCTTCGCGACCTCCTTGGCCGGCAGCTCTGTCCATGAACCATCGTCCTGCCGCACCGTCGCGGTTTCGGGCGCCAGATCCATCAGCCCACGGATGGCGTTGCGGGCGCGGTCCAGCGACTTCGCCTCGATCACCTCCGCCAATGCGAACAGGAACATGACCATGGCGGCCTCCGGCCAATGGCCGATGGCCATGCCGCCCGTGACCGCAATGGCCATCAGGGCGTTCATGTTCAGGTTGAGGTTCTTCAGCGCGATCCAGCCCTTCTTGTAGGTGCTGAGGCCGCCAGTGAAGATCGAGACCAGTGCCAATGCGATCACGGCCCAATGGTTGCCATCGTTGACCCAGTACACGCCTTCGGCGAGCACCGCAGTGACGCCGGAGACCGCCATCGGCCACCAATTGGTCTTGTGCGCGGCCGCTGGGACATCGCGCGGCTCGTCCGTCGTCTGGACCTCGGCGTCCATGCCCAGCGATTCGATGGCTTGGACCGCCGGCTTGATCGCGTCAGGCGTGTGCCGAACCGTGAGCGTGCGCTGCATCAGGTTGAACTCCAGTCCCTGCACGCCCGACATGCCTTCTAACTTGCCGCGGATCAGGCTTTCCTCGGTGGGACAGTCCATCTTCGCGATGCGAAGTACCGTGGTGGCTGTCTGCATGTCTTGCCGCGCAGCCTGCATGCCGATGGAAGCAAGGGCCTTCTCGATCGGCGCCGTGGTAGTCAGGGTGTGCTGGACTCCCAGCACACGATGCATCAGGTTGAAGTCGAGCGCGGTCACGCCCGACACCTTGCCCAGCCGGTCGCGGATCAGCGCTTCTTCCGTCGGGCAATCCATGTTCTCGATGCGGTACGTCACGCGCTCGCCCATCGGCGGCGCGGAAGTCTGAACGGAGGGCTGGCGCTGCAAGGCCGGGGATGGGATCGCGACCGCAGCTTCGGTCGGCGCCGTGCGGCTGGCGGCCTGCTCCTTGGCGCGCATGCCGATCGAGGCCAGGACCTGCTCCATCTGCGCGCGTGCCTGCGCGAGGTGCTTCACTGACAGGGTGCGTTCGGCGAGGTCGAAGTCCAGGTCCTGGATTCCCTCGACCGCCCCGAGGTGCGAGCGAATCAGTTTTTCCTCGCTCGGGCAGTCCATGTTCTCGATGCGGTAGGTCGTCAACACGGCGGCATCACGGAAAGCCTGAGCTTTCATGCCCACTGAGTTCAGCGCTTGCTCCAAGGCACCGGCTGAGACCTCGCGGTGCGAAATGGTCAACAAACGCTGCGGAAGATCGAATAGGAGCCGCTCGACACCGGGCATGCCCTCCAGCGTTCGCCGCACCAGTGCTTCCTCATTGCGGCAATCCATATTGCTCACGTGGAAAACGGTGGTTTCGATACTGACCTGCTCACTGGCGCAGCTCGTCTGTTGACCATTGCCGCCGGAGCAGCCGCATGAGTTGGAAAGTTCTTTGTTCATAGATCGCGCTTCATTGACAGGGCTTTTTCCCGAATGCCATCATTGGACAACCTCTAGTAGGTATAGAGTCAAGCTTTTCCGGAGGAGCAACCATGATGCGGATCGGTGAATTGGGCAAGAAGGCGGACTGTTTGGTACAGACCGTGCGCTTCTACGAGTCCGAAGGCTTGCTTCCCGAGCCTGCGCGCAGCGAGGGCAACTTCAGGCTGTACGACGACTCGCACCTTGAACGCCTGCTGTTCATCCGCCGTTGCCGGGCCAAGGACATGACGCTGGAGGAAATCCGTCAGCTGCTGAACTTCCGGGATCGGCCGGAGCTGGACTGCGGTGAGGTGAATGCGCTGGTCGATTCCCACATCGCCCAGGTCCGGGCCAAGATGAAGGAGTTGCGCGAGCTCGAGCGCGAGCTGATGGATTTGCGGCGCTCCTGCGACAGTGCCCGAACCTCGCGCGAGTGCGGCATTCTCAACAGCCTGGCCGAGCCTGCCTGAAGCCCGAGGGCGTCATCGGCGCTGAAAAGTGATCGGGTCCAGTTCCGGCGGCCATGCGCCGTGTTCCATCACGCCAAAGCGTCCGGTGCCGACGTTCTGAGGCGGGGTACTCCCAAGGGCGTGGCCCACAGGAGCCAGCGCGAGACGCACGACCTGTGCCGCGACCTCCGCAACGTTGCGCGTCCTCCAGGCCAGCCCGAGCATCGCGGCGTGGCTGCGCAGGTGCAGGCCAAGGTAGGACTGTGCCACGATATGGCCCAACTCGTGAGCACGCCATGCGGCGCTCAGATCGTTGGCGGCCTCGCAAGAAGCAGCAAGGCGCGTCTCGCGCAGGAAGGCGGCGCGCGCAAGCCCGTAGTCCCCGGCCGAAGCGTCTGCCGTCCCTGCGCGGCGACCGAAGGGATAGACCAGCTGCTGCCCGTAGTCCATCGGAAAGTCCGTCTCCCTGAGTCCCACTTCGTTGGCGCCCAGTTGGTGCTTTGGCAATCGGAAAGTGCCGAACAGGTGGTCCCAGACCATCCAGAACTCACCGTAGTTGACTTGGGCGTCTTCGTACTCACGCTTGTGGTGCCATCGATGGACTTCAGCCGCTCCAACGATGAACCGTAGCGGTCCCACGCGGTAATCCAGGTTGGAATGCTGGAAGGCCAGGTGCACGGCGAGCAGGCCAAGCCACGCGCCGGTGGCCAATGCCGGCGCGCCCATGAGCACGACGGCGATCAAGCCAGGCGCGGCCATCATCGCTGCATGCAAGGGATGCCGGCGCTCCCCGTTGAGCCAATAGAGGCGTTCCGAGCTGTGGTGGATCGCGTGGAACCGCCAGAGCCAAGCCGCACGGTGACTCAGCCAATGGACGCTGTAGAGACTGAAATCGAGCACCGCACCGACGGCAACGGCTTGTGCCCAGAGTGGCCACTGATCGGGCCACCATGTCCCGGCCGACCAAAGCGGCGCCAACGCCGCTACAACGCCATGCACCGCCAGGAGCACGGCGAGGTTGACACCCGCATGGATCGCGTCGCACGTGCTGTCACGATGATCCTGCCCCCAGTCCGCATGAAAGGGCAGCCGCCGCTCCAACAAGGCCACGGAAGTGAGTGCGGCGGCCACGGTGAACGGCACCGTAGGGAAGTACGGCCAACCGGCAGTAAGCCCGCCGAAGAGCAACGCAGCCGTTGCGCCAACGATCAGTGGATAGCTGCCATAACGAATGAAATTCTCGACGAAGGAGAGTTCTCTTGTGCTCATCATTGTCCTTACAAGGGGTTTGACAGCGATTGAAAACCCTCTAGTAGCAATAGAGTCAAGTGGGTCAAACACTTCGGTCGCACAAGCCTGCCGACAATCCGCGCACGGATGCATCCTGGACGTCTTTGGAGAGGTCACTCCCAACGATCGCGCCGCGCAAATTCGCCGCTCGGTGCTTGACTCTCCAGCCGCTATAGGCTTCAGCATCCCGTGGCATGGAAGGAATAACTCATGGCTAGCAGCGACGAAGACGATGATCTGGGCGGCTTGGACGCACGCAACGAGGTGGACCGCAAGATTCTGCGGACCGTGTTGCTGATCAATCTGGGCCAGTCCGCCGCGGGCGTCGGCCTTGGCCTGTGGGCAGCCTCGACCGCGCTGATGGGCGCCGGGCTGGACAACCTCGCCGACGCGTCGGTCTATGCGGTCAGCCTGTACGCCGTCGGCCGGGCGGCCATGGTCAAGGTGCGCGCGGCGCGGCTGTCGGGCTTCCTGCTCATTGGCCTTGCCGCGCTGCTGCTGTTGGAAGTCCTGCGCCGCTTCGTCGGAGGGGAAGCGCCCGTCGGCCCAGCCATGATGGCCATGGCCGCGGTCAACGCAGCGCTGAACCTGGTGTGCCTCAGACTACTGCGCCGCCATCGCGGGGAAGACGTGAACTTCAAGGCGTCGGCGATCTTCACGAGCAACGACTCCATCGTCAACGGCGCGATCGTGTTGTCCGGAGCGCTGGTGATGTGGCTCGGATCGAATGTCCCGGACCTGGTGCTAGGCGTCCTCGTGGCTGGCATCGCGGCAAACGGTGGCCGTGAAATCTTGCGCGAAGCGTCGGAAACGGCTCGACGCGAAGCCAGCACATGAGATCAGCCGTCGCCCAGCCCCCAAGGTCATGCAGCCTGCAACCGACGGCCCCGGTATGCGTTCATCGCAAAGCCCGAGACCGCAATCAGCAGAACGATGACCTGAGCCACCACGGTTTCGGCCGAGGGGTACATGCCCAGCAAGTCGATCCGGGGCGCCATGATCGGAGTGGCACCCAGCCAGCCAGCTTCCTGTAGCCCCGCGACGCCCTTGCCGGCCAGGACAACGGCGAGCACGGCGACCAAGATCGAGCTGATGCTGAAAAACTTCCCGATCGGCATCCGCGCGCTGGTCCTGAGCATCACCCAGGCCAGGACGGCCAACAGGGCGACGCCCAAACCAAGGCCACCCAACAGCGCATCGCGGTTCCCATCGGCCGACAGGGCCGAGTAGAAAAGCACGGTTTCGAAGACCTCGCGGTAGACCGCGATGAACGAAAGACCGAACAAGGCCCACGCAGAGCGCTTCGACATGGCCGAGGACAGTTTTTCCTTGAGGTAGGCCTGCCAACGGCCCGCAGCGCTCTTCTGGTGCATCCACAAGCCCACGCTCAGCAACACGAGCGCGGCAAAAAGCGACGAGAGCCCTTCGGTCACCTCTCGGCTTGCCCCGCTGATGTTCACGAAGTAGGTTGCCACCGCCCAAGTCAGACCGCCGGCGGCCAACGCCACGATCCAGCCGCCGTGCACGTAGCGCAGGACGTCCGGACGATTGGCCTTCTTCAGGAAGGCCACCATGCCGACCACGATCAGCAGGGCCTCAAGCCCTTCTCTGAGCAAGATCGTCAGCGAGCCCAGGAAGGTGGTGAGCGGTGCCGCCGATTCGCCACCCAGTTCCTTTTCCACCTCGGCAAAGAGGTAGTCCAGCTTTTGAGCTGCAGCCTCGGCTTGAGCCAGCGTGCCATTGGCAATGGCCGAGCGATAGGCCAGCATGCCGTTTTCCACCTCCGTCAGAAGCGCCTTGTTGCGCGCGCCTAGGGACGGCTCCAGCGGCTCGAAGCCGTCAAGGTAGGCGGAGAGCGCCAGCCGCGTGGCCGCTGGCTTGTCGCCCTTGCGAATTGCAGCCAAGCTCTCGTCAAGGCGCGTTCGGGAAAGGGTCAGCCCGCTGGCATTCCCCGCCGCAGACGCCGCCGCCGGCTGGCTTCGCAGGAAGGCGGTCACATCTCGGGCTGCCTCAGGCCCGATCCGGGCGGCGGCTGCAACTTCGGTGACCGTGGTCACCGCGGCCAAGTCGGCGAACTCCTTGCGAGTTGCGGCATCTCGTTTCCACAACTGCTCGCCTCGTTCGCGCATGCCGACGTCGTGAGAAAGCGTGCCCGCAAAGAACGCCAGCGCCCACCGGTCCTCATCGGACAGCCCCGCAAAACTCGGCATCGCCGTGCCCGCGACGCCTTGAGAGACGACTTGATACAGCGCCATGATGCTTCGGGATCGAGCACGCTCCCGGTCAGTGAAGGCGATGGGTGGAGGGTCCATTTTGGCTGCAAGTGGTCCGTCGCCACCGCCTGTAGCGCCGTGACAAGAGGCGCATTGCGCCTGGAACAGAGCCGCGCCTCGCTTGAGGTCAGGCAGGGCCTTCGGTGCCACGGGAATGGGATAGGCGGCCACCAGCAGCGCTTCCGCCTCATGCGCCAGGCGCGCGACCTCTGCGCTATCTGCCTTGCCGGAAACGGCCGCCTGCAGTTTGGTGGCAGCAGTGACTACCGCGTCCTTGGAGGCATGCGCAGGAAGGCTGCGCGCCTGGGTCACCGCATTGGCGGTGAAATCGCGCATTTCCGCATATTCCGACTCGCTGACGATGGCGCCTTTGTCGACTGCACCACCGTAGTCCACGGCGACATAGTCCAGCAACTGCCATAGCTGACGCGGCCCTTCGTCGGCTCCAGCAGCAGGGGTCTGCGCGGTGGCAGAGCCCATGAAACACAGTCCAACCCACAGAATCAACAGCAAGCGCTTCATTCTTCAATCCGAAATAAGAACGACAAGCATTTTCGTTCATTGGTCTGCGCTTTTGCTTGAGGCCAATCCATTCGCCTCGAAATGCTTTCGACATAGGTGCAACGGCAGCGCCGGCCGGCCGGCACCGACGGTTGGACAGGCTTCTGCAGCTTTGCTTGATCCCGCACCTGTTCAAAGGTGGACCATCAAGCATTGACTGCCGAAGACGGCCGGCCCAAGGGCGAGGGTCAGCGCGCAGCCTCAAGGTGCGTCACGGTCGGCTTGCCTTTCACGACCTCCACATGAAATCTCACCTTGTCGCCCGGCTTGACCTGGGTGAGCATCTTCCTGTCGGCCACATCGAAGCCCATGGTCATGGCCGGCATGGCGAGGTTGGGAATATCGCCGTGCTTCAGCACGATCACGCCGCCGGCCTGATCGATCTTCTGGACGACAGCGTCGGTCAGCATGCCGGCCGATTGCTGGCCGGGCGCCGACATCTTCATGGACGACATGTCGTCTTTCGACATCTGGGCCTGAGCCGCGGCGGCCGATGCGACGAGCAGTGCGAATGCGAGGGTGTGCAAAACTTTCATGGAGTAACTCCTTCGGTGGGTTGAGTGGAGACAGCAGACAAAGGGGCGTGCGCAACCTGGCCACGCCGGCGCAGCAGATACCAGGCCGCGGGCACGACGAGCATGCTCAGCAGCGGCGCGGTGACCATGCCGCCCACCATGGGCGCGGCAATGCGGGTCATCACCTCCGAGCCGGTGCCGCTGCCCCACAGGATGGGCAGCAGTCCAGCCATCACAACGGCCACGGTCATCGCCTTGGGCCGCACGCGCAGCACCGCGCCTTCGCGGATCGCGGCGAGCAGGGTGTCGTCGTTCATCGGCTCTCCGGCCTCGAGGCGCCGTGCCAGCGCGTTCTTCAGGTAGATCAGCATCACCACGCCGAACTCGGCCGCCACGCCCGCCAGCGCGATGAAGCCCACCGCCGTCGCAACCGAGATCGAGTGGCCCAGCGCCCAGATGAGCCAGAAGCCGCCGACGAGCGAGAACGGCACGGCCGCCATCACAAGGGCCGCATCGCCGAACGACCTGAACAGCAGATACAGCAGCACGAAGATGACCGCCAGCGTGGCCGGGACGACCAGCTTCAGCCGCTCGGTCGCGCGCTCCAGGTATTCAAACTGGCCGGACCACGACACCGCATAGCCGGCGGGCATCTTCACGGCCTTGTCGACGGCGGCCTGCATGTCGTTGACGGCGGAGCGCAGGTCGCGCCCGCGCACATCGACGTAGACCCAGCCCGAGAGCCGCGCGTTCTCGCTGCGCAGCATCGGCGGGCCGTCTTCGATGGCGATGCGCGCGACGTCACCCAACAGCAGCTGCGCGCCCTTGTCGGTCACGAAGGGCAACTGCCGCAGCCGCTCCAGCGAATCGCGGATCTCGCGCGGGTAGCGCACGTTGATGGGATAGCGCTCGCGGCCCTGGATGACTTCGCCGACGTTCTCGCCGCCAATGGCCGTGGACACCACGGCCTGCACGTCCGCCACCGAGAGCCCGTAGCGCGCCGCGGCGAGCCGGTCGACATCGACGTCGATGTAGCGCCCGCCGGTGAGCCGCTCGGCCAGCGCCGACGACACACCGGGAACGTTCTTGACCGCCACCTCGATCTGCGTGGTGAGCGAATCGATGGTGGCCAGGTCCGACCCCGCCACCTTGATGCCGACCGGGCTCTTGATGCCCGTGGCCAGCATGTCGATGCGGTTGCGGATGGGCGGCACCCACACGTTGGTCAGACCCGGCACCTTGACGGCGCGGTCCAGCTCCTCGACCAGCCTGTCGGGCGTCATGCCGGCGCGCCATTGGTCCTTCGGCTTGAACTGGATGGTGGTCTCGAACATCTCGAGCGGCGCGGGGTCGGTCGCGGTGTCTGCGCGGCCGGCCTTGCCGAACACGCGCGCGACCTCGGGCACGGTCTTGATCAGGCGGTCGGTCTGCTGCAGCAGCTCGGCGGCCTTCGACACAGACAGCCCCGGCAGCGCGGAAGGCATGTAGAGCAGGTCGCCTTCGTCCAGCGGCGGCATGAACTCACCGCCCAGCCGCATCAGCGGAACGGCGGTGAGCGCCAGCAGCACCGCGGCAACGGCGAGCGTTCCCTTGGGAAAGCGCAGCACCAGCTCCAGCGCGGGCCGGTACACCGCCATCAGGAAGCGATTCACGGGGTTGGACGCTTCGTGCGGAATGCGTCCGCGCACCAGGTAACCCATGAGCACCGGGATCAGCGTCACCGACAGGCCCGCTGCAGCCGCCATCGCGTAGGTCTTGGTGAAAGCCAGCGGCGAGAACAGCCGCCCCTCCTGCGCCTCGAGCGAGAACACGGGCACGAAAGACAGCGTGATCACCAGCAGCGAGAAGAACAGCGCTGGCCCAACCTCCACGGACGCATCGGCGACGAGCTGCCACCGTTCCCCCACCGTGGGCTGTCGGTCGTGTTGTGTCTCGAAAGCCTCGATGTGCTTGTGCGCGTTCTCGACCATCACGATCGCGCCGTCCACCATCGCACCGATGGCGATCGCGATGCCGCCCAGCGACATGATGTTGGCGTTGACGCCCTGCCAGTGCATGACGATGAACGCCGCCAGCACGCCGATCGGCAACGCGACCACCGCTACCAGCGCCGAGCGCAGGTGGAACAGGAAGACCGCGCAGACCAGCGCCACCACGATGAACTCTTCGATCAGCTTGCCGCGCAAGTTGTCCACCGCGCGGTCGATCAGCAGCGAGCGGTCGTAGGTGGGCACGATCTCGACGCCCGGCGGCAGGCCGGGCTTGAGCGTCTCCAACTTCGCCTTGACAGCCTCGATGGTCGAGCGCGCGTTCTTGCCCGAGCGCATGACGATCACGCCGCCGGCCACTTCGCCTTCGCCGTCCAGCTCGGCGATGCCGCGGCGCATCTCGGGGCCGATCTGAACGGTCGCCACGTCACGCAGCAGCACGGGTGTGGCGCCCGTCACCGAAAGCGGAATGCTGCGAAAGTCGTCCAGCGAACGCAGGTAGCCGCGCGAACGCACCATGTACTCGGCCTCGGCGAATTCGACGACCGAGCCGCCCGAGGCCTGGTTGGCCTTTTGCAAGGCCGCCACGACCGTCGACTGCGTGATGCCGAGCGCGCGCATGCGGTCGGGGTCGAGCACCACCTGGTACTGGCGCACCATGCCGCCGATGCTGGCGACCTCGGCCACGTCGGGCACGGTCTTGAGTTCGAACTTGAGGAACCAGTCGTTCAGCGCGCGCAGTTGCCCGATGTCGCGTGTGCCCGTGCGGTCGACCAGCGCGTACTCGTAGACCCAGCCCACGCCCGTGGCATCGGGGCCCAGCGAGGCGTTGGCGCCGGCCGGCAACCTGCCCTGCACCTGGTTCAGGTACTCGACCACGCGCGAGCGCGCCCAGTACGGGTCGGTCTTGTCGTCGAACAGCACGTAGACGAACGAGTCGCCGAAGAACGAGTAGCCGCGCACGGTCTTGGCGCCGGGCACGCTGAGCATCGTGGTGGTCAGCGGGTAGGTGACGAGGTCTTCGACCACCTGGGGCGCCTTGCCAGGGAAAGGCGTGCGGATGATGACCTGCGTGTCCGACAGGTCGGGCAGCGCATCGAGCGGCGTGCGGGCGGCCGACCACCAGCCGGCAGCCACCAGGAACAGGGTCGCGATCAGCACCAGGAAGCGGTTGCCGACCGACCAGCGGATGAGGGCGGCGATCATTGCTTCGCACCCTGTGGCATGCGCTGCACGGAGACCAGTTCGTAGCCCGTGGGGCCGCCTTCCTTGAACTCGAAGCGGATCTGGTCACCGGGCTTGATCTCGGCGAAGGCGTCTGGCGACGTCTTGGCGAAGCCCATCGTCATGGATGGCCACTTGAGCGTGGCGACAGGGCCGTGCGAGATGGTGATGCCGTCGGGCGCCACGCTTTCGACCTTGCCCTCGGCCTTGTGAATCGTCGCCACGCCCGGCGCGGAGGCTCCTGCGGTCGGTGCGGCTGCAGGTGCGGCCATGTTGCCCAGCACGGAACGCAGCCGGGCCTCCGAGTCGATCAGGAACTGACCGCTGGCGACCACCTGATCGCCTTCGTTCAAGCCCGAGACGACTTCGGTGTCGTCGCCCTGGTCCGCGCCCAGCGACACGTCGCGCGGCTCGAAGGCGCTGTCGGTCTTGCGCACGATGACGACGGCGCGCTTGCCGGTGCGGATGACGGCTTCGGACGGCACGACCAACCGGGTGCTGGCGGGGCCGGCCACCTGCAGGCGCAGCAGCATGCCGGGCGTGAGCTTGCCGTTCCTGTTGTCGACCTCGAAGCGGGCCTTCAGGGTGCGGGTCGAGGTGTTGATCTCTGGAAGTATCTCGTCGAGCGTTCCATCGAAAGACTGGGCCGCATCGGCCTGAAGGATCGCCTTGACCTTCTGGCCGCGCGCTAGACGCACTGCCTGCACTTCCGGAATCTCGGCCACCGCCCAGACCTTCTCCAGGCCTGCGATGCGAAACAGCGTCATGCCGGGCGTGACCGCGACGCCTTCGCGCACGCCCAACTCAGCCACCACGCCGTCGGACGGTGCGGTGAGCACGTAGCGCGCCTGTGCCGTGCCGGTTTCTTCGCTGCGTCGGATGAGCTCGGCGGGGATGGACATGGCCCGCATGCGCTCGCGCGCAGCTGCGACGAGATCGGGGGCAACGCCAGCTCGCTTCAGGGCGAGCAGCTCGTTCTGCGGTCCGAGCCACTCCGGCGCGAAGACTGTCGCCAGCGCCTGGCCCTTGCGCACGCGCTCCATGGGCGCACGAACCGACAGGCGTTCGATGTAGCCTGCGACACGCGTCTGCACGACGACATTGAGCCGCTCGTCGAATTGCACGGCGCCGACCGCGTCGAAGGACGCGGAGGTTTCTGCGCGCCGCACGTTGGCATACCGGATGCCGAGGTTCTGCTGGACCGTGGGGCTCACCTGTACGCCGCCCTCATTGGCCGTGCCCGTTGCGCTGTCTGCATACATGGGCACCAGTTGCATGTCCATGAAGGGAGACTTGCCGGGCTTGTCGAAGCGCGGGCCCGGAACCATGGGGTCGTGCCAGTAGAGAACCTTGCGGCCGTCGGCAGTGGGTGCGTTGGCCGGCGCGGCCATCGACGTGTCCGCGGGTTGTGCTGTCTTGCGGCCCAGGTAGAAGGCGCTCGCTGCGAGCAACAGGGCGGCCAGCAGCGAGGCGCCGATCATGCGTGTGCGGTTCATTGCGCCACCTCGGCAGTGAGCGGCCGGAAGGCCAATTGGAATTGGGTTTTGGCCAGGTCGCGCTGCAGCGTCAACAGCTTGCGCTGCGCTTCGACTTCGGCGTGCCGCGCCTCGAACAGGGTGACGAGGCTGCCCTGGTTGGAGCGATAGGCCGCGATCGCGGCAGCCGTTCTTTGGCTGGCCGGAGCGACCACGCCGCTGCGGTAGCGATCGATGCGCTGTGCCAGGCGTTGCGCATCGCTGCGCAGCGATCGGTACTCGGCGGTCGCGACCCGGATCGCTTCCGCGAGGTCGGCTTCGGCCTTCTCGACGAGCGCCAGCTTGGCAGCGATGTCCCGGTCCTGCCTTTCGCCGGGGGCGACGGGCAGAGGAATGCTCACGCCCACCGACACCATGTCCGAATAGCCGGTGCGCTGGCCATAGGCGAGCTCCCAGGTCCAGTTGGGCTTGCGGTTGGACGCGGTCACGGCTGCCGTCTGCCTTGCCACGTCGACATCACGCCGCATGGCCGCGACCGTGGGGTGCGCGGCCACGTAGGCGGCTTCGAGCGGCACGGCGATGGAGCCAGGGGGCAGCAGCTCGTCGGGCGGCACGCCGGTCCATCGCTGGAAGGCGACGCCTGCGGCATCTTTCTGCTGCAGGATGTCTGCCGTCTCGTCTTCCGAGATGCCTTTTGCGCCAGCCAGTGCCAGCACGTCCTGGCTGTTCCCCGCGGCCGAAGACAGGCGTGCGCGCGAGGCCTCCAGTTCTTCGTGCGCATGGTGCGCCATGAGCCTCGCGAGCTTCAGGCTCTCGCCGACGTAGAACGCATCCACGTACGCGAGCGCGGTCTGTCGGCGGGTGTCGGCGGCTGCGGCCTGCACCTGCACCGTCTCCCGCCCGACCGACGCATCGGCAGCGGCCTGCCGCGCGGCGCGCTTGTCGGCGGACAGCCATTCCTGGCTGATGCCGATGCGCTTCATCGTCATCGAATCGCGGGTCGTGTGAAAACGGTCCGGGCCCGTCGCGGGCAGGTTGTCGACGCCAATGCGCAGCGTGGGATCGGGAAGCTGGGCGGCGGCATGCGCCGCCTCCGTGGCACTCGATGCGCCGGCACGGGCGGCGCGGGTAGTTTCGGAGCGCTGAACTGCAAGCTGAAGCGCCGCCTCGAGAGACAAGGGGGCGGCCGTCGCAAGGTACGGCAGCAACGCGACGGCCAATACGGCCGCGCGTGGGAAAAGGATGAACATGAAAACTCCGCAGACGAACGAGGCAATCGCTGGCGAGCGGACGAGCCGCACCAGCACCGGTCAGTCGACGGAGATTTCAGACGCGAAGTCTGCGTGTAGCGAGAAAAACGGGATCGGGCGGCGGATGCTGCCGCTCCGGTAAGGCCTGCTGCGGAAAGGCGTGGCCTTCGGACACCAGCACCAGGGGCATGACCACGACCTGCACGATGGCGGGCAGCGAGGGCGTGGTCAGCTTCACCGGTTCGAAGGACAGCGACAGGTCGGCGGCGTGCTGGAAGCAGAGCACTGGTTGGGCCATGTCCATGCCTTCGCATGGGGCACCTGTCGCCATCATCTCAGCCATCGAATTCGTGTCGGGCACTCCCGGGCAGACATAGCTTGCCAGCGCCAGCTGAGAGAACAGCAGCGACAGGACCACGAAAAGCGCGGTCATGCAGCGATGGAACAAGTGGCGGCGGAGCATATGTGCGCGGAGTGTAGCGCTGTCGGCTCAGCTCAGAAAGTCGAAGGGAAAGATCGTTCGCTCTGCGACGAGCTGGGCTTGAAGCGCTCAACTTCTGGAAGTCGCAAGCTACTGGAGCTTCCGCTCGCGCTGAAGTTTGGATTGCATGGGCAATGCCAGTTGCATCTGATCGTGAATGCCGACCCACTCGAGAAAACACTCGTCGATCCGTACAAACACGGCCTCAATCGCGGGAGCAATCTCAGGGTTTTTCAGCAAATTTTTCTGCATACGCAGATAGCAGAGTTGCGCCGCTTGCCTAAGCCCCATCGACGGAGGGATCGCTTCAGCTTTGGCCATGAGCACCACCACCGCCGTTAAAGCCTCGAACGTTCCGAGTTGGGCGAGCGCTTGCGATACCTCGTCGTTGAGGTAATAGAGCTGCTTCTTCAGCCTTCTTCGCGGTTCGATCAATGCGCGCCTCGAATCGAAGATCACGTAACGCACTTCGTCAGACATGGCCCAAAGCAGATCGTCGGCCTCCTCGACTGTGAGGCGCCGACCTCTGACTAGATCCCACATGACGGAGTTGAAATAGATCCCGGTCCCAGGAAAGGCTTTCTCTGCAAGGTCGACGGGGTACTTCCTGCCGGCAATTCTGCTGGGGACTCTCGAGCCATCCTTGTATCGGAAATATTTGCCGGAACGCAGTACTCCGTCCGCGCACGGACGGACGAGTTCTGGCTGCAACAGGCGTTCAAGGGCGTCGGCGGAAGGCAGGCCGCTCCTGAAGAGGGTTGCCCAGAACCACATCTGCGTTCGTAGTTGATCCACCGGATCGCGGCAAGGACGCCCAACGCGTGACCGTTTGAGAGGGAAGGCCATCTCGAAAGCGTACAGAAATTCCGAGTTTCGTGCGAGGTGGACCCGAAGCGAACTCCAGCGAACACTACGAGACATCGCTGTACCGGAAAAGGGTTTCATGCCACTGCCCGAGTTGGTCCCGTCTTCATTCGAGCAGCTTCACGCGGAGCTACGGGAAGCGCTCGAGGCCAAACATGGTCCTCTGCTGGGAGGGCGGACATTGGTGGCGGCCTTGGGGCACAACACATCGGCAAGCCTGCGACAGGCCCAGAAACGCGGGCAGGTGCCTGTTTCCTTGTTCAACTTACCCCATCGAAGGGGGTATTTCGCTCTGACGAGCGATGTAGCTGCATGGCTCGCGAGAGCTCGCCTCTCGGGCGCCGCCGAATCCAAGAAAGGCCAGCCTATAGAGACTCACTAGGAAACAGTGCCCTAAAAACGCAAAAGCCCGAGGCTGCAACCACGGGCTCAAGCGTCCGGCCGCGCCAGACAAGTTTGAATATGTATGGCGGGAGTATCGGTCGGCGAATTCCGCGCGTCAAGTACGGTGGATGCTGGGGCAGAACTCATCCTGGCCACTTACCTCCGGTGGCCACATGGCCCGGAGGTAGCCTATGAAGCTCCCTGTCCGCAAGCAGCGAGAGATTGTGCGCCTGCACTTTCACTCACCCTCAAAATCAAACCGTTTCATCGCCAGGAGCACTGGGGTCTCTGCAGAAACCGTCAAGACCCTCAGAGGCCTCCTGATCGCGCGATCCCCCGACTGGCAGATGCTGAAGGAGTTGGACGACGATCAATGGTGCAGGACCCTTGGAACGGAGGATAAATCCAAGCTGCCGCATAGGCCCGCGCCCGATTGGCAATGGATTCATGCCGAGATGCAGCGTCCGAGCGCCACCCTCGAGCAGCTCTGGCAAGAGTGGCGTGAAGTAACTCCAAACGGAATCGCGTACTCACAGTTCACCGCACTTTACCGGCATTGGCTAAAAGAACAGCACGTGGTGATGCGGCGCACGCATGTGCCTGGCGAGAAGCTCTTCGTCGACTTCGCGGGACAGACTGTAGAAATCCGGGACGCCAAAGGTGGTGAGTCGACGTTCGCACAGATCTTCATTGCTGTCATGGGGCACTCCAATTTCACCTATGTTCAGGCCGTCGCCAGTCAAACTGTTGCCGATTGGTTGATCTGCCATTGCAATTGCTTTGAGGCGCTGGGCGGCACCCCAAAATGGGTTGTCAGCGACAACCTCAAGGCGGGGGTTTTGCGCCATGGGCGAGATCAAGTCTTGATCAACCCCGACTACGACGAGATGCTTCGTCACTACAACACAGCCGCTGTCCCTGCCCAGCCGCTAAGGCCAAAGCAAAAGGCAAAGGCGGAGGTGGGCGTTCAGATTGCGCAGCGCTGGATGCTCTTCAAGCTTCGCAATCGTGTGTTCTTCGGCCTCGAGGAGCTCAATGCGGAGCTTCGTCGGTTGACGGTTGCGTTGAACGAGCACCCCTTCAAGAAGATAGCAGGCTGTCGGCGAGAGCGCTTTGAGGCGGCGGACAAGGCCGCACTACAGCCCTTACCAATCCGACCGTATGAACTCTGCGAGTGGCGCTATGAAGTACGGGTGGGCGATGACTACCATGTCGAGCACCGGAAGTGCTTTTATTCGGTGCCGTTCGCGCTCACCCGCGAACGTGTTGATTTGCGCATCACGACTTCGATGATCGAGATCTTCTTCAAAGCACGCCGCGTTGCACTGCACGCGCTTCTCAAGAATGCGGGCGATGCGAGCACCGTTCAGGAACATCGGCCCATTGCCCACCAGCGCGTTCTTGACGGTGAGCCTCGCGCGCTGATGAAGTGGGCGGAAGGCGTCGGTCCTCATGCCATGCACATGATCATTCATCATGTCCAAGAGCGCAGCGATCTGGCCAACGGCATCAAGGCCGCGCGGCGTATGCGTACTCTTGCGTCGGAACATGGGGAAGCGCGGTTCGAGGCGGTCTGCGCCTATGCGCTTCCTCTCAACATCACATCATTGCGCAGCATTTCCTCCATCTTGACGAAGGAGGCAGATCTGCGTGCCCAGCAGGAACCCGAAGCAAAGCCTCGTCCTACGCATGACAACGTGCGCGGGCCCGAATACTACGGAGATGAATCATGAGCACGATCGAACAGACTTGCGCCCGTTTGCGCGAACTCAGATTGACGACCATGGCACAGGCGTATGAACTACAGACCGAACAACCAAAGCTCCAAGAACACTCCTTCGACGAACGGCTGGCGCTGCTGGTCGAAGCGGAAGTATCCGGCAGAGAAAATCGCAAGCTGTCCCGACTTGTACAGGTCGCAGCACTTCCGGACAAGGCCGCATTCGAAGAAATCGACAATCGGCCATCCAGGGGATTGGATAAATCACTGCTATCTACTTTGTCCACATGCGGGTGGATCAGACGACAGCAAAATCTCATCGTTGTCGGTCCCACAGGAGTCGGAAAAACATGGCTCGCCTGTGCCTTCGGGCACCAAGCATGTCGCCTGAAGATCCCAGTCACGTTCTATCGGACCAGTGATCTCTACGGTGACATCGGAGAGGCCGTGCATGACGGCTCGCTGCCGAAGCTGAAGCTCGCGCTCAGCAAGCCGAGCCTTCTCATCCTTGACGATTTTGGGATCGGCGAGATGTCGGCGTCCGCCGCGCAGGTCCTGCTGGACGTTGTTGATCGCCGTATGCGGACGGGATCGCTGCTCATTACCTCGCAGTATCCAACTGAGAAATGGCATTCCTTTTTTCCAGACCCAACCATTGCCGACGCCGTGCTTGATCGTGTCGTCCATCAGGCACATCGCATTCAGCTGAAGGGCGAGTCGATGCGGAAGTTGCAAGGCCGTAAGCGGCTTGAGGAGGCCTGAAAGCTAACGCCGCGAGGGTGAGGGCTCCGCCGCGCCGCACATCGACGGGTGCCGATGTCCATCGGAACGGGTTCTTGGGTTGAACTGGAATGAGTGCTCAGGTCAAACCAGAACGGGTGCTCGGGTCAAACCGGAACGGGTGCTCAGGTCAAACCGGAATGGGTGCTCAGGTCAAACCAGAACGAGTGCTCGGGTCAAACCGGAACGGGTGCTCAGGTCAAACCGGAACGGGTGCTCAGGTCAAACCGGAATGGGTGCTCAGGTCAAACCGAAATGGGTGCTCAGGTCAAACCGAAATGGGTGCTCAGGTCAAACCGGAATGGGTGCTCAGGTCAAACCGGAATGGGTGCTCAGGGACCATCGGAATACGCAACCCTGGACAAAGAGCTTTTGCCCAGAGAAATCGACCGGGGTCTTGCTAGGCTCAAACTCGAAAACGCTGTCGTTCAAATCGGTCATGGGATGCGCTAAAGAAGGATTGCGTCGGAGAAAGAACTTGTGCGCGCGGGCTGTGCGCGGGACCCCGGCAGCTCGAGCGTGCAGGGGGCGCGAGTCTGCGCGAAGTCCGCGGACGCGTCGAGATCCAACTCGGCCTCTTTCGGCTCGGAATCAGGCACTGCAGGCCCAACGGCACGTACTGGCTCCACAAAAACAAAAGCCGCCTAGGGCGGCCTTATGGTCAGGGCCTGGAAACTGACTTGTCGCGCGATAACTATTGAATTTAAAGGATTTTTGCATCAGCTAGATAAGAGCGGAACCTCGAGCGGCCCGGACGGCGTACACGACCTCCGCCGGTCTTCAGCGCTTCCACCGTCCAGCGCTCGCCCAGTGGAACCTTGTAGTCGTCAGGAGAAGGCGGACGAGGATGGCCCTCGTGCACGACGTCGTCGTACGCGGCGGTTCAGGCCAAACGATCTGCACGGCCTCTAGTTCTTCTGCCTTCCACGTCGAAATCCTCGATCCCTTCCCATAAATGCCTCTAGCATGTACGGGATCAGCGTCAGTGCATCCACCGGTTCCCCATAGGTCTGTGCATGCAGCGCCGCATAGCGATCCAGTTCCGTCCTGAGGCTGGCCGGACAAGTGAAGGTCAGCTTGACACTCTCTGTCCTGGGCAACGGGCCCAACCGTAGCTTGCGCGTCGTACTCATCGGTTTCCACCTCGCACCAAGAACAGCGGCTGGTACGGCCGCAGAATGAGGTCCTTGCTGACCATCACCCGCATCGGAAACCCCGGCCGGATCGTCAGCGTCGGCTGGATGCTCGCATTGCGCTTGGTGATCTCCTGCCCGACCTGGTTCACTGTATCCTGCGCCCCTTCGCGCACGGCGATCACGACGCGATTGCCGTCCTGATCCGTCTGATTCCGCGGTGCCGCCAGTTCGGCCCCCACGCCAAGCAGCGTCGACAGCGCCGCGCCGGCCAGGATGCGGTCCCAGTGCCAGTCGACGCCGTCCTCCAGCCCCGCATAGCCGGCCGGATCGATCCCCGGCAACCGGTCCAACGCCACCGACGAGGTGTCCGGCAGGATCAGCCGCGTCCACACCAACAGCACGCGCCGCTGCCCGAAGGCCACCTGGCTGTCGTAACGCCCGATCAGCCGCGAGCCCTGCGGGATCAGCAGGTGACGCCCCGTGGCCGTGTCGTAAACCGACTCGGCCACTGTGGCGATCACCTGCCCCGGCAGGTCTGAGTTGATGCCCGTCACCAGCGCCGCCGGGATGATGGTGCCCGCCATCACCTGGTACGGCGAAGCCGGCAACTGCAGGCTCCCGGCATTGTGCGTGGCCGCGTCACCGGCCTTCGCCAGAAACGCTTCCTTGCGGTCCTGTCGGTTCTGCGCCATCACAGGGTCGACTGGCGAATCCATGGCAGGGTTCATCGTGCCCAAGGGATTGACCGGCTGCTGACCCGTCGTCAGTCCAGATGCACCGGTAGCAGTTGCGGACATGGCGTTCTCGGCAACAGCCCCTCGTTTCGCGGCACCATCGCCACTGCGCCGGAAGAACACCGACGACCGCGCCGCCTCCTCGGCCGCCAACCGCTCGGCCTGTGCCGGATCAACGCCCTGCCCCACCCTCGCCTCCATCGGCTGCTGCGCCTTCGCCATGGCCGACCCGAGATCTCCCGGCAGCGGCGGCCCCAGCACGGGTGGCGCCGGCTTCGGCGCCGCCGGCATCCCGGCATAGTCCTTCGGCAATTGGTCCAGCCCATCCGCCCGCGCCACGCGGTCTACGTTGTACAGCTCGGCGGTCGGGTTGCGCTCGCGCTTCTGCGACTGCAGCGACCACATCGTGCCGCCCAGCACGGCCGCGGCCAGGGTACCGGCACCGACCGCCAGCATGCGGCGGTTGAGCCGCACGACCGGCCGGGGCTGCGCGCGCAGGGCCACCGACTCCGGCGCAACCTTGGGCGGGACCTGGGACGACGAGGGGGGCACCGTGTCCTCCGCACTCACGACCCGTCGCTCCGCGCACCCTGTACGCTGCCGATCGCGCCATCCGAGCGCTCGATGCGCACGACCTCGGCCTTGCCGTTCTTGGAGCCGCCCAACCGCAGCTCCGCCGCGCCGAAGAGGCGGTCCACCACGTAATACGGCGAGCGGAAGCGGTAGTTCACGAGCTGCCCGTTGCCCTGCGGCCCGATCACGAACAGCGGCGGCAGCTCGCCCTGCGCGATGCCGCCTGGGAACTGGATGTAGACCTTCTGCCCGTCGTCGAACGCGCGCAGCGGCTTCCAGGACGGCGCATCGCCGCTGATCGCGTAGCGGAACCGGATCTGCTCCACCGATAGGCCCGCATCCACCGGCGCCGCGGCCTGCGCCTCCCTCGCCTGCTTCTGCAGCGCCAGCATCCGGTCCTTCGGATAGTCCCAGGACACCGACGCCATCCAGGCCTGCGGCGTCGAGGACAGCTCCAGCAGATAGGTACGCCGGTTCGTCGTGATGACCAGGTTGGTCTTCAGGTCCACGCGCGTGGGTTTCACGAGCACATGGACCCGCTGATTCGCACCGCTGCCGCTGACCGTGTCGCCCACGATCCAGCGCACCGTGTCGCCAGCCGAGACCGCCACCAGCTCCTCGCCCTCCTGCAGCGCGACGACGGTCACGCGGCCCGGGCTGGTGTAGATCTGATACAGCGCGCCGTCGGCATACGGCCAGACCTGGATCGCATTGACATAGCCCTCGCGCGTTGGCGCGACGCGGGCCTCTTCGTTGGCCCGCGAGACCCGCACTTTTTCGTCGGTGGGTTCCTTTGTTGGCTTCGCTTCCTGCTCGCTCGGCAGCGCCTTCATCTGGCCGGGCAGCGGCAAGGGCCTTGGCACCTCGACCACCTCGACGGGCGGGGCAGGCTCCGGCACCGACTGCGCGGCGACCGCCACCGGCTCGTCCAGCGGGATCGCCGGCGCCGGCTTGCCATGCGTGGCACAGCCGGCAAGGACAGCCGCCCCAATCAGGATCGGCGCAGATACGCCTCTACGGAAATCCGTCTTCATGGCTTGGTTCCTTTCACTGTGTCCGTCGCATCGAGCTCGCGGCTCCACGACAGGCCGTTGACGTAGATGCCCAGCGGGTTCCTGCGCAGCCGCTCCTCGGTGCGCGGCGCCTGCAGCACGATCGCGAGCACCGCGGTCCAGCGCTCCAGCCCCGCCGCTTCGCCGTTGACGTAGCGCCGCTCCGTCCAGCGCACCTGGAACGACGAATCGCTGGCGCGCACCACGCTGTTGATCTGCACCGCCACCGAGCTCTCCCCGATGCGCGAGAACGGATCGTTCGCGCGCGCGTAGTCGTTCAGCGTCGCGGCGCCGCGGTCCGTTGTGTACTCGTAGGCTTCGAGCCAGTTCTGCCGCACCACGATCGGATCGATCGAAAGGGATCGCACGTCGGTGATGAAGCGCGCCAGGTGATGCGCGATCTGCGCATCGCTGGGCTTGTACGGCGTGGCGGCCTCGCCGACCGCCCGTACCTGGCCGGCGTTGTCGACCTCGACGACGTAGGGCGTCACGATGGACTGCGCCGAGCGCCAGACCAGGCCACCGGCCATCAGCAGGGCCAGCGAGAGGCAGCCGAAGGCCATCAGGCGCCAGTTCTTCGCCTGCACGCGCGCGCTGCCGATGCGCTGGTCCCAGACCTGCGCCGCGGCTTGATACGGGGTGGCGGGCTCGGGTGTGTCCGAGTACCGCACCTGGGGTCGCTTGAATCGCATGGAGGGTTCTCCTCAAAAGAAACCGAATCAGGCGTTGGACTCGTCGCGCAGGCTCGGGCCCGAGCCGCTGCCGCCGTGGTCCCCCGAGCGCAGCACGTGCGCCGTCGTCGAGGCCGCATGGCTCAGCTGCTGCTTGCGACGCATCTGCCGGGCCCATGCCGGTTCGGGAGGTGATCCGCCGGCCTCGCCCGCACCGGCAGATGCCGCATTCCCCGTCGTCGCAGGCGCCGCGGCATCGGCCACGAAGTTCGCCACGCGGTCCTTGACCGCCTTGGCACCGGACGCGACGCGCTGGCCGACGGCGCCGGCACCGGTTTTCGCGAGATGGGCAAGGCCGGCGCCGGCCGCGCGGACGCCACCAGCGCTGGATGCTGCGGCGCCCGTTTGGTAGGCCGACTTCGCGCCGCTCGCCAGGCCGCTGGCCGAACGCGCGGTGGCCGCGCCGCCACCGATGGCCGCACGCGCTGCGCCGGGTGCCATGCGCGCCCCCGCGGCCACGGCGGAACCCGTGCTTGCTACGGCCGCGCCACCAGCGACGGCCAGGCCCGCCGCACCCAGGGCCGTGCCCGCCGCCGCGCCGGCACCGAGCTGCGGCGCGCCCGACACCAGTCCGGTCGCGATTCCCGGCCCGAAGATTCCCAGGCCCAGCATCGCGAGCGCCGCCAGCATGATCGTCAGCGCATGGTCGATGGACGGCTCGGCCCCGGGCGGCGTGCGGAACTCTGCGAACAGGCCAGTGCCGATGCCCACGATCACGGCCAGCACCAGCACCTTGATGCCCGAGGACACCACATTGCCCAGCACCTTCTCGGCCAGGAATGCGGTCTTGTTCCACAGTGCGAAGGGCACGAGCACGAAGCCCGCCAAGGTCGTCAGCTTGAACTCGATCAAGGTGACGAAGAGCTGCACCGCGAGCACGAAGAAGCTCGCGATCAGCACCAGCCAGGCCAGGAACAGCACGGCGATGGTGTCCAGGTGGGCAAAGGTTTCGGGAAAGCCCGTCATCTCGCCGATCTGTTCCATGATCGGCCGGCCCGCCTCGATGCCGACCTGCGCGAGCCGGCCGGGCTGCAGGAACTGCGCCTGCGTCAGGCCGGAGCCCGACGCCACCAGGCCGAGCCCCGCGAACGAGCGGAACAGAACCCCGGCCAGCTGGTTGAAGTGGCCGATGATGAAAGCGAACGCCCCCACGTAGAGCACCTTGCGGATCAGCCGCGCGATCACATCGTCGCCCTGCCCACTCGCATGACTCATGGCCCAAAACAGCCCGGCGAGCGTCATGTCGATCACGACCAGCGTGGCCGTGAGGAACGCCACCTCGCCATGCAACAGCCCGAAGCCCGAATCGATGTAGCGGGAGAAGACGTCGAGGAAGCGATCGATGACCGCGACATCGTCCATCGCGTCAGTCCTTGGCGTCCGCACTGGCCGGCGGCGAAGCCGGTGCGGCCGGCGGCGGGACCGGATCGTTCGCGTACGGCGAGGGGCCACCGCTCATGAAGCGCTGGCGCGTGGCCTCGGCCACCGCCTGGCATTGCGCATCGCCCATCCGGACATGGTCGGCCTTGCACTGCGCGCGCAGTTCCTTCAGCCGCTCGGGATTCGCGACCAGCGACTCAACGGACTCGATCACGGGCTGGGTCGGCTCGGACTTGCCGCATCCCGCGAGCACCAGGACGGCGACGGCCGTCGTGATGAGGAGCAGGTTCTTCATGGACGTCCCCTCAGCTGCCATAGAAATTCACGCTGTAGGGCGTGTACGGCGTGCCGCTGCCCATGAAGCGCCGGCGCACCTCGCGCGCACGCTCCTGCACCGCCACCTGCCGCGCCTGCTCCAGCGCCGCGGCGCGGTCCTGCGTGATCTGCAGCTGCTGCGCCTGGATCGCCTGGCGCGACTGCAGCGCCAGCAGCTGGTTCGTCGCCTGCATCGCCTGCAGGGCGCCCGTGGCCGACTGGCTGCGGTTCACGAGATCGGTGAGCGCGCGTTCGTCGGAGGCGAAGTTCTGCATCGCCTGCGACTGCACCTGCGTCGCGGTACGCAGGGCCTCCAGCGAATTGCGCCAGCGCTGCCGCGCATCGCCGGCCATCTGCGCGCCGGACATCGCCACCGAAAACGACTCGGGGTACAGCCGCTTGAACTCGGCCTCCATGCGCGAGACGTTGAAGGCCAGCCCCTGCGCCTGCTGGATCAGCTGATTGGTCGCCGCCAGCGTCGACTTGAGTTCGGACAGTGCGCTGAAGTCCAGGCCCTGGAGATTCCTCGCCTGGTTGCGCAGCATCTGCGCCTCGTTCTGCAGCTGCTCGACCTGGTTGTTGATCTGCTCCAGCGCGCGGGCCGCCGTCAGCATGTTCTGGATGAAGTTGGACGCATCGAACACGGTGTCGCCGACGCCGAAGATGGCATGCGCTGGCGGGGCGACACCGAAAGCGATCGCACTGACCGCGACCAGCGCGGCGATCCGGGGTTTGAAGGAAGACGGGAGGTTCATGGCATTGGCTCCTGCGGGGTTGAGGAAAGAGGTGGGAATGCAGATGGAAACGACGGAATGAGGTCGGCGGCCCAGCCGAGACCGCGATGGCGTAGCCAGGCCGCCGCGAAGACCGAAGGCATCCGCGCGAACGGCGACGCCTCGACCAAGGCCTGCACGCGGTCGATCTCGCGCTGGTCCTCGGGCGAAGCCGCGCCGGCAAACGCCAGCGCCACCGGTCCGAGCCCGAGCTCGAAGACCCGGTTGCCCAGGCGCGACTGGTAGTAGTAGTCGCGCTTGGGCTGCGCCGTGGCGACGATCTCGATCTGCCGGCGGTTGAGCCCGAAGCCCTCGTAGATCACCCGGATCTGCGGCTCCGTGGCCTGCGGGTTCGGCAGGAAGATCCGGCTCGCGCAGCTCTCGACAATGGCCGGCGCGATGCTGGAGTTCTGGATGTCGGCCAGGCTCTGCGTTGCGAAGATCACCGAGACGTTCTTCTTGCGCAGCGTCTTGAGCCACTGGCGGATGCGCGCGGCGAACACCGGGTCGTCGAGGAACAGCCAGGCCTCGTCAAGGATCAGCAGCGTCGGCGCGCCGTCGAAGCGCTCGTCGAAGCGCGCGAACAGATAGCCGAGCACGGACAGCACCGCCGCCTTGCTGTGCATCAGCTCCTCCGTCTCGAAACACTGGATGGAGGACGCCCCCAGCCGGTCCCGGTCCGCGTCCAGCAGCCGACCGTGCGCACCACCCAGCACATAGGGCGCCAGCGCCTGGCGCAGGGCATTCGACTGCAGCAGCACCGCCAGGCCCGTCATCGTGCGCTGCTCGGGCGGCGCGGTGGCGAGGCTGGCCAGCGCCGACCACACCATCTCCCGCTCGGCCGGCCCGAACTCCAGGGCCTCCTGTCGAAGCCGCCCTTCCACCCACTCCGCCGCCCAGGTGCGGTATCCATCCTGGTCGATGCGCGCCAGCGGCTGGAAGGCGATCTCGCCATCCGTACCGAGGTCGTAGTGCTCGCCGCCCAGCCCCAGGATCGTGGCGCGCAACGAGCGCCCCATGTCGAAGGCCAGGATGCGCGAGCCGGGATAGCGGCGGAACTGCAGCGCCAGTGTGGCGAGCAGCACCGACTTGCCCATGCCGGTGGGCCCGACCACGAGCGTGTGCCCCACGTCGCCAATGTGCGTGACCAGCCGGAACGGCGTGGCACCGTCGGTGCGCGTCACGATCAGCGGCGGGCCATCGAGATGCGCGTTGCGCTCGGGGCCCGCCCACACGGCCGACACCGGCATCATGTGCGCGAGGTTCAAGGTCGAGACGATGGGCTGACGCACGTTCGCGTAGGCATGGCCCGGGATCGACGACAGCCAGGCCTCGACCGCGTTGAGGGTCTCGGGGATCGTGACGAAGCCCCGGCCCTGGATGGTCCGCTCGACTGCGCGCAACTTCTCGTCGGCCGCCGCCGCATCGGCGTCGAGCACCGTCACGGTGGCGGTCACATACCCGAAGGCCACCTGGTCGCTGCCGAGTTCCTGGAGCGCCGCATCGGCATCCGCCGCCTTGTTCGAGGCGTCCGAGTCGACCAGCGCGCTCTCCTGCTGGAAGATGGTCTCGCGCAGCAGCGCCACGATGTTCTTGCGCTTGGCGAACCACTGTCGGCGCAAGCGCACCAGTTCCCTCTCGGCCTCGGCCTTGTCCAGGCACAGGAAGCGCGTGCTCCAGCGATAGGCAAAGCCCAGGCGGTTCAGGTCGTCCAGCAGCCCCGGCCAGGTCGAGGTCGGAAAGCCCCGAATCGACAGCACGCGCAAGTGAAGGCGGCCGAGCATCGGCGCAAGGCCGCCCGTCAGCGGCTCGTCGGCCAGCAGCGCGTCGAGGTGCATCGGCACCTCGGGCGCAGCGACCGCATGCCGGCGCGTGGAGACGCAGCCGTGCAGGTGGGTCAAGGTCTGCGCATCGTCGAGCCATTCGATCTCCGGCATCACGCCTTCGAGCAGGCCGAGGAAACGCTCGGTCTCGGCAACGAAGGCTTCCAGCCGCCCCTTCCAGTCCGACCCGTCCGACGCACCCGATCCATCCTGGACGTCTGTCCCAGCGCGCTCATAGAGCAGCCCCGCGGCGCGCGCCTTCGACTCCTCGGGCGGCAGGTACAGCAAGGTCAGGTGATAGCGGCTCTCGAAGTGGCTGGCGTCCTCCTCGAACGCCGCGCGGCGCTCCTCGTCGACCAGCCAGGACAGCGCCTCGGGGAACGACGACTCGGGATAGCCGGCCGCCTCGCGCCGCTCGGCCTCCACAAACAGCGCCCAGCCCGAGCCGAGCCGGCGCAGCGCGTTGTTCAGCCGTGCGGAGGTCGCGACGAGTTCGCCCTGCGTGGCGCTGTCCAGGTCCGGCCCACGAAACCGCGCCGTGCGCTGGAACGATCCGTCCTTGTTGAGGACGACCCCAGGGGCGACCAGCCCGGCCCAGGGCAGCCAGTCGGCCAGCAGCGCCGGGCGTTTGCGGTATTCGGCGAGATTCAGCATGACGTCTCCCCTCTCCACATCACACATCCAGCAGCGGTCGCTGCTTGATGTGCCGCGCGAAGACCTGCATGAACTGCGGGTCCAGGCGCGCACCCCAGACGGCCAGCGCGTGGCCGACGATCCAGAGCGCGATGCCGGGCAGCCAGAGCTGAAGTCCGAGACCGACCGCGGCGGCCAGCGTGCCGTTGGCGATCGCCACGGTGCGCGGCGCGCCGCCCAGCAGGATCGGCTCGGTGAGGGACCGGTGCAGCGGAATCTCGAAGCCAGGCGAAGAAGCGGCTTGCGTGTTCATTGGAGCGGCTCCGGGACAAGCGACAGCCAGCCAGTCCGCGGAACACCGCGGAACCGGCTTTGCCGGGCCGCTGGTGTTGCCCCCGGTCGGGGGTTGGCGGACCGACACGAAGTGCGGGGAGACTGGGGGTGAGCGTGAATCATCCCAGTACCGCCCCGCCCGAGAAGCTGAAGAAGGTCAGGAAGAAGCTGGAGGCGGCAAACGCGATCGACAGGCCGAACACGATCTGGATCAGTCGGCGAAAGCCGCCACTGGTGTCGCCGAAGGCCAGCGTCAGGCCGGTCACGATGATGATGATCACTGCCACGATCTTGGCCACGGGCCCCTGGATGGAATCGAGGATCGACTGCAGCGGCGCCTCCCAGGGCATGTTGGAACCGGCCGCCTTCGCGGGCAGCGCGACAGCCAGCAAGAGCGCTGCCGCAACGGCCGCGTGCAGCAGCGGTTTTGCGGAACTGCGTGAAATCGTCATGACGGTTCTCCAGAAGACGACGGGGTTGAAGGGGCAGGACGAGATGAAGAGAGCAACGGGAAACCAGGCACCGCTGAGGTATCGAGCTGGTAGCCCTCGCTGTCGTGACCGACGACGCGCGCGATCTCGCGCACCCGCCGGGCGTGGCCGCGCCCGGCGATGAAGACGATGACGTGGACCGCTTCGGCGATCAGGGCGCGCGGCACGGTCACCGAGACTTCCTGCACCAGTTGCTCCAGCCGCGTGAGCGCGCCGAGCGCGGAGCCGGCGTGCACGGTGGCAATGCCACCTGGGTGCCCGGTGCCCCAGGCCTTGAGCAGGTCCAGCGCCTCGGCGCCGCGCACCTCGCCGACCACGATGCGGTCGGGCCGCAGCCGCAGGGTGGCGCGCACCAGATCGGCCATGGTGGTCACGCCCGGTTCGGTGCGTAGGCTCACGTGGTCGTCGGACCGGCATTGCAGTTCGACCGTGTCCTCGAGGATCAGCACCCGGTCGCGCGTCTCGGCGATCTCGTCGAGCAGCGCGTTCGCCAGGGTCGTCTTGCCCGTGCTGGTGCCGCCGGCCACGACGATGTTCAGGCGCTCGCGCACGGCCTGCCGCAGGAACGCGGCCTGGTCCTCGGTCAAGATCCCATCGGCCACGTACTGCACAAGATTCATGATGCGCAACGCCCGCTTGCGGATCGCAAACGACGGGGCGCGCACCACCGGCGGCAGCACGCCCAGGAATCGCTCGCCGGTCTCGGGCAGCTCGGCCGAGAGGATCGGCATGCCGGCATGCACCTCGGCGCGCACGTGCGCGGCGACGAGGCGGATGATGCGTTCGGCCATGGGCGGCGGCAGCGCCACGCCGGTCGGCGCGCGGCCGCTGCCGAGCCGGTCCACCCACAGCGAGCCATCGGGGTTGAGCAGCACCTCCACGACCTCGGGATCCGCGAGGGCCGCCGCGATCTCCGGCCCCATGGCCGTCCGCAGCATGCGGATGCGCCGGGCCACGGCGCTGTCCGCGGCGCCTGGCGATGATCCGGAAGAATGATCAGACGGCTGGACCATCAGCGGCCTCCTCCGGTTCAACCTGCCCTGCATGCATTGGCGCTGCCTCCGTCTCGATCTCCTCGTGGACCTCTCGCACCAGGCTGCGCCCGCGCTGCAGGTGCCGCCCGAGTTGCTCGATGAACTGGGCGAAGCGGGCCCGCCCCTGCGCGCGGGCGGCTTCCTGCTGGCCTTCGGGCACCGGGATCGAGACGGTGAGGAAGTAGCGGACATAGAGCGCCACCGTTTCGATCAGGATGTTCTGATCGCGCTCGAGCCGCTCGAACTGGCGCGAGAGCCGGTCCAGGCGCTTGGCAATCGCCGCCTCGCGCTGGTCGCCGCTATCTGGCGACAGGAACGAAGCGAGCGCAGCCGCAATCACGGCCGACTTCGACACACCCTTGTGCACCGCCAGCCGATCCAGCCGTTTGGCGTGCTCTGGCTCGATGAAGATATTCAGGCGGGTCCGGCTCATAGCGCGATCCCGTCATCGGGGTCGAGCGCCGCGAGGCGCGCGGTACGCGTGAGCTGACGGTCCACGTCGCGCGGACGCAGGGGCACATCGTCCTCGTCATCAAGCACCAGCAGACTGTCGTCGTTCGGCGATACCGGCGAGTCGCGCAGGATCTCCAGTTCGGGCTTGAGTTGGTGGCCGCCCTCGTCGACAGAGCCACCCGCATCGGCTGATGACAAAGCCTCGGACGCGGTCAGCGGCGCCAGTCCGCTCCAGTCGTCGGGCCGTGTCGCGGGACGATCGGTGTAAAAGCCCGTAGCCAGCGCCGGTGGTGCCAGCACGCGCCGCGTGAAGTTGCGGTCCTGGTAGTAGCGCAGCTTCCTGGCCTTGATCGGCGGATGGCCCGAGACCATCACCACGGCGTCATCGGGCGGCAGCTGCATCACCTCACCCGGCGTGAGCAGCGGCCGCGCCGTCTCCTGGCGCGAGACCATCAGATGGCCCAGCCACGGCGCGAGCCGGTGTCCCGCGTAGTTGCGCTGCGCGCGCAGCTCGGTGGCCGTCCCCAGCGCTTCCGAGATGCGCTTGGCCGTGCGCTCGTCGTTGGTGGCGAACGCGATGCGCACATGGCAGTTGTCGAGGATCGAGTGATTCGGGCCATAGGCCTTGTCGACCTGATTGAGAGACTGCGCGATCAGGAAGGCGCGAAGCTCGTACCCGGCCATGAACGCCAGCGCCGACTCAAAAAAGTCCAGCCGGCCCAGTGCCGGAAACTCATCGAGCATCAACAGCAGCTTGTGGAGTCGCGCGATGCCATCCGAACCGTCCAGCGATTCGGTCAGGCGCCGGCCGATCTGATTGAGGATCAGCCGGATCAGCGGCTTGGTGCGGCTGATGTCCGAGGGCGGCACCACGAGATACAGCGACACCGGGTGTTCGGCCGAGATCAGGTCGGCGATACGCCAGTCGCAGCGCGACGTGACTTCGGCCACCGTCGGGTCGCGGTACAAGCCAAGGAAGCTCATCGCAGTGGACAGCACCCCGGAGCGCTCGTTGTCGCTCTTGTTGAGCACCTCGCGTGCGGCCGAGGCAACGACAGGATGGATGTCCTGGCCCAGGTGCCGCGTCGTCATCATCCGGTGCAGCGTGACCTCGAAGGAACATGCCGGATCGGACAGGAAGTTGGCCACGCCGCGCAGCGTCTTGTCTTCGCCGGCGTACAGCACGTGGAGGATCGCGCCGACCAGCAGCGCATGGCTGGTCTTCTCCCAGTGGTTGCGTCGCTCGAGCGCGCCTTCGGGGTCGACCAGGATGTCGGCGATGTTCTGCACGTCGCGCACCTCGTGGGCGCCGCGGCGCACTTCGAGCAGCGGGTTGTAGGCAGCCGAGCGCACGTCAGTCGGGTTGAACAGCAGACAGTGCGAGAAGCGCGCGCGCCAGCCCGCCGTGAGATTCCAGTTCTCGCCCTTGATATCGTGGATCACGGCCGAGCCGGGCCAGGAGAGCAGCGTGGGCACCACGAGGCCAACCCCCTTGCCTGAACGTGTGGGCGCGAAGGCCATCACATGCTCGGGGCCGTTATGGCGCAGGTAGCGTCCATCCCTCGGCCCGAGCCGGCCGAGGAAGAGGCCCGCGGGCTTCGTCAACCCAGCCTCGGCGACTTCCTCAATGCCGGCCCACCGGGCAGAGCCATAGGTCGTGACCTGCCTCGCCAGGCGCGCACGCCACACCGCCATCGCGATCGCCGCCGTCGTGGCAGCCATACCGCTCGACGCGGCCATCGTCCCGGCACGCTCGAAGATCCGCGGGGCATAGGCATCGTAGAAGTACCACCACTCGAACAGCTTCCACGGCGGGTAGACCGGAACGCCCGCGATGTCGAACCATGCCACGCCGAGCCGCAGCTGGTAGCCCAGCGCATGCGCCGTCCACTGCGTCGCTGTCCACAGGCCGCCGAGCGCGACGCCCAGCACCGCAATGATCTGTCCGAACAGGATGCCGGTCGCTGACGTCGGCATGAGCCACCTCCAAAGCACTTGCGTTCCAACTCGCGCGCCACCGCGGCACGCAGGCGCAAGTCTGGAATCAAGCCACCGTGCGGGGTACCCATGGAGGCGTGGCGCGGCGCAGGCTGGCGTAGGTGGCAGATCGCCAGAAGGCGGAAGCTCCAGACCGTCCCGGTCAGAGCATCTCAGTCAGAATCCTGGCTGTCCAACGCCGATGGCGCGACATGGTTCGCGTCAAAGTCCACCACGGTAACGATCAATACGAAGTGGTGACGTGGGCAAGGAATCTCTTCAGCACCTCGGCCGAGACACTGGATCGGCGCTTGTGCAATACATAGGTGGTGAAGTGGAGCTTCTCCGTCAACGGGAGGACCACCACGTTGGGCCGGCGGACCGCCTGCATCTGGTCCGCATCGGCCACCGCCACGCCCAGCCCTGCAGCCACGCGTGTCAGGCAGCCGGCAAGGGTATACGCCCGGCCAACGATCGTTGGCGACAGCGAACGCTCTTGCAGTATGGCCCCCATCTGCCGGCACAGTCCAGGGTGACAGGTCGCATCCACGTAGATGACCGGAAAAGCATAGAGCTCGTCGAGGGACACGGCTTCCCGCCTGGCGAGTTCGTGTGCCAACGGAACGATCGCCACGATGGGACTCGTCCAGGCAGGCACCTGGGCAATGTCCTCGTCCTCCACCAGCCCAAAGGAAAGGACGGCATCCACCTCCTCAGCCCGCAACGCGCCAAGTAGCTCCGCGGCACGCAACTCCGTGAGGTCGACTGGAATCTCGGGAGCGACGGCGCACCAGCGCGAGAGACAGTCCGCCAGCTTCGGTTGCGCCGTGCTCTCGTCCACACCGAGGCGAAGCGGCTCACGGCAGCGAGCGTCCGTGGCACGCACAACGCGTTTGGTTCGCTCCAAGTTCAGAAGCAACCGGCGCGCATGTTCTAGCAACTTCGCGCCGGCCGGGGTCAGTTGCAGCCTGCGAGGCGCCCGGATGAAGAGCCTAACGCCCAGCTTGTCCTCGAGGTCGCGGACGGTTCTGGAAAGTGGCGTCTGGTCAATGTGGACACGCTCGGCAGCGCGACGGAAGTTCAGTTCCTCCGCCGCGGCGACAAAATAGCGAAGGTGGCGAAGTTCGATCATTCGCTGGTGACGCTGCTTGTCCGCCGGGAACGAAGGCGAGCATGGGCCAGCACAGAGCCGTTCCCAGACCCGCCGTCGTCCATTCCGAGACCGCACTCGGAGATCACGTGAGCATGACGACGCAACAAGACCAGGCTACAGCCTCCCCCTTGATGGAAGCCTGCCTCGCGTTGCAGCTCATCCGAGGCCTTGGATCGACAAAATACTAGCCCAGCACTGCTACTGGCAGGCAAAGCTCTCAGGCACGCTCGGATCTCCCCCTATGTAGGTTTGCTCCTGTGGAAACACGCACAGCGGCCGTCGACTGACTACAGCCTGGGCGGGGTCGTCATTCAAAAATTTCGTAGCTATCAAGGAGCCGGGAGCGACTCCTTTCTCCACCCACTGTTCAAGAGCTTGAATCATGTCCTCTTTCGGAGTGGCCGACGGATCGTACTGATCGGCCCCGAACGAATTTGGACCCGGCCCCGAACCGCAATGCGCCATTCCTGGCACCATGTAGAGTCGATAAAATTCCTGGGTCTGTGCAAGGCCACCGATCACCGACACCACTTGGTTGTAGTACTTGATAGTCTCGCCTGGAGAGAGCGCCGGATCGTTCCACCCGTGGTATTCGAGGACCTTGATCCCTTTTGCCTTTTGAACCCGCAAGTCGGGATTGACTGCGTTCAGCTTCTCTCCTAGGGCGTTGGTCAGGATCAGCGGGTCGGTATCGAAATTGAACTGCAGCGGGTCGTAGTCTTTCTTGTTGTAGAGCATGCCACCGACAGTGCGAGTTCCCAAGCTAGAACGCGCGCCAGCGGGGTTCGTAACAAATCCGGCGAAGTTGACTAGCGGCGACCACCCATACTTGGCTGCCTCTGCGCCTGGCTCGACAGGCGGGAAGAGTTGATTCCCGGAAGAGTCGCGCGGACCTTCGTAGATCTTCTTCAAGGCAGTAACCTGAGGTGTGGTAAGACAGGAGTTGTCGTCCTGCCCAGGCGCGCAGGCGAGTGCATCTACATCGAATTTGCAGGCCTTTGGGTTGGTAATCACACCATCCGTCACTCCGTCGAGTGCATCACATTGCGCCTGCGTGGCAGCGTCGATGGCAGGCAGCTTCTCGTCAGGGATAGCACTTGCTGGGTCGGCGAAGGCCTGATTCATCCACATCCAGTACGTTGTCTGTCCCGTCCAGTTGTTGGCAGGTGCACCGATGACGTAGCCATCGTAGTCATCGGGATAGCGCTGCAACTCCATGCGGCCCTGGCGGCCGCCGTTGGAGCAACCCGCAAAATAGGAGTAGTCTGGCGCCTGGCCGTAGATCGCCTTCGCAACTGCTTTCGCAGCGACGGTCTGGAGGTGTTTGCCGCGATAGCCATAGTCGGTGACACGTTCAGGATGATCGACCATCCAATACGCCTCCCTCGCACTGTGACCTGTGTCGGTCCCTGCAGTCGCGTAGCCGCGCTTCAGGTGTGAAGCCATCGACGCGTAGGTGAGAGCTCCCGCAAAGCCTCCCTCGGAGCTCGATAGGTATTTGCGGTTCCACGTGGACGTCGGAACCCAAACCTCGAAGTTTATGTGGGAGTCGGCAGTGGGCTTGGCTACCCCTACAACTCGACAAAACTCGGGTAGCAGAGCAGTGCTCCCTGGAGCTGCCGTGGAGATGGAGGCGCCCTCAATCGAGATATCTCCTTCAACGCCAACGAGAGCTTCCTGCAATCCTTTTTGATCACACTTGGCTGATGCTGTCGAGGGGGCGGGAGCAGGCGGCTGCGCTGGAGGCGTGGCGGAGGGCGACACTAGAGCGTAAAGGCCGCGGTCGCCGCCGCCGCCGCAAGCCACTAAGAGCGATGCGATCGACCCACCAACTGCGGAAAGCGCTATGCGTGTCAATTTCATGATGTCTCCTGCATAAGATATGAACTAATCCTGGCCCCCGGGGCCCGCCGCCAGCTAGCGGACCTCGATTCTCATGACAGCATCGGTTCACAAATGTCTACCGGTCTACATTCCGTTGTGGTGTTTACCCGGAACAAGATCCATCCCCTCCTTTTTTCGAAGGCTCACGAAAGGCTAGGTCGCGCAGTTCTTCAACATTCAGGACCAAGATGCCACCGTATTCAGGGTGTACCAAGCCTGCCCTCTTCAATCGCTGCAAAACTGTGTTTATGGTGGCCCTTGAACAACCGGCGATCTCGCCGAGCTCAGCTTGAGAAATGTTCAACAGCGCTCCCTTCATCGGGTAGAGCACCGGGTTGTAGAGATTGCAAATGGCTGCTGCCACCTTTGCCGTCGGATCAGAGATCCGGCTCGACTCAATCATCGCAATGAACTGGCCTGTTCGCTCGTTTAAGTGATCAATAATGTGGCGGCAGAAATCGTAACTTGTCTCCAGTAGCCACATAAAAGTGGACCTCGGCATGTGAAGTACCCGTGTTTCGCGAATGGCGATCAGCTCGTAACGGCGAGGCTCTCTTTTGATCACCGAACCTTCGCCGACCCACGAACCTGCAGGCACTGCAGTGAAGATCACCGTCCTACCTTCGTTGGTAACGCTTGAAACCTTCAGGAGGCCGTCGATTACGCCGATCCACGTCAGGCTTGGATCCTTCAATCTGACGACATACTCTTTGTTTTTATAGACGTGCTCGTAGCAATCCGCGAGCACTCTGTCGCGTGCTATCGGTGTTAAATTGCTTATCCAGGCCGTGCCTTCGAGCCACTCTGAAGCAGTTTTTGCGAATTTCATCTTCGTTTTCCAAACGACTGTAAGTAGTGCCCAAGGGACGGCCCACGTACTGAATTCACCGCAATGGATCTGGGATGCATGATGGATGCCTCCTGAAGAGCGTGCGAGCTTTCTAGTCGGAAGCCCTGTCCAGCGCAACCGATGCTCCTTGGACGCCATGCTTCTCCAATGCACGAGCGACAAAGCCGGTGGTCTTCATCTCGTCGACGAAATTGCACAGTGTCTTCGCAGCATTCATGCCCCGCGACTTGGGTGTTCCCACGGCTTGGCGGATCACCATGAAGCGGCCTGACAACAGACGAAGCCCTGCGTGGGTGCGGCTGTCTGCTTCAAGTTGCTGCTTCACGCCAGCAGCCACGTCCAGGTTCTGTTCAAGGAAGGTCTGCACGACGGTGGGCGAAGTCGGCGCCCGCACGATTTGCGCATGCTTGAGTTCGCGCGTCAGGTAGAGGTCGTAGGCGCTTCCCTTGCCAACCGCCACCATGGTCCCTGAGCGGTCGACCTCGTCGTTGTGCTGCAAGGGCGAATCCTCTCGAACGAGATAGCTGCCCTCGATCAGCACATACGCTTCGGTGAACGCGATCTGCGCGCCGCGCACAGGATCGATCGCAAAGAAGCCGATGTCGGCCTGCTCGTTGGCCACCGCGTCGACCGACTTTCCCGCAGCATCGAAGACCACCAGTTCCAGCGCGACGCCAAGGCGCTCGGCGAAGGCGCGTGCCAGGTCCACCGAGACGCCGGCGGGCGCGCCAGTTGCCTTGTCCGCATGGGCGAGGATCGGGTTCCCCAGGTTGATGGAAGCGCGCAATGCACCGGTGGGAGCGAACGCCCGGACGATGGCGGAATCGATGGTCATGGAGCTAGGTCTTGAGGATGCTGCTGATCTTGGCGAGATTGCGCAGCGTGCTGGAAAGGTGCTGGTGCATGGCCTTCGACGCCTCGTCGTTGCGGCCGCGCTCGAGCAGATCGAGCAGGTGCAGATGCTGCTGGCAATGCTCCTTGTATCGGCTGCGGTCCTGCATCGAGCGGTACGACAGCAGCCGGCGCACGCGATTGACGCGGCGAATGGTGTCGATGAAGAACGCGTTGCCCGAGCCCTCGACCAGCGATTCATGGAACCGCACGCCACGGTCGTGCAGATGATCGGCGGTGTCTGTTTCGATGCCGCCTTCGAGCAGGTGCTTTTCCGCCGCGCGGCAGCGCGCGATCACCTGGGGCGGCAGGTGGTAGTTCGGCTCCAGCAGAGCGGCAGGTTCCAGCGCAAGGCGCAGGCGATACGACTGCAGCAGGCTGTCGGCCGTGGTCAGCATCGACGAGAACACCCAACCGTAGCCCGGCTTCTTCTCGGCCCAGCCTTCGTTGGCGATGCGCCCGAGCACGCCGTTCAACTGCACCGGTGTCAGGCCGTAGCGTTGCTTGAGGAGCGCTTCAGAAAACTCGTCGGGAAGGAGCCCCCTCAGCCGGTCGTCGGCGATGCGGAAGTAGACATCCGTCACCACGTCGGACTCTTCGAGGCCCAGCTTGCCTGCCAGCGCCCTCGCCTCGTTCTCGATCGGCTTCACCAGGAAGTAGCCGCGGTTCGGCTGTCGCATGAGCACGCCCTTTTCGGCAAGAAGCGAAAGGGCTTCGTTGACCGGCGAGCGCGACACCCGGAGGCGGTCGGCCAGGAGCTGCGCGGGCAGATGGGTGCCCGCCGGCATGGCGTCGGCCTGGATCAGATCGAGGATCTGCGAGGGAATGGATTGATCGGTCCGCATGGGGCCGGATTTTCCCGCGAATCCGGCGGGCTCAGATGGCCCTGTCTGCGGCGGTGCCATGCTTCTCCATCATCTTGCGCAGGGTCGACGGGATGACGCCTCCGGCCCGGAGCAAATCGACTTCCAGTTGCGTCTCGACCGCCACTACGGCATTGAAATGCTCCGCACGGCCGTCGAGCCGATGCAGCGCGACGCCGATCGCCCCGCGCGGATGGATGCCTTCCGGCTGTGCGTCGATCTCGATGCGGTCGCCGGGCTGCAAGTCGAGCGTGGCCGGCGTCATGCCCGCGGGCATGCGCAGCGGCAGCACACCCATGCCGATGAGGTTCGAGCGGTGGATGCGCTCGAAGCTGTTGGCCAGCACCGCGCGGATGCCCAGCAAACGCTGTCCCTTGGCGGCCCAGTCGCGCGACGAGCCCGTGCCGTAGCGCTCGCCAGCCACCAGCACGACCGAGTCGCCCGATGCCCGGTAGCGCTGCGCGGCCTCCCAGAGCGGCACCACCTCGCCGCTGGGCACGTGCAGCGTATGGGCCACGGGGGCGCCGGGCGCCAGCAAGTTCTTCAGCGTCTTGCTGTGGAAGGCGGCACGCACCATCACCTCCCAGTTGCCGCGGCGCGAGGCGAAGACGTTCAGGTCGTCGCGGTCGTCGCCGCTCGCCACGAGGAAGTCGGCGACCAGGCTGTCCTTGGGAATCGCGCTGGCCGGCGAGATGTGGTCGGTCGTGATGTCGTCCTCCACCACGAGCAGTGGGAACGCGCTGTAGCGGCCAAGCATGCTGCCTTCCGACAGGTCGGCGAACGGCGGGCGGCGCAGCGCGGTCGATGCCGGGTTCCAGGGGTACAGCTCGGCGTCGGGTGCGGCGAGTTCATGCCAGAGCGGATTGGCGGTGGCCATCGCAAAGGCACGCGGATAGTCCGATGGGTCCTGCGACTGCATCAGCGCGGCATCGATCTCCTCGCGCGAAGGCCACAGATCTCGCAGGTAGATTTTTTTGCCGCTGGCAGTCACCTGCACTGGATCCACGCGCAGGTCGCGCTCCGCGTCGCCTGCAAGCGCAAAGGCAATAACGAGGGGCGGCGACATCAGGAAGCCAAGGTCGAGATCGGGATGCACACGCCCCGGAAAATTCCGGTTGCCCGAGAGCACGGCGACAGGATGGACCGCCCCCCTGGCCACCGCCTTCTGAATGGCCTGCGGCAGTGGACCGGAGTTGCCGATGCATGTCGTGCAGCCGTAGCCGACGATGTTGAAGCCGACGGCCGACAGGTCCTCGGTGAGGCCGGCACGCGCCAAGTAGGCCGCCGCGGCGGCTGACCCCGGGCCGAGCGAGGTCTTGACCCAGGCCGGCGCCTTCAGGCCGAGTGCCCTGGCCTTGCGGGCGACCAGGCCGGCCGCGATCAACAGGCGCGGGTCCGAGGTGTTGGTGCAACTCGTGATGGCCGCGATGGCCACCGGGTAGCGCGGCATCTGCGCGTCGGCGGTCTTGGGCTGGAAGCCGAGCGAGGCCAGGGCCGATGCGCTGTCACCGAAGCCCAGCAGATCCTGCGGACGGCGCGGACCCGCGATGTGCATGTCGATCGCGTCGAGCTCGATGTGGATGGCTCGCGTGTACGTCGGTTCCGCCGCGGGATCGAACCAAAGGCCTGCCGCGCGGCTGTACGTTTCGACGCGTTCGATGTGGGCCGCGGTCCGCCCCGTTTGCCGCAGGTAGTCGAGCGTGTGTCCATCGACCGGAAAGAAGCCCGTGGTCGCACCGTACTCCGGCGCCATGTTGGCCACCACGCTGCGCTCGCCGGCAGTGAGCATCGAAACGCCGGGACCGAAGAACTCGACGAACTCGCCAGACACGCCGATGGCCCGCAGGCGCTGCGTCACGGTCAGCGCCAGATCCGTCGCCAGCACGCCGGGGCGCAAGGCGCCGGTGAGCCGCACGCCAACCACGTCGGGAATGCGCAGCATCGTCGGCATGCCGAACATCACGGTCTGCGCCTCCAGCCCGCCCACGCCCCAGCCCAGCACACCGATGCCGTTGACCATGGGCGTGTGGCTGTCGGTGCCAATCATCATGTCGGGCACCAGCCAGCGTGCGCCATCGCCCTCCTCCACCGCGACCACGGTCGCCAGCTGCTCCAGGTTGATGGTGTGCATGATGCCTGTGCCGGGCGGGTGGATGCGCACGCCCCGCAGCACCTTCGAGGCCCAGCGCAGGAAGGAATAGCGCTCGGCATTGCGCCGGATCTCGAAGGCCATGTTGAGTTCGGGCGCGTCCTTGCGCGCGAAGGCCTCGACAGCCAGCGAGTGGTCCACCGACACGTCCACCGGCAGGCTCGCGTTCAGCACGGACGGGTCCACGCCGGCTTCGGCCAGCGTGCTGCGCATGGCGGCAAGGTCCACCAGCGCAGGCGTGCTCGTGGTGTCGTGCATGAGCACGCGCCCCGGCTGAAAGGCGATCTCCGCCTCGCTGCTGCCCGTGTCGGTCCACGCAAGAAGCGCCGCCAGCGCGGCTTCCTTCTCGGCGCCTTGCATGTTGCGTGCGACGTTTTCCATCAACAGCCGCAGGACGACAGGAAGGCGATTCCGCTTGTCTTTGCACAGCGCCGGCAGATCGACGGCGAGGTACTCCTGCCCGGCCACGACAAGCCGCATGCAGGACGTCTCAGTGTTTTCCATGAGCCAATTTTGCATTTATTGTTTATAAAATGCAATTCAGTGCAAACCCGCAGCCTTCCTTCTTCCTCCCAGAGAACCTCCATGTACGCCTACGTCGGCAGCCGAACCACCCGGGAGCGCAATGCGCGGGGCGACGGCATCAGCATCTTCAAGGTCGACGCCGCGCATGGAACGCTGGAGCTGGTCGACATCGCTGGAGACCTCGTCAACCCTTCCTTTCTTGCGCTGAACGCCACGGGCGAGTTCCTCTACACCGTGCATGGCGACGAGAGCGAAGTCAGCGCCTTCAGGGTCGACCGGAGCACCGGCCTCCTGAGCTTCATCAACCGCCAAAGCACGCAGGGCAAGAACCCGGTGCACCTGGCACTGGACCCGACCGGCCGCTTCATGCTGGTGTCCAACCACATTGGCGCCAGCCTGGCAGTGCTGCCCGTGAACGCCGATGGCGCCTTGGGTGAACTGACGCAACTCCTGACGCTGGAAGGCCCGGTGGGGCCGCACCGGGTGGAGCAGAAGCAGGCAAAGCCGCACTTCAATCCCTTCGACCCGACCGGCCGTTTCGTCTTCGTGCCGGACAAGGGGCTGGACCGGGTGTTCAGCTTCCGCTTCGAGGAAGGCCGACTGACGCCGGCACTGGTGCCGTTTGCGGCAACGCGCGAAACGGCGGGGCCGCGCCACCTGTCGTTCCACCCCGATGCGCCGTTCACCTACGTGGTCAACGAACTCGACTCGACGGTGACGGCCTACCACGTCGCACCCGAGACCGGGGCGCTCACGCCGTTCCAGATCGTGTCGGCGCTGCCGCAGAGCTTCACCGGCAACAGCCGCGCTTCCGAACTTCAGATCGACGCGCAGGGACGCTTCCTGTATGCCTCCAACCGCGGCTGCGACAGCATCGCCGTGTTCCGCATCGATGCCGCCACCGGTGCGTTGACGTTCATCGAAGCCGCGCCCACCCAGGGCAGGACGCCGCGGTTCTTCACGCTCACGCCGGACGGCCGCTTCATGTTCGCGCTCAACGAGGACAGCGACTCCATCGTGACGCTGGCCGTCGATCCCGTGGCCGGAACGCTCGCGCCCACTGGCGCGTCGGCCAGATCAGGCAGCCCGGTCTGCATGGTCTTCTCCGCATGAACCGCCACCAGCGCGCAGCACCTCTTCGACACCAAGGAACCCAGATGCATTCGATTCAACGCCGGGCGCTGCTGTGCGCCACCGCGGCCTTCGCCGTCCTCCCGCTGTCCGCGCTTGCGCAGGACTACCCCACGCGGCCCGTCACCATCGTGGTTCCCTTCTCTGCCGGCGGCGGCGTCGACGCGATGGCGCGCCTGCTGGCAGAGAAGCTGCGCGTGTCGCTCAAACAATCGGTGGTCGTGGACAACAGGCCCGGCGCCAGCGGCATGCTCGGCGCAGCCTTCGTGGCAAAGGCCGCGCCCGACGGCTACACGCTGCTGCTGGGTTCGGCCGGCGAGACCGCCATCAATCCGCTGGTCTACAAGGCAAAGATGCAGTATTCGCCTGAGAAAGACCTGGCGCCGATCACTGCCGTCACGCGGGTGCCGAATGTACTGGTCGCGAATCCATCGTTCCCGGCAAAGGATCTGCCCGAGCTCGTGGCGTACGCAAAGAAGAACCCGGGCAAGGTGACCTATGCCACGAGCGGCGTCGGCAACCCGCAGCATCTGAACGGCGAACTGCTCCAATCGCTGGCCGGCATCCAGATGCAGCACGTGCCGTACAAGGGCGCGTCGAACCAGCTGGTCGACGTGGCGTCGGGCAATGTCGACATCACCTTCGTGAGCCTGGCCGGGGCGACCCCCTTCATCAAGGGCGGCCGGGTCAAAGCACTGGCGGTGACGTCGGCCAGGCGCGCGGGCTTTGCGCCGGACATTCCGGCAATCGCCGAGTTCACGCTCACGGCCTCATACGACCTGGACAACTGGTTCGGTCTTTTCGCGCCTGCGAAAACGCCGCCCGCCGTGCAGGCAAAGCTCAACGAGGCAGTGACCGCCGCCCTGCGCGACCCCGAGTTGATCAAGCGATTGCGCGAGCAAGGCGGCGAGCCCATGCCGCTCTCGCAAGCCCAGTTCCGCGACTTCATCAAGACCGAATCGGTCAAGTACGCGCGCATCGTCGACAGCGCAAGGATCGTCGCGGAATAGCCCTTTACCAAATCTACAGGAGACCTTCATGAAACTCTCGTCCACATCGAATCGCCGCGCCCTACTCGCCGCCTCCGTGGCCATGCTGTTCGGCCTTGCGGCAGCGCCCGCCGTGGCGCAGGCGTCCCTCGACCTCAAGATCATTGCGCCCGCAGGCCCGGGCGGCGGCTGGGACAGCGCCTCGCGCTCGCTGCAGCAGGTGCTCACCGCCACGGGCGCGGCAAAGAACGTGCAGGTCGTCAACGTGCCGGGCGCGGGCGGCACGGTCGGCCTGGCTCAGTTCGTGAACAACGCAAAGGGCGATGGCAACCAGTTGATGGTGATGGGCATCACGATGGTGGGCGCCGTGCTCACCAACAAGGCGCCGGTCGGCCTGGATGCCGTCACGCCGATCGCCCGCATGACCGGCGACCCGCTGGTGGTGGTCGTACCTGCGAACTCGCCGCACAAAACGCTGAAGGATCTTGCCGCGGCCGTGAAGGCGGACACGTCCAAGGTCGTCTGGGCCGGCGGCTCGGCCGGCGGTGCGGACCACATTCTGGCCGGCCTCATCGCCAAGCAGGCCGGCGACGCGGCAAAACTGAACTATGTGCCCTTCTCAGGCGGCGGCGAAGCACTGGCCGAAATGCTGGGCGGCCGCGTGACCGCGGGCGTGTCCGGCTACAACGAGTTCGAGAGCCAGATCAAGGCCGGCAAGCTGCGCGCGCTCGGCGTGTCGACGGCCAAGCGGATCGAAGGCGTCGACGTGCCCACGCTCAAGGAGCAAGGCATCGATGTCGAACTCGTGAACTGGCGCGGCGTCGTTGCAGGTCCTGCGATCAGCGAACCGCAGAAGGCCGCATTGGTGGCAGCCGTCAACAAGGCGCTCAAGTCGCCCGAATGGGCCAAGATTTCGAAGGCCCGCGGCTGGGACGACGCCTATCTGGACGCCGACGCCTTCGCCGCGTTCCTCAAGTCCGATCAGCAACGCGTGAAGGAAGTGCTGAGCTCCATCGGCCTCGTGAAATGAGCGATTCGGAAACCAACGGTCCGGGCTGGCACGCGACGGCCACGGTCGGCGCCGTGCTGTTCGGGCTGGCCGCGGTCATCGGCTACGACGTGACGCTGATCGCGCCTGCGCAGGCGGTCGGCGTCGGGCCGACGGCCGCGATGCGCATCGTTGCGCTGCTGCTGGTCGTGCTCGGGCTTGCGCACGTCACCAAGGCTTTGCGCATGCGCGCTGCGCTGCACGGCAAGAAGACGTCGGAACTCGGCGCCGTGCTCACCAACCGCGCGGCGCTGGGCTGGGTGCTCGGCGGGCTTATCGGGATGATCCTGATCCTGCAGTTCGGCGGCGGATTCGTCATCGGCTCGACCTGGCTCTTTGTTTCGACCGCGCGAGCTTTCGGCCAAGCCATTCGCATCAAGTCGCCCGCCATCGGTTTTCTGCTCGCAGCCATCGTGTTTGCCTTCTTCACCAGGGCCTTGTCCCTGTCGTTGCCGGCTGGGCCGCTCGAGCGCCTGTTTCTCGGCTGAAGGGGCCACATGGAAGTTTTCACGCTATTGGGCCAAGGCCTGCTGGTGGCCATCCAGCCCGGCAACCTGCTCTTCGCCGGCATCGGGGTGCTGCTGGGCACGCTTGTCGGCATCCTGCCCGGCATCAGCCCGTCGCTGACGGTCGCCTTGCTGCTGCCCATCACCTTCAAGCTGGATCCCACGGGCTCCATCATCATGTTTGCCGGCATCTATTTCGGCGGCATGTACGGCAGCTCGACGACTGCGATCCTGCTCAACACGCCCGGCGAGGCGGCCTCGATTGCCACTGCCATCGAGGGGCACCGAATGGCGAAGGCCGGGCGCGGCGGTCCGGCGTTGTCCACGGCGGCCATCGGCTCTTTCGTCGCGGGGCTGATTGCGACGATCGGCATCTCGGTGCTCGCGCCGTGGCTCGTCGACTTCGCGGTGCAGTTCGGTCCGTGGGACTACTTCGCGCTCATGGTGCTGGCCTTTGTCACAGTGTCGGCCACCTTCGGTGACTCGGTGTTGCGCGGGATCACGAGCCTTGCGCTGGGCTTGGTGCTCGGCCTCGTCGGCATCGACAAGCTCACGGGTCAGTCGCGCCTGGCGTTCGGCGTCCCTGCCCTTCTGGACGGCGTGTCCATCACGACACTGGCCGTCGGCCTGTTCGCGATGGGCGAGACGCTTTACATCGCCTCGCGCTTCACCGGCGTGCAGGAAAAGATCGAGGCCGTGCGCGGTTCGCTCTGGATGACGAAGGAAGACTGGCAGCGCTCATGGAAGCCGTGGCTGCGCGGCATTGGCTTGGGTTTCCCGATCGGTGCGTTGCCCGCGGGCGGCGCCGAAGTGCCGACGCTGCTGTCGTACACGCTCGAGCGCAAGTTGGCGGTAAAGCCCGAGGAGTTCGGCAAGGGTGCAATCGAAGGCGTGGCGGGACCCGAGGCTGCCAACAACGCGGCCGCCACGGGCACGCTGGTCCCACTGCTGGCACTGGGCCTTCCAACCTCGGCCACTGCCGCGATGATGCTTGCGGGCTTTCAGCAATACGGGCTGGTGCCGGGCCCGCTGCTCTTCGTGACCAACGCCGATCTCGTCTGGGGGCTGATCGCGAGCTTCTTCATCGGCAACCTGATGCTGCTGGTGCTGAACCTGCCGCTCGTCGGCCTGTGGGTGCGCCTGCTGAAGGTGCCGCAGCCATGGCTCTATGCGGGCATTCTCGTGTTTGCTGTGATGGGCACGCTGGCTGCGAATCCATCCACCGTCGAGTTGGTGATGCTCGTGACATTCGGCATCTGCGGCTATCTCATGCGCTGCTGGGACTACCCAGTGGCGCCGATGATCGTCGGGCTCATCCTCGGGCCGATGGCGGAGAGCCAATTCCGGCGCGCACTGCAGATCAGCCTGGGCGACGGGCTGGTGTTCTTCAAGCATGCGGGCTCGGCCACGCTGCTGGCGCTGGCACTGCTTGCGCTGGTTGCTCCGCTGATTTTCAAGGGGCTGAAGCGGTTCAAGGGTGATGACGCCTGAGATGAAGCCGGCCACTTCCAAGGGCATACGGGCCTGTGGCATTCCGTTCTCACGTGATTGCGGACCGCACGCGGCCGTGGCAATGTCCACCGCGCGCGAGCATCCGGTCGAGGCTTAACTGACCGACTGGCTGCAATTGCAATCGGAGTTGCGCGACCAGGACGGCAGCTTTATTTCATAGAACGCCTGCACCGACTGCCCGCAGTTTTGGCTTCGAGTTGCGCACCCTGTCTCTCGACGGCGGTTCGGCGCTGACAAAAGTCAGAAGAACGGGAACTCTGCTCAGAAATCGCTTCAATGCCAAATACCGTTCGCCTGCCGCTATCTCAGAAAACCTCTACACGTCAGAACAGAGCTACGGTCGCTTCCCACACCTGTGATCCTTCGCATTCAGTTCAAGGTGCCACGGTCTCGACGATAGGAAACTGACGCTCTCTCGAGGCACGGTGTCGAGATTCGCTGCTGCGGGCAGGCCTTGAACCCCGATCCCGCGCAATGAACGCGGAGAGCATGTGCGGAACCAGCGCCACCGCATCGACTGGCCCATGCAAGCGGCTGTACACCTCAACGTAGGCCTCGAGTTGCGCTTCAGTTCGACTGGCACTGTGATCGTCAGTTTCACGCTCTCAGCTCGTGGCAGCGCGCCCAAGTATCCACGAGTCCGATCTCCAATAGTCGAATGCCGGTGGTAGTTCAAGTACGGAGCAAACCTCCTGACTGGAGGCACCAGAAAGGCTCGGCACTAGCATGCCGTCAAACTTAAGGGATCAGCAGCCGGTAAAGGCCGCGGGCTTCTTGCCGAAGAAGGCATCGAGGCCGATGCGGAAATCGTCGGTGGCCGCGCAGGTCTGGAACGCGACCGACTCGGCGTCGAGCTGGCTGGCG